>JABLTJ010000032.1 GCA_013166775.1 Promethearchaeati archaeon
TATGCATTAGAGAATTCAGTCATTGAGCTGGAGAATTCCATTAAATTCTCAAAAGAATCTGTAACTAGATTTGATATTCCTATCGAATTTGGGAGAAGAGAAGGTGTTGAAGTACCCTTAAATTCAGTTACGATAAAGCATATACTCACATGCATTAAAAATATGAAGAAGGCAATTTTTGATCTAAAGAAGAATCCTATTAATCCTAGGAAAAAGATTGAAGCAGAAGAATTAGAAGAATTAGAGAAATATGTAAAGACTGTCAAAGTTTCAGCAATTGGATATACTAAAGTTCCACCAAATTTGATTTTTAAGAACAAAGCAATTGCTTATGAAAATGCTATAGTTTTGGCAATGAATATGGATAATGACATTATTAGTGGTGCTCCAAATAAATCATCGCTTAAAAATATCTGGTATACATATGATAAGCTAAGTGTTGCATCCAATAAAGTTGCACGTTTCCTGAGGAAGAAAGGATTTGGAGCTCATGCTTCTCCCCCACTAGGTGGAATAGCATTATATCCCAAACTTGCTCAAGAAGCTGGTATGGGAGAATTTGGATATTCTGGATTATTAGTTACTCCTTTTAATGGACCTACCTGTAGACTAGCAGCAGTATATGTTTCTATTGAAAATCTTCCTATCATTGAAGAGACCGAACATAGTTGGATTAGAGATTATTGCGAACAATGCAGACGATGTATCAAAGAATGCCCTCCAGGTGCTATCTATGAACATGCAATTGAACAAGAAGCGGGAAGATTAACACATATCGATAATGAGAAATGTTTTCCATACTTTGGAAATAATTATGGTTGTACAGTCTGTATCAAAGTCTGCCCATTCAACAAAACAGATTACAATACATTGAAGAGGAATTTCGGAAAACAGCACAATTCATGATTAAATTTAAAAATATAGATTTCTTCTACATATTAAAACTGGGTGCGTAATTTGGCAATTATGGAAAAAATCCAGCAGTTTATCATGAAAAAATTCATGTATGTGATATTTGAAAAGGAAAATAGTCTCTCAGAAAGAGATGGTTATGTAAAATTTAATGAAGAATCGCCAGTTAGATATGAAATTATGATTGAAGGAGAAAAATATGGAAAAAGAACAGGTTTTGGTCCAAGAGTAGCTCCTATAATGGCTTCTGTTATTCGAAACCAAAACAAAGTTCTAAATACTCTAAAAAAGAATCCTCAGAATCCAAGAATAGAAATAAATGACGAAGAATTAAAAGAACTAGAAAGATTAGCTAAAAAACATGGTGCTGGAGTGATTGGTTATACAAAGATTTCAGAACAACTTGTTTTTAAGAATAAAGCAGTTCTCCATCCTAATGCGATTGTTTTAAGCTTTGAAATGCAGAAGGATAAAATAGACACAGCACCTAGTGTGAAATGCTTGCATGAAGTTCTACGAACCTACGATGATTTAGGTATTGTTTCAAACAAGATAGCTAAATTTCTTAGAAGGAAAGGATTCTCCGCTCATGCTGGTCATCCATTAATGGGAGCAGCATTATATCCACCAATGGCTCAATCCGCTGGAATTGCATGGCTCGGATATTCAGGAATAATGATATCTCCAGAATTCGGACCACGTTTTAGACTAGCAGCTGTTTTTACAAGTATAGAGAATTTTCCTGAAGCGGAAGTTAATGAGCAAAGCTGGATAAGTGATTATTGTAATAAGTGCAGAAAATGCATCAAAGAATGCCCTGGGAATGCTATACTAGATCAAGCTATTGAGCACCCCAATGGACGAATAACTCATGTAGAGAATACTAAATGTATGCCTCACTTCATAAACGAATACGGATGTAGCATTTGTATCAAGGTTTGTCCCTTCAATAATATTGATTATTATAAATTAAAGGAAAATTTTGAAAAAAAATTTGAGACTTATTGAAAATTATACTGAACATTAAACGGTAAGTCTTTCCAGATATTTTTTACCATTCTAGTAAATTCTGGGGAGACATTTTCGTGTTCTTCTATTGCTTTAAATGGTTTTATTTCTCCTATTTCAACTGATGATGGTTGTAATCGTTGGAGTAATCTCCACATCTTGTCAATGTTTTCAAGGGAATCATTTACACCATCTATAATTTTTACATTAACGTTAAATAGACCCTCATATTTGAGAGCAAGACTGAGAGCTCCTTCGAGGATATAATCAAGTTTTACTCCTTTGTGATGTCTATTAATGATCTCTGCTTCTTCAGGAACAACAGTGTCGATGTTAAGTTGGATTATGTGTGATTTTGAAATCTCTCTTCTTAATTTTCTGTCATGTAGGAAGGTACCGTTGGTTACAACTTTTATTCTTGTTTTTGAGTTCAGGTCTCTTATTCCATCAATTAACTTACCGAGTCCTGAGTATAGGCTTGGTTCACCACTACCTGTAAGGATTGTTATATCCGGAACACCTTCCTCTTCAAATACTTGTTTTATCTCCTCTAGTATTTCTTTTACAGGAAAGAACATTTTTCTTTCATTTATCATATTAGTTGTTGGTCCAAGCTGGCAATACAAACAGTTGAAATTGCAACTTTTTGGAGGATTGAAATCTACAATAAGTACTCTTTGCTCATTCGGATTATCCACTAATCTAGAAAATTTAAAATTCATGGGATCAACCTGTCCAGCTTGGTATGGAACTATAGACACTTATAAAGGTGATATTTCTTGTTAACCCTCTTTTGATAGAATAAGTTTAAATAAAATACTAACTAATTTTAATCGATTCAAGAAGGGATATAAATGGATTATTCAAAGGAAGCTAATATTCAATCTTATACGTTTAAAGTCAAACTTGTTGAAAATACTTCTAAGATAGCAAAGGTCAACATTATCTACTTTCTTTTCATATTTGTAGCTGTTTCAGCTCTATTTGTTTCCTTCCTATTCATAAGCTCACCAGTTTTCTGGCGGAGTACAGATTTTTATCATCCAGCTTTTTTTATAGGATTTCAACAGACTTTAAGATCACTAGGAATAGCACTTGCTGTTTTATCTGTTCCAGGAATAATTTGCATTGTATTCCGTTTCATATATATTTTTCAAATGAAAGCTGCTTTTGACGAAATGTCAAATACATACCCATTTCTTAGAGCTTCAATTAAACGAGCTTCTGATTTTTTATTAATTGGATTCTTTGGTGAAATAATTACTATCTTTGTTGTCCCATTGTTGGGAAACCTTGTAGCAGCAATAATGGTTCTATATAGTTTTTATGCATTTGACCAAATATTCAAAGAAATGAAAAGTAAAGGATTGTATGAAGGAGAAGAGAATAAACTCCTATTCTACTCCTACTTAGGATTAGTTGTGATATTCCCTTTAGTAGGAATTTTAACATATATTCTTGTATCGGTTTTCAGTTACATGATTCTGCTAATTATACTTGCAACAATTTGTATGTTAATCCTTACAGTTTCTACAATTATGCACATACTAGGATTCATGAAATTAGCACAGAATTTTAAGGGAATTGTAGTATCTCCAACCGCACCAGGACAACCTACTCCTACTCCAGTAGTTGCTTATCAACCTGCTAAACAGATAGCTGCTCAAGAATCTACTGTTTCACTGGTTCAACCACCTATAGAGCAACAAACTGATTTCAAATATTGTTCGAATTGTGGACATAAAATTGAGGATCATAGTCGATTCTGTTCAAATTGTGGATCTACGCAATAATAGTTTCTTAAAGATTTAAGTTCAGTAATGTTTTTTTAGTTCTCACTTTATGATAATTTATGTATAAACTCTTTTCAGCATTTAGATTAGGAAAACTAGAATTAAAAAACAGATTTGTAAGATCAGCTACTACCTCTTACTGGTCAGACGAACAAGGAATATTAACTGATCCTATTTTAGATTATTATGAACAGTTAGCCACGGGAGATATTGGATTAATAATCAAAGGTCATTCTTACATTAATGAAAAAGGGAAAGCTCACACAGGTCAATCTGGACTAACAGATGAGATACATATACCTAGAATGAAGAAATTGGTTGAAAAAGTACATTCGCATGGTTCAAAAATAATTGCACAGCTAAATCATGGAGGAGGAACTAGTCCAGCAGATCGAGCTACAGCTTCAGTTTATAAAACTGAGAATTGGGAAGCTAGAGAATTAACTTTAAATGAAATCGAAGAAATTGAAGACGATTTCGTAAAAGCATCTGTTAATGCTATAGAAGCAGGTTTTGATGGAGTGCAGATACATGGAGCTCATGGTTATTTAGTTAGTCAGTTTTTATCAGATATTGTTAATAAAAGAGAGGATAAATTTGGAGGCACACTCGAGAAACGAACCCGTCTGCTTTTTGATATTTATGATAAAATAAGATCCAAACTTGGTTCTGAAGCAATTGTTGGAATAAAAATAAACTGTGATGATTTTGCTCCAGAAAAGGGATTAAGAATTAGTGATTCTATTCAAGTAGCAAAATGGCTTAGTGATAAGGGGATCGATTTTATAGAAATCTCAGGTGGAGGATTTCAACAAAAACCAGAAATAAGAAAAACAAGGGGGAGAGCTGGAGAAGAATCAGGTTACAATGAAGCTACTTGGGGAGAGCATGCCAAGAATATTCGTGATGCTGTTCCAAAACTTCCACTAATTCTTGTAGATGGAATTAGAAGTAGAAATACAATGGAAGAATTAATAGAAAACAAAATAGTTGATTTAATCTCGATGAGCAAACCATTCATCAACGAACCTGATTTTGTTAAACTCCTTCAGAATGGTCAAGAAAAATCTTCATGCATAGATTGTAGAAAATGTATCTCAAGAGAATTCTTTGGAAAAACTATGTTACGCTGTTTCCACCGATTTCCCTAGCATTTTCCTTTAGACTAATGTTTAAAAGGTTCATAACTTAATAACAGATGTGTATATGAGCCCTCTCACTAATGAAAGCTTAAAACCTGTTATAAAGAGATTACTAAACGAAGCGTGGGGTGTTACAGAAGGGGAGAAAATTCTGGTCATAAGTGATTATCCCTCAGCAGAAGATTTTCAAATAAAACCTTTAATTCTCCTTGAAACTATGATGGAAAGGAATATTCTAGCCAAGAGAATTAGAGATACTATTGAAGAACTAGTACCAAACAAAGTTGATCTTTACTTTATGAAACCAACTTATCAACATTATAAAAATCCAGAAGATAGAAAATTAAAACAAAAAATTCTAGATTCAGATGTAGTAATAACACTTACAGAATTTTCACTAACAGATGTTCCCATTATAACAGAACCATTAGAAGAAAAGAAACTTAGACATATTTCAGGACCACAAGTACCACCAGATATTTTTCTACCAGAAGGACCTTTGGATGTTGATTATTTTAAGATGGAAAGTATAACAACTCAATTATTCAGTTTGGTGCAAGGAGCTAGAAAAATAGAGTTTTTTGACGTAGCAGGGAGTCATTTGATACTTGAATTTCTTCACCCAGTAGATTGGTTATGGGAGAGCGGTTTCGCTACTGAAAAAGGGATGTTTAGTAATCTACCGGCTGGAGAAATAACTTTAATGTTACCCTATACTCAAAGAGACTGCAAAATTTCTGGAACATTGAATATTTTTCCAGGATGGCAAGAAGATCTTACACAGCTACTCTCACTGACATTAAAGGACAATCGTCTTGTAGATGTTGAGGGAGGAGGAAAAGCAGGTGAATATCTTCAACAGCTTATTTACAGAGAAGAGGTTCGAATTGTTCAAGTCGGTGTTGGTACAAATCCTCAAGCTAAGGATCCTTTATGTCCAACAGTTGCTGACAAATTCATAGGAATGACGCATGTAAGGTTAGACCCAGATGAAAGAGTTGAGCATTATTACTTCCCTATTTCAAAAATGAAAATTAATGAAAAAGAATATTCTCGAACTGAGCTTTTTGAGAACAGAGATACTTAATCGTAAATCTCAGGATTTATTATGTGACTAGGTCTATTTCCGAATAAAACATTTTTGAGATTTTCAGCAGCAATTATTGCCATGTTTGTTCGAGTTTCTAGACTCGCAGATCCTATGTGTGGAAGGAGAATAACATTAGAGAGTTTTGCTAGTTCTTTATTGAAATTTGGTTCTGCATAATAAACATCAAGACCCGCACCTGCAATCAGTCCTTCTTTCAAGCCTTCAATTAGCTCTTCTTCATTAATTATTTGACCACGAGCTGTATTGATTAAATATGCAGATGGTTTCATCAGTTCTAATTCCTTTCTTCCAATTAGATGATGAGTTGCTTCAGTATATGGAGTGTGGAGAGTAACAAAATCTGATTTTTTGAGTAGTTCACTTAGAGAAGCAAATTGAATTCCTAAAAGTCTTTCATCATCATTAAATTTGGTTGTACTATTGTAGATTACTTCCATTCCAAATCCTTTAGCTCTTTCAGCAACAGCTTTTCCGATTCTTCCCAATCCTACTATACCAAGTGTTTTACCAGTAACATCTCCACCTAGAAGAAGCAAAGGATCCCAGCCATTCCATTTACCAGTTCTAAGGAAATTATCTGCTTCAACTAATCTTCTAGCTGTTCCTAAAATCAAGGAAAACGTTAGATCAGCTGTTGCATTTGTTAGAACTCCTGGAGTATTCATAACAGGGATTTTTCTAGCAGTAGCTGCTTCTATATCTATATTGTCGACTCCAACTGCGTAATTACTTATAGCTTTAATCCCTGTTTTATCCATAATTTCTGCATCTACTCTATCTGTAAGTAAAGGTATAAGACCATCACAACCCTTAGCTAGTTTTTTAAGTTCCCTTTTCTTTATTGGTCTCTTTTCTGGAAAAACAGTAACTTCAAAATGCTCCTTAAGAATATCAATACCTGCTTGAGGGATTAAACGAGTAATAAACACTTTCTGTTTCATTAGTATAAGATTTTTTTTACAAAAATAAAGTCTTGTGATAGATTCACTATCATTACTTGCTTATGATATCTTATATCCAGCTTCCTCCCAAGCTTTTTTCATCACTGGATTATTCTTAAGATATACATCAACAAATTCCTTCGATACTGTGTTCAGAGGACATGAAAAATTAACACATTGAGAACAGAATCTTTTTTTCAAAACGATTACGAACATGAATCCAAAAATCACCGAAAGTATATCTAAAAAAAGCAAAATGATAAGTTTCCACATTGCATAGCTGCCTTCATTCCATGCAGATTCATTATTCCACAAGGAGCTAAATCCATAGGATATTGTAATTACTGGAAAAAGAAGAAAGAATAACATTCCTGTAAGAGTTACTATTTTTTCCCATATTTTTAATGGACCTGGTTTGTATTCCCATATCTTGGGCATTCCATGTTTACTTGACTGACAGTATAATATCTTCCCTTTTCTACTATAATAAGGACAATGAGAACATAACACATACATTTCTATGAAAATAAAGTAAGCAATTGTGAACACAAGATATGTTAATGCAAAAACTCCAATCCCCGCCCAGTATCGAAGAAGAATTAAACCGTACCATGAAGGAAATGTAAAAAGAAAGTATATAACATAGAATTTCACGATTCTTTTCTTGTCCCATTTGCATAGAAGCTTATCTGCTCCTTCACATTCAATACAATTGGATTCCTCATCCCAAGTACAAGTAATTTTAATTTCAGATTCATTTGTTTTACTTTCTTCTACGGTCAAACGAATACCTTCTCAACACTTAATAAACAGTAAATAATTAAACATTTCTAGAAAATTCAATCTATTCTTCAGACTAATTCTTTCTTTCACATATTGCTATATATGTTCCTTTAGATGGTTTGTAAATAGATATTGTCAGATTTTGTTCCTCACACATTGTAGTTAATTCTTCAGGTGAAAGAAATTTGCTCTTGAAACGAACGATTTTTTCAAACAGAATAAGAAACAAGTTCCAAAAATATTTACGGTTGAATTCCCTAATTATTATTTTTCCTTCTGGTGCTAATATTGTATAACAATCCCTTATTGTTCCTATTTGGTCTCTGATATGATGTAGTGAATCATTAACAAAAATTTGTTTCAGAGACTGTTCTCGGAAAGGTAGAGTTTGACTTAAACCTTGAACTAACATGAATTTCTGAGATCTTTTTCTTGCTTCGTTCAGCATCTTAAATGATAGATCTAGAAGTATGCAACCATTTGCTTCCTCTACAAAGTATATCCCCACTCTACCAGTTCCTCCCCCTAAATCCAGAATTGGTTCTTCAGGAACAAGAGGAAGATATTTTCTTATTTTCTCATAATCGAATGAACCAACAAAGTCATCATATCTATGTGCTAATTTTGAAAAAGTATCTTCGCTCATTAATTCATCTCCAATAGCATATCACACATGGTATGACCATATAGATAAGAAAAACCACATGCTTAAAATACTTACTAGGAACAAACTCAAAAAAATTTTCTTCCATAATTTCATCGCTCTGATTTCCTTTCTTAGTATTAACATCAATGCCATACAGACTAATGGAAGGCTGAAAGCAAGCAATAACAAACCGAAATTGAACCACCCAAAAAGAGGCTCTCCTTCAGGATAAATTGTTTTCATCTCAACTATTTCAGAACGAAAAATGATAATGAGAGTGATAAAAGTATATGGAATTCCAAGACCTAAAATACCGAATAATCCAACCAAGATCCATGCTTCTTTCAAATCTGTTGGATTAACTAAGAAAGGCAAAACAATGATTGTAAAAAGCATTATAATTACATAAGTAGTAGTTAAGCTCAGATTCAATTTGTCTTTCATTTTCATTTTCAAAAGAGATGAGAAACTAACTTTTTCTTGTTCTTCTGTTAGTCTTACACTATCGATTTTTCTCTTTGTAATTAGGTAAGCTACAATCGCACCTAATATGCCAACTGCTCCAATGAGATTTGAAATTATAAAGTAGATTTCTTGTTGCAACAGATAGAATTAACAAACTAGTAAAATAAATCTTCCGTAATCCTGAAGTCAACTTCGTTACAAATTCATTATTTCATATTCTGGATAAAGGTTTTCAAATTCATTTTTTACTTCTTTTGAAACTCTATTCAAAGGGCATGAAAAGTGAATACAACATGTGCATAATTTTGTATAGAGATTAAAAATGAAAAAGAGATTTAGAATAAAGGTTGTGAGTATAATTAGAGAATACACAATAATTTTCCAATTATTAAATATAACCAAATTATTAATCAAAAAACCTAAACCAATGAACTGAGCAGTTAAAGGAAGAACTAGAAAGAAACCAAGACCAACCAAATAACTGATTCTCTCAAAATTATTCATTGGTCTGAAATTAAATTTCCATATTTTTGGTAGAGGATCTATAAACCTTTTTTCTTTGTAATAAGGACAGTGCGAACATTGTATCAGAGGTCTAAAAAGAACAAAGAAGATAGGAAGAAAAATACTGTAAGTAATAATAAATGAATTTTTACCCGTCCAGATTTTTAATAAAACCAAACCAATCGTAGAAATGAGCATGTAGGGAGAAAGGTAAGATAAATAGCTAAGCAGTAATTTTCTGTTCCAATTACAATTGAGTTTTTCAGAAAAATTTAGATTGATTCTTTCTTCTTCTCGAGGCATCATCAATCCTCATTATTTTCCTTGCATCGCTCTATAGAACTTTGGATAAGTTTTCGACTGATGCTTAAGACAAATCTCTTCAGATAAACTTCTTTCTAAAGGGAATACCTGACTTTTGTAGGTTTGCAGCTCTTTGTTAATCTTATTCGCAAAACACCCGCTTTTAGGTAAACCGATTATAGAATTCATCTCTTTCCATAATTCTTTGACTTCTTTATCCAACACGTTACCAAAAGAAAGTGGAACAAAATCACAAGGAAGCATATCTCCATTTGGAGTAATATATGAGTGCTGAGTCCCTGCACCGCATCCATATTTAGCATCGCTTTCTGTATGTGCGAATGTAATCATTTTAGGAAGTTTTAATTTCTTATTAATTTTGAATTGCAACTGGATAAGTTTTTGTCTGGTTTCTTTATCGAAGAATATTCCTTCTCTGCTATCAGTGTAAAATAGCTTTCCGCTTCTTATCGGTTCAAGGATTCTAATCTCATGAACATCAAGCTCTTTTCCAAATCTGAACAACTCAAATAGAAAATCCTTCGTTACATCTTCTTTTCGGAGAACTGTTTGCATCATTGTATAAAGGCCAGCTTTTCGACAATTCTTGAGAGCATCTACAGAATTTTTAAATGCGTTTTTGTTTTTACGAAATTCATTGAAATACTCTTCATCAAATGAATCAAGGCTAACTCCAACAGCAAATAATCCATTTTCTTTGAAGGATTTAGCTTTTTCATAAGTCAAACCCTTCCCATTTGTATAAAGAATAGTCACACTTCTTTCATCAACAAACGAAATAATGTCTTCAAGGTCTTTTCTCAGTAATGGTTCTCCACCTGTGAAACCAATTACAGATGTTCCCATTTCTTGAAGATCTGATATTACAGATTTCCACTCTTTTGTTGTGAGTTCCTTTTCACTTGTTCTTCCTTTTGCACTGCAGTGATCACAGTTGTAATTGCAATTATAAGTTAAAGCTAGGAAGAATGATATTGGAGCATTACGTTGAGCTAACATCTGCTGAGTAAAGACATTCTCTTTTTTTGGTGTCGCTTTTGCTTGTTGAGAAAATGCGTCAGAAGGTAGTGGAGGGGAAAAGGAGGAAATAATATACTGTCCTTCATGTTTGACGATTTTTTCTCCGCTTAGCATAACAACTCTGGATTTTAAAGAGTTTTTTATGGAAAAATTAGGGTCGTTTTTTACTAATTTATATCCCTCTCTAAAGTTCTTTCTAACTCCTTTGTTTAGAACCATACTAATGATTTTAAAGAAATTTCCTGAAACCACGATGTCACCTTTGAGATGATTTTTGAAATATGGCAAGTATGAATTTGTGATTTATTCTGTATTGGTTTTTATAAGCAAGAGTATCTTTTATTTTTTCAATAATCTTATTATCAACAACCTTACTCTCTGTGAAAATTTTACCGGTTCCTGCTATAGCTCCTGTTTGCTTTAACCAATCATAAAGCTCGATTGGAGTTTTAAATATCATCAATTCATTTACAGTCTTTAAGCTGATTGTATCGAAACTATATCTAGAAAACCACGTTTTTAAACTCTTCTCACTTTTAGGAAGATTAAATCCAATTTCCATTATTCTATTTATCATTGAAGGATCATCTTTCATTAAATCAAGATATATTTCAGATATGCCTTCTAGTGTTCCTCTACAATTTGAAATTAAATGAACGGTTCCATTTTCTTTTAAAATACGATTAAATTGCTTAACAACCTTTCTTCGATTAAAATAAGGAATACCAAAACCAAAGTAGATTGCATTATATTTTTCAGATTCTTCCATTTCTAGAAAACTCATTCCATCTTGTAGAACAAAGGTGCATCGTGGATCATCTATCTCTAATTGTGCAATTTCAAGCATTTTCTCAGAGATATCAACTGCGGTTACACTGAGATGAGGATTCCCAATACTACCTAACAAGCTATTTGAAATGTAGCCTGTTCCACAAGCAAAATCCAAGATATCTGTGTTCGTCTCTTTTTCCAGAAGATCTATTCTTAGAATCTCATCAGTGTGTTTTTTCATTCTTTCTATCCATCTTGAATAAGTTCTGGAAACTTTGTCGTATTCTTCTTTATACTCATTTTTTCTAATAACCTTCCCTAATAAGAAAAGATAGATGAATTTGGTGTAGAGTCGGATTGCCTTCAGTAATTTCATTCAATTCTCATCTTTTATCTTTGATTTATCTACTGTATAAAGTAAACTATCAAAACTATAAGAATAATTCCACCAACTATTGGTACCACAGCAAAAATAAGAATAGTATGAAGAAAAAGATCCAGAACCCAAATCCAAGAGCTTTCAAAAATAGAAATTTTGAGAACTAAGAGTATCCTGAGAATTATTATTTCTTTTTCAGAACTTTAATCTTGTTAATCATTGCAAGAGTATTTTCTATTTCAAACTAATACTGTGAAGTAAAAATTTTGTAAAAGATTTGTAAAAAAAAGGAAAAAAAGATTAAGTAAAACCTTCTCTCATTCTTCTAGGTGCAGGTTGAGCTGGTTGCTGTAGAGATTGCTGCTTTTCAGCTATCATAGACAATTGTTCTTTGATTTTCACTGCTTCATCAAGAAGTTTCTGGGTTTCAATCGTCATCCCATAAAACTCGTTCATTACGTTAATCAAATGGACTGCAGCTTCAGGATCTGGTATTTCAGATGTAGCGGGAGTCATTAAAACTACGCCTACAATATCTCTTAGGAGAGCTTCACTCATGAAAGCTCCTGATAAACCAAGTACTACTCCATGATCGTAAAGTTCGGCTCCGAATTGTTTGAGTTGATCTGCTACTTCCTTTTCAGCTGCTGTAATTACTACAGGAGATTCAGGTCTTAGTTTTACTGGAATACCGTCTAGACAAACTATACTTTTAGCTTCAAGATGTTTCTCTATCCAGTTAAGAAGTCCTTCTGCAACAACTAAATATGCATCTTGAGGGACTGGATATTCAAAAGTAACAAGTAATATTGTTCCTGCTTTATTTGAATACAGAAGGTAAGGATGTTTAAGCACATTTTCCATGAAGATTGTCACTGGACTTAGTGAATCTGATTTAAAGAAACCAATCTCATATAATCCTAAAGATTCAATCATCTGTCTTGCAATTATTGGTCCAATAATTCCTGGACTTGGAAACGTCACATAAACTACAGGATTGTCAAATTCTTGCTCTTTAGTCTGAACTATAAGAAAATTACCTTTGTGAATGCAAATATCTTCTTCGAATTCTTTCATTTTATCACTGATATTATATTAACAAACTATTCAAAAAAGTTTTCTCTCAGTCAAAATAATTTTTCTGTTCAATCCACTTTTTCTGTAATATGCTCTAGTTCTTTAGTTCTTCTCATTTCAACAAGGAAAATTCCTGCTAAAATGAACAGAGCTCCAATTGCAAATATCCAAGTAATCGTTTCTCCTAAGAATATTATAGAAATTATTACTGAAGTGATTGGTACTAAGGTTTGAATGATACCTGTTTCTGTAGCTGAGAGGTACTGAAGCAAAGATAACCAAAAACTGTATGCTAATGATGTGGATAAAATAGCTAAAAGAATTACTAAAAAAACACCTAAAACACTTATAGACATCTCTCGGGGTGGCATAAGAAAAGCAAAAAAAACTAATATGACAGAACCTAATGATAAACTTACAAAAGTAACTAGGAGGGGATTCTCTGTGCTGAAAAATTTCTTTAGAAAAACAGTGTAGAGAGCCCATAGAATCCCAGATCCAAAAGCAAGAAGATTTCCTATTAATGCTCCCATAGGAAATTCACTTAGATTAAACAAGTATTCATTAAAAATCACTAAGAATAATCCAATTAAGGAAAGAGTTATTGCTAAAGCATATATTTTTCTGATTCTCTCTTTCAAAATAAAGAAAGCAAAAATAGGTATCAAGACTACGTTTGCATTTAACAGAAAGGAAGCTGTAGAAGCTGTTGTATCTCTTACTGCTAGAAAGAGAAATACTGGCATAAAAGCTGAAAAAATAGCCACAAAAATGTATTTTAACAAATTATTTTGTAGAGAATTCCAAATATCTTTGTTCTTTACCTTCGATTGAAAAATCAAGATAAAATAAAGAACTACCGCTGCTATAAGATATCTAAAAAATGCTAGCTGAAAAGGAGATAATTCTTGCTTTTGATCTATTAAATAATCACCGATTACAGGGGTTAAAGCCCATCCCATAACAACAGTAGCTACTTTCAACCAATGAGCTAGCTTCTTTTTCACAACAAAACATCGTTTGAGAATATCTAAATGTTTCGTAAAAAAAACAAAAACTTTTATTTCAGTGTATTTAGCTATTACTGTGCGAATCAAGATCATTACCGATTCAACCTCTGATTTAACTCCTGAGCTTGCTGCAAAATATGGTATTGACATAATCCCAGCTAATATTGTTCTAGATGATGTGGAAATACTAGACGATGGAACACTTAAAGCTTCAGAATTTTATGAAAAAATAGATCTATCAAGTAGATCCTATACAAGTGTTCCCTCTCCACAGATTATCTGGGAGGTTATTGAAAAGAACAAAGATTATGATCATCTTCTAATTATCAATGTTAGCCAAAAGCTCTCTGGTTTTTTTAGTGCAAGCTCTACAACTGCAAAGCAATACAGAAAGGATAACAGTAAAGCTCCTGAGATCACTGTTTATGATTCGAAAGGAGTATCAGCAGTCTTAGGAACGATTGTAATAAAAGCTGCACAACTAGCGAAACAAGGGCTAACCGTCAAGAAAATAATCAAAACTCTAGACAAATTTAGAGATGAAGACGTTCGAGTTTGGATGACTGTTTCAGATTTGAAAAAAATGTATGAAGGTGGAAGAATTAGCAGATTGAGATATTTGCTAGCAGATATTATGCATGCTTATCCTATTTTCTCTTTAGTTGATGGAGAGCTAGATTTAGTGAGTAAAGATTTTGGTTTCGAGAGAACTTCAAAGAGAATAGTTACTCATGTTCAAGAATTTTATAAAAAGAATGATAAAGTGTTTTTGTGGTCAGCTAAAACTGTACCCAGTGATAATCATCAGCTCTTTGCGAGTTTAGTAGAAGCTATATCTACACCTAAAATCGTAGGTATTGAAGAATTCTTTGTTGGCTCTATAATAACTTGTCACACTGGTTCAAGAGTTTACGGTGTAATAGCAGCAAGAAATTTTAAACTCGATTAATCATCCTCTTAAAAGTTATCATTTCTGTATCGTACTAATTCTGGTTCTATCATATCTAGAGGACTATATATTTGTCTCCCATATTCATGTCTTATATCAATTTGCAATACTAGTTTAATTTGTCTCATTATACTTTTGTATTGTCATTTTGATCAATGTTATTCGTAATCTTCTGTACTCTTTTTCGTACGCTAAGCAATATTATAATTATTACAGGTGCGAAAAAAGCAACAATAATAGCAATCTCAGAACTAGTGAATTCTCTACCTTGATGGGTAAAGGTAATAAAAATATCATGAGGTTTGTTATCTTGGGAAAAGATTACTAGCCAATCCTCATTTTTGTCGATTGTAATTTCTGCTGATCTAAATGTTGTACAACTGAAATAGAAAGTACTCTTATACCATTGAGTGTTTGTTAAGGGATTCTGGTTGGTTATATAAAGACCCACAAATCCCTTGTCATCTAAAACCGATACCTCAGCAAGAAATCTTCCAGATTTCACATCACTCAAAGAGATGATTTTCATATCTTCAGGACTAAGAGTTGACACCCAACACCAATTTTTTGATGATTCAAAATAGTATCCATCTCCTTCTCTTTTTTCGAGTTGAATTGTGTTGAGACGAACATCAATGTATAGATTCTCAAAAAATGGATTAGAGATTTTTAAAGTGTAGGTATTATTAAAAGTGAAAATTAGATTAAAGTGTGATGAAATATTATATCTTGATAGGATTGTATATTGACTTTGATTTAGAATCTCTACATGGTATTTTTTTGAAGAATTACAAAAGATATAGAGTCTTTGAAGAGACAGAGAATTAACTTCTATAACATATTTTATCTCGCTTTCTGGCGGAACAACATCACTATATTGAGTTGTTGCTTCAGTATTAAGGTTGTGAAAAAGGGGTAATGCTAAAATAAAAAAAACAGAAATAAAGAAAAAATATGTGCTCTTTCTCACAATTTTAACGTAATTCTCTTTTTGCATTTAACTTTTACTACTGAGAATTTTCTCAAGTAAAAGCGTTTATTCTTGACTAAAGAACTGTGTAATCTTTTCCTTTAATGTCTTAATAGAACTATGTCTTTCAAAGTTGAAAAAACTCGAAAATTTAGTCCCCCTTGGATCAAGCAAGACATGAACTGCTCGATCTCCTTTATTACGAATCGCTCTCCCAAAACTCTGAGCCAAACGTTGAATCATTGGTATTATTATTGAAAATTCCCTTGCTAATTTTTCTCCAAATTGAACTGCTAAATCATCAAAAATTAATCGACTTTCTTCTGAGGGAGGTGGGTATGGAAGACTTGTAACAATTATTCCTTTGATTAAACTTCGACCATTGTGAGTAAATTCCACTCCTTCTGCTATTTTTCCACCTGTAACACATAAGATCAATTTTTTTGATTCAGAACTAGCTACAATGGTTTGAAGTGTAGTAATATCTAGTTCTGGTGATTCAATAATATCTGGTTTAAGGATCCCTGTCTCTTCTAATTCCTTGATGTACTTATAGCTAGGAGCAAAGACTAAGGTGTGACCCTTTATGGATTCAGCAATATTCTGTATAGTGCTGCTTACCATGATATAGTATTCAGGTGTTCGATTTTCATATTTAGCATTTAATCTCTGATTCCAAACAACAAAATATCTTCCCTCAATTTCCTCTTTAGGGGGGAAAACTCGCAAAATTCTTGAATTAGGTAAATTGAAAATCTGTTGGAAAGAGCGAAGTGGTTCAAAGCTCCCTGAAATTAAAACCAATCTTTTTGTTTCACTTAACTTATGCAAAATTTCTGAAGGTCTGATGTTAATTATGGAGACTTTCTGAGAATCAGCTAGCAGAGTCTTTTCAAGACTGGTCATCAAAAAATGATAAACAAGATAAGCATACAATGAAGGGGGATTGTTAAACATAAGTTGAGATTGTAATAAACTGAAAAGCTCTTCTTCGAGATTCTTCAAGCTGCTTTCATCAAAGTAAGACTCAACAATCTGCTGGTCATTGGTTAACTCAAGTAGTTCCTGGAAAATTTCGTGAGGAAATTCTTCAATTGCTTTTTCAATATGTGATAGACTAATGTCCTGGTTTACCGGCTTGTACAAGTTATGAGCTTCATCAATAGCAATGAATATTTGATCTAGTGGAATCCCTATACTGTAAAATAAACGAGTAAATAATGCTTGATTTTCAAGAAATGGATAAGAAGTAACAATAATATCAGCTTTTTGCATTAAATAGTAACTGAAAAAATACGGACAATATTTTTCTTGATTTAAACTAGCTAAAATATCTTCTTTGGAGATTACACTTGAATAGGAATGATAAAGATTCTTAACAGCTTCTACAATATCATCTCTAGTTACCCTCTGTGTTTTTGCTTTTAAAGGGCATCTTGTCAGATTACAAATATGAGTGTACAACTCTCCAGGGTAATCTTTCTTGGCTTTCAGACATAATTCATTCTTACCAAGAAAGGGTATGAAGATTGGAAAATTCTCAAAATGATTTTCTAGCATACTCCAGTGTCTTAGAATCTTGTTATAGATGTTTATAGATGTTTGATAGTTCGCGAAGAAAAACGTTTATCTGAGCTTTAGTCCGGACAAAAATAACTACCTTTTCTTCTGGTTTCTTTAATGCAAGTAAAGAGGATAAAAGAGCAGCAGTTTTTCCCACTCCAATTTGCGAACTGATTAATGAAGGATTTGATGAAGAAAGGATAGATTGTATTATCTTTTTCTGAGGAGGTTTCATCTTTTCATAGGGAAATATAATTTTTGCTATCTCCCAACTTTTCTCCATTTCTTTATCAATTTGTAACAAGAGCTTTCCTTCCTTTAATATTATCATAAATCTTCCTTGCTCTTTTCTCAGGAAATATCTCAGAAAGAAAGCCGTATGATATTTCTTCGAATTTTGTAGCATTCCTCTTAGGATATCTTTCGATAATTGTCTCTGCTTCTTCCTTTGTGCAATTTGCTAAGAACTGTAAATACCTAACTTGTTCATATGTTTGGTCAGTGTAATTCTTCCTCGAATCCATGTCTCTTCCTTTTGATAATGCTTGAACAACACTCACCATAGCTTTAGTTCGTGTATCCATCTTTGTTCGCATTCTTTTGTTGAAAAGATTTTGTTGATTCAATACTAGAGTTTTTTGAATGTCAAGATCTGATAGAAGTTTTCCAAACTTCTTTTCCCTATTTCTGAAACTATGAAAAACTCTTTCTTCATTAGATCTATGAGTGAGAAGTATATAAATTTCTGAATTATCCTTTGTACTCTGAAGATAATCAGAATAGCGAGACGGATTATTAAAAAAGATTAGAGCATCAGCTTCAATTTGTTCTATTTTAGTTGAAGCAAGAATATTTATTTTTCCTTCTTTAAAATGAGTTACTAGTGCTTCCTTCTCCTTAGATTGCTTTCTAGGCAGAATCTTGCATTCCAGTGCATTATCAGCTAGGTATTCAGGAATTCTCTGAACTACTGATTTGTTATTTGAGATTATAACAAATTTTGAGAAATTTCTTTTGCTTTTCAAATCTAGAATAAGCTGTAATAATCTTGAATACTTAGGATGATCTGTTGTTTTTGATAATTTCCGAAGCTCATTGAGAAATTCAGTAAAAATAGGTGTTCGAACAAATTTACTGTGAAGATTGGATATTTTTTCTTCTTCAATTATGTTTTCGTTTTTATCTTTAAGATTCTCCATATATCTTATAGCTGCTTTTAATCCTGAAGCCTCAACTAACTCCTTCAAAGTCTGGAAATTCATTAACTCAACCGCTTTTCGAAGTAAAACTCTTTGCTGATCTATTTCGTATTTTGATTTAAGATGCATAACAAAACTTGGAAATTCTTTCCTTACTGTAAGCGGTCTATTAACTCCTTGATCTTTTAGAAAAGTCTGATATTCTCTAATGTATCTATTAACTTCAAAACAAAAATCATAAAGCTGCTTGTTTATAGGAACAGTAATAGTTTTTTCTTTATTCAAAGGACTCTTAACATCTTGATCTGGATTGCGATATTCAATTTTAGTGGTCAAAAGATTCTGGCATACTTCTTGTAAATCTTCCTTTAAACCGAAGAAATAAGAAGTAAAACCAACAATTCTAATGAAAATATTATTCTGATGGAAGATTTCTAGCATCAATGCTAAAGCATGTTTACCTTTAGTAAGATGAGCTTCATCAATAAGTAAAAGGGAGAAATCTGATGGAACTACTAGCTGTCTTAAGAAATCGTTTTTTAGCAAATGTGGAGTGATGAACAAGATGTCTGATTCGACATATTTTTCTTTTCTTTTCTTTATAGAATCTGATGAGAAAACGATATTGAGAGAATAGTCACTAAATTCATCTTCTGAAAAAACAGTAAGATTAGTTTTCAATGCTTCCTTCTCTATAGAGATAATTGCAATTTTTTGATGCTTCTCAGTTTTAAGAAAATACTTTGTAAGAAGTGTCTTAAGGATTGAAGTGTCGAACCACTCAGGTAGAATTAAAAGAGTGTTCTCTTTAGTTGCTGTCCCTAGTATTATTTGGCTATAAGTATCATAGTTCGAACTCATTTTATACTCCCAACAAATTGCTGAGAAAATATCTTCTCTTATAGTTTATCCGCTAATTGATTTATAAGCTCGATAAAATCACATTATGCTGAAAACATACACCAAAAAAGTAAAGCATATTCTATCAATCTTTCAGAATTTCTTTTAGAAATCTAGTTCTTTCTTCTTCATCTGTACAAGATAATGATGATCCTCGGACTGCATCAACTTGGAGTTCCAGAGGAGCAGTGTTGATAATCAAAAATTCTATAGGATATAGCAAAATTTCTTTTAATTTTGTTTTATACGATTCTATCTCTGAGTTCCATTCTTGAATACTAATCTTATTATCATCAAAGTAAATCCCTAAATTCAAATACTTGAAGAAATGAGCAAAAAGAAAGTCTCCAAATAAATAAGAAAAACTGACATTATCAATTATTTCAAAGAATCTTCTTAAATCAAATAAAACTTTAGATTTCTCCATTTCATTTACTCTGTGATATGTTTCCATCAATATCGATTATTCCAAAGAACCTTATAAATTTATAGAAGAAATTTTCCTTATTCTCGAATAAATTTAAGAAGAAGAAGACGAAAATGGACTCAAATTTGCATAGTGATCTGAATGATTTATGATATTGTTATTAAGAATGGGACAATAGTTGATGGAAGCGGAGAATCAAGATTTAAATCAGATTTAGCTATACAAGGAGGAAAAATAGTTAAAATAGAATCTGAAATAGAAGCAAAGGCAGAGAAAATAATAGATGCTAGTGACTTAGTTATATCTCCTGGTTTTATCAATATTCATTGTCATTCGGAAATGAGTATAGAATTTGAAAATAGATTCCAGTCAGTAATCAGGCAAGGGATAACCACAGAAACTATCGGTCAATGTGGTTCTTCTTTAGCTCCAATAAGTGAAGAAGGTTTGGATGTTTTTGAGAAGGATTTAGAATCTTGGTTACCTCCTGGTGGAGAAATAGATTTGAATTGGAGAACATTTGCTGAATATCTAGACAGAATTGAAAAGAAAAGAACAGCAGTGAATATAGTTTCTGTAGTTGGTTTTGGTACAGTTAGAGTTGCTGGAGGGCCAGGATATGAAGATCGAGAGCCAACAGATCAAGAATATACAAAGATGAAAAAATATGTTCAAGAAGCTATGGAAGCAGGAGCGTTTGGTATGAGTACTGGTTTAATATATTCACCACAGGTTTTTGCTAAAACTAATGAAATTATCCAACTTGCGGAAGTAGTAGCTAAGTACGAAGGACTATATTTTTCACACATGAGAGATGAAAGTTTTGATAGTATAAATGCACTAAACGAGTTTATCGAAATTGTTGAAAAATCAGGTTGTAGAGGAGGACAAATTGCTCATCATAAAATAGCTGGTCCGCTATATTGGGGATTAAGCAAAGAAACTCTGAAAATAATCGAGAAAGCGAATAATAGAAATCTAAAGATTACTTGCGATCAATATCCATATAATAGAGGAATGACTGGATTGACTACAGCTCTTCCACCATGGGCCCATGAGGAAGGAATTGAAAAAATAGTGGAGCGACTTAAAGATCCAGAAATAAGAAAAAAAATGAGAAAAGATTTAGAATCAGCATCAGCCCCTGGATGGGAGAATTATCTGAAACTTCTTGGACCTGATAAGATCTATATCTCACAAGTTAAACTTGAAGATTGGAAAGACACAGAAGGAAAAAGTATTGCAGAGATTACTAAATTGAAGAATAAGAGCGATGATGTGGAAACAATCTTTGACATGTTACTTGAAACAGAATGTGATGTTGCAATAACCATAGAAAGCATGGGTGAGGAAGATATCAAAAGAATCATGACAAGCAAGTATTCAATGGTAGGTACTGATGGATCCGGTGTAGCTCCAACAGGAATAACATCATATGGGAAACCACATCCAAGATTTTATGGAACTTATCCAAGAATCTTAGGTAAATATGTTAGAGAAGAAGGATGGTTATCACTTGAAGAAGCGATAAGGAAAATGAGTGGGTTTCCAGCACAAGTACTTGGCCTGAAAGATCGAGGATTAATAAAAGAAGACTATTGGGCAGATATTGTGGTATTTAATCCTGAAACTGTTATTGATAAAGCTACATTTCTTTATCCTCATCAATTTTCTGAAGGTATTATTCATGTAATAGTAAATGGAGAGATAGTTGTGGAAGATGAAGAGCAAAATGATATGCTTCCGGGAAAAATGTTAAGAAATAGTTAAAAAATTGTCTTCCTTCACATAATTTTTAAAAACGTTTCTTCCTTATCTTCCTTAATGAAGAATACTTCAAACTTGTTGACAGTTCTTGGGATTGTTATTATAATTGGAGGTTTTGGTACTTTGTTTTGGTATATCTCTTGGGATGGTCCTGTTGTTGAATATGGTACAATTGTTCAAACTATAGACTTTCCTTCAGGAGTAGACAATCCCAAAATTGCTTTAGATGCTTTAGGAATATCAGCTAATTTTGAAGTATTAATTGAAGATTTAGAAAGTAATAAATTAGCAGAAATAAGGAATGAAGTATCAGGACCCAAACAACTATCTTCTAACTATGAAACAAAGGTAGATCACTGGGTAATAACATCTGATGATCTCGGTAATTATTCAGTAGGTTATGAACGACAACAAGAGACAAAAATCTATCGTTTTAGACATGATATTCAAATCATTGTAGATTATGAAGCAGTGGTATCATTAGATCTGGAAACCAATGTTGGAAATATAATTCTTACATCGGAAGAGAACAATATTGATGTATCGATAAAGACATTAGTCACATTAGGTGGAGATATATTAGTTGATATTTTGGGTGCAAATTCAACCATACACACTGGTGAGATTGAAACATTAGATGGTGATGTAAAAATATTTCTAGCTGAGAATACAACAGTAATGGGGAATTTAGCTTTAAGTGCATTTAAAGGAGTAGTATCACTGAATTGTTCTGAAGGAACCTATCTAGACATTGATGAGTTATTGATCCAGACTAATAACGGAAATTCGAGAGTAAAGTTTGACAATATATTAGTAGCATCAGATCTCAATTTTACTATCTCCCTGGTTGTTGGTTCACTAAATATGACCTGGAACCAAGAAACATTTACTAGCGATAATCTATTCTATATTGATGTGAATTCAGGAAACGTAGATGTTCTACTTGATTTTCATCCAAATATAGGAACCTTATTTGATATTGAGGTTATAAGTGGAAGTGAAGAAGTACCTTCAGATACAACAGGATCTGGTGGAATGGGAGAAATAAGTTTCTTCATTAAAACTTATTCAGGTAATGTGAATGTAACAAGAATTTAGTAAGGATGTTTTATAAAATGGATAACCAACTTGTGGAATGGTTAGAACAGTATCAGATAGAATACAAACTGCATACTCATCCTGCTGTTTTTACAATCGAAGAAGCGAAGAAACACTGTAGTCATATTCCTGGACTTCACTGTAAGAATTTATTTCTTAAGGATATTAAAAGAAGACAATATTTTCTAATTACAATCCCTGCAGAGAAAAGATTAGATTTTAAGGAGTTTGCAAAAAAAGTAAATCTGCCATTTGTCAAACTAGCAGATGATAATGAATTGCAGAATCTATTAGGTTTATCTAAGGGAGCAGTATCTCCTCTAGGACTTATTAATGACGTGAGTAAGAAAGTGGCCTATTACATAGATAAGGAAGTGTTTCAAGCAGATAGAGTTACTTTCCACCCAAACATAAACACGGAAACCTTAGAATTATCTAAAGAAGCTTATCATCAAATGATAAAATGTACTGGAAATAAATTCATTGTGGATAATTTTGGCTCTTAAGAAAACCTCGCTTGTATTTCAATTTTAAAAAGTATATCAAAACTACAATCAGAGGAAGAATTGCTAATATGGGATCAGTTATAAGATAAGTTTTGTCAATAATAAAATTAATTGGATAAAGATCAACTGATTTTGCTTTCCCATCAACCAAATATGGAATTTTCTTCAGATCTGACCAATAATTCCCTCTATGGTTCTCTTTATCATAAAAAGTATTATTGATACCCCAATCAGAAGCTTGCGATTCTATCTCTCCTTTTTCTATTAATCTTATCCCATTATCAATGAATCTATTATAGTAAATGATATTGTTCTCACATTTTGCTGCTATCAATAAGCCATACTCTTTGTTATTTGAAATGTTATTATAGTTGATTACACTACTAAAAGTACTCCCTAAGTAGATTCCTCTATATCCACTCTGAACTGAATTATTAAAGATGAGAGAATCAGTAACACGTGAGATGTAAATTGAAGAATCCTTAGAATCCTTTACGATATTTGAAGAAATTGTATAATTTATTCCTCCCCAGATGGAAATAGTATTTCTATTATTCTCAAAATAATTACCTTGAATTATACTTTTTGAGCATTTTCCTTGAAATAATAATCCTGAAGGAACATATAAATCATCTATTCCACTGACTAACTCTAAATACCCACTGTTATTGACTACTCTATTTCTTTCAGTGAAACAATGATATGAGTTTTCGATATGGATTCCAATTCCGTTGTCATAGACATAATTATTTCTAACAAATGTATAAAGAGAATGTCTCACTAATATACCGTTATCAATAGAATTTTTGACTTCATTCTTTTCAATAACACTAAAAGAGGTATTGTAGATGCTTATTCCTTCACAAAGATTGTTTCTTATTATAACAGTATCATTCTTACAGTCTCTGATATAAATGGAAAGTCTGGAAGACAATAAATTAGGATATCTGAAGATTGAAGGTTTTGATAAAACACAATTCTCTATTATGAAACTTTTCGTAGTATACTTAATCATAATATTGTTTTGATTGGAATTTGTTGTATTAATTTCCAATCCAGATATAATAAATGGATCTAATTTGGTTCCACTACCAGGAAAGTTATAATCAGTTAAGTTTTGATCACAAATAATTTCAATAGGTTCATGAGCTAATAGTTTTAATGATTCTATGTTTTGGATTTTAGCTGAAATCACTGAACTCTTACTTGAAAAGAAAAAAATTGTCAGAAATATCAATAACACTAACCAGGCAGACTTTCTTTTTTCCATCTTGTAAGACAAATGTTTCTGCGCTCATAAATGTTGTTGATAAAAGTAATAGGGGAGATTCTATTCTATTTCTGTTTTCTTATGTTCAAAGATTTTATCATTAATTTAAAGGTAGTTGGAAAATCTTTCACTTCCTTTAAAGAAAGGAAAAGAAAACTCAAGAGAAACCTTGCCCCTGATACGAAAGCTAAGGCAATAATTAAGGCTGTATTTTCAGAATACCATCTTTGTAGAATTTCAACCATATACCCTCCACTTAAAGTACCAATGAAATAAAAGATACCAGTAACTAAACTAAGGAAACCAAAATATAATCCACTTTCTTTAGGTGGTATAATATCTAAAATGTAAGCATTAACTCCAGCAAAGCTAAAGCTAAAGAAACTAGAAATGAAAAAGTGAACTAGATAAAGATGCCAGATTTTTGTTGCGAAAATATAAAGTAATGGAAATAAAAATAAAATGAATCTGTTCATGAAAATCATCCTCACTCTCCCTATTTTGTCTGATAATTTACCACCTATTAATATGAAAATAAGTGTTGTCACAGCAAAAATAATTTCAAGCAGTGCTATTTCTACTGCAGTTGCTCCTAAAATATTAACTTGCTTAATGCTAAACAATGGCCACGAAAAAGTCCAGAAAAGACCAAAGATGGAATAAAGTATTGCGAATTTTCTGAAAGGTTTATTGCTAAAAACTTCTTTTAAGCTCTCTTTGACATTTCGAGAAGTAAGTTCAATCTTAAGCTCTGGTCGTTGATGAGGTTCTTTGACTTTTCTGAAAGGTAAAACTGCAATAATCGATATGAAGACCCCCACTGCAACAGGTATGAGAATATATTTTTGATAATCGATATCCCCAAAGGCAATTGTGAGGATTATTCCAGTGAAAAGTGTAGCCAACATACTCCCAAAAGAACCAAACCAAGCGACTCGACTACTAAATTTTCCTCGAACTTCTTTGGGGAAAATTTCATTCTGTAGAGCATACCAAGCAGGATTACCCAAACTATTCAATATACTCACACAAGCTACTATCACAATTATGAATTCTGGTGCTTTCACCAGATAAAGAAAAGCATAAGGAATTATCCAAGTAATAGTTGAAATGACAATAAAAGGTATTCTTCTTTTAGTAAAATCTGTTAATCTACCAAAGAGAGGTTCAAGTAATTGTCGAAGAAAATTGTTGACTGCTTGTATCCACGCTAAAATGCTTGCTGAAGCTCCAAGTTTTAAAGAAATAATAGAAACAAAAGGATAGATTAAACCATTCGAAGTACTAAAAGCGATTGATCGAGAATAGAGAGCAACTTCATCTTTTCTATCGATTGTGATATCCTCATCACCAATAGAAATTTCTGAAGTAACTAAATCAATTGTATCAATGTGGCGCTCAGGATTGGTCATAGAATAAGGGAAAAATTGATGAACTTTCTAAAAGATTGTGCTTGTTGCATAAGAAATAAATTAGTTGTTTCTTCTCATTCTATTTAATCCACATTTTGGGCATTTGTATTTGGTTTGCTTATGGAAACCTCCTTGCCTCTTAATTGGTTTCATAGTAACTCTTTTCTTACTAGAATTACGGCAACGTGGACATTCCATGAGCTAACTACTCTCTGTAATTTTCTCTATAACAGCATTTGCTAATTCTTCTTTGTTTCTTCTATGTTCTGCTAAAGAATCAAGAACAATTCCATTACTGTTCTTAATTTTGTTTTCCAGTTTCTGCAAAGCTTTAGCTGGGAAGAATAGATAAGTAGCGAAGATTATAACTTTCTTATTCTTCAGTTCATTTGTTATTCTATCTACTGCTTTTCTGATTTGTTTTGAAGCATTTTGAGCAAAGAGAAATAATCCATGGACAGGTGTCCCAATTAGCAATAGATCGATATTACTAAGGTGCTCTTGTTTTAGTTCTGCAGATTCCAAAAGAGTGATGTCTATAGTTTTTTCTTTAAGCTTGTCACATATTAAGGTTGATACTTTTTGTGTGTGCCCGGTCTCTGAAAAGTACACCAGTAAGATTTTCATCATAATTCCTCTGATATTATCCATTCGAAAAGAATACAGTATTTATGTTTTATTATGAAATGAAAATAGGAAAAAAGAAAATTCAAAATCTGAATTTACTTCAAAATATTGTTAATTCCATCATAGTTAGTTGCCTTGCTTCTATAAAGAAAATCGCCTTGAAAGCCTTCGTGTGGCTGTGCGACATCCATTAAAAATGTTTGATTATTCACGAAAACTTTCTTGATAGAAGGATCTCTCAATAGATTTCTAGCCTTACTAGGATCATCAGTCAAATAACCTACTGATAGAGAATCTTCCATAAGTTCTTCAGCGTAGTAATCATCAGCTTTAACTATTGTTCCGAAAGCGAATGGATATTCATCTGTTCTTATTTGACTTTCCTCACCAACCTCTAATAGAGTTGGCAATAAGTAAGCTAGGTTGTCATTAATTTCAAGAAATTCATCAGTACCTCTAAAACTTGCAGTAACGTTCTTTACATCACTATCCATTCTGCTCTTGATGAACCTATACAACCCTCTAGCTGGATCTACTTGCATTGCAGGAATTTGAGCTTTAGGATTCATTGGGTCAAGTGTTTCGACAGATGCAAGTTTTTTTGCCAATTTATCTCGAAATTCATCATATCCTTCTTCATGCTTGAAAACAACTCCAGAGCAGTTAATGCAGCCTCTTCCGCCATCTAAAGAAATACTTCTATGAGCGATTTCTAGAGATAAATCGAGTAAAGAGGGAGACATAGTTTCTATATCAACTAGTATCTTACTTCTACCTGGACCATAGGTTTTGATGTGGGTATTATTTTCGTAAGCTTTGAGTATCCACTCATTTCCAAAAATCACTCCCATATCTGATTTTCGGACAATTGTATCAACTACCGAATGATCTGTTACAAAATGGAAAAGGCTTTCTGCTGGAAGTCCTGCCTCCCATAAGCTTTTGCATAAACGGAATGAGGTAAATGGTTCTGTTGAAGAAGCTCTTAGTATTGCTGGTATTTTAAACAAAGGTATGAGAGCTCCTAATAAGCTGACCGCAGGATGATTGCCAGGTAACGCAACCCCACAGTTTTTACCTTTTGGTGCCCAAGCGAACCTAGTATTCCCTCGAACATCCACAAATTCATCGTAGATTGTTAATGATCCTGTCGGACTACTTGCTCTCAAAATTCTTTGTAAGTGACGTTTTTTGAATATTTGGGGGATGATATTAAGTGCGTTATTGACATAAGTTATTGGCATTCCCGTTGAGAGAGTAATTAACTCAGAAAATTCGTCTAATGAAGTTGATACATTGTTTATCAACATATCTTGCATGAATATTTTTCCTGCTTCAACATAGATGTCTATAATGTCATCTATAGACATATTTTGCAGAAGATTAAAACCTGCTCCTTTATTGATTGGGAGAGCCATTTGTACATGGATCTCAGGAGCAACAGCAACATCGAGAAGTCGTTCTCCATGTATTCCTATCAATGTTTTCTTACTTTGCGATAAATACTCCTCACCATTCCTTAGTAAGGGTAATGCATCTATACTGGATGTAGCCATATCCTTCACATTTTTGATATTGATTCAACATATGATTCTGTAAATTACTTTATAAAGGCGGAGCTTTTCTTTAAAGAAAAATTTAAATATGTCTATGATACAATTTGATACGTAGTATAACAAATTGACACAATTATATTGTTTGGTAGATTTGAATGGTATCGAGTTATAAAGCTGTAAAAGCTCCTCCTGAGATTGAATTAGAGCTAGAAACCATAGGAACGACTAAATCGAATCTATCATTCTCTTCAATGTTTGTTTTAGCAATTTTAGCAGGTGTCTATATCGGATTTGGAGGAGCTCTTTCAACTATAGCTACTCATGATTTAGCACAATATGTTGGAATTGGTTGTGCAAAACTTATCGGAGGAGTAGTATTTTCAATCGGACTTATCTTAGTTCTTTTGGGTGGAGCAGAATTATTTACAGGTAACAATCTTTTAGTTATTCCTCTATTTAGTCATAAGATAAGAATTAGTAAGGTCTTAAGAAACTGGGGGATTGTATATATAGGTAATTTTGTTGGAGCTATACTTTTAGTTCTATTAGTTTTTTTCTCCGGTTATTGGAAAATAAATTCAGCCCAAGTAGGTATAAAAGCAATAGAGATAGCCAATGGAAAAGTAAATCTTTCATTTTTGGAAGCTTTTGTTCGTGGAATTTTGTGCAATTGGTTAGTTTGCTTAGCTGTTTGGCTTTCAATTGCAGCAAAAGATATTATTGGAAAAATTTTTGGTATTTTGTTTCCAATTACTGCTTTTGTAGCAATGGGATTTGAGCATTGTATAGCTAATATGTACTTTATCCCCCTAGGGCTTTTACTAAAAAATCTTAATTCACCCATATATAGTCTTGATCTTTCTGGTTTAACTTGGAGTTCATTTTTCTTGAATAATTTGCTACCTGTGACTCTAGGAAATGTTGTTGGAGGAACTTTCTTTGTTGGTTTTCTTTATTGGTTTGCTTACAGAAAGAAGGTAAAAACTAGCGCAGAAGAGCTAAAACTAGAGCAAGTACAATCTTTATTAGAAACTGAAAATGGAATTGAAAGTATAACCGAAAAATTGGAAAAGTATTCTTTACATACTTTTGTAAATAAATCAGAGAAAGAAGCAGAAGAAGAAATGGAAGAAGAACAAAAACTATTTCCAAGAGTCGAATCAGTTCAAAAGCCATAGATATGATGTAAAAGAAGGTTAAAGAATGAATGTTGAAGAGTTACTGAAATTTTTAGAACTAGATAACAATGGTCATTCTGATTTCGGGCAATTAATCGAAATCGCAGAAGAAAGTGTCAATATAGTCGATTATAACGGTGATTTGTTGAATTATCTTAGAGATTTCTTGATTTGTTTCCTCAACCATGCTGAAGAATATGAAAAGAAGTTTTACGAGATTTTTCACAACTTAAAAGAAGAGCAGAAGGAGGATTCTGCTTAAATTCTAGATGTAGATGCTGTAAATCAGATTTAAAAGAACTTAACGAAAATAGCAAATGTCCTTATTATCATGGATTTGAAATTGTATTCTAGAAAGCGGTTTATCTAACAACAATTCAAACTGATTCTACAACAAAAGATGAAATGCTTCGTTTGGATATACTATCCGAGCTTGTGCTGATACAGAAGAAGAGAGCTAGACGATGGCTGGCACAATTATTCTGATACTAATATTGAAATGTAATTATATTACTGATTGATTTATCTTATAAAAAATGGAAACAATTAGTATTTTCCAACTTTCTTAATCTTAATATTAAAACTCTTAAATTCAAGGAATAAAAATAATAAAAAACAGATTGAGAGATTGAATATATTGGACAATATATAGTAATAGATGATTATTCATTTTAGATAAGATGAAAAAAACTTGAAGAAAAAGAGAGGAGTAAGCTAACACTATTTAGAATAGTTTATCTCAGAATCTCTTGGTTGAAATGATTTAAAGGCTTACCCCCCAATTGTGAAAAGAGAAATGAGTATAAAAACAGAGAGTGAAATTTACTGACATTTTTAACTATTTTGAAGTAAATTTATAATAATAAAGATTTAATATTACTTTAGGCGTTTAAATTGGTAAAAAAAGCTTTAATTGGTGTAATAATCGTTCTTGTTCTAGCTGGAGGAGGTTATGCAGCTTATCATTTTTGGCCAACAGAGACTTTTTCCTTTGAGATGACTTTTAACTATGAGGTTAATGGTATATATGGAGAAAACGCAACTTATGAATCAGGATATTGGAGTTTTGATCCAATTTCGATGAGCTCAGTAAATGCTACAACTCAATCTTCTGAAGTAACAAATAAAGGTCTCCAAGTTACTATACAACTCAAAAATGAGTATTGTTTAGCATTCACAGATTTCTGGTGTAAAGCAACAACAGATGCAGATATACGTCAAATTATTGTCACATTATATCAAGGTGATTTAAGAATCTACTCAACAGAAAATTCAAACTCTGAGATTTTTGCTTTTGATTATAATCATTTCTTTGATAATCTGACGGTAATAGTAGACGTGCAACTAGATTAAAACCAAACTTCGACACCCGCGAAAAAAAATAGGAAAATCTTACTACATCTTTCAGCTGTTTTCAAGGGTAAATCGAAGAAAACTAAACCTGCGACGATCACAATTCTAGGAGTGATAGGAACAAAGGAAGCGAAGGAAATAATAATTGAACAAGCTCAAAGTGAGGATCCTGAAATATGCTACTCCGCAACATCATATGCAGTTGGAATTCGTCATCCCAAGGTAAAAGAGTTGATAAATACTGCTCTTACGGGAAAAAACAACAAAGAATTAGTTACAATAGCCAATGATTTTTTATCTAAAAATATTCACACAGACAATTTTACTGAAACACTAATTGCTGTATTAGTTGAGTCTTTTTTAGACAAAAAGAAGACATACTTTGACAGGATAGCTTATGCTTTAGCTCAAAACCCTAAAATTTCCTTACCATTACTTAAAGAAAAACTGAAAACAAAGGATGAATCTTACCGACTACTTATAGCTTCAATTATAGGACGGATGGACTCAAACGATTCGAAAGATATGATGATCAAACTCATGAGTGATAACAATCCAGATATTCGATGTTTATCTCTAGAAACAATGTGTAGCAAAACTCATCCAAAGCTACAGGAAGAGATAGTTTCAATGTTACATGATAAGGATTTACGCATTAAATCTAAGGCTTTTGAAATTGTTTTGCATACATTGATGATTGAAAATTTCGATGATAACCTAATTAGAATTTTAGTTCAAAACTATCTGAAAAAGAATGATATGAACTGTGCAAGAGTAATCTTGTTGTTAAAAAAGCTAGAAAGCAAAGCAGTTCCTGTTTTAATTGAAGAACTTCAAAATTCCGATTATAACATCAGAAGATTTGCTGCAGAAATTCTTTGTGAGATAACGGTAAACAGTACTAGAAGTGTTTCCAAAATTCTACAAGTGAAAAAAGCTACTAAAAGATTAACAGAGATGTTAGCTGATCCTGAACCAAAAGTAAGGAGAGGAGCAGCTTTTGCTCTAAGGTCTATAAGGGATGTAAAATCCTTGAATGATATGATAAAAGGATTAACAGATTCAGATTTGTATGTTCGAAGGAACTTGATAACATGTCTTGGAGATATGCGAGCTACTGCAGCAATTAAAACTTTAGAAAAAATGAAACCAAGAGAGGATAAGACAACTCAAGGACTAATCAAAAAAGCTCTTCAAAATATTAAGAAAAGCTGATTGTATAATTTTTTTTAACTATCAGCTTTCTTGCATTTTCTTAATGCTGGAAACAACTTCTTTTATTATTGCTTCAACTAGAATTTTTCCTTTTTCTTCTGAAGCAAGTGTAGAATCACCATAAACACCTGTAGGACTATAAAGTCCTGAACCTTCTGGATCTCGAGTCAATCCCTTTCTGTCAGATCGAGCATCATAATCTTTTACAGCTTTACTCATATCAACAATATCAGGTTGTAAATAAAGCATAATGGATGTTTCTCCCTCATCAGCATGTGTTCCCCCTTCTTGTTGTAAAAGATTAGTTTCTAACTTTGATTCAATTTCTAAAAGGTTCAAATAATTAAGAACGATATCTAATTCCTTAAGATCTTCAGCTGCCTTTTGAAGAGGTCGAAGCGTGGATATCCCTGTATTTAGAATATAAAATTTTCTTTTTCCATAGCCATGCATTGATTTACAGATATCCATAATGAACTCTTTGAATGCGTTTTCATTAATAGAAATAGATCCAGGATATTCAAGAAAAGACGGATAAAAACCATACTGAAGAGTGGGGAGAATAGCTACTGCTATTTGTTCTATTACCATATCTTTTAACCGTTCAGCCATAATGTAATCATTATTCAGGGGTAAATGAGGTCCATGCTCTTTCATTCTTGAACCTAGAGAAATTAGAACAACTTCATACTTGTTCAATATAGTTTCTGCTTCAATCCATGAAAGATTTTCTAAAAGTACAGATTGATTAGTTTCTATTGAAAGATACTTATCTTTTGACATCATTATGTGAACTTAGTTCTAATGTATAAAACCTAAACCATACTTACCTATTTATAACAAAATAACTGGACAAAGACCACATTTAAAATGTGTTAAAAAATAGCTAATTAAATGCATACTGAGGCAATACACGAAACAGAAGTGGTTCACACCTATAGATTAGATAATGCTGCTACTCTCTTTAGCCTTGCTTCTTCTCACAGAATCCCTGCAATGTTTCGTTTAAGTGCTTCATTAGCAGATCCTATTAAAGTCAGTACCCTTCAGCAATCGCTTGATAATATTATAGTTCGTTTTCCTTATTATCGTGTTAATCAAAAAATAGGTCTGTTTTGGTTTTACTGGAAAACTAACTTTGGAAAGCCAAAAGTAATCGTTGATTCCAAATATCCTTGCCAGAAAATGCCAATAAGAAGAAGAGGGATCTTTCCATTTAGAGTAAGAGCTTTTAAGAATAGAGTCGCTATTGAATTTCACCATAGTTTAACAGATGCAACAGGAGGAATAACTTTCCTCAAAGCTTTAATTTTTGAATATTTGAGGTTGATAAAGGGAATCAAAGATGAACCTTCAGACATCTTTAGACCTAATCAGACTGTTGATCCTGAAGAATATGAAGATGGTTATAAAAAGATCTATGATAAGTCTTTTCCAGTTTTTTCTAAACCATCTAGAGCTCTTCATTTACCATATAAATTGGATAAGAGGGGAGTTTATAATATACTAACAGGAATAATGCCTGTTCAAGATATTCTGAAGCTCTCCAAGGAACATAATGTTACACTTACAGAATTTTTAGCAGCTGTATATATTGATACTTTTCAAGAAATCTTGTTTAGCTTCCCTGAGAAAAAAAGGAAAAAATACATGAAACCAATAAGAATGATGGTTCCTGTAAATCTTCGAAGAATATTTCCATCTAAGACTATGAGAAATTTCGTTCTTTATGTTACTCCAGGAATAGATCCTCGTTTAGGAAAACATTCTTTTGAAGAAATAATTAAGGAAGTTTATCATTATATGCGGTTAGAAGTGAATGATAAATATATCAATAAACAGATTAAGAGGAATGTAAGAGGGGAATTGCATCCTCTAGTTAGAGCTACCCCCTTATTCATAAAAAAACTAGGTGCGAGAGCAATTTACAATGGTATGGGGCAAAATTACTATTCGGGTATTCTAACTAATCTTGGTAAAGTGACTTTTCCAGAAACACAAAAAGAAGAAATACTTGATTTTCAATTTATGCCTTCGCCAAACGCTTCCACAAAAACTAGTAGTGCTATAGTTAGTTATGATGATAAGCTCTACATAAATTTTGGAAGAGTAGTGAAAGAAACTGAAGTAGAGAGAATCTTTTTTAGTAAGCTAAAAAAGATGGGTGTAGCAGTTAAAATTGAAACAAATTAAAGTGAAATAAATGCCTTACTGTAGTAAATGTGGAGTCGAAGTTGATCAGGGTGTTGAGAAATGCCCTCTGTGCCAACTACAAATTAATGGAATGGAAGAAGATGCGTCACCTCCACAAAAATATCCTGATGTACCAGTTGAATCCCCCAAAAAAGCTTCTATGACTCCTGAGCAGAAGAGAATAAGAGCATGGGAAATAGTTGGTGCAACATTACTCATACCTTTTCTTATTATTGTTTTTACAGATCTAATTGCAAATGAAACTGTAAGCTGGGCAAGATTTCCAATGATTGCGCTTTTGCTAGCATGGTTACTTGCAACATTTCCATTATTATTTGCGAAAAGACCTTTAGTAATAATAGCTGGTGAAGTATTATCAGTTCTAATATTCTTAGTGTTAGTTGATTATCTCCATGATTGGGTAATCGATTGGTTCTATAAACTGGCTTTACCAAACCTTGCAGTATTGATTCTCATTGCATCTGCAGTTACAATCCTTTCTACTCAAGTTAAAAGAAAAGGAGCAAACATTGCAGCTTTTATTTTATTTGGCATAGGAGCTTTAAATCTAGGATTAGATTTGATTATAATGAGTACTTTAGCAGGAAAGATTACTATGAAATGGTCACTTTTTGTTCTTGTACCTTGTTTCATAATTGGTGGTTTCTTACTCTATCTCCATTACAGATTTAAGAATCTAAATCAAGATATTAAAGAACGACTTCAGATGTAAGTTTGCTGTTTTACCGAGGTTATATAAGTGTTCGAGCAAATTCAACTCTATGGATGGTCTGAAAAATAAAATTAAATCTATTTTTACGATTCTATTTTTCCTTCTCATGATATTTGGTTTTTCTAATAAAACCAACGCAATCTCAATAGTTATCGAAGAACAAGTCTTCCATGAATTAACTCGATCTTGGGAGAATATCACTCTTCTCTATGATAATTATTTTCATAACTCCTCAGATGTATATCAAGAAATTAACAGATTCCATTATCTTGTACCAGATCTTATAGATATGGAGACTATTGGTCAAAGTTATCAAGGGAAAGATCTCAAAGTTCTGAAAATTACAAACGAATTAAAGACCTATCAAAAGGCAAAAACCTTAGTAGTTGGTCATCACCATGGGAGAGAACAAATTTCAATTGAAGCAGCTCTCCGGTTTATAATCCATCTACTCAACTCTTATCAAAAAGATGAGGTTTTGACTAATTATATAGATACACAAGAAATTTATGTTATACCAATGCTAAACCCTGATGCCTTAGATATAGTCATTAATGAAGGAAATCATTGGTTGAGAAAAAACGTTCGACCATTCGACGATGATGGTGATCTGGAATTTGACGAGGATCAAAGAGAAGATGTTGACGGTGATGGAAAAATATCTTCGTTTGATGTCTATAATAACACTAATCCCAGTTATCCCATCTACATGTATTCTTATTATGAGGGAATTGATAATGACGGAGATGATCAAATCAACGAAGATATGGTCGGTTATACAGATCTTAATAGGAACTATGATGCTTTTTGGAGAGAAGGTGGAGGTTGGGATCCAGATCCGATATCAGATAGTTTTCCTGGTCCTACTCCTTTCTCAGAACCTGAAACTCAAGCCTTTAGAGATTTTGCTTTACAGCACCGTTTTGCGATGGCTTATTCATTACATTCAGGAATCAATGCAACTTATTTCACAGATGATGAAGGTGGTTGGACAGAATATGTTCTATATAAACAGATGGTTGATGATTATAGAGAAATTCTCCCATCATCATATACTTCAATGTATCATGAGCCATCTACTTCTCATAAACCAATAGCTGATTTATCATACATTTTATCAGGGTCATGGGATACATGGATGTATCAAAAAAGAGGGACAATCGCTCCTATTACATTCGAGCTCTATAGAAATTTATCTTCAATATCACTTGAATCTGAAACTATTGTTGAAGAAAACTCGACTCATAAAATCATTGAATGGACGGAAATCTATGGATACTTCAACCCTGAGAAAGAGTTCATTAACGCACTCTGGGAAGATGTAAAACCAGGATTTGATTATCTTTTAGCTAATACACCAAGATTAGGGATTGAAGCGTGGATAGAATTAAAAGGATTTGAGCAAGGAGATGAGATTGGACTATCTCTAGCTTTGGATAATCTAAGTCCAAGAATAGAGACAATGGATAGAATAGGTGTTTTTGAAGAAGATCTCTCTTTAATAAAGAATGGAACAAGAATAACTGCAGCAGGTAGTGATTCCCTTCAAGTTGATTTAGTCCTACCTCACAGTTTAGAAGAGCAAGGCTATATAATAAAAGTTGGAAATGAGTATATAGGATTCAAACCCTTTGAAATTAAAAGGAAAGAGGTTCGTTATGGATTGATTATAGGATTATCAGTTGCAGGCTTAGTATCCTTGGGAAGTGGATTGGGGATTTATTTCTTAGTCAGAAGAAGATAAAAAGAATCTACTCCATTTTAAATAATCTCCAGATTCAGGAAAGAGAAGAAGAAAACTAAAAAAAACGTATATAGTAAGAAATTTAAGTTTTGAGTAATATATAATGTGGAGTATTTATGACTAAAAAACTTAAAGGCTATTATTTACCACCGTCTTTAGAAGATTTAGAAAATGAATTAGATTTTGAAGAGAGGGAACTACTGGATTCAAAACTTATTGTACCTAAATACTTTAGTTCGAAAATAGCTGAAAAAATTGTTAGAAGATTAAGGAATAATCAAGAAGAGATTAAAAACTTAGATGTTAATGAAATTGCCAAGATTTATGATATTGTAGGTAAAAACTGGGGTAAAAAAAGTGATTATCCAAAGAAGGCTATAGCTTTAAAATATCTACCAGAACTCACAGATTATTCCCCTGAGATAATAGAGTATTATCAATTTAGCTGTATCAATGAGATAAACAAAGCAATAAGTAAAGATCTTGTTAACTATCGTTTCCCATCAGAGGTTTTTTCAAGGTTTATCCAAATACCGGAGACAGAAACATGGATTCGTGCCTATGCGAGTATAATAAATCAATTGAGATTAAAACGAACTATGAAATCTGGTTTTGGTGAACTCAAGCTTATAAGCTATATAACACCAAAAAACGTTCCAGGAATCATAGAAACATTTGGAATCTTTCTAGGTAATATTATTCAGTCTGCTGTCTTAATTAAAACACCATATGACCAACCTTTATTCGCACCTTTGTATGCAGAATCAGTAAAAGAAATTTCACCAACTCTTGGAGAAACAATTGCAGTCGTTCCTTGGAAAGGTGGGCATAAAGAACTTGAGAAGGTGATTTATTCACATTCTGATGTTGTCAGTGTAGTTTCTAGTAATAGGACTATTCAAATTATTAGCAAGGATATTCAAAAGCTCAACAAAGAAGGTTGTAATATCAAAGGCTGTTATCATGGGCAAAAATTCGGTTTAGAATTAGTGTCTAAAGAGTTTTTGAGGGATGAAATCATAGCTCGAAAAGTAGCAGCTTTAATAGCTTTAGATGGTGCAGCTTATGAAGGTTATATGTGTTCCAGTCCTGTATTGGGTATTTTTATTGAAGCCGGAGGAAGAATAAGCGTATCTCAATTTGCACAAATATTGGTTGAAGAATCTTCTAAAGTATCTTTAATAATACCCCAGAACGAAAGCTTCCGAAAAAATCGCGAACTTCAACTCATTAAACTACTATCTAATCCAGAGACGAATAGAAAAATATTTCATGACAAGAACAGTGATTCAATAGTTGTATATGAACCAAAGTTTGAATTAAAGCCAATAGGTCAAAATAGGTTACATAGAGTATTCGAGATTCCTAAAATTAGATTTCTTATCAGAAAAATAACACGATGGAAAAAATATCTGCAAACTATAGGTATAGCTATTCCAAATGAGCGTTTATTCGAACAAAAAATAGCGGAAAAACTAGGACGGGTTGGTTTTTCAAGCCTTCGTGTTGTAGGTTCTGCTTGTATTCCTCGATTGGGTGAAACATGGGATGATAATTATCCAATTTATGAATACTATATCCCAGATTTAATACACTGGGTGTCAATTAATGCTGGTAATGTTTCAGATGAAATATCAAGATTATATGTACTATATAGCAAATTAGTAGCTAATGGAGTCTTTAATTAATTAATGCAACTAATTCAAGTTTATAAACTAGACATATCTTTTTGTATCTGGTTAGCGAAGAAATAAAAAGGAGACTAGTTAAAATAATTCTATGACCAAAGTGTCAAAAGAAAATGTGAAGTATCTCGCTTTTGAAGGCGGGGGTGGGAAAGGTATAACTTATCTAGGAGCTCTTCAAGCTCTAGAGGAGTTAGGAATAATATCTCATGTCCCTAAGAAAAAGGGTGATCAGACTTTTCCTCGAATTGATTCAACAAAGATAAAAGGTGTAGCAGGTACATCTATTGGCTCTTTAACAGCTTTATTGATTGCTTGTGGTTACAATTCTGAAGAGATAAGAGATATTCTCACATCTGATTTATCAGATAACATTCTTGACACTGTTGAATTTGGAAAGATACCAACAATTTTTTCTGAAGAACAAGAGGATTGTGTTCTTCAAGATTCTAGATTCGGTGATGTAGATAGCTATATGAAAAACTCTTGGGCAAACTATGTAAAATCAGATCAGAAATCACTTAAAGGTTTTCTTGAGATTCCAGTTAAAACTTTCAAAAGAATGAGCTTTTCTATCTTTGCATTATTAGTTCAAGGTTACCTTAATCATGAACTTAAGAAATCTGGAAAAAGAACACATGACGATGAATTTCATTTAATTCCTTTGCAAGAAATAATTAAATCAGAAACTCAAATAATTGCAACTCAATCTGTCTTAAACAAACCAATTCATTCAATAAACAGTCTAAAATACGAATATGGGTTCTTTCTAGGTGCTTCAGCTCGACATCTATTTGATCAGTTTATTGAAAATAAATCAGGAATTAAGAACTGTACTTTTGAACAATTTTATGAAGAATTTGGTGTTGATCTCGTGGTCACTTCTGTTTGTTTAAATACTGGTAACGCATATTATTTTAAGAATGAAGGGAAGTGGAAAGATTTGTGTGTAGCAGATGCAGTAAGAATGTCTGTTGGTATTCCCTTCTTATTCAAACCTGTTCTGTTTGAAGAAAAAGAAAAATCCATTGGACCATTTACTGATGATCTGCAATCGACACGGTATATGGTTGATGGAGGTGTTGTAGATAATTTTCCACTTCATGCTTTTGACGAAGAAGGAAAAGAAGAACTTAACTCTCAAATGCTAGGCTTTACTTTAGTACCTGATAGCAAAAAGAAAGTTGCCGAAATTGCCAATTTTGTAGATTATTTAGATAATGCTCTCTATACTTTCCTAAAGAATGCAACAGAATTGCAAATAAAAACATCAGGAGAAAGAGACCAAATAATAGAACTAGATACAGGAAATCTTAGCATATTCGACTTTAGCTTTGAAGAACTACCTGAAGAAATAATTTCAAGTTCAAAAAAGAGAACACTGGATTATTTCAAGTAGTTAAATTTTCATTTTTTCCAAAAAACTGATGGCAAAAAAATGAAGAATTATCTTACCACAGAAAAGAATATATGTGTGGTAAGATTTATGTAGTATCTCGCTTGGCGGTTCAAGGGGGCTTTTTTGAAAAAACTAGGTATTGTTTTTAAATATCTAAAGAGAATTGATGTTATGAAAGATTATCTATCCAATGATAAAATGGATTTGAAACCTAAAACAGATTATAGAGAACCATTTTTGAAGTTTGATTTTCCTGGCATTAAAGTGGGTATAGGAGAGTACGAGGAAGGACCAACAGGATGTACCGTTATTCAAGTATTAAAGAATAATATGATGTATGTAGATGTCAGGGGAGGAGCAGTAGGTGTAATTGGACAACACTGGGGATTTACCAATGCTGTTTGCTTTTCAGGAGGATCATTATATGGATTTGAAGCAATATCAGGAGTTACTGCAGAACTCTTAAAACAGAATAACTATTCACCGGATTGGGAAACAATTCCTATAGTGAATGGTGCTATAATTTTTGATGTTGGTTTTCGAGCAAACACCATCTATCCAGATAAAGAACTTGGTAGATTAGCAGTAAGTTCAGCAAGAGAAGGAATACTTCCAATTGGTAATCAAGGTGCAGGAAAATCTGCAACAGTTGGAAAAAATTTGGATTATAATTCTGCTCAACTTGGAGGTCAAGGAGGAGCTTTCAAACAGATAGGAGATACAAAAATTTTTGTCTGTACTGTAGTGAATTCTGTTGGAGCAATTATGAATAAAAAGGGAGAAATTGTTAGAGGTTTTTGGGATGATTCAAAAGAACAAAGACTAGATCTTTTGAAAGAAATTTCAAAGAAATCCGAAAATGAAAATAATAAGAAAGAGCAGAACGCAACTACAAAGAATACAACTCTGACAGTAGTAATTACAAATCAAAAAATGGATAGGTATGGTTTAACACAAATGGGTCGTCAAGTCCATACATCAATGGCAAGAGCAATCAATCCCTTCCATACAATTACTGATGGAGATGTCCTATTTATGATATCAACAAATGAAGTGGAAATCAAAAAACTTGATTTAACCAGTTTAGGTGTTGTAGCTTCAGAAGTCGCTTGGGATGCCGTTTTAAGTTGCTATGAAGAAAATCAGAAAGGAAAGGTTTACAAGAAAATTGATTGAGATTTTATATTATATTCGAGAAAAGATTATAAGAAGGAAAAATTTCTTTTCTTCATAATGACTGAAGAAAAATCAAGATTAGTAATTAAGTCAGGGAGAGTATTTGATTCAATAAATGGTAAACTGCTTGAAAATACGACTGTTGTATCAGTTGGAAACAAAATTGTCTGGTTAGGAGATGATAGCAGTTTCGAAAAAGAAGAGAATGATCATATTATAGATGCTTCGGGAAAAGTAGTTCTTCCAGGAATGATAGAAGCTCATGTACACCTTATTGGAACTGGCAATCCTCAAGCTGAAAGAGAGTATCTCAGGACAAAAAGAGACATGTATCATTTCTTTGCTTTAAATCATGCTCAAAAACATCTTGCTTCTGGTTTTACCTGTGTAAGGGATTGTGGAGCATATAAGGGTGTAACATCCTCTCTGAGAAGAATTCTAGATAATTTAACCTTCGCAGGACCTAGATTGGTTATATCCGAAACTAGCTTAGGGCAGTGGGGAAATCAAGAAAGTATCGGACCTCAACCACTTCTTGATGCAGCAAGAAAAGAATCCGTTGTAACTGCTGGTGTAGATAATGTTGTTTATGCAGTACGAGATTTGAAAAGATTAGGAGCTGACTTTGTTAAAACATTAACCACTGGGGGAGTGTTACATGGGATGGAGTCCAAGGTGGAATTCAGTCTCTGGACTGAGGATGAACTAAAAGCCATGGTAACAGAAGCTCACCGACTTGGACTGCATCTTGCTAGCCATGCCCATGGTACAGCTGGAATCATTGCAGCTGTTGAAGCTGGAATCGATACAATTGAGCATGCTAGTTACATGACAGAAGAAGTTGCTGATTTGATGGTCAAAAATGGAACCTACATTGTGCCAACTCAAACAGCTGCAATGAGTCTTGTTAGTCCTGAATTATTGAAACTGATGCCTCCAGAAATACAAAAGAAAACTATTGAAGTAGATAAAATAATGAAAGAGAGTCATAGGTTGGCTTTCAAAAAAGGAGTAAAAATTGTAATTGGTACAGATGCTGGAACACCTGGGAACTATCATGGTAACACTGCGAATGAAGTTCGATTGATGGTAGAGGATGTAGGAATGACAACAGTACAAGCTTTACAAGCTGCAACAATTGAGGGTGCAAAAGCAATCTGGTTAGAAGATAAAATCGGAACTATTGAGAAAGGAAAATTAGCAGATATGGTTATCTGTGAGAAAAATCCTCTTGAAGATATTAAAGTACTTTCGAATGTAACCAGTTTATCTCATGTGATTAAAGATGGTATAGTTATGGCTGAGCAAGGTAGAATTACATATTTCTCACCACTACAAAAATTGGCTAAATAAAATCAATAACACTGAAAAAGATTGAAGTAAATCGAGAAAAAGTTATAAGAAAGAAATTTTCCCTTCTTCATAATGACAGAGGATAAACAAAGATTAGTAATTAAATCAGGCAGAGTGTTTGATTCAATTAATGGTAAACTACTTGAAAACATTACCATAGTGATAGTAGGAAATAGAATCGCTTGGGTAGGAGATGATAGTAATTACGAAAAAGGAGAAAAAGACAAGATTATTGATGCAACTAACAAGGTAGTTCTACCAGGTATGATTGAAACCCATGTTCATCTTACCGCAACAGGTAACCCTCAATCTGAAAGAGAATATCTAAGAACAAAACGTGATATGTACAATTATCTTGCACTTGACCATGCTCAAAAGCATCTTGTAAGCGGATTTACTTGTGTCAGAGATTGTGGAGCTTACAAGGGTGTAGTTTCATCTCTGCGAAGGATTTTAGATCAACGCATAATAGCAGGACCTAGGTTAGTTGCTTCAGAAACAGGATTAGGACAATGGGGAAATCAAGAAAGTATAGGCCCTCAAGCTTTGCTTGATGCAGTAAGAGAAGAATCAGTTGTTACTGCTGGTGTTGACAATGTTGTATATGCTGTCAGAGAACAGAAAAGATTAGGTGCTGATTTCATTAAAACCTTGACTACTGGTGGAGTTCTTCATGGTATGGAGTCAAAAGTAAGTTTTAGTCTTTGGACAGATGATGAGCTAGAAGCTATGGTTACAGAAGCTCATCGGCTTGGGATGCATTTAGCTAGTCATGCTCATGGAAATGCAGGAATAATTGCTGCAGTCAAAGCAGGAATTGATACTATTGAACATTGTAGTCTTGTTGATGAGGAAGCAGCCAAAATGATGATAGATAAAGGAACTTATCTTGTTTCGACCCGGTCAGCAATTGTTTGTTTAGCAAATCCAGAGATCATTAATCAACTTCCTCCAGAAATTCAAAAGAAGATTATTGAAGTTGGAAGTCAAGCAAAAGATAACCACAAAATGGCATTTGAGAAAGGTGTCAAGTTTGCAATTGGAACAGATGCAGGAACACCTGGTAATTATCACGGAAATACCGGGCATGAATTACAATTCATGGTGGAAGACATTGGGATGACACCCAAACAAGCACTCCAAGCAGCTACAATTGAAGGTGCTAAAGCAATCTGGTTGGAAGATAAAATAGGATCTATAGAGAAAGGAAAATTAGCAGACATTGTCATTTGTGAAAAGAATCCACTGGAAGATATTACTGCGATAACTGATATTTCTAGCCTTTCCTATGTAATCAAAGATGGTATAGTCATGGCTAAGAAAGGTGCAATAACTTATTTCTCTCCAATACAACAAATGACCAAATAAAATAACTAAGATGCTAGGAAATATCAAAAAACTTCCTTGCATTTTCCAATACTTTTTCTGCAACTTCTTGTTGTTTCATATCATTAACATAAGCAATTGCAGCTACTGCATATTTCACATTAGCTGGTGTATTAAAACCTCCCATTTTGAAAGGATGCTGAAAACATGAATCTGTTTCAGTCAAGAGTCTATCTAAAGGAACTCCCGATATATTTCTTCTCCACCTTTTAAATCCATAAGCAGATGATGGTACTGAGATATAATAACCCAATTTAGCAAGTTTAGGTCCCCATTCTTGTGGTCCTGAGAAACAATGCCACATTACTTTTTCAGGTTTGATTCCCTCTTCTTCCAAGATTTTTACAATTATCTTATTACAGAAATCTCTTTGGTTAAATTCATGATTCGGATTTTTCTGATCTACATCTCTTTGAGTTGCATTTCTCACATGCAGAGCATAAGGTTTATTCAAATGCTTAGTCTCTTGAATTACTCTCTTAAAATAATCAATTTGTTCTTGCCTTATTGATTGTGTTTTACCATGATGGAAATCTAAACCAAATTCTCCGATCCCAACATACGTATCTCTCTTGTTCTCTACTATATCTATAAAATGGGGGTGTTCTTCCATCACTACATCCATTCCATATCTATCTGAAGGTTTGAGACACCCTACAGTAAGATAGATTTCTTCGTGGATTTGCGTGTATTCATGAAGGTAGTCGTAATTATAATAACTACTGGAAGAAACAATGAATTGTCCATTGTGTTTCTCAAAGAAAAATTCGTACTGACTTTCATAAGAATGAGTAGGCTTTCTATAAGGTTCTTTATCCGGAAAATGCGCATGACAATCTACAATTGGTAGTTCTTGCTCTGGATTAATTGGTATAGCTTCGTTTTTTCGGTAGCTCACGAGAGGAGGAAAATTCAGATATCTATAAATCTATCGAGAAAAAATAGAACTCAAATTTAAGGAGAATTTTACTGGAGTAAAACTTAAGAATACAAGAAATATTCCTAAAATATTTATTCTGAAGGCTCCAAAATGAAAAGTAGCGAAAAACTTAGAAGCTCACTGAATCTATTCATTCTTTTTCTTAAAGAAAAACCTATTTTCAAGTTACTAGAATTAATTATTCTATTTGGGATATTGATTGTATTTTCTATATACATCGTTTTATTTGCTTCACCTCTTTATTCTGATTCTCTAATATTTAAAGCTAGTTTAGCTTTTTTTATTATCTCTGTCATAATTAGTATTTATTCATTCTTCAGATCGTCCTACTTGAAAAAAGAATCAAGATACAGGATTCCTTGGATAATTCTGTTTATATTGGGGATATTAGTATCCGCTTTTACTTTGTTAATTGTTCTTATTGAATATTTAACAAAACTATGCGATTAATATTCAGATTATTTAATTTTCCAATTTTAAAGAGAGGTTTATTAGATAGCACAACTTAGTTATTGGTGTATGAACGATAAAACTTCCTCGAAAAAAAAGAAGAGAAAAGAAGAGAAAAAAACAGAAGAAGAAGATAAACCTGATTATGGATTTATTACTGAGGAAGAAATGGAGAAAGGATTTAAACCCTCCAATGTTCTCCAAGAGGGAGCTGTTTTGTGCCCTTATTGTAGTACAACAAATACCACAGAAGATGAGGTTTGTTTTAACTGTAGAAAGAAATTAAAAAGTTATGATGATTTGAAAGAACTGATGGTAAAAGAGTACTTTGTTGAAGAGGAAACCAAAAAGAAAAAGATAAAGAAATCAAAAAGGAAAATCAAAGGTTAAGCCTTTTTACAAGATCCTCAGTTTTAAACTTATAGCTTTCTCCACCTCTATATTTCTTAAAACCCATTCTAGTGTTGATTGAAAGCATAGCTTCATTTGATTCAGCATTCCCAGTAATTATCCTCTCGACTTTTGAATAATTTTCCTTAACATGAACAATCATAAGAGCTTTGAGCCATTTGCCTAAACCTTTTCCTCGAAATTCAGGTCGGACACCTGTTAATCCTTGGAATATTTTTTGTCCTTCTCGAGCATCATAATAGATTTCAGTTAAACCTGAAATTCTTCCATTCTTCTCTCTTGTAATCATAGTATAACTTATCTGTCCCATCTCTTTTGTTCTTTTCTCAAATTTACGTCTAGCTTCTCCATCTATGTTTGCTCTGCTCTCTATCTCACCAAGAGGTTGCATATTCAAAGCTTCAGTATACATCTCACTGTATTCTTCTAAAATCTCATCTGGGCATACATCTAGGAAAGTTTCTATAGTTACATCTGGGGCTCTTTTTGGTCCTTCATCTATCCATTCTTGCATCATATCCCAATCAATATCTGCAATTTCTAATCTATTTTCTGCACCTTCAATTGCTATCTCAGCTCCATAGTGTTTTAGAAATGCTTTACCATATTCATTATCTGAGCCAACTTCAATAACTGTTTTTTCTGAATCTTGAAATTCTTTTACAGCAATTTTAAGAAAATCTGTTCCTATCCCTTTGCGTCTATGATCTTTGCGAATTACTATATTCAATTGAGCTATGTGCTTATTTTCTTCATAATCTGAAGAAGTTTCTTCTGCAAAACCAAAACCTACCCATCCAATTATCTTCTCATCTGGAGTGATAGCTAACAATCGTTTGACATAAAAATCTGGAAAATCTGCTTTTTGTCTTTGTATCAATGCTTCTCTATCGGGTAATGGATCATCTGGATCCATTTCTTTTGCGTTAGCTTCAATGAACTCAAAGTATCCGTCCCAGAACTCATCCGGAACTTCCTTTGGTTTAAATTCTATTATTTTATATTCCATAATCTTCTCTTCTTTTGAATGTGATACAAACCGTTATCTAAAATAAACACTTAAAAATAAATTTATCTGCGAGTAATAAAATTACTTAACAAGCCAAAACGCAATCTTAGAAACTGTCAATTTACAAAATTATTAATATTGCATTCTATTTAGGAAAATGTGAATCAAAAAGGTTCTAGAAAGGAAATGAGTTACAAGAAATGGTTCTTTAAACATTTAGTGAAAGAGAAATTATTATCCATAGTTCTACTTATATTTCTCACTATCTATATTGCTACCACTTCAGTAACGCCGTTTTTTATTGGAGATATCTTTGGAGAACTAGCTAAAGAAAATAGATCATTTAGCATAATCTTGAGAACAGCATTATTAATTGCTTTAGCTGGAGTGATTAGAGCAGCTGCTGATTTTGTTCAAAGTTACATGAATGAAGTTCTTGCACATAAAGTCACTAAAAATGTTACTGAAGAATTCTATAACGATATGCTAGAAAAAAGCCAGGAATTTCATGACAGGATTAAAGTGGGAGATATTATGGCTAGAGCAACTTATGATACTAGACAGATGAATATTTTCATCTCACCAGGATTGAAATTTTTATTTGAAGCTTCTTTCACTCTAATCTTCTCTGTTTCTTTTATGATATGGATCAGCCCAAAATTAGCTCTACTCTTAGCAGCAGCGTTGCCTTTTTACATAATAACAATCTATGATTATTACAAAAAATTAGGACCAGTTTCGAAAGCTCAAGTAGAGCAGAACAGCATTATGAATATTAGACTACAGGAAAGTATCACAGGTATACGAGTAATAAGAAATTTCGTCAAGGAAAAAGAAGAGATAAAGGAATTTGATTATGAAACAGATAGGTTGAGAGAAATCAATACAAAAAGAGGTATTATTAGTGCGAAATACTATCCTATTGCAATCACTACTCTTGTTATAGCACTAAGCTTTCTTTGGGGATCAAATCTAGTAACAAATGGTAATTTATCCCTTGATGATTTAATCACATTTGTATTTCTTATGATGACGCTTACAATGCCTACCTGGCAAGCAGGAAGAGTTGTAACACAATTCCAAATAGGGATGGCAGCAGCTAAAAGAATCTATGAAATGAAGGAACGAGAGGAATATGTTCCTGAACCTTCAACACCTACTGAATGGTCTGGATATCAAGGATCAATTAAATTTGACAGGTTATCCTTTTCATACAAAAGTGGAAGTACCCGAAAAAAAGCTCTTGACAAAATAAATCTCCATATCTCTGGAGGGTCAACTGTTGCCATAATTGGCAATCCAGGATCAGGAAAATCTACTCTCATCAAATTACTCATGCGTTTATATGATCCAACCGAAGGTAAAATTAGTATTAATGGAATAGAAATAAAGGATATGTGTTTATCCAATCTACGAGAACACATAGGAGTAATAGAGCAAGAAGTATTTCTATTTAGCAAGTCAATAAGAGATAATATTGCATACGGGAAAGCAGAAGCTACTCTTGAAGAAATAGAAGCAGTTGCAAAACTAGCTCAAGCTCATGAGTTTATTATGAATTTTGAAAATGGATATGACACGATTGTTGGTGAAAGAGGTGTAACACTTTCAGGGGGTCAAAAACAACGCATTGCTATAGCTAGAGCGCTTTTAGTTAACCCATCAATCTTGATTCTAGACGATGCTAGTAGCGCAATTGATGCTGAAACAGAAAGAAAAATTCAAACAGCAATTGCAAATGTTTTGAAGAATAGAACCACATTTGTTATTACTCATAGATTGGCAACTATCAAGAATGCTGATCTCATCATGGTTATGAGAAATGGAAAATTAATAGATTCTGGTGCACATGATGATTTGATTTTGAGAAACCCTGATTATCGAAATCTATTTGAAAGATTTTCAGAGTTACCACCAATTCAAATAAAGGAGGGAGTTTAATTTGATGAGAGGTTTTGAGAAAAAGGAATCGTATGATAGACAGTATTCAGACAAGGATCTCATTAAACGTTTCTTCAAATATTTATCTCCTTATTTCTTAATGGTGATTCTAATTATTCTTGGAGTTGTTGCAACTGCTATTATAACTATCTTCCCTCCCACAATGGTACAAAATGCATTTGATGTTCTAGAAGCAAATGCTGGATGGACTGAAGTTTTACCATTTGCAATCGGATATGTTCTATTATCTTTGCTTTCTTGGATTTTTCAAGTTTTTCTAGGAATTATTGTAACAATCGTTACACAAAAAATTATTAAACAAATTCAGATTGAAACTTATATCAGCTTACAAGAGCATGATCTATTGTTCTTTGATACGGAATCTACCGGAAAAATCATGAGTAGAGTAACAAATGATACTCAAGAATTAGCAGACATGTTGAATATAATCTCACAATTTTTATCAAATTTCTTCATACTGATTACAGTACTAATTTGGATGTTTGTAGTTAATTGGAGATTATCCTTTGTTACTATAGGTATGGCACCATTTGTTATGTTAGTTGCGCTTATCTTTAGAAAAATAACAAGAATGACAACCGGAGATTGGAGAGCAGCTATTGGTGAAGTAAACGCTTCTTTCCAAGAAAGTGTTTCAGGAATCTCTATAGCTAAAGCTTTTGGAAGAGAAAAGAAATCAAAAGAGGAATTTGAAGTTATAAATTATGATACTTACAGGTATGCAAAAAAAAGAGCTTTTGCAGTGATGGGTGTTTACCCCCTAATGGATGGGATTAGTGTAATAGGGATGTTTGGAATTACACTTTATGGTAGCTCTTTGATTTTAGGTGATTTGGCATCTCCTTCAGTCATTCTCCTTTTTCTTCTCCTCCTCAATCGATTTATATATCCCCTTGTCAGAGTAGCATCTCAATATTCTACAATTCAAAGTGGTTTTGCTGCCATGGAGAGAGTTTTTAGCATCATAGATGCTGAAAAGGAAATTACAAATCCACTAGATTCTATAATAAAGAAAATCGATGGTCAGATTAGTTTTGAAAAAGTTTATCATCAATATGTGGAAGGAACACCGGTTCTAAAAGATATTAATATGGAAATTCAATCAGGTGAATCTATAGCAATTGTCGGTCACACAGGAGTAGGAAAAACAACAATTGCTTCCTTACTTATGAGGTTTTATGATATCTATGAAGGTTCAATAAAAATCGATGGTGTCGATGTTCGTGATTATGATTTACAATGTCTCAGATCCCAAATTGGATTAGTGAGTCAGGATGTCTTTCTATTTAGTGGAACAGTATTAGACAATATCAAGTATGGTCATCCTAATGCTACTTTAGAAGAAATTGAAAAAGTAATAGACATAGTTGATGCTAAAGAGTTCATAGATGCTATGCCAGACGGATTCGAAACAGAATTAGGAGAACGTGGAAAAGGGCTTTCAGCAGGACAAAGACAAATGATTTCTTTTGCTAGAACATTACTAAGTAATCCTCGAATTTTGATTCTTGATGAGGCTACAGCAGCAGTAGATGCGTACACTGAGTGGAAAATCCAAGAAGCTCTAGATAGCTTATTAGCCGATAGAACGTCAATAGTTATTGCTCATAGACTAACAACAATCAAAAACTCTGATAGAATAATAGTCATGGATCAAGGGAAAATAGTTGAAGAAGGCAATCATGAAAATTTGATGAAAGATGAAGGCTTGTATTCTGAGCTCTATGAGACTTATTTCAAACACCAATCATCTGAATGGATATCGGAAATAAGTGAAGTATTTACTGATTAGTACCTCTTTATTTGTTTATTAATTCATTAGCTCCTTTATATAATCTATAGAACAATAAACTGTAAATTGGATTTATTAGTAACATCTGAATTAGAAATAACTAGATATGAAAGGAATCCTTTCTTAAAGAGTAAGATTCAGAATCATTGAAATTTGCAGAGCTAAAGATTTGAAAAGACTTAAATTATTGTTATCATGCGTCTAAGCATAAGAGAAAGAAGAAATTCATTTTCACCTAAGTGGATTGGTATAGCTTTAATTACTTGTATAATTATTTCCCTTTTAACAAGAAGTATTGAATACATAGTGAGTCGTCGTGCTCTTACATATGGAAAAATAGATTCTTTACAATATAACATGTTTTTAAATACAACATTTTACAGTATGTTCTATCTAATGAACCTGGTTATTGTAGGATTACTGATTGTTTACTTCTTCTTCAACAGAAATCAAGAAAAATCACGAAAAGAGCATAGAATAGGTTTTACTACATCTCTGATAACCTTAGGTTTACAGATTGTGACGATTATATTATATATTCTTGCAGAAGTTCGGAAGTATAACTTCTTATTTAGACTTGGAATACTTAAATCACAGTTATTTTTTAATATATCCTTCTTCGTTTCCTATTTCATCGTTTTAGTAATTTATTGGAAGATAATATTTGCTAGCAAATCAGTGAGTTCTAGTACAACATTTCTAAGTTTTTCATTGCTTGCATTTGGTTTGTGCGTTTTCTTAATAGCTATGGATCAAATACTAATGTTCTTAATACTTGGTTATCATAGCACTGGACTTGCCTTAACTTATACATTTTTTGATTATGCATTTAAGATTTTTTATAGCGTCTTTGCAGTAATTGCCGGAACAACAATAATTCAAGTATCACAACAAAAGGATGATTTGGTTTAAGAAGAAAGACAAATACATAATAGATAGAAATAAGACTGCAAGTTAATTCTTTGTTGATTTCTCATCTAACTCTAGTTATTTGCTTAGATTATAAAAAATCATTCGACTAATTTTATGGAAAAGTAAAAATATTCTTTCTTAGCCCTTTAGAGATTTTTATTTCGTTCTTAAGGTGTGCTAAACTCTTTTATTAGATGAAGTAATTCTCCCCTTTTTTCCTATTTTTCTATTTCTTAGAATTAATGGTCATTCCACAAGAATATAATTCATTCTTTATTCTTCGAAATCATTCTTTTCTTTAATTTTTTAATCAAGAAATAAATTCCTACTACAATACCAACGATAATCAAAACGATAGCTGTAATAGGTAAAACTCTGTAGACGAAAATAAAGGTTCTTTTCCATTTTTTATAACTATCAAAACCTTTCTCTGCTGTTTCTTCAGAGAAATAATCAGAGATTGGAACAGCTTTGGATCCACTAAAATCTAATTCTTCAGTTACGTTAATTTCTGCTGTTTCATAGAATTGACCCATGTAATTGAGGTAAAGCATTTTATTTATTGGGTCAAATGCGTTTGAATAATGAGTAAATGAACCTCCTCTTTTAGGAAAATGAACAGCTTCTAAAATCTCATTAAATTTCTCAGGTGTAAGGTCTTCTTCGCTTTCGATTTCACTCAATAATTCATATGAAGCTTCATAACGCCAGCAAGGATAAGTACCACTCTTATTGTTAGCTCTGTTGAAATTTGTCTGTGTAAGAAAACCATCTTCTCCTGTAGTTTTACGAGTAAAAACGAGTTCTCCATCTGTCCCTGGACTGATGATTACAATATCACCGAATGCATCTGCAAAGAGCCATTGATACCACCAGTACCCTGACCAATCGCAGCTTTTGAAGAAATCAATTACTTCACTGACATTTGCATTTAATCTTAAAACATCCTTCGTTATCCAATTTCCTGCAACAGTATAAGTTGGATTTGGAGGAGTGTTCACAGGAGTATCAGGAATGCCTGTTAGATCATAACATAGTCCTTGATCATTCATTCCACCTTGGATACTGACTGAAATTTCTTCCCAGTACCAGCCAACAAACGCACACCCATAACCTTCAGCATCAGCACTATAGTAAAACATTCGACTGCTTAAAGGATCCATACCCAGTGGGTGATTTAACCCTCCATCTTCGCTATTACCGAAGAGAGCAGTATCACCAAAGGAAGCAGAAAAATTTGTGCAAGAAAGATTCTTATCTGGCAGATTATTTGAATAAGCTGTAGATTGAATACTACTGAAAAGTAAACAGGATATAAAAGTAAAAATAATTACTGACGATCTTAATAAATTGGAGCTTTTCTTTTTCATAAAATCACTTTATGACTATATTTAGAATTCTAACTGATTTGTTATACGATACTTATAAAACTAAACATTGGAATATTATCTGTAAAAAATAGAAGAAAAAAAGGAAATTTGTTCTTAAATTCAATCACTTGCATGCAGAATAGATTGAACTTTCTTTTTGCTTTCACTGAAACTTGTGGATTGATTTGATTTGGACTGTTTCTTACTTCTGGTTCTAGGACTGAAGTAAAGTCTTTGAATCGGTTTTTTCATGAATTTTTCTATTTCACGGAGCAGTTTCATTTGATCACTAACAACTAACGAAATTGCTTTGCCATCATGTTCCATTCGTGAAGTTCTTCCTATTCGATGAACATATATTTCTGGTCCTTCTCTTGGTAAATCAAAATTGAATATGTGTGTTACATGTGGGATATCCAATCCTCTTGCTGCAACATTTGTAGCGATTAGACAATCAAATCTCTCGTTCCTGAAATCTTTCAAAATAAGTTCTCTTTGATTTTGAGTCTTTTCTCCATGCAATGTATTGAATCTTAATTTAAGATTCCTCTCTTGCGATAAGCGTTTACGTAGTTTATCTCCCCAACGTCTTGTATTAACAAAAATAATCGAGGATTTGGGTTTTTCTTCTTTAAGTATATTGACAAAAGAGGTATATTTTTGCTTATTTTCTCTGATCATGTAATAATACTGCTTACAGTTCTCAACCGTTAGATCATCCTTGCTAACATTTACTTCAACTACCTTGTCACCTTTGGTGAACTGTCTTGCAATTTTATTAATCTGCTTGAGCATTGTTGCTGAAAATAATAATAAGCGAGGAGAGACTCTTTTCATAGCATCAAAAAGAATGAATTGTATGTCAGGAAGGAATCCCATATCGAGCATTCTATCTGCTTCATCTAAAACAACGAATCTTACGTTGTCAAATGAAATCGCTCTTCTTCGGTAAAGATCCATAAGTCTACCAGGAGTCGCTATAACAATCTGAGCTCCTGATTTAATCTCCTTCCTTTGTCTGTCTAGAGAGACCCCACCATAAACCTCTACTGCTTTTAGTTTTCGAAACTTTGTTAATTGTCTAAAAACACTGTGTACTTGTTTACATAATTCTCTAGTAGGTACTAATACAACTGCCTGAACTGAGCTTTGTTTAGTGCTAATCTGGTTAACTATAGGAATAGCAAATGCTAATGTCTTCCCTGTTCCAGTCTTTGCTTGAGCAAGAACATGAGTCTTCCCTCCATCAAGAAGCTGAGGAATAGCTTTTCTCTGTATTTCTGTTGGAGTATGAATACTCATCTCTTCTAAAGCACGTTTAATCTGTATATTTAAATCGTAATCTTGAAATTTCATTGATACCACTTGTCTAACCTAACCTAAAACCAAGTATCAATTCCTTGAGGTATGATTCTAAGCAATTATTTAGGGCGTTGAAAAAAACTTTAGCAAAATAATTACTTATTTCTAATCTTCCTCAACTACAAACATGATTGAGGAGTGGGTTTTAAAAGACTTCGATTGAACAGAAAAATTTCATAATAAAAAGAAAGAAAACTCAACCCCCTAGAAGAACAGAAATTAAGTACAACTTTTTTTATTCTGAGAGAGATTCTGATTAAATCTCAAGAATAGTAAGAGAGAAGAGTTATTTTCTTCTCTTTCGTTTTTGGAACTTTAATATGAGAAAAACAATTAAAAAGCTCGATAATAATTCATAAAATGTATATGTTAGAAATTTAGTTTCTGTTAAGAAACTGTAGAATCTGATAATGCCTTGTAAAACATCGTTCTCATTTGTGAAAATACCAACCTCGTAGAATTTATCATTTGAAGTAGCAGAGCATTTCATGGTATCAAAATCTTCTTCAGGATCTATATTAACTATAGTATGATTAAATTTCATATTTCCTTCATCGTTAATTAAAATAAATTCTCCCCTTTTCACTTTTGCACTATTTTTAATACCAGAAATAATTCTGTTTACGCCAATAAATTTTCCATTGTAATTAATTGCGGGAAAAGCAACATTACCATACAAATTCATCCATGACATTTCCCAAAGGATTTCATTTTTATCTGAAATTAGAAGAAGATAAGATGGAGAATAAGCTATAGAAGCATTATTATGAATAACAAATATATCAGTTTCTAAAGATGTAATTGCTTGAATTTCAGTAGGAAAATCATGCTGCCAGACTTTTTCTCCAGAACCTGGAATAATTTTGTAAAGAGATTTTTCTATACCTACGAAAAGTGTATTAGTTATAGATTCACTTAAGTGAATTAATGGGAAGAAAGGCAAGGATTCATTGGAAAATGTAAAAGTGCAATTCCAATTAATATCACCAAACCCATTAAATTGAAGGATACTAATTTTGTCAATTATAGAATTTGATGTTACAGTAGAGTTAAAAAAATAACCAAATAAATGTCCATATTCTGATATGTGTATTTCATAGAGAAGTTGATCATGTATTGTTCTATTAATTGACACTGTATTAACTAAATTTAGATTTTTGTTATACTTTTTAACATCAAAGTTTTCAGAACTAATAGATATAAAATAAAGAAAGCCATATCTATCAATATGAAAACTATCAATATGAAAATTAGGAACTAAACCAGTTGAAAAACTACCAGTTGAAACTAAAATCCCCTCAGTATTATATATGAGAAAATCAGCAGAATAAAGAGACTTATAAGAACAAACATGGACATTATCACTATCATCAATTCCCAAAGAGGATACACCATTTTCAAAATCAATCTGCCATTGAAGTGTTGATTGAGTTTTAGAACTAACTAACTGTGGAAATAAGAATGTAAGAAATAAAAGTAGAATTAAGAGGAATGAGGAAGTCTTAGACATTAATTTTTCATCCAAAAATACTTGATTTTAAGAATTTAAGTATTTCCTTATAATTCAAAATGAACGAAAAAGAAATCACTCCTCCCAGTTGATAAAAATCTAATTTAGTATACACCCATCTGATATCCTTGAGAGAGGTCTCGATATGGATCAAGTGCTCCATCTGAATAATTGAACTAGCCTTTTTAAAATACTGTAAAGCATCCTACTTTTTTAGATACTCCACCTAATGAGAAACAAGTTCTTGAGCTTGTATTTTAGAAAATAACTTAATCTACCTTGC
>JABLTJ010000092.1 GCA_013166775.1 Promethearchaeati archaeon
GTCTTTCACAATCTTCCAACACTTCTGCTTAATAATTTCCAAGCATTTCTTGTGTTGTTTTTCCTTATTGTTTGTTTGATCTACTATTTTTTTCAGTTCGTTTACGTTTACAGCTATCATTTTATCCAATCACATCTCCTAGATTAAGGGGTTTATTTTGAATAGCCAATTTTTCCTCAATTTGTTTTAGTCTCTCATCAAGAGATTGCAATTCATCGAAGAATTGTTGTTTATTATATCCAAACAGAATTTTTGGGAAAATTTCATTTAAAGAATCAAATGAAACTAGAAAACAATCTTCAGGTATTTCATCAAATTTAATTGGCAGAAAATTAGATGCTCTCTTCGTATTCTTTTTTAGTTTTTTAGTTATACTCCCTTGAGTTTTTTTACTTAGAAAAAGTCTTAATCTTACTATATCAATAAGATAAAATTTTGTATATCCTGTTTCATTTTCATTAACGTAACCATAGAAAAACAATTGTGAGGCTAGCTTAAACCATTGTCCCTTCTTTAGGGAAAACCTATTAGAGTAATATTCAAAAGTGAAATCATTGAAACCCAAATAACAACTGCGTCTACTTTTTTCTTGTATAGTAATAAATGATTGGTTCTCAAAAAATATCGTAGTATCAATTGAGAATTCTTTGTCTAAAAACGATTTTCTAATTTCACTTTCACTAACTATTGATCTATCTATGATAATATCTTTACCGAATAATCTGTAATAGATTTCATCAATGTAAGGTTGCATTTGCCTATCAAATGCTATGTCCTCTTCCCACTTACCCAATCACTCTTTCCCTCCAAAAATGAATGCTTTAGCTTTTTCAAACATTGACTTATCTAATTCAATACCAATGTAATTGCAATCAGAAGAATAATCGATCAAAGCCTTAATTGTGGAGCCAGAACCCATGAAACAATCACAAACAGTATCACCTGCCTGCAGTGAAACCTCTAGTAATTCTTTGATTAATTCTGTGGGTTTTTGTGTTGAGTGAATCTTTGTTCTATTAGCGGTTATTTTGCTAATAGATATAACATCACCTTTTCGTTTGTTAATTGGTCTATTTCCTTTTGTTGCGAAAACTATTAATTCAAAACTACCACCCCAAGTATGTTTAAGGTCACCTGTAAAACCACCTTTTTTATGCCAAACAATGAGGTTCTTAATTTCAAAATATTTTGAAATAATTTCCTCAAATTGAGGATAAACTTTCCATGAAGTGAAAATATAGAAATGACTATTAGCTTTAGTTTTATCATTAAGGATATGTAAGGCGTTGTTTAGAAGACATAATGCTTCCTGTAATTTATCGTTTTTGATTCCCTTTTTGCTTAAATAAGCACTGTCTTTAGACCAATTACTTGTGTAGTCTACACCATAGGGCGAATCAATTATAACCAAATCAATAGAATGATCCTCTAGTTTAGGCAATTCAACTAAAGCATCACCACAAATCAGTTTATTCTTTGATTCTTTATTTAAGTCACTAATCTTTGTAAGTAATTGCCCTTCAGTTTTGAAGGCATCATTTTCAATTAAAGGTAAAATTAGTTCTAATTTAGTTGCATCCACTAATTTCTCTCGAGTAATTTCAATGAAATCTTGCCATCTTTTATACTTAGTTGTTTCGCTCTGCAGTAGTGTTTTTGACCATTGAAATTTGTCAGCTATGAATCTTTGCATACAGTCTAATTGGTATTTTTCGTTTAGGTCGTATAATCCGGAGTCTCTGAACCATCGTTCAGTAAATGAAAATGTTACCATGGTATCATTATCTGATACCCTTCCCATTTGATGTTGTTTTATCAAATCCAATATTTTGGTATCAATTTTATTTAATAACATAGTATATTGATTTATTTGTCCACGTGTCCATCCTATTTTTTCCCCTATTTCTTTCTGGGTTAAGCCTTCTTCTCGTAATTTCTTAATAATCGTCAACCAATCAAAGAGATCCATTTTGGCGAAGGTTTCTTCATCCTCATTATCTCTCACTGCAATGGAGTAGGTATCACCATCACTAACCAAACAGGGAACTGCTTTCATCCCTAGTTCTATTATTGCTTGTAATCGGTGATTTCCAGCAGCCACTAGAAACTTTTCATCTTTTTTAATTACTGTTAAAACCCTAGAGGGGTTGTATCCTTTCTCAAGAATGCTTTGCTTTATTTTCTCAACATTTTCTTCCCTTATCTCCCTTATTGGGAACGGTTCTAATTGACTTACAGGTATAACTATGTATTTTCCTATTGGAATTTTAATTGATTTTTCCTCAACTATCAATTACTCACTCAACCTCCCTTTTATTCTGTCTTTAACTATTTCGATTTGTTCAGAATCTTTCTCAATCAGAATGTATTTTCTCCCAAGTTCCTCACAAGCAACGCCTGTGGTCCCACTCCCCGCAAATGGATCTAGAATTAAATCATCTTCTCGAGAACCTGTTAAAACGATCCTTCTCAACAACTCAAGGGGTTTCTGGTAATTATCCTGTGCAATGGTCCAAACATTGTTTTGTGTTTCTCCACGACTTTCAGGTGAAAAATTCAATTCATCTGCATTTTTCCCATACAAATAAAAAATAGGTTTGTAAACGTAATGGTATAATTTCTTATTGCTTGGTTTGTCCTTCTTCTTGTAGTGCCAAATAATCTCTTGACCGAAATGGAATTTTAAGAATAATTTAGAATTTTGTTGCATGAAACTGTAGAAAAGATATTTGTGTTCTTGACTAGAACAAATATAGATTCGACCTGTATCCTTGACTTTTGGAACAACGAGGTTAAGCCAACTCTCAGTAAACACCCGAAATTCTTTTCTTGATTCAAAAGAATTCAAATCCTCTTTTGAGACATTATCCGGTGGATATACAAACAACAAATCAATACTATCATCTTTTATTTTCCTGATTTTATCGAAAAAGTCACCATGAATAATTCTCCCAAGTAATGGTCGAGGTTTCTTTGCTTTCTCTTGTAATTCTTCCTCTCGTTCTTTCTGATCAATTTCGTTAATAACACTAGCAATGGTACTATCACCTTGCAAGACTTTCTCTCTAGCAACAGCTATTTCCTCATCCTCTCGAGCAACTTCTGTTATTTTCTTCCATTTCGATAAAGTATCTTTTGATATTTTGAACTCTTTTGCGGTTTCTTCCCAAGAATCATGGGGTGTATCATCTATGGTTTCTACTTCTGAAGGAGAAACCATAACATCTTGTTTTTGTATTCCTCTCCCTACTAACTGTGTTCTTTCTTGTTTTTCTTCACCGATCTCTAATAACTTTTCAAGAAATTTTAGAGCTGAATCATATTTTTGATTGACGGTTAATTGTCGTCTATGCAAATTCTTACTTTTGATATAATATAATGCTTCTAATTTATCGCCCTTAAATTCCACAAC
>JABLTJ010000051.1 GCA_013166775.1 Promethearchaeati archaeon
ATTGACATTCATTGTATGATTGGGACTTGCTAGTATCACTCCATCTGCTGATTCAATTTTTTCTATAATTATATCCCTATCATCCTCCAGAGGACAAAATTCCTCACCCTTTGTTAAACAAAGATGACATCCTCTACAATTTTGTAGATCGATTTTATTTAAAAATAAATATTCATATTCACAATCGTAATTCTGTTTATGTATGCTTTCAATAGTTTTTATTGCATTGTACGTGTTTTTTCTTCGTGGACTGCTAATAATTGCTAATATTTTCATAAGCCATCGTTTCAAAAGAAATTTGTTAGTTATATAAATGTTGCAGTTTTGTAGAAAGTTTTTTACGTCACCCACAAACGATTTTATAGCTCCAAGAAGGAACTTTAATGTAAGGTTGAAATATTGAAAATATTTAGAAATTAGTTTTTTTTTCAGATTTTAGGTTTATAGAGTACCTCCGAATACATGGAGGAAGTAACGTTTAATATCCTCTTCTGCAATATTCTTTTGTTCTATTTCCTTTTCTATTTCCTCAGAAAGTGCTAAAAACTCTGCTAAAAACTTCCTGATAAGACTAGTGAACTTCATAATATGAGTAGGTTTACTTACACGAAATCCTCTGCTGAAGAGAATATGATAAGCATTCATAAGATCTGTTTCAGTGAATATAGTTGAATTCTCATCCAGCTTATCCATTTCTGCAATATTATTGAATATAAATTTCTGTATAAAAAATGCAAAACCACAATATTGAGTCAATCTTTCGAGTGATAATCCTGTTTCATCCCTGAATTTTTTCCTTCGTAGAATAATGTCTTTAATTTGATTTGCGGAGATGTCCTCTATTATCTCATCCTGTACTTTTGTGTAGCTACTATATAATGAAGGTCGATGTTTTGTAAATTCTTGTTTGAAGGTTCTTGTTAATTTGTAAAACTTTCCCCAATTCTTGCTCGAAGTTTCACTATCTACTTCGACTATCTGATCTTCTAGAAGGATTTTCACATGTCCCAAGAGAGTAGTTCGAGGTTTCTGCAATATTAATGAAAGTTGAGAAAGGTTAATGCTTTTGTAAGTTTCTAGGGCTGCTATTATTGCAAATTTATCTAAGTCCCTAATAATCTCGTTTAATTTTGTAGTATAGTATTGAGGATCTACTTCCGGTGTTCTTTTCATTCTAAATTGCAATATTCTCAGCATTTATAAATATGACGAATTCTGAAATATTTCGAAAATCGACATATTTTTAAGTTTCTCTGGAATCAGATAAAGCGGTGATATAAAATGCAAAAGAAAACCGCTTATATTTTCTGTATACTTTTACTTTTTTCTTTCTGTAATTTTGTCTTCATTGAGACTTACTCTTTTCACGAATCTAATAATAAAGTTGAATTGAAATCTTACATAGAACATGAACCTATAGAAATTCTTAATGATACAGCTTTCTCTCTTTATGGTTTTGAAGGAACAGGAACTGAAGAAGATCCTTACGTGATTGAAAACTACAAAATTGAATCATTTGATTTTCTATCAAATGGCATATATGTAACTGGAACTACATCTCATTTCATTATCAGAAATTGTTATACTCTTTCAGAATACATTGGAATAAATGTTCATAATGTTGCAACAGGAACAGCTGTAATAGCAAACAACACCTGCATCGGAACAACAATCATGAGTGGTGGAATAGGAGTCAGCAGTACGACAGGCTTTTCAATCTTGGATAATACCTGTTCAAATTTCGCTATCGCTATTCATACTAACGAAGCTTCAGATATGATTATTTCAGGAAATAAAGTAAGTGATTGTCTATATCATGGAATTAGTATACGTTATTCTAACTCAGCTGAGATAATAAATAATAGAATTGAAAATTGTACGATGTTTGGAGTAATTATCGTGGGATTCACTTCTAGTCATAGTTTTGTTTATCAAAATACATTTATCGATAATGGATTAGCAGAAACTTACAATGTTGACAACGAGCGTTTCGGAAATATAACTAGTCAAGCATATGACGAAGGAATGTTAAATGTTTGGTATCATGAAGGAACAAAAACTGGAAATACTTGGTCTGATTATTCTGGAAAAGGTAGTTATTCAATAGATGGTTCTTCAGATTCTGAAGACATATATCCACAAGGATTTACTAAAATGTTAGGTAGTTGGATTATTCAGTTCGTTACTTCTTTAATATGCATAGTATCTTTAGTTATACTGAAATCTGAAAAAAAGAAGAAAGAAGCTTAATCATTTAGATCTTCTATGTAACCCCAGATATCTAGACCTAGATTGATTAAGAATCCACCTATCCTGATCCACAATATTGCTGATGCTGTAAGTATTACAGCTGCAACCGCTAATGCAAACTCGACCCCAAATATTATCCATTCAGCTAAAGTAACTGTTGCCATAACTCCAGCTAAGATTGTAAGAAGTTTCCATCCAGCTATAACTGCTAGATACAGCAGGATCAAAAAACATTTTCTTTGATTTTTCGAGCTTTCATAAATAAACATAATATGAAATTGATAATATCCTTCTTATTAGAAGAAACTAATCTTTACAATGTTATGCAAAGCAATATTCCTCAGATTTTTTCTTTTTGTTGTTAGGAATTTCTACTTTCAGGTCTTTATCTTTCTTTAAATCAAAAAAAAGAAAAAGATTAAGGAAAAAAAGAGAAACACAAGAAAGAAGATTTTATTGCTTTTTGTGTTTTATTCTAAATCTTATTGCTATTACTACAAAGATTAGACTTACTAGACCAAATATGATATTAAGATTTGTTGACGTCGTGGGTATTTCTTCCCATGCAGATGTGAGTGTATTTGTTTGGATATAATTTTCCCATTCATCATAAATTATTGCATATAGGGAGATTGTTGCAACTACATCAGACTTGATTCTTATTGTGAATACTCCATTTTCTTCTATCATTGTTCCGTACTCATAGTATGAAGCACCAGAGTCATAGGAAACAAATAGTGTAGCATTCAGAATCGCGCTATTATCACTTACTTCCAGAGTTATTTTCAGATATTCTCCTATTTCTAAAGTAGTTCCTGACAGATAGAATTCACTTATGTTTGGTGGATCAGCTTCTACAATTCTTATATTCTGTTTGAACGTTTTAATAAACATATTTTCTACTTCTACTATAATTTCAAGTGTATAAATTCCTTCTAGATTAGGTATCATTATTGTTGTCTCATAATATCCCCCTTCCATGGCATCAAAGGAGAAGAAATTACCCATAAAAAGAGCCATCAATGAAGCAATTGTAATTGGGTTTCCGTACTGGTCTTCTAGATATACTTCTATTGTATGCTGGCTTAAAGCTTTACAAATAGTATATTCATCAAATTCTAGAACTGTATCCATTGTTGTTATTGAGTTTTCTGTAGTAGTTATAGGCATTGTTGACAATTGATTTGGAGCTATCCATCCTTCCCTAAAAATGATGTCATCGCAATAATTTGTCGTTACCATTATACTGAAATTAAGATTCGGAGCTTCGGAAAGAATAGTATTGTAAAACAAATTCATATCCAAAGCATCATAGTCAGCTTTAACGAAAATCAACTGTGTCTCAACATCACCTATGAAGAAACCAAATTCAGTTAAATTGCAGAATGTCATCGTATCTTTATCAAAACCTAGATAATCTGATGTTTCAGGGATTTCTACTTCAAGATTGAGCATTATATCAGGAGGATCAATAAGATCAGCAGATAAAATTATTAGAGAAACATCGTTTTCAAATTCTGGATTTATAGTAAAACAGTATTTTAAGAGAAAAGCTACTCCTTTTATCCCTAGATATATTCCTGCAGCAACAGGTCCAGAAGTTATAATTAACGCACCTATACCAACGATTTTTAGTCCTAGCATTAGAAAATCAGAAACCGTAGAAAATGCACTGATTACATCTAAAATGAATGATGAAATATTAATTTCCTTTATTAGAATAATGTTATTAGCACCATCATCCCCGATTATAAAGAAATCAAATCGTACAAGAGAAAAAGCTAATTGAAGGAAAAGCATTATGATATCTAGCTTTGCAAGTCCTTCATTTGGTACAAGTCTAATTTTATTTGAAGATTCTTCTATATCAAAGAATGAGTGAACCAAAGGTTCATCAAACAGATATTCAAAAACGGTTTTCGACATTGTGTAAACAGTTTCATCACCTGCTGTTGTTTTTACGAAATCTGTTAATGCCTTAACTACTCCATACACTAAATCCAATGAAAATACTTCCATCATATTCGTATTTATTGAAAACGATAATCCTATTCTAAGATTGTTATCCGTTCCTCTTAGATTTTTGAAGAAAGTGAATGTATCTGCATTCATTATTTCAGGTGTCATACCACTTAATTCACTTATAAAATTAAGAAAAGATTCAATCTCAAGTATTGTTAATTGAACTGGCATATAACTACCTAAATCCATTCCCCAGCTTTCTAACATACGCTTAACGAAAATCCTACCATCTGAATCTGAGAATAATGAAGTTCTTGTTGAATAGAAATTAAAAGGTAACAACATTGACAACAAGGGTAATGAACTTATTAGACTCTCCACAGGCAAATCTGCCATATCCATAAAATTTAGTCTTCCATCTAAATCATTGTCTCCCCATGGATCGACATTTATCACCAAGTCTTCTAAATTTGACCAATCACTCTCTAATTGAAGATTGTCTATTGCTTTAACTCTGAAGAAGTAAAAACCATTGAAAAGAGTAATTTGTTTCGAATTCGTGAAAGATATTAATGCTTCATAAGTTGAGAAATCGGCTGTTTCAGAGTAATGAATCTCGTAAGTAACTACAAGTCCATCTGGATCATCAGGAATTGACCATGTAAGTGTGAATTCATTTGTGAGTATCATATCTCCAGGATTACTTAATACTGGAGCATCAGGTCCTTGAAGTAAATCTATTGTAATGTCCTGATAATCACTCCAATCACTTGCTGCTCCATCATTATCAATTGCACAGACTCGATAATAATATGTTCCTTCAGTTTTATCAGTGATTGAACATTGAGATAAAGAACTGCCTGTATACCAATCATCTAAAAGAGTACTAAAAGTGGGTGTAGAACTCTCTTGTATTCTATACTCATCTATATATCCATCTGAATCGCTACTATCAGACCAATCTAGTGTAAAGTAGTTTACATTTATCGTTGTTCCAGGATCATACAGAGTAGGTTTAGTAGGTTTGGAAATAGCTTGAGAAAATGTTATCGTATACTGCAGACTATATTCCTTTTGTTGATCATAAACTCCTGTACCTGGAGAAGGATCAGCATAATAGTCTCCCCAATAATCTGCTACTACATGTTTTACCAAGAAATGATAGGTTCCCGCTGTAGTCGGTGTGAAGTGTATTACTACCATGTGAGATACATAAGCATCCCAGTAAGGCAATAGATACGCATCTACCATAGCATATTGCAAAGTAACAGTCTCAGTTCCATAATTTCCTCCTGCTGTATCACCTTTCCATTTTTGAATACAAGAAGGTGTAGTGTAGGAATCAACTTGAACAACTGATGTTGCTGTTGTAGTAATTTCTGGAAATGATACAACAATATCCCCACTATATGCCATAGTATTAGAGTTCATACACTCAACAGAAATTGTAGCTGTTTCTCCAAAAACGTAGGTAGGACTGTAAATTACATCAATTATATTTGGATTCGGAGCTTTTACAAGTATGTGGTGAGAATAAGAGTATTCATCTTGTTGATCAAGAATTTCTGAACCAGGAACTGGATCTGCATAGAAATTACTCCCATCGATTAGTACAAACTTAATGTGCATACTGAACGTGCCTACAGTTTTAGGTCTTACTCTTAGTACTAATGTTTGGGTGGATCCTGTGCCCCAAAATCCAGAATAAGCTACAATCATATAATTATCAGAAGCTCTTTGACCTGTTCCATAGTCGTACCAAATAGAATCCCCTTGTTCGTAATCTCTCCAACCTGAAGTAGTATAATCATAAACATCTATTTCTTCTGAATCTGCATAATCTCTATCAGGAAAATTGACCGTAATATCTCCTTCATCAGCAATATCACCATAATTTGTTGCAGAAATCGTAACTGTAACTGTTTCTCCACAGGTAATTGTATAATCAGAGACATTTATCGTAATCCCAGGGGAAGGAGCTCCTACAGCTAGTTCAATAATAAAGTTAGAAGAAATTTGAAAAACAAATAAAGAAATAATAAAAAATGAGTAAATTTTCTTTTTTTCAATCATAGTTAACCTTCGGATAAATAATATGTTAATATTTAAATTTTTTTCAATCACCTCGTAAATATTTCTTAAGAATTTTTAACATTTCATGATTGTTATTTTATTAATCAGATCTAACCAATTGCAAAATAATATAAACTGAGAAAAATCATATTCTACTTAATACTAATTACTTACTATCTAAAAGGAAAAACTATACTAAGAAAACTGTAAAATTACAAGAAGATTATTTCATAGAGTTTGGAAGCTCCAAGAACTTGATCTTAATGCAAGATCAATATTAATTTAAAACTAGAAAAAATACTCCTATAAATAAACCTACAGAAATAACCAATGAAAGGATAAAACGTACTATGAAATGTTTTTTACTATTATACTTCCATTTCCAACGAGAAACAGGAGTAAATGCTTCCTTTATTAATCTAAATATGTTAGGGGGAGGAGTTTCTTCCAAAGTAATATCGTTATCTTTTTTCATTTCTTCTTTCTTGACTTCTAGAGAATCGAGTTCTTTTTGAGATACAAAATCCTTTCGTAATTGAATTATGTATACTAATTTTACGAAAAAAATAGCTAGAAAAACAATGAAAGAAGTAGTTATGATGTAATATTCACTTGGGAAACAACTTGGATATTGAAAAACTGAATAACATGAGTAGAAAAAGAAATCTCCAATGTTTACAGAAAATAAAGCAAAGAGAGTTATTATTAGTAAAATTTCTGGCAAGATAAGTATCATTTCAAGTTTATCTTTTTTCTTATAAAAAAAACTTAGAAAAATCATAGCAGTACTCAAAATCACCAAAGCTAGAATTCGGATAGCTCTAAATACATCCCCAATTATTATCATTTCAAAAATATCCCAAACCTGTCCTTTCTGATAAAATAACTCACCTAAAGGGATGATTATCCCTACAATTAGTGATAAAATTGAGATTATCATCGGTCTATCATGGAAAAAACGTATTGCTTCATAGGATCGTTTTTCTTTTTTTTCTTCGCGAGAATTCTCTATTATCTGACTCACACCAAAAAGAATGAACCCTAACCCTATAATTATTGCTGGGATGAAAAAATAAAGAACATAAAGAAGTATTTGTAAAACTATCTGACACATTACTCCAAGACAAATAAATATTAAGCTAATCTTATCCATTGTTTTCAGTAATTTAAACTCCATATTCCCTTTTCTCCAATTTATTTCTAGCGAATTTCCAGTATATGAGATTATATTTTCTGTTAACGTGTAATGAATTAGTTAATAAATAATCCCTCCTTCCTATATGGAAGTTGTCGTTGCAATATTTTGCAAACACCATCAAATAGCTGTTTGTAGTTGCTATAACTTACTTCTTATTTGATCTAGTCTTTCTTTGAGAAGAAATCTTTTGAGATTGTTATTCAAGTAATTCTAAACTGTTAAGATAGGTATTCTGAGAGTCCTTTTTTCGAAAAATCAATAGAAACTATACTTTTTAAAGAGTCTAACTTATGTTTTAGTTAAGAGAAATCAGTTTTTGATGATTGGCATGAAAGCTTCAGACCTATTTGTAAAAGCATTAGAAAATGAAGGTGTGGAATATATTTTCGGTATTCCTGGGGAAGAAAATTTAGATTTGTTAGAATCTCTACGAACATCTTCCATTAAATTGATTCTTACTAGACATGAACAAGCTGCTGGATTTATGGCTGCGAGTTACGGTAGATTTACAGGTAAAGCAGGTGTTTGTCTTTCTACTCTTGGCCCAGGTGCAACGAATCTTGTAACAGCTGCTGCCTATGCTCAACTTGGCGGAATGCCTTTAGTCATGATTACTGGTCAAAAACCTATAAAATCTAGCAAGCAAGGCCGTTTTCAAATAGTGGACATTGTTAACATGATGAAACCTTTAACATATTCTACGAAGCAAATAGTAAATGGTAACACTATACCATCAATAATAAGAGAATCTTTTAAACTGTCAGAAACAGAACGACCTGGTGCAACACATATTGAACTCCCTGAAGATATCGCAAGGGAAGATACAATCGTCCAAATTTTTGAAAAACATGATATAAGAAGACCATCAGCTGATAGTAAAGCAATCAATTCAGCTGTGAAAATGATTGAAACTGCCAAACATCCTTTGATACTAATCGGAGCTGGGGCCAATCGATCAAGAACTCACGATGCCTTATTAGAATTTGTAAATAAAACAGGAATTTTATTTTTTAACACTCAAATGGCTAAAGGGGCAATCGATGAAAGACATCCACAATTCTTAGGAACAGCTGCTTTATCAGATAATGATTACCTTCATTGTGCAATTAGAAAAGCAGATCTAATCATTAATGTTGGACACGACATTGTTGAAAAACCGCCATTCTTCATGCGTCATGGTGATGCTAAAGTGATTCATGTAAATTACTTCAAAGCTCATATAGACGATGTTTATTTCCCTCAGATTGAAGTGATTGGAGATATAGCAAATACTATAACAAAATTTACTGAAGCAATTAGCTTGAGTAACACATGGGATTTTGATTATTTTAAACAAGTAAAAAAAGAAGTTGATGTTCATACTCAGCAAGATTCAGATTCTAATGAATTTCCTATCAAACCTCAGAGATTAGTTGCTGATGTTAGAAAAGCTATGACTGAAGATGGGATTATTGCTCTAGATAATGGGGTTTACAAAATTTGGTTTGCACGAAACTATTATGCTTATAATGCTAATACAGTTTTATTAGACAATGCTTTAGCGAGTATGGGTGCTGGGTTACCTTCAGCTATTGCTGCTAAGATAGTTTATCCAGAGCAGAAAGTCTTAGCTATCTGTGGGGATGGAGGATTTATGATGAATTCTCAGGAACTTGAAACTGCAAAACGATTGAATCTTGATTTAACTGTATTGATCATCAATGATAGTAGCTATGGCATGATTAAGTGGAAACAGAAATCTATGAATTTAGAAGAATGGGGATTAGATTTTGACAATCCTGATTTCGTTAAATATGCAGAAAGCTATGGAGCGAAAGGTTACAGAATAACTAAAACAGATGATTTGTTACCACAGTTACAGTATTGTCTCAATACTCCAGGTCTTCATATAATAGATATGCCCATAGATTATTCTGAGAATAGTAAAGTGTTAATTGATGAACTTCAAAGACTTGTTTGTATATTTGATCCTACATTTGAAGTATCTGAGGATGTCTCACTGATACTTTGAGAATATCTAGGGTTTTTTGTTCAAGAGTTACTGTTATATGCAAAATTTCACATAGTTAAATTATATATTTGAGTGATTAAAATGGCTATTACATCAATTAATCCTGCTACAGGTGAAATAATTCAGGAATATAAAGAATATACTCCAGAAGAAGTTAAAGATATTATTAGTAAAACTGATGAAGAATTTAGACATTGGAGAAAAATTCCTTTTAGTGAAAGAAGAATACTTATGCATAAGGCAGCTCAAATCTTGCGAGACAATAAAGAATCTTATGCAAAAATGTTGACTATGGAAATGGGAAAAATCTTGAGAGATGCCATAGCTGAAGTGGAAAAATGTGCTTGGGTTTGTGATTTTTATGCTGAAAATACAGAAGAATATCTTAAACCTGAAATTGTTAAGACTGAAGCTTCCAAAAGCTTTGTCAGCTTTCAACCTCTTGGAGTCATATTAGCTGTCATGCCTTGGAATTTTCCCTATTGGCAAGTTTTTCGTTTTGCTGCACCAGCTCTTATGGCTGGCAATACCTGTATTTTGAAACATGCATCAAATGTTCCTGGTTCGGCATTAATAATTGAAGAAGTTTTCAACAAAGCTGGTTTTCCTGAAAATGCATTTCGAACCTTGTTAATAGGAAGTAGACAAGTAGAAACAGTTATTGAAAATGAAGCTGTTAAAGCTATAACTTTGACTGGTAGCACTCCAGCAGGAAAGGCTGTTGCTTCCAAAGCAGGATCTATGCTTAAGAAAACAGTTTTGGAATTAGGGGGAAGTGATCCATACATAATATTGGAAGATGCTGATAATGAAGAAGCTGTGATGACTTGTGTGAATAGCAGATTGATAAATGCTGGGCAGAGTTGTATTGCTGCTAAAAGGTTTGTAGTCGTGAAACCAAAATATGAAGAGTTTAAGAACGGATTTGTTGACTACATGAAGTCAATGAAAATGGGCGATCCATTAGATCCCTTAACTAATGTTGGTCCCCAAGCAAGATTGGATTTACGAGACGAACTTCACGACCAAGTCCAGAGAAGTATTGAGATGGGAGCAGAACTCCTACTTGGAGGGTATATCTCTGAAGGACCTGGTGCCTTTTATCCTCCAACTGTTTTGGCTAATGTTAAAAAAGGTATGCCAGCATATGATGAGGAATTATTTGGCCCAGTAGCAAGTATTATCGAGGCAAGGGATGAAGCTGAAGCAATTCTTATAGCTAATGATTCAGTTTTTGGATTAGGTGCCTCAATATTTACAAAAGATGTGAGAAAGGGTGAAAAAATAGCTGAAGAAGAGATTGAAGCGGGGAGTTGTTTTGTTAATACGTTTGTGAGATCAGATCCACGATTGCCATTTGGTGGAATTAAGCAGAGTGGATATGGAAGAGAACTCTCGAATTATGGTATTAGAGAGTTTGTAAATATCAAAACAGTTTATATCAAATAGATTTGGGAAAATCCTTCGTTGTCAAAATCATTGAGAACAGCACTTATATAAGATTTGGATGAATTATTTCTATAACTTATAGAGTAGTTTTACAAATTCTCTCCAGAAATTTTTTTATTGTCTAAGCATTATAGATTTTTTGAAATGTCTGAAGAAGATTCGAAGTCTAAAATAAAATGGATATTACTAAAGAGTCCCAAAGCAATTTGGTTAATATTCTACTAGACAATTATGTAGAATTCCACGTGTTACTGCATCCTGATTACAAGTGTTTTGAAGATTTGGAAATCCATAGTCATTTCAACTCTAATCAATTCTAAATTCTTTTATAACATTCTTGCGCTAAATTTGGTAAACATAGCCTTTACTAGTATTATCAATCAGAGATAATCTTATCTCTGAAAACTATCAATGTAATCAACAGGTTTCTTTTCTTAGTCTATACCATTCCTATCCGTATAAGAATACCAAATAGACCATTAAATAGTTTCAAAGTGAACTTCTGACCAAATGAGAGATCCAGATCGACAAAGAATTTCTTCGTAGAATAAAATCTATAATCGGCAGAAGATTCATCTGTGTCTCCTTCATATACGGCTTTAAATGCCGAAAACCAAACTAGGTGGCCAAACGGGGGATTGTAGGTAAATGGTTTTTTCATCTTATTTACAAATTTTATTGCCTCTTTTTGTAATTTCTTAGATTGTTTTTCCCTTTTCTTATCATTCATACCTGGAGAGTTCATGACACCGATTTTGCTAACAACTTTTCCACCTGAGGCCATAAGTGCAAGGGCATTTGTTGCTTGTTTGATTCCTCTATAACTACCACTTGTAATAAGAATCATGAAACGTTGATTAAAAAAACGCGGTCTATGCATCAGATAAGAAAAACGATCAATGTAATTTTTCATTCGCCAATTGACATTCATTGTATGATTGGGACTTGCTAGTATCACTCCATCTGCTGATTCAATTTTTTCTATAATTATATCCCTATCATCCTCCAGAGGA
>JABLTJ010000052.1 GCA_013166775.1 Promethearchaeati archaeon
TATATGCTTTATCGTAACTGAATTTAAGGGTACTTCAACACCTTCTCTTCTCCCAAATTCGATAGGAATATCAAATCTAGTTACAGATTCTTTTGAGAATTTAATGGAATTCTCCAGCTCAATGACTGAATTCTCTAATGCATATACTCCCTTTATCCTTGGTATTGCAAAATTTTTGAAAAAGATTTTTTTAGCTCTTTTAATGAACGACATTTCTTGGGACATTCAAATTGTTCTATTCAGCTTAATTTTTTAAACCTTTGCGAGAAAACTGTTACTTCTTATTCTATCCCTAGTTTATCTTATTTTAATCACCAGTTGGCTTTACTAAATAATCTTCAATCATTAGAATTGCGGTTCTTTCAGAAGCTTTAGTTTTGTGCATCATTCCTTTAGGTACAACTATACTCTGCAATGGAGATAATTTAATTTCGTTGTTTTCAAATTCTACTATTAATTTTCCTTCTAAAACCAAGAAAAATTCATCTCCACTATCATGTTTATGCCAATGGAATTCACCTTGAATAATCCCCAATCTTACTACACTATCATTCACTCTACAAAGAGAATAATTTTGCCATTTTTTCTGAGATTCATTTATAATTTTCTGAACATCAATTAAATCAAGATGATTAAAGAGGACATCTGTGCTTATGGAATATCTATCTTCATTTTTCATATTATTCACAATAAAACTTAAATCGCTGTTCAAAAACCTATCCTTCCAAATTTACAGAAGATATTATTAACTAGAAATCTTTTGCTTGTTGCTCTCTAAATTAATGTGATAATTTGACAAAAGAAAATAGTGTTTATCTTGAAACATCAAATCTTACTCTGAGATTAAGTAGACATACTAAAGGAATCATGATAAGTCTTGGAATTCTTGTAGTTTCAGCATCATTAGCTACTGTTGGTACGATAATTGACGAATGGATTACTATGACACTTGGTTATGTTGTAGCAGGAATTTCAAGTGTTTCTTATTTAGTATTCTTTATTCTGTTTATTATCAGCGTTATAAAATTTGGCAGGATAGAGAAAGATTAGATTGGTGTAACAAATGCGATTTTTGCTTCTTTTCTCTTTGCATTCTTCTTCACGCTTGCAGGTTTTGCTGCTATTTATGGAGATATAATGAGTGGTGATCCCTCGTTCTTCATCTCAAGAATATATGGAAGTGGTAAATGATTAACTGCTCCATCGTACATGGGTTTAGGTTCAAATAGATCAAATAGTGCGTAAATTATGACTATACTCCCAACGGTTCGTATCATATAACCTAGTGGATAGAGAAGTGGAAGAATTTGAAGGTGATCTACATCATTTTCTAGCTTCTTTTGAGATTTCCTCAAGATAAATATTCCTGCGATAGCCAATGAATTAATTATAAGGGATAGAATTACATAAGTAAGAAATAATCTTGAGGTTAAATATGGATGCTCTGGAAAGTGTCAAAACTTAATAACAAAAGCTATAAAGACACTAAATTTTGAAAGAGTAATTAGGGGAATTATTAGTCGGAAAAAATCCTTAATACTCTTATAAATAGTAATAGAATGAAGATTTCTTTTATAAAAACGGTTAAATTGAAAATATCCTAAAAAGGAAAGAACTCCTCTATTGATGAAATAGGGATAAAAACAAAAAGAGAAAGCATAAGAAAAGTAGCTACATCACTGTAATTACTTTTCAGATAATTCTCAATAATAAAAGAGAAAACTAAAGCTAGCATTATCAAATCCAATACAAATGTTATAGTTATATTACGGAATAGTTCCTGAAAAAAGTGACTTGTGTTTTTCTTTTTATCCTGAACTATTTGCTCATTCACGGTTATTCTCACAAGTATACTATTACATGAACTAAATCAGTTTTTTAGTTTTCTCCTTTTTTGCATTGAAATGAAAAAGAAAAACAGCTAAAAACAATAAGGTGTTCTTATTAGATTGAGCCATATCCAAGAAGGGGACCTTCATGCAAGGTTTCTTTACTAGGAATAGGTTGAAATCAATTCTTCAAGTTCTTCTATGAGATTCTGCTTTATACGACTTATTTTTTCCCTCTTTAATCGTTTTTCATAATCAGGAAGCCATTCTAAATCATCCATAAGTTCTATTAAAAAGAATGCAGGTCTTTTATTCCAGTATGTTTCTTCTATAGGAATGTACTTCTCATAACTGTCTCTGAAAACCTGGATCAGTTTCTTTCTTTCGTCTTTGTCTATAACTACAAAATTCCCTAATAGTTTTTTCTCACATCGTGCTAAATCAAAGTGTCTATTTACAAAACAAATCATTTCTAGGTCAATAAAAGCTTGAACTTTCTCTTCTTTAATAATCACATTATCTCCATTAAGATCTAAATGACTGTACCCTAAAAGAGATTCTTCATATTTCAAGTATTTTTTGTATTTATTCCACAATTTCTTGCATGAAGGATAATATTGTTTGAAGTTCTTCTTAAATCCGTGTTTCACAGCTTCCTTGTAGCTTTCTGCTAAGCTATAATAAGTGCTTGAAAACTTTCTTTTCTTATATTTCCATTCCTCAAAAATAATCTCTTCATTTTCTAAGAAAAGATTACCTCCAATTCCTTCACTTCCAGGGTAAACCTCAGCATGCATCTTTCCAACTATTGCTCCTAATTCAGAATAAAGCTTCTTCTTCTGTTCAAAATTTAATGCATCAATTACATTATCTAGAGTTTCTCCTTCAATGTATTCATAACAATAGTAAGATTCAGGTATTATCTCTCCTGAATTATCTTTAAAGAGAATGTTTGGTACAGGAAAGAGTTTTTTCTTTTTCACAAATAATATATTTCCTATCTGATGCTCGAATCCTCTTTTATTCCTTTGATCAATGATTCGAATAACAAAATGGAAATACTCTGGTTTCTTCACTGTCACCTTTAACATATAGGCACTCAAACCTTCTATCATTGGTTTGATCTTGATGATTTCGAACTTCTCCAAGAACATCGAGCAAATTTGTTTTACCTTTATCTCGTCTAGTGAAAAACTCAAATTGAAGCTTTCAGACATTTACATCATCTACTCGTATCTAATACAAAACTACTTTTTGTTTTAAGATTTACTTCAATTATCCTTTCCTATCAAAAAAGATTTTTATTATAGCGTATTAAATTGTCAATGATGAGCGAATCTGAAGACATGAAGTTAGAGCTTGAAAACCTTAGAAAATCTATCAAAGGTTTAAGATCAGTTTATAATCAATCACCTGTAGCTTTCGCAACAGCAAATAAAGAAGGTTTCTTTATAGAAGGCAATAAAGCAGTCTTAGATTTGCTTGGATTAGAAGATTTAGCTCATCTTCAGAAATTGAATCTTTTTCAAGATCCCAAACTTTCCGAAGAAGATAAAAAGTTACTAAAGAAAGGTAAACCAATTGAATACTCGTCAATATACGATTTTGATCTCTTGAGAGAAGAGGGTTTTTTTGAGACTTCAAGAACAAGTAAAAGCTGTTTTGATATTTTTATATCTCCATTCTACATAAGAGAACTAGAACAAGCAGGATATTTTTCAGTAGTAATTGATAGTACAGCAAGGAAAGAAGCAGAAGAAAAACTGAAAGAAAGCGAAGAGAAATTAAAATTACTTTTTCAAAATGCAAACGACAGTATTTTTATGATCAAAATAAGCGATGAAGGAGAACTTGTATCTTTTGTTGAGGTTAACGAAACCACAAGTAAATGGACAGGTTATACAAAAGAAGAATTTTTGAACATGCCACCTTTAGACCTTATCCCTGATGATATGCTCGAAGAAGCAGAAGATACTATCAAGATTATAATGGAGAAAGGATTTCTAACTTCGGAGATAGAAATTGTCACGAAAAATGGAACTAGAATGCCATTGGAACTCAGTTCAAGTCTTCTTTCGCTCGATGACGATTATTTTATTTTGATTATTGCAAGAGAAATTCTTGAAAGAGTTGAAACCAGAAAAGCAAGAGAAGAAGAGATTCTAGAAAAAACTCTATTTCTTGATATTGTAGCACATGATTTTAGAAATTTCCAGACAGCTTCAAGAGGATTTGTTGATCAAGTTTTAGAAGATAAAGAAATTACACCAGATATGGAAAAGAAATTTCTGGAAAAAACAAGATCTTCATTATTAAAATCTGAAACACTCTTTACTAATTTAACAATTTTAATGCAAAGAGAAATTCAGATAGAGCATGAATTCAGATCAGTAAGCCTTCTGGAGAGCTTCGAAAATGCTGAAGAAGTACTAGAAGATCTTTTTATTGATAAAGAGATTTGCTTAAGTATTGAAAATATCACTCCCGAGCATAAGATAATCGCGGATACACTTTTTGACCAATTGATACTTAATCTTTTAACTAATGCAGTGAAATTCGATGAGCGAATGAAAGTTGAAATCAAAATTTCTATTGAAGTAAAGAAAGATAATACATGTGTTCTCTCAATAAAAGATGAAGGCAAAGGTATACATCCTGATGAGAGAGAAAGTATTTTTGAGAGATTTTCTCAATTTAAGAAATATGGTGAAGGGATGGGATTAGGTTTATTCATAGTTAAGACTCTTGTAGATAGATATAAGGGAGAGATTTGGATCGAAAACAGAGATGAAAAGGATTATACAAAGGGAACCATTTTCAAAATTCTGCTTCAATGTGTTTAAAAAATTTAAGTGTATTTGGATCTTATTTTTCTTAAAATTCTTTCATTTTCAACTTTGTTTCTCTTCTGGTTTAAATATGAATTCCTCCCATATTCATTTGGAGCAGAGTACTTTGTTAAAAAGAACTCTCTTCCGGGGGGGGTGGAATAAACCCCCTCCCAAACCTATCTTCTCTATTATCCACGGGGGGAGGAAATCCCCCACACCCTTCTTTTCATTTTTTCATCAAAATTAATTTTGAAAAATTCATTTAAACTTGAAGTTTGATATACTAAGACAAATTTATATAAAGGTTTCATATTCAAATTATATAGAGGATTCTCTAGAATGAAGAATAGAACTGCTATCTATTTCATTATTATGTTAATAGGTCTTCTTTTCTTTATTAATGATAGCTCAGCTTTTTATTCTATTCAAGGTTCTCTAGTAATTGATAAATTTCATTCTATTAATGAAATCATCATAATCGAAGGTATCTACTTCTTTGTTATTGATAACACTGGAATAGTATCAAACAATTTTGACAGAAATGACACATATGTCGAATATGCAATTAGATTCAATGCAACTTGGAATGAAGATAAAACGGGAGAAGTATTAATATATAATGGATCTTACGTTATGATTCCTATCAGTTTCGAATTTGAGGATGTATTTGTTACTGAAATCAGTCTAGAATTCAACTCCACAAGTAGAGTCTCGTCTTTTGTTACTTCCGATACTGGCTTTGCTAATTATCTTGAAGATATAGCTAAATTGGAACCTGATTCGATGATACCTGTAATCATAACTGTTGTAGCAGTTGGAGCTTTTCTAGCAGTTCTAGTCGTTTTTATTTCATTTAGAACTAGAAGAGTAACTCCAATATCAAGAATTTTCAGAAAAACAAGACGACCTCTACCAGCAGTAAAATGTGATAGTTGTGGAGAGGAAAATCCACCAGGAACCACTATATGTAAATTCTGTGATGCTAGAATTAAAGATACTGGAGAAAAAATTAGAAGTATTGGATAATAAAAGAAAAGGAAAAGAAAAAGAAATTTACGCTTTTCTTCGTTTTTTGATTAGAGTTACTGGGATAGCTATTATTGGTATAGTTATTAGAAGAATAAGTTTCGAAAACTCATTTACAACTGCATTATCTATTGTGATATCATAGGCTAGACCTGCAACAAGATCATTCCAATCAGTTGCACTTATGATTATTTGGTATGCTCCATTTTCATAGTTTGTTGAAATAATAGCAAAAATTGCAACAGGTGAATTAGTTGACCAGCTGTCACTCCATGAAGAATTTTTCAGAGTTAACTTTAGCTCTTTTATTCCTGCATAATCGGAAGCAGAGACATCAATATTACGTACTCCTGATAATGTCAGAGCTCCTATATCAGCGATTATTTCAGGAACTATTATGTCGTAGGTTCTGTCATAAATATTAATCCCTTGAAAACTACCAATCCATACTTCTCCTGTAGAGGGAACATATAATGCTCTTTTAACAAATAGTGTAGAAAGCCCTTCAGCTTCTGATTCATATTTCATTTCCCCACTTGTATAATTGTAAGCGTAGAGTCCAGAATTTGCTACAATGTATATTTCTTTCTCTGCTTCTAAGTAATAGATATCATTGATTGAAGGATAGAGTATTTCTGATGATTTACCAAAATTAGCAATGGTCTCAGTTATTGGATTGAAAATTCTCACATTTGGATATTGGTCGAGTCCAAACCAGAGTTGACTATTTATCCATTCGAGAGAGCTGACATCCCATAATCCTCCACCGAATCTACTAATTTCAGTAAGGGTTGTTAAGTTATACAGAATTAAGTAATCGTTAGTCCCAACATAGAGAACGTCTCTATTAGGATCTTGGACGACACCATTAACTTCCAACAGTGTTTTATCAGTAGCAAAGTTTTCAACATGATATGTTCCTAAGTTCCAGTTATATATTACCAATGAACCATTTCCACCAATTCCAGCATTTTGTGCAGCTGTAGAATAGAAGATTAAACTCTCATTGTAGGAAGAAGAAATATCTCTTACGTATCTGTATTCGCTCAGAGGTAGAATGGATTCCATATTTGTTATGGTTGTTGTCACAATATCATACATGTATCTATGATGATACATTTTCTGTGCATTTACAAGTAATTCTCCAGCAGTATCTCCACCTGCACCTCCAATCCCTTCAATGAGGTGCTCAACAGAAAGAGGATTCAATCTATCTAAGGCAGTTGGGTCTACTCTGTCTAGACCTAGCAGAGTTGAAACATACACATACCCATCTGTTGGATTATAATTCACATCAGTTGCCATATTATGTAAAAGACCTAATATTGGACTATTTTCAGTAATAGCTGTAGTTGGTGGAGTATAATCCATTTTTTGAATTCGTTGGACAGTTCCAATGATTAATTTTCCATCAATTGAATCTAATCTGATTGTAGCCAACATGCTTTCAATTGGATAAGGAGATCCTGTTACTGTTGGGAGAGGATATCCTCCAAGTAATGAACCATATAGTGATTTAGCAATTCCTACCATAGTATTGGTATTGAAAACTAAAAGACCTGATTCAGCGTTTGTTGTATATGGAGAAACAATGAAACCCAATTCGTTGACAGGATCACAAACAAGATCTAATATAGCTCTTGAATAGTAAGTACCTTGAGTATAATTGAAAGTCATAATAGTGCCATTATCAAATAATACCGAAAGACCATCACATATACTAGTTGGTTCATCATATGTTACAATGAATGTCATTCCTAGAGAAGGATAATATTTCACTAGTTTTGTATAGTCATGAATAAGACCTTCACTCGTTGTAATCCATTCCTGAGTATCATTATCAGAAAAATCTATTTTATATACTCCAACTGAAGTTCCAATGAATGCAAAACCTTCAGAGGAATTAACATCTACTGTAAGCATCTTCACGCTTGGAGCAGGAGGATTGTATCCACTTATATCAGCAAATGTATCCTTGATAGGATCATAAACATACAACCCATTAGATTGAGTTACAATCCACACTAGATGATTCACAGGGTCAACATCAATAAAATCCCCTAACTCAAAGTTGGTAGCAACACCAGTCAGTAGAGGTGTAGCGGAAAGAGGTTTTTGAGAATAGTTTAGAATGTCAACTCCTTGAACAGATCCAATATAGAGTAATTTAAGATCTTTATCAATTTCCAGATTCTGAATCTGAACATCTGTTAAACCAATCTCATCTGTGTAAACAGTTTGATTTGACAAATCATCTCTTTGGATTAAAGCTAAACCTTCAGGCGCATTTGTAAAAATGAGATTGTCTTCTTCACTGACTGCTAAACCTACGTGACCGGGAGGCCCATAAATGTGTTCAAAAGCATCATCTCCATTTTGTTCGAATTGGATTTGATTACTAGTATCATCGATTATAGCATTAGTAATATTTATTCCAGAAAGAAAACTCGAAAAAACTAACAAAGTTAGTACACATAGTACTGTTATTTTTCCTTTCATATATTCTACTTTAGCTTAAATATTATAAACCTATATTATATCGGCAAAAAAGGAGAAAATGGGAGGATTAAAGCTTTAATCCTGGAAAATTCTTGCAGCGTTTTCCACAAATGCTTTTACTATTCTATCTCTTTTAAGCATCGTTTGTTCTAGATTGAAATGTATCCATCTCTTACTACTGAAAATTGGTTTCTTGATTTCAATTACTCTATGTGGAAGGATTAAGATCAAATCTTCTATTGGAAATTCTTCTTTCATTTGTAGAGCTTTTCGAAAATCAGCTTCTAGAAGTTTTTCTCTTTCTGCTAAATCCAAGAATCTATTTGCCTTAACTTCTATTTCAGATAATTTTTGCTGACTCACATGCATATCATATTTTTCTTTCATCCTGGGTGTTAATCTCTTGGGTTTTCTAATTTCCTTTAAGATTGCTCCAAATCTAGTAAATTCAACATTTATTTCTCTCTTAAGTACCATTTGCTTGAGAATAAAGATACACTCTTCTAGACTCATTCCAACTTCTAAAGAAACTGTTGTTAAATTGACATCTTTTTCATAATCCAGACTTTCAATAATTAACTTTCGCTTTGATCTCTTCATCAATATTTTCCTAAGGAAAGGATGGTAGAACAACCAAATGAATTGGATAATGAAAATACCTGAAATTAGTGCTAAATAACCTGAAGTTGTATTATGTTTTCTCCATTCAAGTTCTGAGGGTGATCCAGCAATAGCCTTTCTGAATAATGTATCCTTTACCATTTTTTCATTTGATATTAGATATATTTTCAATATGAATTGTGAATAGAACGCATAGATTAATATGAAATAAATCCAAAAAGCTGCTGCTTCATTATAATAGAAATATCCATATGGGTGTCTCAATGAAATTGAAAACACAAATACTAAAACAATTCCAGCAAATCTCAAAATGAATCCATATAATCTGAATTTAGGATTAAGTTTGAATATAAAGAGATATGTGTTTAAAAGAACTAAAGTCGCAACAGGGAGTATGAAAATTAATATCCAAGAATTAATCACCCAATATGGATCATTATATATTTGCTTAGGTACGAGATCAAAGAGAATACTAGTACTTCGTAATGCTATTGTATATCCCACTATTGTTATTAAAAGCAAAAGTGATTCTGATATAAAGTAATAGATTGGAAACTTACTACTATCTTCAAAGACAACAAGTTCATCTTCGTCTTTTGTATTCTTCTTTTCAATTACTATTTTTCCTTTCTCCATCTCTCTTAATTTTTCACTTGGAATAGAATCTTCCCCTTCTGAAGACATGGATTAAAAGACACACGATTGTATTTAAAGTAATTCAAATTCCTTATAAAGAGGAAAAAAAATCCGACAATAACTTTCGATTAAGTTTTAGCTAGTTTAAAAACCAATTTCTGGATTCATCTATTGAGCAGACATGCGCTTACATCTCACCCGTATACTAATGATCATCTTAATGGTCACATGCATCACTCTCGATAATGTTACATGGGTGGGGTCAAGCTTACATCTGCTCAATTCAACACCCTACTCATCACACACAAGTGGGGAGCTTTCGGGAACATTGGGAGAAAACATCACGTTTGAATACAATGAAACCTTTCATGAAAGCTCCCTAAACCTTTCTTTAGATATTACGAGTATTAATCGATTTTGCGAAATTCATCTTTACTTTATAGTGGAAGGTGACAAATCACTAAAATCTGATTTAATAGTTGGTTTCGAATTCGAATCAGAGACTCTTGATTTTGTGATTGAAAATCATTTACAAGATTCCTTTGAACATGAATTAATACAAGGATTTTCATTATCAAATAAAATCATTTCCAACTTGAATCTATCTCTGAATTTTCAAGGACAAGCATCTTACGGTCTAAGTGGGAGTATAACTGTTCTTGCTCATACTTCTTTTGTTAACCTTCCAATTTCAGAAATAACAGAATCTCAAAAAAGTCTTGTAATAACACCCGAATCGATGAGTTTCGCTGGAGAGATTCTAGGAGTCAAAAGAGTATATGCATTATCTGTTTTAGATAACTCATTTGGTAAGGATTTTATTTTCCTTTTGCACCTTTCATTCATAACAAATGATTTTTTCTCACTCAAAAGGGAACTACGAATAGTAGTCAATTCAGAAGAACGAGAATTTTTGAATTTTAATGCAGATGAAGAAAATTCAATAGATGTTGAACTCAACCTCGATCAAGGAATAAATGTAATAGTATTTGATTTTCGTATTGAGATGTCTATTGATTTTATTGAAATTAATAATCTAGCAATAGATGGATATGCAGTTGAAGACACTTCTAATGATGATGTATATCATGAAATTGTATGGAACGATTCAATTAACGAATCTGTTATTCTTTCTCCATTTAAACCTTCATTGAACACAGCAGAACAGATTCTTAATCTATCCATTTGTATTAGTTTCGAGGGTACAAAGATATATGATGGAATCGCTTATACTGTTTTCCAAGGCTTAGTTCAACTTGCTTCTGGTACCATACAATCAACAGCTCAAATTAATGAAAAATCATTCTTAGAAATTCACACATACACTTACAATTATCTAGACGAGATAGAGATCGAGTTTAACGCTCAAGCTGAGGGATCAGGAGTAATCTACATCTATAACACTACTACAATCAACCCTCGATCACTAAGCCATATTAACAAACAAACCTATCAGATAACTATTGAAGAATTCATAGAAATTGAAACACCAATAATTGGTTCGGTAAATAAAGAATACTATGATGTAATTTTCATAGAAAATGATACGGTAGGATTTCGAACAAATCTATCTTTAACGATCTCATCTCAAGATTCAAATTTCGGTGGTTTAAGCATTTATTTCATTATAAATGGTGAACTCGCTTTTTCGAAAAGTATAGCAGATTTTGATTCGAAAGAATTTTCAGAACGGATAGTTTTAGCTGAAGGCTATAATGAGATAAAAATAATTTTTTCAATATCAGGAAATGGAGCTATTATTCGTTTAGAAGATATCAGATTTTCTCTGTATCAATCTAATGAAGATATAACTCTTGAAGAAAATCAAGAATTCACTGATATTCCTTTATTCAAGAGTCCAAAGACAATTTTGGTAGGAATTTTCGTACTCTTTGATTGTTGGCTGATTATGGGGATTATTCTTAGAATTTATAGAGGGAGAAAAATCAGTAAAAAACAGCAAACAGAGAATGATGAATTTATCTTGGAGATTGCACAGATTTCCCAGGATAATCTCTAGTTTCATTTTCAATTTTCTCCTACCTTAAAAAGTAATTCACTTATATTTTATTGAACATGGCTACATCAACGTTATTTGACAAACTAAAAACTGTGAGTCAAAATCAGAAGAAGAATATAAGGGAAAATCTTCAAACAAGAGGGGAGCTTCCCTGGAAATATCAGATTCTGATAACATTAGGATTCTGGTTTGTCTTGTTCATTGTTATGTTTATACTTTGGGATCCAAACTCTCAATGGGGTGTCATATTAATCGCTAGTGTAGGTTCTGTAATAGCAGTTGAAAGTATTAATTATCTTATTAAAAGAGCAACTGTTGAATCAGGAGTAGTGGAGGAAGAGTTGGAAGAGGGAGATACTAATCAAGTTGATTTGAAAAAACAATCGATTCTAGTCGGTGATTCTTATAAGAGAGGAGTCCCGACCTTGCCGGGAACCAAACATGGTAACTCCGACGGCCATCCAGCACAAGATTATCAACAATAGC
>JABLTJ010000010.1 GCA_013166775.1 Promethearchaeati archaeon
AACGAAGAAAAAGATATTAATCTTAAAAATTACATTATTCCCCTAGATGCTAGAGTGTACATTTGAGTGAATTTCTACAACATGAAGAGAGGAAATAAGAAAGAGAAAAAAATATAAAAAAAAATAAAAAAAAAGAAAAAAAAGAAAAAAACTAATAGTTTTGTCTGAAGTATTTATACATCTCGTATCCGTCTATAATTCCCCAACCAAGATTATATGTTTCATAGTTAGCAAAAGAAGAATAAGGAAAATTGGGATAGTGTGGAGAACTACCTTCGTCATTAATCCAAGCCATATAACCACCCATTTCATTTTCCCAATAGCTCGGAGGATGTTCTGGAGCGTCTCCAGTTTCTTCGCATAGTAGTTGAACTATTGATACATCTAGATCAGTTGTGGATTTGTAGTTATTCTGATACTGTTCAAGTAGTGCAAGAATCCCTGCAACCATTGGACAGGCATTACTAGTACCATAAAATTCGTTTTTATTAGCTATGGGAGCCCAATCCAGTTCTGATGCGTAATAGATTGCTGCAATCTCAACTCCAAAACCAGTGTTTGCTCTACTATCTCTTTCCCATCTATCTGATGGATCCCCATGATTGCTATCTGGTACTCCTGTAACTCCAATTACAGTATCGAAACAAACTGGATATGAAATTAATTCCTGGAAGGGAGAGATGAGTTTTTCACAGTTACTGGCTTTTATTAATTTTGAAGCAATATTCAAAAATTTATGGAGATGTTGTGATGAAGAAGAACTTAAACAAATCTCCAAAATAATAGAAACAAATAATGAAACATGATTTTTATAATTGAACGATTTCAAAAGACAAAGAGAAAATTAAGTGATTATTTGGGAAAAAGGATAAAGAATCCAAATAAAAACGTTTACCTATACTTCTCAATAAAAGATAAAAATATTAATTATAATTCTTTTCCCTTACAGAGAAGAAGCAGATATTAGTAAAAGTTATTGTGATATAGTAAATATTATTACAAAAACACTATTTTTTCTTCAGCAATAGTATAATAAAAAATAGGAATAATCTTAAGGATTATTCTCTTTTTCTTCATTTTTTATTTTTGACGTATCTCCTGATAACAGGAAAATGTTAACTAGAACCATCAAAGCTGCTATTCCTATAAAGAGACCAGGAATCGAGAAATCTGCGATTAATCCAAATAGAGGAGCAAAAATAAACACTAGTATGGATTTAAATTGAGCTTCGACACTTAACATCGTTGCTCTTTGTTCTTTCTTAATCACTTCAGCAAGATAATCAACAGCTAAGGGTCTTCTAATGTTTTCAAAAATATAGATGAATAAGAAAAGAAAAATTACAATTGCTGGTATTTTCACCCAGATAAATATCGAATTTAAGACTAAAATTCCGGCAAATAGATAAAAGAGCAAGTCCATTGCTCGCTTTGTACCTCTTACTACTTCTTTTACCTTGTATGCTGTTCTAGATGCTACTGAAGAGAAAATATAGAAAATCGAATACATTGATCCCAGGATGATTGTAATTAGATCTTCTTCTAACAAACCTGAGGAATCTAAACCTAGATTAATTATTATAACTCCAATATATAAAATAATTACAGGCTGGATGTAGTCTTTAATACTCTTAAAAACTGCATCATAGCTTGATGATGAAAATACTCCCCTAATTAATCTTTTATTCTTGAATGCAACAAGCACTTCTTTGAATCCTTTCCCCATTTCTTTTAAAAAATTAGATTCAATCTTTATGTGTTCATTCATATATGGTGGATATGTAGCAATTAGAATAAAATCAAGTAGATAAGGAATTATTGTGATGATGAAAACCCATTGAGAAGCAGCAATAAACAGAACCATGAAAATAGAAACTATTCCATTGATTGTAGAACCAATTAAAGACCATGATCTAGTTCGACCATATACAAAGGTTTTGAAATCTTGAAATTCATTTCTATCCATCCAGGTCAATATCATTGCTTTATGTGTTCCAGATCTAAATGATTCACCCAATCCATAGAATGCCGCTGCTATAAAGATAACAAAGAAGTAGTTAATATTTCGACCAAGCCCAATGAAGAAAAGAACAAATGATATGATATAGAAAACAAAACAGAAGAGAAGCTCATTTTTCTTGCCAAATCTATCTGCTAAAATTCCTGAAGGAATTTCAAAAACATACGTGAAAACTTCTTGAACTAAGAAAATCAATCCAATTTTAAAAAGAATAAATTCAGTATTAAATTCTGATAGATAAACATAAAGCATAACTATTAGATATGGTTCAAAAAATCTCAAGTTCTTGAAAAAACCATAGAATCTAAATTTCCACATCAACGGATCTTTGAGTATTTTTCTTTGTATTATTTTATTCTCATTTTGTTCTTTCATCAGATGCTTCTAATGTGATTTATTCAATGCTATTCTTAATTCTTTCTTGAGATTTCTATCTTTTTTTTGTGAGATGGATCAGTTACATAAATTGTAATAGCTTCTGAAAGAGGGTTAAAATTACCTGAATCATAATTTCCTGCTCTAGTTTTCACACATTCCTTGCAAAGTCCTGCAGGAATTATAATATTATCGAGCAAATCTTTCTTTTCTCTACTGATGCATCTCCCGCATAGTGGTTTTTCACAAGATGAACACCCATACTTAGCTTTAACACCACAATTTGAGCAAGAGATCTCATAAAGAAGTATAATTCTAGCCAATAAATCTCACTATTAGAACATTAAAGATATCCTATTAAAACCACACAAAAAAAGAGCGAAACAACTTCGTCTCATTAAGTTTTATCAATAATTTAGATAAGAATCTTTGATTATAATGAACAAACACGGATTATACTCGAGGACATTATTCTATTCTATCGTAGACTACTTTTTGTTGTAGAATCAAGTAATAAATGACTCAAATAACCTAAAAAAAACCCAAATACAGGATAAGGGAAAAGTTTTTCTCCATATCTTGGAATAATCACGAAACAAATAATAAAAGCAGAAATAAAGATAAGAGATAGCATGAACCAAGAATGAAATAAGCCTCTATGGTCAGGATTTGTGGGACGTTCGATAATATCTGGAAAAATAGCTCCTGTAAAAACACATACGATAGATATACCAATAATTAGTACCAATCTGAAGTAACTGAATTCTTCCGCAAAAAAATAGTAAACTAAACCAACAACCGGGAGACCAAAGAACAATCCTCCTGCGATATGAGTCAATCTCCTGGACATTAATTCAAATTCTCCTCTACACTTAATATAAACTAATTATTATAAAAATGGAAGTAAAACCAGCCTATTACAAAGCAAAAAAATCATAAAGATATCTGATAAGGAAATATATGGATGATTCAAAAGAAAAAGCAAAAAGATGGATTGAAAAACTAAAAATCACAACAGATTTATTTCTTAAACTTCCTGTAGATACCAAACTCCCTAATGGATGGGGAAAAAGAGAGCTTGGTATACATCTCCAAGGATGGGATGAGGAAATGATTAAAATTGCTGAACCTTTAAAACAAGGAAAAGCATTCATTTGGGAAGACTTTTGTGCGGATCCTCCCGATTCTTATAATGCGAAATTCCTAGAGAGAAGCAAAGGTAAGCGTTTAGAAGAAGTCATATCCAGTTTTGAACAAACAAGAACAACAATAGTAAAAGTGTATGAAGATATATTAAATAACCATTTCCAAGAAGACAAGAAGCACACAGACTACTTTTCTCTGTGGTGGCATGATGTACATCATCTCAAATTAGCTGGAATAGATGTTGAGGATTTAATAGAATGAAGATTCAACTTGGTACTTAGTGGGAAATTTGTTTAGAATTATCTCCCATTACAAAAACTTGTGGTGGTTCACCAGGAATTAAGAACCAATAAATTAAATTACATTTTTTGCAATAAAGATAACCTTCCTTGAGTTTATCAGTATACCTCCCACAATTCCTGCATTTCATCGATACACCAGTAGATTTTCTTAAACTGAATCTTCTTCTGAAATCTTATATTGAATATTAATTATTAAATTATTTGTTCAAAAAAGCAAAGAAGTAATGATTTTTCTGTATTCTCCTCTCTAAAATGCAATTACTGACCTTCTATTCCCTCATAAATCTTCTTTATTTTATTTATAACTGGTTTTACAAACTCATCTAAGTCGAATTTTTCATCCTCTTCAAACTCGAATTCGCAAACCTCACCACCAAAAAGATAGAAATAAGCATCAATTCTATCTTCATCTTTAACTCCTTCAGAATCCATTTCTTCTTCGAATTTCCTCTTGAGCTTAGCTAGCTTCGCAAAGAATTCAACTGAAGCAACTCCTATCTCCATCATATGCCTGGGTTTGGAAACTTTCATATCCATTGATAATAAAGTGTGACTGCTCACTGGATAATTGAGATTTGTAGGTTTTAGTTTATTTAGAATTGCTTGTTCACCTTTTTCAAAGTTATTAAGAATAAAATTTTCAATGTTATGATTATAAGAAAAAGATCTTCGGGCTTTTTGTGCCATAGAACCTAAATCTTTCTGATTCATCATTCTGAGAAGAAACATGCGAGAAATATCTTCATCATCTAGTTTCATTGTTCTCTCAATGATGGTTGGAATAATCTCTTCAAAAACTGTATCTTGTTCTCTAGAATATTTCTTCGAAGAAAGAGAAGATAACCTATAATATTTTCCCCGTTCTTTTTCTGTTTTATTAATATCAATTTCTATCAATTTAGGATCTTTTAGCATTTCTGAAATGTGATGATGAATAGTACTCTCTGTTTTACCAATTAACCCAGCTAGATTCTTAATATTCATGGAACCAAAATTACGAATAGCCATTAAAATTCCGTATTGGGTTTCATTTTCAAGTAATTTCTCAAATCTACTCTCTACCTTTTTTTTGGATGGTTTGTCTCTTTTTGAAGATTCTGTCATAACATATTAATGTAAATAACCCCCCTATTTAAATAATTCGACATTCGAATGAATTCGACCATCGAAAGGTTTATAAAGATTATTCAAATTGTAAATTAGACCATCGAATTTATTCGACAACCGAATTTATTGAGGTGCAAAAAATGGCAATAAAGAACAAAGAAAAAAAATTATTAATTGAGCTAAGTGGAAGAGATGAAAAAAAACACAAATCTGATTTGGATTTAGCAAGAATAAGCGCTGATGAGATAGATAATATAATTGAGTTTTTATTTGAAATCTCTTTTAAGGAAAATTCTCGTTCTAGAGAACATATCCATGATAATTTTAAAATTAAAGAGAAACTGAAAAAAGAAAAAAACCAGCTAAGATCTCAAGGTTTTTTCATCTTTTAGCTTAAAATGAGGTTTTAAAATGACTAATAGTAAAATAACTTTATCTGAATTGAAGTTTAGAAAAATAAAAGAAAAAGAACGAATGCCATTTTATGAATATGCGTTCGAATCAGGAAAAGAGCATGCTACAAATGTCCTTGGATTGTCTTTTGACTATCTTAAGAAGATATGCAAGATAAATAGAATACTCTTAGGTCTACCTTTGAGAATATTCGCTAGAAACATGAAAGATTATTTTGCAGAATTGGATGACGAAATCGTAGCTGGATTCTCTATATTCTTTGATAAGAAGAAAGATAAGTATGAGCTTGGAAATGTGTTTACTAGACCTAAATTCCAAGGAAGAGGAATTGGGAATTTAGTTATGAAAGAGGTTCTCTCATCTTATGGACACAAGAAGATTGAGCTCAGTGTTGATGAGACAAACGACGTAGCAATTCATCTTTATTATAAATATGGTTTCAAGAAAGAATATACGACTGCAGAATATGTTGAAGAATTACCTTTTGAAACAAAAACTCTACCAAATGGGTATTCATTAAGAATAGCGAAAAAAGAAGATCTGAGTAAATTAGAAAAAATAACGAAAGCTTTTCCCAAGTTAAATGATATCCCTAAAATTTACAAAAAATCCTTCAATAAAACAGAGAAGAGAAAATTTCGAATGATGTTTCAATTACCTGGTATTTTGCTCCATGGAGAGGAAATAGTAGGAATTGGAAGAGTCATTTGGAATTCAGGTGTTCCTGAAACTGCTCAGATGAGTGTGTTTGCAGTTCTAAATGAAGCATCAGATGCTTATCCTTGTCTTGTATCCTTCCTGACAGATCAAACAATGAAATACGGGTTAAAAAAAATGGTATGGGATAGAACAGAGAAGACTGAAGCTTTTGCAAATGAAATGGAGCAATTTTTGGGACAACCAACTAGAACAGGATTGAAAATGAGAAGGGAATTAAGTAGTTAACAAAGCTTCCCTCTTTTTTTTTCGAAAGATTTATGATGTTTAGAACAATTTTCACATCGACCTAATATGCAACAAGAAAAGAAAAAATTACTGTTATTTGATAGGTTTCCTGAATTAGAATCCTCAATTCCTTGGGTTGAGCTAATTGACCATGATACACTATTGAACGTTTATCAAATCTTGAAAAAGAATTGGAATTAGATTCACTATGGGTAAAAAGAGATGATCTAACATCACAATTGTATGGTGGTAACAAACTAAGAAAACTAGAATTTATTCTTGCGGATGCAAAGAGAAAAGGATATGATTCTGTCATGACACGTGGAGGTATTGGTTCAAATTTTTGTGTTGCTAATGCAACTATATGTAATAAACTTGGATTACTGCCCGTTGCAGCTTTAGTAGATCAACCCATTAATCCAATCGTTAAAAAAAATCTTTTGATAAATCTCTATTATAAGAATGAATTATATTACATAAGAAAAGGTAGCAGAGCTAAATGGCTTAAACTATGGTTGAATCTAAAGAAAAGAAATATCTATTATATGTTAACACCGGGTGGAAGTGTACCTCTAGGGACTTTAGGGTATGTCAACGCTGAACTTGAACTAAAAAATCAAATAGATAAGAACAATATTCCAGAACCTGATTATATTTTCGTTGCGTGTGGCTCAGCTGGAACTGTAGCAGGTTTAGCTCTAGGATTGAAACTAGCTGAGATAAAAGCAAAAATCATTGCTGTACAAGTTTCATTATTCATTGGATATGAGGGAACAGTCAAATTAGCTTATGATACAAGAGATATGATGTTTAAATTCGATAAATCAGTTCCCGAAGTAAAAATAGATAACATTATTTTTGAAACTGATTATTTTGGAGAAGGTTATGCTAAACCAACTGATGAAGGTTTAGCTGCTATGGAACTCATAAAGAAAACCCAAAAAATGGAACTGGAATCAACCTATACTGGTAAAACACTAGCAGCTCTAATAGGTTTTGCTAATCAAAAACATAATTCTATCAAAGAGAAAACAATTCTATTTTGGAATACTTTCAATAGTAGAGATTTTTCAGAAATTTTGAAGAAAATGAAATATAAAGACTTTCTAAAAATCTTCACTGGATTTTCGAAAAATGAACTGGTTGCACCTGATGTTAATTTTATACGAAAAATTTAACTATTGATGTTCGTAAAGAAGAATATACTCTGTGAAGTGAATAGAATGAAAATTACAAACCACTTAAAAAAAATATCAAAGAGAAGAATCATTTATGGGTTCTTATTCTCACTCTTTATCATATTACTAATTATGTATATTTACAGTCGATTTGCAGAAGGAAATTTTATTGAAAGATTAGCTAATATTACTCATGAAGAATACAAGTTATTTTTGAAGGCTTATATTGATTCATTCTTTATCTATTCAATCAGTGCAATAATCATTCTAGTGATTCTGAATTTCATTATGCATGCATTAGAAGAAAAAGTTTCACCAGATATTCATAATACTTTGCATGTTTTAACTAGAGTAATTGTTATTCCGTTTTTCATTATTGCTTATCTCAACAGGTTTGAAGCATATTCAGGAGCAATTATTGGCGTTGCTGCTATCTTAGGTGGTGCATTAGGTATTGCTGCAGCTCTATCCATAAATGAATTAGTTACAGGAGTATCTATGGTTTTTAGTAAACATCACAATGTGGGTGATTATCTACTAATTCCTAATATGGGGATTGAAGGAATAGTAAATGAAATTTCAATAAGATATTTAACCATCCTTCAGCCAGATAGGACAATAGCTGTTATCCCAAACAAAAAATTAAGAGATTCTGAAATAATAAATATTAAAGTAACAAAAACAGAAAAGGACAGAGACGGTATAACAGATTTCCTCTTATATGGTCGTAGAGTAACAGAGACACAATATGTATATCCTCTAAAATGGGCTGTTAATTCTGAAGATAGTCATAATGACTGTGTGAAAGCGATTAAAAAAACTGTTCCACAATTCAAAGATTTTCTTGAGAATGATGAAGCTGATTGGCAGATAATAGAAAGGAATCGATTGGATCGTAGATATGCAGTGTTACTAACTGTATTAGATCCAACTATATTATTGGAGTTGAAGGATGATTTTACAGAAGCATTGGAAACAATTTATGAAAAAATAAAAAACAAATAGTTTACAACTCTTGCTTCCTGCTTCATTTTATTCAGCATCTATCTCTACTCTTTTCTTTTTTCTTACTTTTGGTACATAATCCTCACCATAGAGATTTCTAACTATATCAAGTCTAGATGCATCTCTTCTTGTGAGGAAACTAGTTATCTTCCCGTTTATCCATTCTAATGTTCCTTTAAATTTCACCTTTTCCCACAGTTTTAGAAACACAAACCAGAGCATAATTAATGCAAAACCATAAATGAATGCGAATATTGGATTAGTTGACCATCCAGGAGCAATTTTGTCAAGAATCAATTCTTTAATTGTGGTTCCTACTAATGGTTCAAAAACAAAAATTGTAAGTGTGATTAAACCAAAACGTCTGATGAACTTACTGTGGAGAGCTTTTCTAACTTTGCTTTTCTCTGGTGAATAGTGAAAATAATAACAGAAGGTACTAAGCCATATAAAAAAACCAATTTGAATGAAATTCCATTGAGTTGGTAGTGTTTGGAATATTTCTGAAGAATCAGGATGGCCATAAATAGCAAGAAGTATAGATCCTACAGTTAAATATAGAGCTCCTGCTGTACTTCCCACAATCGCAACTTTCTTACGATCAAGTTCTTGTGAAAAAGCTATGCCAAACATTGCACCATATAAAGCATATCCAATGTATGGGAAAAATGGATAAGTGTCTCCAATTAAAATGCTGAATAATCCACCTTTCGAATGTTGACCATTAATGTATGCATCATACCAAATCGGTCTTAATAGATTCTTCATAGGCTCTGTAACACAAATAATTGTAGTAGCTAATACTCCAATTACAATTAGATTCCTCTTAACATACTTATGACCCTCTCTCATTCCAAGAAGAGCTAACACTATACCTGTACAAATAATACTCAAACCAATTGCGAAAAGTGCTGTATTCTTGTATATTAATGTAAAAACTGATGGATATTGTATTTGACCTGTTTGTATACTCCCAATAATTAATGAATATTCAGAAGGTCCATCTGGATAAGGAAATTCAGCGTTTCCGATCATTGTGTGATTGAATAGTGCTACTTGGATTTTACCTATAAGAATAACCCATAAACCTGTAACTAATCCACTTAAGAATACTCCTAGTGATTTACTCTTTCCAGATCTCATTCTGGAATACATACTTATTGCATTCGACATTCCTGAAATTAAGGCAAAAATACCAGCAGCTTTACCAAGCACTAATGCAAGTCCAGCAAAAGGATTTGCTAAAATCAGATTCATTTGATTTTTACTTGGGAGAGAATCCCAATAGTATGAACCATGAAAGAATAACATGAAAAGTATGGATATACCTCGAAGGAAATCTATAACTTGTATTCTTTTCATAGAATTCGGTTAATTATAGATTGGAACATCATTAAAAATTTTACGCGTTTTACATGTAAAGTGGGATTATTCCAAAACAGATTTAACGAATTCTTCTGTTATTCTACCTAACGCAGGTAACTGTACAAATATTGTTCTGAATCCTGGACTTATTTGCATTGCTTTCCTATAATATTTCCTTGCCTTTTCTTCTAATCCTTCCTCAAAGCAAAGATAACCAAGGTGTGCCCATCCGTTAACTGTGTATCTTTCCTCGTTTGTTCCAATAAATTTCTCCATCTCAGCAATAGCTGTTTTTTTGTCTTCCTGATATTGTTGTGATATTCCAAAGATTGTATTGAAGAAATTATGAACATTCAAAATTCGTCCAAGTTCTTTTACGGGTTCATCATGATCTTCAACCTTTATATCAATGATTCTATCCGATTTAAGAAAACCAGCTTCTTTTTTTTCAACTATTATTCTCGCACTTTCCTTACCCCTTGAATCTCCTCCTGCATCGTCTCCAGCAAGAAGTGCAGCATATAAACGATTAGCAAGAGTTCCTTGAGTTTCTTCAAAAGCTTTAGCCATATCCTCAATAACTTTGGAGCTTACAAGTATATTACCTTGACATGTGTATCCTTTGCCTGTCTTATGTCCTGCCCAACCTAAGCATTTACTGCCTGTGAAAGCTAGAACCTTACCTTCATATGTTACCATTCCTAATTGTCTTGATTCCAAATCCTCATCAACTTCACCGAAATGTTTGAGGATTTCCTCCAGAGATAATCCTTCTTTGAGTTTTTCAAGACCCAAAGGACCTAAACTCCAGTTTACCATTGCTTGAGTAGAAATCGCACCAAGTTCTGCTTCAACAAAACCGATTCTTCCAGCATCATAAATACATGAAGCACCAGCAAATCCAATCTCTTTATTTTCTTTATCAACAGCTACAATTGAAAATGTCATGAAGGGAAAAAAGTTACCATGTATTAAGACTTTTTGCTACACAGATTCTGTGAAAGTTTATTTACAACTGAATAAAACAAGAAAGACATGACAAATTAAATAGATAGAGATGACTGAAATGACTGTAATTGAAAAACAAACAAGATTTATTTCTTTTCTGATTTGTATCATGTCCTATGTTATAGCGTTGGGTGTGGCAATAGGGATAGGATTTGCATTACATCCTAGGATTCATCCAATTTTTACAGCTCTGGTAGCAGATATTGTAGCAACTCTTGTAATTTATCTGTATAGCACTATCTTAAAGAACACTAGCTTATACGATCCTTATTGGAGTTTTATTCCAATTATTATCGCTCTTTATTGGTTATTTAGTTCAACACCAGTCAGTGAAATCACAATTAGACAAATAGTCATCTTATTACTAGTATGTGTTTACGGAATAAGATTAACATATAATTGGAGTATCGGATGGAAAGGTTTAAGTCACGAAGACTGGCGATATACAAAATATCGAAAAGATTTTCCAAAATGGTTCTGGGGTATTAATCTTACAGGACTTCAAATGATGCCAACCATATTAGTATTCCTTGGTTGCTTATCTCTATATCCGGCTTTAACAACTACTTTTCCAACATTCAATATCTTAACAATCTTTGGGATAATAATTGTTTCAATGGCAATTATAATCGAAACTGTTGCTGATGAGCAACTAAGAAAATTCAATAAACAAAAAGAGAAAGGACAAATGATTTCTTCAGGATTATGGGGTTACACAAGACATCCAAATTATTTTGGTGAAATAAGTTTTTGGTGGGGATTATGGTTCTTTGCTTTATCCATAAATCCAGCTACTTACTGGTGGATGATAGTCGGACCTGTAGGTATTACAATACTCTTCTTTGTAATCAGTATGCCAATGATGGAAAAATATCTTGTGGAAAAATATCCCAACTATGGAGATTATCAGAAAAGAGTATCAATGCTAATACCTTGGTTCTCGAGAAAAAAATAGTTCTCTTTTTGATTATTGAAAAAAAGTGAAGGGTGTAAATTAAGTTACCCAACGAGAGAAGAAGAATAGTAGTATTATACCTCCAGCTAGAATTATTAGACCATTTATTAGCAGGAACAAAAACGACGATACGCCGGGCATAGTTTTCCTACCTTTTTCATTTCTCCAGAAGATGTGTATTAAAGCAGAACCTTCCCAACCTTCAGGCATAAGATCCAAAAACAGATGGGATGCGTGACCAACTAAATACATGGCAAATATTGGTACTAAGAAAACAAAATCTCCTGTCAAATCTTTTCTTGTAAGGTAAACAGGTAGTGTAAATGCGATTGGTAAAATGAATGAGTGGGTTAAGACATTCCTGTGAGGTAAGAGTTTTTGCCACAAAACATCATAATCAGGCAATTGTGCTCCAAAATGACATGCAAAGAATGAGAGTATCATCCATACAGAATGTTTAACGTCAATAGTAGCAAAATTTACACCACTGAAGAAATGATAGAGTACTATTATAACAATCCAAGCTGAGGTTGCTCCAAGAAGATGACCTTTACGATGCAAATTATCACCAAACTTCAGTTACTGCAAATGATATTAGTAGTTTTTAAACTTTACAGCTAAAATATATTAAGCTAAGATTTTTTAAAGAATTATAACATAACTGAATGTGTGATTTAGATGAGCAATGAAATGATTGAAATAGTTGAGGAAATTGAAGAACCCAAGAAAGAGAATATATGGTTCTTAATTTTAGGTGTCTTGATTCTCTATGGTTTAATCCTGGTTTTTGCAAACAACATTCTAGGAAGAATTGTTAGTTCTGAAACTCTAGAATCTAAGCCTTATCTATACCAAATCAATCTATTTGTAATCCTTCTTGTATTCTTCTTAGTCATTGTACCCTTTTTATTCAGAATTCCAGAGCGTAATCAAACCTACCTGCAATTTCTCAAGAAAATAAAACTAATAAAAATTCAACCAATCATTGCTGTATTGGGATTGGGCATAACCACAGGAGTGATTTTTTTAGTTTTCCTACTATTATCTTCCCTAGTATCTGTTGCAATTATTGGCGGGGAATTAATCTTAGATTTCAGATTGCTTTGGGTAGGCTATGGGTTTTCAGAATATCTCTATCGAGCACTGATACCCGGTATATGGGAAGAAGTAGCATTCAGAGGAATAGTGCTAGTGCTACTCCTGAAGAAATATTCGAAACAAAATTCAATAATAATAAACTCAATACTTTTTGGACTATTCCATCTCATAAATTTAGTTAATATGCGATATTCGATATATCCTGAAGTTGTGGCAATAAATGTAATATTCCAAGTAATTTATACTACAGCAGCAGGTTTTGTTTTTGCATATCTGTTTGTTAAAACTGAGAGTCTCATACCTTCGATTCTATCTCATTTTACTTTAGATGCATTTGGTCCCTTTCTACAAACGATTGTGTTTGGAACACTCAGCTTAGCAGATATAGCTATTCTTAGAACAAGCCAAACAGTGTTAGGAATTGGCTTAATCCCTGCAATTGTTAATGTTCTCATAATCTACTTAGTTTATTGGTTGTGGAAGAAAAAAAGATTCTTTGAACCTGTTATCTTAGAAGATAAGATGAAGCTAATTGAATGAAGTAACTAAAACTATATTTATTTTTTATTCTTTCTTCTGATTTTTTCTATTTTTTTAAGTAAACCTTTTACTTTTATACTGAAGGCTTTATTCAGTATGATTCATAACCTGTTTCATATATAATTTATTCATAACCTGAGAGACATACCATGGTGTGAGTACGTTGAACACCATCAATAGAAGTGATGATTTTAAGATTTTGTTCGAGAGTGTCAATGCCTTCAGTTTTCATTTTGATCATAGCATCATATTCACCAGCGAGGTGATGCATTTCGATAATATCTAGCTCTTCATGACGTTTCCAGAGATTCTGAGCAGTAAAATCCCAAACACTAGCAGCACGATCTAAGACAACAAGGATGATAGCGGTGATTTCCTTACCAAGTTTCTTGTCATCAGTAATAATTGTATAGCCAGTAATAATATCATTTTTCTCTAATGATTTAATACGTGTATGAACAGTTTGGCGAGTGATACTATCAACTATTTCATTCTCTTGTAATTTAATTGAGATTTCTTCTTTAGGTAAACGACTATCACTTTTGAGATATTCAATTATCTTTTTATCAATGTTATCAATACGCATAATATCCACTTTTTGACATTTGTTAAGTTTGAACAAATCTATTAATGATTATGTCAAAATAACAATAGTATATACGTTTAAATATTTAACTATAGTTAAGTGATTAACAAAAAAGCACATGATGTGTAATGTGAAATCTTATAAATGCGTATTTTTGTAAAATATTTAGTTAGAATCAACTTAATGGTAGAATGAAAGATGGTATTAGAAATTAATCCAAAAAATTTAGAAATTAGTTTCGCTGATTGGGTAGAAAAAATACCTGAAAGTGAGATTAGAAGATTGTTAAGGTACTCTCCAAAATATTATTTTGGTGGAGGTAAACCAGGCTTACTACCTGTACAAACTTTTCACAAAATAATCGAAGAAATCGTTGTCGATGAGAAAAAACTTTTGAGAGAAAATTCTACGAGATCTCTAGATAATTACAATTATGGTAAAACTGAAGGGAATGATGACTTAAGAGAAGTTCTTGCTCAACGTCTAAATAGAAAGGACAAAGTTAACTGTACTAAAGATGATTTAGTGATTACAACAGGTTCTCAGCAAATACTCTATGCTCTAAATGATGTTTTAATTAGACCAGGAGATATAATTTTAGTTCCTCGACCAACTTATCTTGGATTCTTGAGACCAGCAGAAAAAATGGGTGCGAAAATAATTACTTTGCCTACTGATGAGAATGGAATGATAACTGAATATATTGATGTAGCTATTAAACTATGTAAGAAAGAGTTTGGTAGAAACCCTAAAGTTCTCTATGTTTTACCTTATTCAGATAATCCTAAAGGAACTACTTTGTCTAATAAAAGGAAGCAAGAGATTATAGATACTGTCTTCCCTCATAATGATATTTTAATTATTGAAGATGCAGCCTATAAAGAGATTCAATTTGATGACAAAGAATATCATCCGTTGAAAGAGCATGATACTGAAAATCAGAGGATAGCTTATCTTTCTTCAACAACAAAAGAAGCTGCTTCATTCAGATTGGGGTATCATGTTCTTCCAGATAGAATCAGAGATGCAGTAATCAAAGCGAAAGGGTACTATGATCTGTGTACATCAGAATTTACACAAAGAATAGCTTCGAAATACTATGAGAAACACATTGATGAGCAAATTCCAATTATTCAACAGGGGTATAAATTGAGAAGAGATGCAATGGTAAAAGCTGTTGATGAATTTATGCCCGAGGGAATATTTACTCTACCAACTGGTGGATTCTTTGTCTGGTATGAAACAAAAGATAAGGCGTTTGATTCAAAAATATTCGTAGAGGAAGCTTTAGAAAATGGTATGAGTTTTGTTCCAGGATATTCATTTTTCCCATCCACAGGTTATAGTATAACCGAAGAAAATTCTTTGATCCATGGTAAAACAAGCACAAATACTATGAGATTAGGATACTCCTTACTCTCCCCAGAATTAATTACTGAGGGAATTGAAAAATTAGGTGATTTAATGTATGAAAGTCAGAAACGGAATACTAAAAAAGTAAAATGTTTAGGAACGCTGGAAGATTATTCAAAATTCTGGTTCTAGAAAAATGAACCAGTTTAATAAAGTGATATTAATGGTTGAGAAAAACATAGTAAATGAAGCTAAGAGATATTGGAAACACGGGCATAATTGTGCTCAATCAGCAGCTGGTGGGATCTTAGATTATTTTGGTTTTGAATCTGAGAGTGAAATACTGAATAAATCCTTCTTACCTTACGGTGGAGGAATTGGAGAAAGATCTATATGCGGATCATTAGTAGGAGCTTTGGGTGCTCTGAGTTTTCTACTGAAGGAGAAAGGATTAGATAATGAAAAAATATATGCGAAAATTAAGGTTCTAAAAACAGCTTTCGCAGAATCAAATGGTTCTCTCTATTGTAAAGAGCTTCTTGATGGGTATATTGATCAAGATGGTAAAATAGATATAGAAAATCCAGAGAGAAAAAAAGTGTGTGATCAGACAGTAGAAACAGTTGTTCTAATTGTAAAGGATATTGTTGAAAATATAAACTAGTTTCTTACTCTCTTTATTTTTTATGAAAAGTTTCTTATTTTGTTATACTCTTTATAAATTATGAAACGAGAAATTCGTTTGGAGAACCTCTATTTAGATTATGGTAAAGAAAGATTTCTAAACTGGTGTCGTACTCTCTATAGTTTTAGATTCATCAAATCTCATTCTTATCCAGATGATATGAATCCAGATCGATTTATTGCTCTTATAAATTTTAAAGATGAAGATGAACTGCGAAATTTTGTTAATATCATGAAAATTGAATCAGATGTCGATATACAAGAAGCTATCACATCAGAATCTTATTTCTCTGGAAAAGCAAAAGTAAATGAAACTACATGTTATATCGAAATTAACAAGGTTCTGAAAAACTTGGTTTTTGTGGTTTCCGGAACAGAGGAAGATCAGTTTGCTTTAGATGATTCAACTTTTCAAAGGGCAAAGAAAATTGATCAATTCTTATCTGAACTCAATATGGTATTTGTTAGTTCTCCTTACGATGATGTATATAGTATAACTCCTGAATTTTATCCTTCAGTTTGGAATAAAGAACACTGACCTAAGGTGGTAGTAATCTCTGCTTTTCAGCTCTTCTGAATTTGTTTAGTCGAAGTTGGAGAAGCATAGCTAAACCTTGTTTTAACATAGTTTTTTCAATATATTCTTGGAGTTCTTCGTTATTATTAGTATTACCTATTTCTCTCTCTTGATTACGGATTGTTAATGTAGTTATATCTTTCATCATTTTGGAATATATTTTCATAACATCCTTATTTTTTCTTTCAGCTTTCAATATTGCTTTTGCAGCTATCCTTCCTGATAGTGCTGCAGAATCCATCCCTACTCCCCTAGTTGGGTCAACTAATCCTGCTGCATCTCCAGCCATTAGAATTCTGTTCCTTCCCAACCACACACGATTTTTTGAGTGTAGATTCATTGAAGTTTTATATCCTTCCCTTTTAATAATTTCTCCAGTGATGTTAAATTCCTTTTTTACATGATTGTAGAATTTTTCTTGCCTTTCGTTTACATTGGTGTCGTTGCATCCAGTCCCTATTACCCAATAATCCTTACGATCATCTAGTGTTTTCTTGTATATCCAAGCAAACATTGCATTATTCCAATCTAGATTCCAAAATTGATATAGAGTTTCCTGATCTAAATCAGCTTCACCATCGATATAATAATTTAATGTTGCTCCTTCAAAATCAGATGAGAAATCTTCAGGACGAAGTTGAGAACGAATTTTAGGACGTAAACCAGTTGCATCAATGAAATATTTTGCTTTAAATTTCATATCTTTCTTTTCTTTAGGTTTAACTAAATTCACTAAAATCTGGTCTTTTTGTTCTTCTATACTCTGACAAACGATATCATCAATGAATTCTGCTCCAGAATCCTGAGCAAGAATGTTTAACCAATGATCAAAGGATTTCCTCATAAAATTAAACATTTTAAATGGAGAACCTACTGATTTTCCATCAGGAAGAATCATTTTAATTTTTTTTAACTCAACGTTGCACAGACGATCTTGAGGAATTTTTTCTCCTAATATTTTTTCAAAATAACCAAACTGTATACCCGAACATGGTTTATTTCTAGGAGTTTTTCTTCTCTCAACAAGGAGAGTTTTTAAACCTCCTCTTGTTGCGAATTTAGCTGCTGTAGAACCTGCAATACCTCCACCAGCAACAATTAAATCATACTCCAACATATGAATTACAATTTTTGGTGTATTGCTTAAATGTTACCCTCTAGGTATAAATATTTGGGGATTCTTTTCAGATATCTAGAATATGCTACATTAGAAAAGGATACATAATATTTTTAGGATAAGAATCAGCATTTCAGTCATGAGCTCTTCTAATCCCCATTGCATCTGTATTTGGGAAGAAGAAGAATCATGCGAAGATTGTGAACTTAAAGGGCGATTACACTGTCATTTAGATACGAGATATTCAGTCATTTTTGGTATACCCTTCTTCATTGCATTCATCCCAACTTTCGTAGGTTTAATTCTGCTTGATTATCCATTAAATCTTATCTCAACTCTTACTTGGATTGGATACATAATTTTCTTTTTTCTAATTTGGGAACCCCCCATTCTTTGTGCTCATTGTCCTTATTATGCTGAAGGTGAAACTAAGTTTCTGCATTGTTCAATTAATTATGGTTTTTTTAAAACAGCAAAATTCAAACCAGGTCCAGCTAGTTTGTGGGAAAAGATTCAGTTTCTAATTGGAGCAAATCTAATTTTTGTAATTCCGATGATTTTTCTGATTATTAGTCAGAAATGGGTATATTTAGGTATACTAGTTTTTGGTGTAGTTGTATGGTACATTGTTATTCAATGGAAAATATGCACCGATTGCATAAATTTCTCTTGTATTCTTAATAAAGTCCCCAAAGAAATAAGGGATGAATTCTTGAAAAAAAATCCCGAAATGTATGGAGCTTGGAAAAAGAGTGGGTATAAATTTGATGAATAGTTTTTTATTTACCACTTCTATTGTCTGTTTTAATGAAAATACGACTTGCAAAAGCTTCTGATGCAGAAGGAATTGCATATGCTGGAGTAAAAACCTGGCAAACAAATTATAGAGGAATCTTCCCTGATGAGGAACTTGATAAACTATCATTTAAGGAGGCTATTGGAAGGTGGAAAAAATCTCTTTTATTGAACAGAATCAAAGAAAATTTACAGATTATTGTTGCTGAAGATTTGGAAAAAGGAATTGTAGGATTTGCTGCAGGAGGAAAGTATGAAAACACAGATCCCTATGATTGTGAAATTGGAGCGATTTATGTGCTTAATGAACATCAAAGAAAGGGAGTAGGAACGAAACTTGTAGAGAAAAAAGTAGAATTCTTTCAAACCAAAGGATGGAAATCAATGATAATATGGGCTCTAAAAGACAATTTCCAAAAAGGTTTTTATGAAAAACTTGGAGGGAAACCTAAAGAAACACAACCATATGAGAAGTGGGGAATGAAATACGAACTTGTTGGGTATGTTTGGGAAGATATAAATGAAATAATTTTTTAAAATATAATTATAAAAAAATATGCTCTTAAAGGCTTCCTTTTTGAAGAATGAAAGCTTCTAATGCATTTCTTCTATCTTTATTGATTGCTTTTTGAAGTTTTTTCTGGTTTTTTGTTTTATCAGTCATTTTTTTTCGCCAACCAAACATCAGTTTCTATTTAAATAGCAATTGCCCACACGATGTGAACACAAGTTGTGACCTAAAGAAAAGTAGAAATCTAAAAAGTGAATTATGAAATCAAAAGGAAAATGTTAAAATGATATATTGGGGAATTCTATTCTCTCATTTAGCATTTCTTCTTGAACTTCTTTTTTAATTTTAATATAAGTTTCATTGTCTTCTATATCTAATTCCCTTTCTATTCTTTGAAGGATTCTTTCGTAGAACTCTTTCATCAGACCTTTAAGTACAATCCTAAACCCATGATAAGCCCAGAAAGCTTCTAGATAATCTTTAGCTTCATAAATCACCGTTCTTTCTGCCTTCTTTTCATATCCAGGGAAAATGACCATATCCTCTGCAAACTTACTGAAACTATATAGTATTTCAACAATTATTGGGCCAGAAAGAACATAAGGTTTTATCTCTTTAAGTTTCGTTATTCTTTCAAATGCTTTTTCTTCTAATTGTTTGTATATTTCTTTTAATGGAAAACAGACAAATTTATCTCCTTCCTTTTTCTTAACAGAAACTGTTGCAATATCTGGGAAATAATGATTAGCTTCCTTTATAGCTGCATCATCTCCACTAACTAATATTGTTGGGACACCAAAATATCCTGCTAACCAAGCTGCTTGCTCAATTTCCCCAATAGGTTTTTCATTCATTCGTAAAACCGTAAATCCAGAATTTGTATGAGCTATAAAACCATCGATAGTACCTTCCTGTGCATGAAGGCCAATTAAAACTAATGCATCATAATTTCCTAATTTTTCTGAACGAATAAGTTCTGCTAGTGTAACCATCCATCCTCCTCCCAAATAAGATGCAATTTCATCAAGATCTTCTAATATCACATTATCTCCCATACCATGACCATCAAAGATGTCTACTTGAATTACTCCAGCTGACTTCAGTCCTTTAATCGCAGCATTGATCTCAGCTGTTATTAGATGTTTGTAATTATTATCTTTAAAACCTGTATCTGGATCATCAATTCCAGAAACTCCCTCAATATCAATCCAAATTAATACTTTCATAATATTCACCTAACTAATAATTTATTCGAATATGCATTTAATTCTAACACTTATAATCTTTTAGTGTGATAAATATAGAATATCCAGCATATTGATTGATTTTTATGAAAAACTAGGAGGAGAACTCAAAGAAACACAGATTTATGAAAAATGGGGAAAGAAGTATAATCTTACTGGTTATATGTGGGTGGGTATAAAAGAAATAATTTTAGAATAAAATACAAAAGTGATGCAATTAAAGGCTTCCCTTTTGAAGAATAAAAGCCTCTAATGCATTTCTTCGATCCTTTTTGATTGCTTTTTGAAGTTTTTTCTGGGTTTTTATTTTTTCAATCATTTTTTTTCGCCAACCTAACATCAGTTTCTATTTAAATAGCAATTGCCCACACAATGTTAACACAAGTTGTGACATAACTAGTGAATAAATCAAAAAAATTGTAAACCTAGTATTTGATTTTCTTAATCTAATACTCTCTTCTTTCTATAAAGAATGTATTCTACTGGAACAATGTGACCGTCATTATAATGTTTCAGAACAGCATCTAAATTTTGAGCACAATAGTGATTATTTATGGAACATAAAGCACTGATTTCTGAAATATCATACCAATTGTCTCCATCTACGCTACATTCTGCTAATCCGTATTGTCTGATGAAAAGATTATCTGTAATCATATGAATTAAGACAGATTTTAATTTAAAAAGAGTGAAAATATCGAATGACCTTTAGTGTCTCAAAGTTTCAAGAAAAAATTCAGTTGCACTTACTGAAATTCTTTTTAACTGAAAAAAACCTATTCATATGATAACCTAGTTAATTCAGAACGGTTTATCGAATTCAGTTTCAATTTAACTGACAAAGGTGACAACAATTAGAAAACAAAGAATAATCAAAGACTACGAATCTTTGAGGAAACTCCATAAGGATGGGATAATAGGTCAAGTGAAAGCATATCCAAGTAAAAAGAAATCAATGTATCATTTAGCAGTAGGTTTCAAGGGACCAAAAGGAACTCCCTACGAAGGTGGAAAATACAAATTAGAGATTTTATTTGGTCCAAATTATCCTTACAAACCACCATTTGTAAGATTGCATACACCTATCTGGCATCCAAATTTCTGGCCTAATCCAAAAGAATATCCAAAGAAAAGAAATATCTGTTTAGCACTAGTAGATAATGAATTAATTGGAAAACATGATGGTTGGTCTCCAAGCAAAAATATTACAACAGTTATACATTCAATTTTGGCTATGTTTAATGTTGATGGTGCATATGTAAATCCAAAGGATGTCTTCAATAAAGATGCAGCACTTGAATTTCTCAAAGATAAGAAAAAATTCACGAAGAAAGCTCAGGGAATAAGTAAGAAGTATGCAAAGTCTTACTGGTAAATGAACGTATAAAAGAAACCATTGACATAGGAGTATTGAAAAATGCATAACGATGAAGATAAGATTCCTGAGCAATACAAAGAATTATTGAAAAAAATTGAAGCTATTGAGAAAATCTTAGGTATGTCAGCAATAGATAAAATTGTTGAAGATATGGAAACTGAGAGTGAGATTGTTGTATCTGATGAGGACTTGTTAATCACTCCAAGACCTGAAGTAACAATAAAACCTAAAGCCTATTTCAAATTAGCTAAACACGCATTAACATATGCAAATTCGAATATACCTAAGAGAGAGTGGGTTGAAATCATAGGTCTATTAACAGGGCAAATGGCTAAGGAAGGAACTCCTTTAGAACAAGTTATTGTAGATGACTATTGGCCTGTTGATCAAGGTGATGCGATAAGTGTTGAAATTGTGGATCAAAAAGTATTCACAGAAATCTTTCATAAAAAGGAATCCACCCAGTTCATAATTGGGTGGGCTCATTCACACCCTAGTTTTACACCTTTCTTGAGTGATGATGATTTTAGAACACATCTTAGGTATCAAACATTCTGGAACAAATCAATAGCACTAGTAATTGATCCTCTAATGATTTCTAGAGATGATTATGGTTTAGGTGTTTTTAGAATAGATGATGATAAACAATCCTACTATAAATTATCTATTGAAGTTGAAGGATTGAGCACTCAGGCTAGCTTTGAATCTATTGACTTATTCATGAAGAATGAAAAAGAGAATGACTAATCTATTGAGCATACAAGGTTGTAAAAAAATTGGAATTGAATAATGTTAAAACCTACTTAGCTATTGCAATTATCGGTAGTGTAGTTGGTTTTCTTTATCTGATAATTCAGAGAGAACAAGGTCTTCCAAAAACACTACTATTCTTTTACATAACCTTGTATATCATCGCTTTTCTAAGATATGTTCTGGAAAGAAGACATTATAGAAAACATAAAGCTGTAACTGCTAGTACACAATTTCTAATCCTACCTTTCAGCGTCCTGTTCATGGGAAATTATATCTCACCATTTTCTAATTTTGTTGAGATTTTTGTAATCAATATTAATTTAGTTAGTGGAGATACTGTTCATCTGTACTTCAACCTTATCTCTCTCTCTATGATTTTACCTTTGATAGTTTTATCTGTTCTTTTCAACAACTATTTCTCCGGAAAATGGCCAGCAATGGCTGTTAATAGAAAAATAAGACGAGGACGGCTTATTCCTTTCCTTCTTTTTACATTATTCGTCTTACTTCTGCTATTTGGTTTCTTTATAAATCTAAAAATGGATTTTCTTAGTCTCTTCTTTGCTGTGATATACTTTGTGATGTTTATTGGATATTTCATAGTATCTCCCTTACAAAAATCAAGACAACGTACTGTTCAAAGAACTCCTGCAGCTTCTACAAGAAGATCACCAACAAGAGCTTCTGCATCATCAAGACAACGTCCATCTACAACATCTACATCAACAAGAAGTAGGCGAAGTACTTCTGCACAGACTAGTGGAAGAATTTCTTCTTCATCAGCTAGCAGAAGAAGAGCCGTAACCACAGCTCGAACTACTAGTGCAAAAATTGCCCCTGGAAAAGACATAACTACAACAAAGAAAGTAACTAGATCTACAACAGTAAGAAGAGGTACAAAGAATATTTTCCCTGTTGGAAGAGCTACTAAAGATGATTTAAAATGTATTATCTGTTATATGGATTTCAAAAAATCTGAATCAAGAAAAGTAATTTTATGCCCACATTGTAAATATCCAGCTCATGCTGACGAATTCTTTAACTGGTTCCAACAATCAAAACTATGTGCAAGATGCAATAAACCCATTTCAACTAAGTATGTAAAATCTCCAATTTACAGAGTTAGTACAAAAGTATACATAGAAACTGTGATTGAGAAGATATAAAAACTATAGAAGCCAAATGATTTAAAAGCAAGGTTTAGTAATAAATTTCTGTAAAATTAAAACGAGCATAATAGGTTTTAGTATGGGAACAATAACACGTTTGACTTGGTCTTTCCTACTTTCTTTGTCGTTAGTAGGAGTCTCTATCTACTATTTTATTGAAGGAGACTCTCAAATGGGACGTCTATTTGTTTTCCTAGCTATTTTTGCTTTCCTATCATTTTTCTTTCTTTTCCGGAGTATGTATTATCTTAAGCATAAAGCAACATTCAATGAATTCATCTTTGTTTTTGTTTTACCTTTGATTCCAGCATTGATCCTTCTCGCTCAAAAGTTGTTTGGGATAGATGCAATGTTTCTTCTTTCAACTGGGGAATTAACAACTAGTTTCATAGATTATGAATTTTATATTAATGCCATAGATTTGATGTTACTACCTTATTATCTAGCCAGTAATTTCCTGCTTTTCAGAACATTTGTCAGATACCCATTTATTAGATTCAGAAGTACAAGTGAAAAAGGTATTCCTCCAAAACTATCCGGATTTCTATTGATGATTCTAATACCAACATTAAACATTGTAAGTTCTGTATTTTATTTCAATAACCTATTTCTACTTGTGTTTGGAATGATTTACTTCTATCTAGGAACAATAGCTCTATTTGTTTAAATAGAACCTTGAAACGATTCTCAATATTCAATAAAGAATACAACTTTTCTTTCAAAATCAGAAACTGTTTTTAAACTGATAATAGATAACTAAATATCAATATTAGGTTGGGAAAGAAAATGATTCCTCGCTGTGCTGTTTGTGGAAATCGAAGTGTTACTACTAAATATTTCAATTCTAGAACAAGGAAACTTTACTGTTCTAAAGAGTGTATGCAAATTTCAAATAGAAAGAGTTTTTTGTATGTTAGCATTTTCATGATAGTTGTAACACTTGCTGGTGGTATATCTGCGTTTATTCTTCTTAGAGAACAAGATCTAATATTATCTATTGCTCCACTCATTGTTATAGGTTTTGGTGTTCCTTTCAGTCTCTATCTATTTACTCAATATCTAAAAGGGAGACAATTAGTAAAATCAAGAAGTATCGAATCTGAAAATATAATTTATTCATGCCTATTTTGTAATCATGAATATGAAAACAGGATTTTTGGAGCACCTACAATATGTCAAAAATGTGGAAAAGAATCTCCTTTTTGTGACATTTGTTATGAATATATATTTGCTGGAAAACCTGTCTACCAAATACAAAACTGTGGACACATATTCCATAAAACTGATCTCTTAGACTATCTTGAGAATGAAGAGACCTGTCCAAAATGTAAACAAGAAATAAGTTCGATTAACTTAAAAATCAAATAGATGTTTAAAATCAAGTTTTCAAAAGTATCTATTTTGGTTTCTTCTGTTTAGGTTTCTTTTGTTCTGGTACTTTGTATCTCAAAGGTGTCTTCTGCTTTGGAATCTTTTGTAGAGGTTGTTTTTGTGCTGGGATTTTGGTTTTCTTAATCTCTTCTATTTCTCTGGTTACTGGTGTTTCCTTTTTCTTTTTCTCCTTTCTTTCTTCTTTCGGAGCTGGTCGCGATTCTTTACTTTTAAAATCAGAGAATTTTTCACTATCATTGATTGGAGGTGACCCCTCTTCTTTCTCCCTCTTTTCTTCTCTTGGAACTGATTTTGATTCTTTACCTTTAAAATCAGAGAATTTTTCGCTATCGTTTATTGGAGGTGGTGTTTCCTCTTTCACCTTCTTCTTAGGTGGTTCTTTGTCTGGAATATATTTAATGGGTTTTTTTTCTTTGAGTTTATCTTGCTTAGGAATTTTCGACTTGGGTATTTTTTGTTTTGGAATTCCTTTACTTCTACTCTTTGTTTGATTGAGCTTCTGTTGTGTAGGTTTTTTTTCAGTAATCTTGCTCTTGGGTATTCCTTTATTTCTTCTATCTGCATTCAAATCCTTAATTTCGGACTTAGTGGGACTACTTATTTCTTTAGTTTGCTTCTGTTTTCTTGGTGGAACAATATATTCCTCTCTTATTTTGTGTTTAGGAGGAGTATCTTTAGGTATCTTTGTTTTTGGTATTTTTTCAGATGGGATTTTTTGTTTTGGTATTTTCGAGTTAACTCTTTTCTTCTCCTTTTTTCTTGCCAATTGAAACCCACCTTTAAATCAAATTTCTCTCTTAAATTAAGAACCTCTGTACTATTTATTTCTATGTTAATTATATTGTTTCTGGTAGTCCAATAAAAGGTTCTAACACTATAATAGTTTATTTAGAATCTTAAATAAGAAATATTTAAAATTTCGATACTAAAGATATTCTTAAAAGGTTATATTTGATAGTAAAACTTGATTTATAACATAAGAGGTTGGTATAAATGAGCGAAGAATTTGAAGAATTATCCTTCGATGAAGAAGAGGAAGAAATTGAAGAAGTCGTTGAAGAAGAAATCGTATCAAAAACACCTTCAACTAAGACTCCAGCTGGAAAGAAAATAAGTGTTTATTTCCAAAGCACAATTGGACCAAGTCCAAAACAAGAAAAACTAGTAGTTGCAACTGATGCACCTATTGATGATATAAAATACACTGTAAGTCAAATCTTTGGACTTCCACCTGAAGAATTTCATCTTTCTCATGCAGGAAGAACCTGTGATCCTGGCGATACTTTTGAAGACTACGGTGTTGAAGACGGAGACACTGTATTACTAATACCCGTTTCTACAGCAGGATAAATTTGTTTAATATTTTTTAGAGAGAGAATCAAGGTTCTCTTATCTTTTTCTTTATTTTCTATTCATCTTTTCTTTCACTGCCTAAAGGAAATAAAATAAAAAAGTTGAAATATAAGAATCAATGATTTTGAGTATATACTATAATGAGTGTAATCACAATGAATCAAGACACTAGAAAATCAAATAATTCAAACTTCTTCAGTGAAGCTCTTAGTTCAGTAGAAAGAGTAAGATTTGATAGACAACTAAGACTTCCAGGTTGGAATCAGAAAGCTCTGAAAGATTCTACTGTTCTCATAGTAGGTGTAGGAGGATTGGGAACAGAAGTAGCAAAGAATCTAGCAATGGCAGGAGTAGGTGTTCTACATCTAATAGATTTAGACATCATTGAACATTCTAATCTTAATAGACAAATTTTATTTTATGATGCTGAGGAAGGAGAACCCAAATCAAAAGTTGCTGCTCGAACACTAAGAAAAATAAATCCTCATAGTAGGTATATTTGGCATTACTCAAATCTTGAAGATGTTGATCCAGAGATATATGCGACAGCTGATTTATACATAGCTGGTCTAGATTCTGTAACAGCAAGGAATGAGCTAATACGTAGGGCTGTTCATTTTAAGAAACCAATGATTGACGGAGGAACAGCAACATACTATGGGCATGTCTATACATATCTACCAGACGAAAATTCTTGTCTGCAATGTGATCCTCAAAGAGAAAGAGAGCGAGAAACTCTTGCAGCTTGTACTCTCGTAGGTGTTCCTAGAAAGAGATCTCACTGTTTGCTGAAGGGACAACTATTTTTTGAATCAAAGCATAATAGACCACCAGATACAACTGTGGTAGATGAAGTGAAAATAGCTTTAGATTATGCTAATGATTTGGTAAAAGAACATTTTCCTGACTCAGGTTTATTCACTTTGGATGAGGCTGTAAAAATGATTGATCAACATGATCCAACGGTAATTTCAATTAATGCAGTAATAGCTTCAATCCAAACTCAAGAATCATTAAAACTATTACATCATATTAAAGGAATTAAACTGGGGACAGTAAATCCAGAATATCTGATATACAATGGATTAGTAGGGAAGTTCTTCTATATAGAAAAACCACCCAACAAGGAATGCCATCTATGTGGTTCAAATGCACCAATAATTGAAACTATTGAATTGCCTGATACATCTACACTAGACATGATACTGCCAATTATCAAGAACAGAGGATACACCTTTGATCCTGAGCTACTACCTAATTTCTGGCTAATGGATTTGAAAGAAATGAAAGAAGCGCAAAAAGGTTTTACTTTGAAAGAACAAAAAATAAGAAACTACGAAACAGTTTATGTGACCGGTCTCTCAAAAGATAACGAAGAAATTGATGTTTATTTACGGATTTTATTAAAGAGCAGATAGCAACTCATCTTTTCTTAGTTGTTGAGAAGACCTTCTCATAAAAAGAGAAAGATTAATAAATGCTTCTTTCTACCCCTAAATGTGCAAATAAAAAAACTTAGCAACTATAATCCTGATAAAGAAGTTGAAATAAATGTTAAGGATATGGTTGCATGGAATTTTATTAGAGTTGACAGATTTCTACAATATCTTAGGGACAACAGAAGGGAAATACTAGAAATTTTCATCACCAATCTAGAACAAAAGTACACTTCAGTAACTAGAACGAAATACAAACTATCAGATATAGATATTTTCACTGAAACTTTCGAGAAACTCCAAATAGTAAAGAACCATCCTAATCTTCTAGATTCAATCATTAATCTCGTTCTTTCAGCTCTAGAAATCACTTCTGATTTTAAATGGGAATCATCTGTATTGAATGTCGCACAGATAACTACAAAGAGAGCTTGGTTAGATTCTCATATTTATTTCTCTGAGCTTCTTACAGAAATGCTAGATAGAGAAGAAGCGATAAATTTTCTTCGAAACTATTTTGTTTTTAATGTGAATGAATATGGAAACATAAAACAACATGAATCCTTACAATCTGGTTTTAAGTCAGATTATGAGAGTGGTAAAAGAGATGAGAACACAAAACTTGTTTCGATTTTACTAAATGAAGGTCTATATGCTACAAGAGTTGATATATGTATGTTATCTGAAGCATTGAAAGAATATCCTGATTCTGAAATCAAACATACAGTTTGTTGTTCTGCTGATCATGCTATAGTGAAAAAAGCAAATGAAAATTTTGTCTTGACAAGAACATCAACATTGATGAATGGTCCTTACTGTGATTTCTGCTGTCATGATACAAGAATCATGGAAAAGATTGAGCATCCTTCAAAGGAATTTTATGAAAAGCTTGGAGAAAGTGAAATTTAATGGCAAAAAAATACCCAGTAAAAATAACTATTGTAAGAAAATTCAGCTCAGAAGAAGTATTTGGGCATGAACACTACTATCCAGATGGTAGAAAATCAACTCTATGTCCACATTTTGACGAAAATGAAGAAATAATCATCGATCATGCTTACATCGATTTACCATCTGATTGGCCTTGTTCATGGGCATGGATGGACTTATGGAAGGATTTATCAGTTTTATCCCTAGGAGGAGATTTTAGTCACACTGAACCTAGAATAACATATACAACCTGTAGGGATGGAACCAAACCAGTTGTTTTCAAACTGGAAAGAATAGAAGAAGAGGAAGAATAATTATGAAAATAGAGAATTATAAATGCTTTAGTTTGACAAAAAAAGAAAAATTCACACCTGAAAATTTTATAAAAGTAAGACTTCAGAGAATTGATTTAGTTCTTAAAATCTTTAAATCAATCAAACCTGATGAATTGAACATTTATGTTTCAAATTTAAAAGATAAATTCAGCGAAATTGTTGTTGATTATAATTTTAATGTTGAAGCTTTTAATTGGGATTTCATAAGAGAAGAATTGACTATTTTACGAAATTTCCCTGATCTAGAAAGACTAATTTTTCTCTACGCTTGTATGACTGTAGATTTACCTGAAGATTATGTGAATGAACAGGGAGAAATAGAAGCTCCATATTTTGACCTAAGAAAAACAGGAGAAAGAATCTCTTATTATATAGTAAGAACTTTGGTAGATACTTATGGAAAAGAAGAAGGTACTGAAATCTATAAACAAATAGCTCCGGAAATTATCAGAGAGTATAGGGCTAAAGATCAACCAGAAGAACCCAAAGAGCCAAAAACTATTACAGTTGCAGAAAACAATAAGAAATATGTAGAAGCATGGTGCAGAGTTGGTCTTGCAGATTTTACTTCTTGTTTAATTGATGATTATAAAGTAGTATATCGTTTTGACAGTTGCTTAACTCCAGAAGCTTTGAAAGACTTCAACGACCCAGATATTGCATACTTATGTTCATGTTACATAGCAGATATTCCAGAATTTAACGAGGGTAGAACAATTCATCTACGAAGAACTCAAACTTTACATCACGCTAAATTCTGTGATGAGTTCTATTGGAATAATTCAGTCTATCCTGATGCAGAACAACCATCTTTAGAGTTTACAGAAAAGATAGGAAAAGATTTGTGAAAATAAAATCAGGTGCTAAGATGAAAATTACAACCCATGATTTTTTCAACAAAGAATCTAAAAGTGATATCAAGCTTAATGAGTTTATTAAGAAATGCTTTGAGCAAACTGATTCAGTAATTAAATATTTCAAAGAATTTAGAGAAAATAAATTAGATGAATATGTGTTTGCATTGCAGAATAGATTAAAGAGTGAATTAAAAGAATCTCAATATAAAATAGATATTTTTAAACTCGATGAAATAGAAAAGAATCTTTCTTTACTCCATAATTATCCTGAAATGGAAGAAACAATCATAAATTTTATCTGGAAGATATTAGATATCCCAAAAGATTTTGATACTCTAAATGAAAAATTCAATCTCTTATATTTCAACATCAGGAAAGCTGAAAGGCATCTATCTTACTATAGAGTAAAAGCTATTGAGGATCTATTAGGAAAAGAGGAATGCATAAAAGTATACAAGAATATTGTTGAATATCTAATCAAAGAAATGAAAGAACAAGAATCTAGAGAACAACCAGAAGATCCAATGAAGGTAACACGAATTGAATCAAGGAAGTTTGTGCTCGAAAACTATAAGAAACTTGGAGTTGGGGATTTTACGCTCGGAATCTATGATGATTACAAGGAAATATACCGATTCGATAGATGTATTGTGCATGAAGTTCTAAAGGACTTTAATGATCCAGATATCGCTTATCTTAGCTCTTGCTATTTAAGAGATTCACCAAGTAACAATGAAGGCTATATTATTCACATGAGAAAAACACAAACCTTGCATCATAACAAATTCTGTGACGAGTTTTATTGGAATAATTCTGTCTATCCTGATGCAGAACAACCATCATTGGAGTTTACTGAAAATATGGGGAAAGATAAGTGAAAAAAAAAGAAGGAGTAAGATAAAATGAAGAGTGAAAGTTACAAATGTTATAGTTTAACAAAGAAGGGAAATATGAAACCAATTGGTTTAATTCATGCTAGGATGGAGAGAACAGATTTTGTTTTGCAATCTCTTCACAAACTCAAACCAGAGGATATGAACAAATATGTCTCTCATTTAACAGATAAATTGAGTGAAATTGTTGGTGATTATACATTTGAGATGAATGTTTTTGACTGGAATTTTATAAGAAAGGATTTGGAAATTCTTCCAAATTTTCCCCAATTAGAAAAAGCAATTTTCTATTGGTCATGCAAAACGTTAAAATTACCTGACAACTATAAATCGGATCAAGGAGAAATAGAGTTAGTATTTTTTGATGAAATCAAATCGAATGAGAGATTATCGTACCATAGAGTAAAAACCTTTGTTGAAATCTATGGTGAAGATTTGGGAACAGAACTTTACAAGCAGATTGTACCAGAAGTGGTTAAAGCTCTAAAATCGAAGTATTTAGGAGAAAAACCTGCTGATCCTAAGTCAGTAAATATTCTAGTTTCGAATAAAAGATCAATTGAATCTTGGTGCAAAACTGGTTTAGCAGATTTTAGTTTTCATATTTTTGATGATTATAAAATTGTATACCGTTTTGACAGTTGTTTAACTCCAGAAGCATTAAAAGACTTCAAAGACCCAGATATTGCATACCTAGCTTCTTGTTACATAGGTGATGTACCTGAATGGAATAAGGATAAAATTATCCATCTTCGAAGAACACAGACTCTTCATCATGCTGAATTCTGTGACGAAATGTATTGGAATAATTTAGTTCATCCAGATGCAGAACAGCCATCTTTAGAATTTACAGAAAATATGGGTAAAGAATAAAATAAGTAGAAAAAAAGGAATGAATTAAAATGAAAACAGAGAGTCATAAATGTTATAGTCTAACAAAGAAAGGAAATATTAATCCGAGTAATGTGATTAAAGAAAGGATGGAACGAACTGATTTAGTGATAAAGTTCTTCCACAAGTTAAAACCTGAGGATCTGAATCTATATATTAATACTCTAAAAGACAAATTAGATGAAATTGTGGGTGATTATGAATTCGATGAGAGTGCTTTCGACTGGGAGTTTTTAAGAGAAGGAAATGAAGTGCTTTCTGATTTTCCAGATTTTGAAAAAACAGTTTTTCTGTGGATCTGTAAAACACTTAAGATTCCTGATACCTATCATTCAGAAAAAGGAGCAATAGAACTAGTATATTTCGATGAAATCAAATCAAAAGCGAGGTTGCCATATTATAGAGTAAAAACTTTTGCTGAAATGTATGGTAAAGAGGAGGGAATAGAGATATACAAACAAGTTGTACAAGAAGTGATTAAAGCTCTAAAATCGAAGTATATGCCTCCAAAACCACCCAATCCAGAATCAATAACTATTCTAGCGTCTAATAAAGGTTCTATTGAATCTTGGCGTAGAATCGGTTTAGTGGATTTCACATACTGTATTTTCGATGATTTTAAGATAATTTACCGTTTTGATAATTGCTTAACTCCAGAAGCATTAAAAGATTTCAATGATCCTGATATAGCCTATCTAGCTACCTGTTATATTGGTGATGCACCTGAATGGAATAAGGATAAAATCATTCATATGAGAAGAACACAAACTCTTCATCATGCTAAATTCTGTGATGAATTTTATTGGAACAACTATGTGCATCCAGATGCTGAACAACCATCATTAGAGTTTACAAGAAATATGGGGAAGGATTAGGAGGAATAAGAAATGGAAGTTTTTAGAACAGGCAAATATCATATAAGTGATCTTGATAATCTTCAAGAACTACAACCTTTGGAATATGCAAATAGAACTGTCTTAAAGAGATTGAATTATCTAATTGGATTCATTAAGAAAGAGAAACCTGAAATATTACAAAATTTCGTTACTAAACTAAATCTTAAACTTGTCAAGCTTCTGAATAAACCCTATGTTAATGAAGGGGATGACGAAGAAAAAATTGTAAGCAAAGATTTTATTCATCTGAAAGTTTTTCCAGAACTTTTATACAATTGCTTGAATTATTATCTTCAATTACTTAATATCGATACTTCAATGAACTGGAGTGAAGACAAAATCAAAATCCCAAACAGGAACTATATTCAATCTTTTCTTTATCATAGATATTACAATGCTTTGGTTTTAACAGAGATATTGGAGAGAAATCTAGCTGTTCAGATTTTCAAAGATTATATTGATTCTTATGTTAAATCACAATCAACAGATTGGAGAAAATACGAGAACTTAGAAGAATTTAGGGAAGCTAGAATACCTAAGAAAGATGATCCACCTAACATAGGCTGGATTATTGTACAAGGAATTATTGAAAATGGTAAATACCCTCAGAAAAAAATAACATGTATGTGGGCTGATGCTATCACAGATTTACCTGACACTGAATTAAAATATCTTGCAGCATGTTATGGAGATTTTCAAGGATATAATAATAATAATGAGAATTTTGTATTAACAATGAGTCATACAATTGTTGAAGGATATCCTTATTGCGATTGTATTGTACATGATATAAGAGTAAACAAAGATCTAACACATCCACCAAAGGAATTTTTTGATAACATATGGCAATTGAAAGAAGATTGAAATTTGCAAAAAAGAGGTGAAAAAATGGAGTTTGAAAAAATAGGCGTTTATAATCCAGATGCTTTGTATGCTTTACAGGAGATACAACCTCTGGAATTTGCACTGCGTTCACCAATTAAGCGTTTAGATTTTATAATAGGCTTTCTTAAAAAAAGGAAACCAGAAATTGTAGAAGCTTATGTTAAAAAGCTTGAAGAAAAATACGGAAAATTGGCGACAAAATCATACGTTGATCAATCTGATATTGATATTAAGAAAATGATATCGGATTTATCAAATCTAAAGGAGTTTCCTGATTTAGCGAAAAGAAGTCTAAATCTTTTTCTTAACTTACTAGAGATTGAAGATAATACTGACTGGATCAAAGAAAAGACAAAAATCATTCAGAAGAATTATATTAAATCATTCTTGGGACCAAAATATTACAACATTGAGAGCTTAGTGAATATAATTGAAAGAGAAGAAGCAGTTCAGTTATACAAGAATTATATTACTGAATTTATGATCGATTACTATAAAGATATGGAAGATAATGTAGAAGATCTAGATGCTTTTTGGAAAAAACGCTTCCAAAACTATGCGGAAGATGAATCAGATCATTGGGTTGTCATTCATAGTAAACCTAACAAAGGTAAACTGATTTACCGAAAAGATGTTTGTCTTTGGATTGATGCTATGGAGGATTTTACAGATACAGAGTTTAAATATCTAGTGTGCTGTTATGGTGATTTTCAAGGAGCTAAAAGAGAGAATAAGCATTTCATATTAACAATGGATCATACAATTGCAAAAGGTGATCCTTTTTGTAGTTGTATTCTCCATGATACAAGGATCGATTGGGATCTAACACATCCCCCAAAAGAATTTTGGGATAGCATTTGGCCATTACAGGAATAGCAGAATAAATAAAAAAATTAAGTGTTAATATATTGTAATGTTTACTCAACTTTACTAAGAATCTGGAGAAAGAATAAACCTAGAGTGTTTTTGTGAAATAGAGTGTATATCCCAACAACTCCAACTGCAAGTAACAATATCAAAGGATATGGTAATGCAAATAGTCTATTCTCAATTAGTACTCTTATACCTAGATACAACACATAGATTGTCAAAGCTGAACCTGCTGAATATATACTTGTTAGGAGGAACCATCCTGATTTTTTCTTATTAATAAAAAGTAAATTCGCTGCTAAGCTTATTATTGCTAAGATAAGAAAAATGGTTCCAACCAATTTGAATAAAGGATCAAAATCAGGTAAATCGTCAATTTCCCCATCTGGTAAGTAAGAAGACCCTCTTGAGATAATTAAAAGAAATGTACCTATACCCATTCCCAAAACTGCTAGTATGTAAGTTAGAATGATGGTTGTTTTTCCTTGAGAAGAGAATGCTTCAGAGTCATCTGGATAGAAAAATGATAAATTGCTCATTATTTTAACAAAGGTTCAGATATTTATAAAAATTCCATCTCTAGAAAGAAGAAGAAAACTTGCTAGACAACTATTTTGCTGGTTTTTCATTTGCTACAGAATTTCTCATAGTAAGTTTCAGAGATGTAAATAGTGCTGCAAATCCTAATGTCCCTGCAATAATAAAGAATGGCCATAGTTCTCTGTATTCAAGGAGATTGAAGTACACGAACAGCATACTAGTACTAATTCCTAAAAACATTGACCATCCCCAGTAAAACAATGAATCTATCCATGTTATAGTTGGTTTTTTTAGACCAAAATATGCAATAATCGCAAATCCACTCCACATACCTATTCCTATTATTGGATATATTTGCCATTCTTCCCAATTGAAAAATAATCCAAAACCCAAAGCAAGCATAGCAGTCAAAGTTGTGAGAAATAGAATTACGGTCCATAAAGTTAATAGATAGAGAGGTTTACGCTGTTTCTCCATCAATGAGAAATGAATTCCTCCTGCCCATTATACTAAATGAAAAGTAACCATAACAGGCATAGCTTGAAAATCCTCCACGCTCCTAAATTGGAATAAGCAAGAGCAATCATACTGATAGTAGTTGCCATAAACAGAAAGAACAACCAAATTATGATTGTTATTGTAGGTTGAATATACCTTTTTCTAAAAACGAGATAAAAAATCGTCATCAAAACTATGAGAACTACCATTCCGAATAGGACTACAAAACCACTCCAGACCAGATAAATCATGCCGAAGAACAAACACAAATAAAATCCCTATTATACTACTAATTATCCAAGTCCAAATAGTTAAGCCAAACAGGTATTTTTGTCTTTCTTTTATTGAAATCATTAAATTACGCTTTTATACATTAATATAATTTCACTATAAGAATAATGAAAATCTATCAAATTATCCTATTTATTTGTGTATATTCCCAGTACATCCCATTCAAAAAATTTTATAAAAAAAGAAAAGAAGTCTAAAGAGATTGTGTAAGAGTAGATAATAATAAACTTAAAGTTTGATTGTTACTTACTTGAATTACTTGCTGACTTAGACTGTAGTTACGTTTGTTGCTTGAGTACCTCTATCGGTATCTTCAACTTCGAATTCAACCTCATCTCCTTCTCTGAGATCATCAAATTCACCTGAAACTGCTGTGCGGTGGAAAAAGAGATCTTTTTCTTCTCCTTCAACAGTGATGAATCCATAACCTTTGTCTGAGATGATTCTTTTGATATTTCCTTTCAAATTAATTCCTCAATTTAGTTATTTGTTAGAATCCTGTTAGAGATTCTTTAATTAAAAATGGATATTCAGAAATTAGTTAATCTTTTAAGAGTTAAACAGAAATCTAAACCATCTTATTTTTAATTGTAATAAAAAATTGATTTATCGCCTAATAAAGTATACTATTAATACAAACTAATAATCAGATTACAAACCCTGCAATAAAATATAGTGAATATTGTAAATTATTCTCTGAAGTTTACCATCCTTTTGAGTTTTTTCATAGATTTCTTTGATTTTAATTTCATTACCTGTTTTGCCAATTACAGAATATTCTTCCTCTGTTCTTGTATATTTAAGATCAAATTCCTCTTCAAAGAATACTTCGAGATAATCGATCTTTCCATTCTCTAACGCATCTTCAAATTCATCATATGAGAGCCCAAATCCCTTTTCTGGAGGATGAACGCCTTGTTTTATTAATTTAAGAACAATATCTTCATGGTTACAAGCTGGGCATTGTATGATATCAAATAGGGTTTCATAATCTTCATCAAACCTGTTTTGGCACTTTTTACAGTAAAACTTCATTTATTTGTATTAGTGATACTAGTTTAAAAAACTATACAAATCAAATATTACTTATAGAAATTTCCACTATTTTCTCTTTTCTAAGATAATAGAACAACACAACTTATTTAAAATTCAATTACAGTTTTCATATATGAGTGAACGTGAAGTAAAATATTACAAGATGTTAGCTAAGAAATATGAAACTGCTGAAAAAATGTTTGAAGCAAAAGAAGACTATGATGAATTAGAAGCTGATAAAGCTAGTTTTCAGAAAAAACAAGCTAGGGGAAATGCTGAAGTACAAGAACAGCAGCTAAAAATAGTAAAGTTAAGAAATGATGGTAAAGAAGATAAAGCTCTGAAACAAGAAATGAAATTAAAGAAGAAAGAAGCAAATATTGCTCAATTCAAAAGAACAATTCAGGAAATTCAATCGAAAATAGAAAAGAAGAAACTAGAAGTTCTTAAAAATGAAGGTGAACTTCAAAAAATAGAAACCCAGTTAAGAGCGGATTTTGCAGAAAAATTTACACAAATGTAAATCATTTGATATTCTTTTCTCTTTATGAACTATAGTTACATAATTTGGAGCTTCTTTTTTTATGCCAAGAAGCCATAACCATCTCTTAAAATCTAAAATAAATGCAATAATTGTGATTCCTATTTGTGGTAGAAGCACAGCTATACCTGTAAAGATAAATTGACCATAATAATATGCACTTAACATCCCTAAAGCTGCTGAAAATATTTCTACACTCACCTTAATCTATCCTGGAACGGATAATCCTATAGTTTTTGTATCTAGTGATCTTTTATCACCAGGGGTGTTTAGTAGAGCTAAAGAAAGAATGCTTAATGCGAATAATAAACCAAATCCATAACATATTAAGATAGCAGATAATAGTAACCATAACCATGTAGTTAATTCTGTTAAGAATCTCATAATAGGAGGCACATATAGCTTTTTTGATTCAGACATTTTTAAAACTTCGATCTACTTTCTTTATAAGATAAAAGAGCTAGTATTTACCAAAATTAACGATTAACTTCTTTTTTGGTATTTCTCCTATTAAGAATATGTGATAGCATCTAATGCAACCTGTTAAACGACTTCTTAAAAAGAAAAGATGTATGATATTTTTTCAATATCGTACTTTTACTTAGATTCTTATATTGTTTTAAGATTTACTGCTTGAAGTCCTCTATCAGTTTCTTCAACATCGAATTCTACATTATCTCCTTCTTTTAGATCACCGAATTCAACAGTAACTCCAGATTGATGGAAAAAGATATCTTTCTCATCGTCTTCAGTTTGGATAAAACCAAAGTTTCTATTATACATTATTCTTTTGATTGTGCCTTTCATTTAGCTTTCCTCCATTTATTTTTCACTTTTAGGAAGTGACATCCAATAAATTGAAACATAGTAATCAGATGTAGCTAAATCTTGTTAAGAATTAAAACAATCATAACTAACTAGTTCAAATCTACTTAATTAACACTACATAGAGGGTTCATAAACTATTGGGTAAGCTTAAATTAAAAAATAAAAGAAGCTCTAGAACAAAATTATAAGTATTCAATCTTTTTCCTACTTATGGAATCAGATTCTAAAAAACCTGATGATGAACAGAGAATTCGTAGTCTTCTATACAAAATTCAAAAGGGTTATACTGACAGGGATGAGAATGTGGTCTCTGAATGGGCTGAAGACCTATTTGATGAACGGGTAACGATAATTGGTACAAGTTCAATTAAACCTGGAGATTTTGAATGGAGGAATGGACATGCAGCTGCTATTGAAATGTTTAGAAGTGACTGGTTAAATTGGGGAGATGTAAAACTTTCAACCGAAGAAGCAGAGATAGATATTGAAGGAAATGCATCATGGGTAGCAGTATATGCAACAGTTACAAGGGATACAAAGAAAAGCGTAAATCATTCTGCAGAAGTGAGTCGAGAGCGATCATTAAAACGAATAAAGCAGTACTCTGAAAAGGAATGGACAACAAAACAAGCTCTTTACGAGATTATTTATGATGCAAGTATGGTTTTAACACAGTACGAAAGAAGTGATATATTTATTTGGCCAATTAGAATAACTCTTGGATTGTTTCAACGAAATAATAAATGGTTAATAAGACAAGTACACTTTTCATTTCCAGGAAGAGGATTTCCAAATGTAAGATTAGAATAATAAAACATTTTATTTTCTCTAATTGCTTTGCAAATAGAAATATAAATGTTTGAAAAGTAATAACCAACCTCAATAAAATATAATACTTGTGTTAGCATGAATGAACAGGAAAATTTCGATGAAATAGAAAAACAAAAGTTATTCTCTCCAATTATTATGTTTTTACTATTAAGCTTTGTAATAACTTGGGGATTATCTTTGTTGTTTATCTATCCTCTCAATTTCATTTACCAGATGAGAAGCTTTGATAGTTTCATTGGTATTCTCTGTACTATTGCTGTTGGATTACAGAGTTTTGGTCCTACATTCGCAGCAATAATAACAATAGTTTATTATGAAGGTAAAAAAGGTTTGAAAGAATTTGGAAAACGTTTCATAAAAATCAAAGTCAAATTTTATTGGTATCTCCTGGTTTTCTTTTTACCAGTGATAGTTTATTCTATACCTATCATAGCAAATCTGATTTTTGGTAATCCAAATAATTACTCTTACTTTGATACAAGTATTTGGGGTATAGATGTCTCTGTTATTATAATCAATATTGTTTTTGCAGGTTTAGCAGAAGAGCCTGGTTGGAGGGGATTTGCAGTTCCAGAGATGAGTAAGAAGCACCGACCAATCGTAACAGGTATGGTTATTGGTGTATTCTGGGCTGTATGGCACCTGTTATCGTATATTTACGGTGGAAGATCCTGGTCAACTTTTCCTCAGTTTGTTTTTACAGTTACTATTATCTCGTGTATCTATGTATGGATCTATATGAAAACAGAAAGTGTTCCCTTAATGATTATATTTCATGTTATGCATAATCTCTCAAATCGAGTATTTATTAAATACCATAAACCAATCTGGGGAGGTTTAATCTATCTTCTAGTTCTCTCTTTTATTATCATACTTGATAGATCATTTGTATTTAAAAAACCAAACCTGCTGGATTCTGAAGAAGAGATTGATTCTTAGATCTTTAATGAAAACAATTTCCCAAAAACCTTTTTCTAAAATGAAAAATGTGTTTTATTCTAATAGATATATATAATCCGAAACACCATTCAATATTATATCAACATTATATTAGTGGTGAAATCATTGGATAGAAAAATCCTCAAAGAAAAACAAAGAGAATTAAAAGAAAATGTACGAGGAAAACCATACTTCAATACTATAAAACCAAAAATCCGTTTTACGATTGAAGTTTTCAAATTAATTTTTAAAGATATTAAATCTACTAGATTATTTCATTCTAAGAAATCGAAAACTCAAGACGAGAAATTGATTGAAGACTCATAATTTCGCTTTAAGCGCGTTCTAAACTTGTTACTCGAAGCGGTTATACTTTTATACATATAACTGAAAAAATAGGATATGTCTAAATATTCTATTAAATCAAAATTAGGGGACTTAATGAAAAGTCCTAAGGCTAGAGCAGTTTTGGAGAAACATTTACCTGGAATCTCTAAAGATCCTCAGCTGAAGAGGGGATTTAAAATGACACTGAAGTTTATTGCTAATATGCCCGGTTCTGGTTTCCCCAAAGAGAAACTACCTGATATAGACGCTGATTTGCAGGCTATAATAGAGGATGATGAAGAACTTCTCTCAGTACAAGAAGATGTCGAAGAACCTATTCCCTCAACACTGGGTTATACTATCAAGGAAATTCCTGAAGCTACGAAAAGGTTGGAAGGAAAAGTTGTAGTTCTTACAGGTGCTAGCGCGGGGCTCGGAAAGCAGATGTCTATCCGTCTTGCTCAGGAAGGAGCAAAATTGGCTATATGTGCCAGATCAGTGGATAAGTTGAAGATCACAGCGGATTTATGCGAAGCTGAAGGAGCTGAAGTACTAGCTGAAAAGTGCGATGTCTCGAAATATGATGATTTGAAGAAATTTGTTGATAAGACAGTGAAGAAATTCGGAACTATTGATGTCCTTGTTAATAATGCAAATTATGAAGCAGATCGACAGCTTTTTCTAAATCAAGATGTGGAAGAATTAGACAAAGCTTTACACACAGGTGTTTACGCCCACTGGCACTTGATGAAATTAAGCTATCCTTACATGAAAGGAAAATCCTCGTCAATAATCAATTTCACTTCAGGAACCTATCAAGTAGGTTTGGATTTGTATGCTTCTTATGCTGCTGATAAAGGAGCAATACGTGCTCTTTCTATGGTAGTTGCTCGTGAGTGGGGAGCTGATGGCATTCGAGTGAATACAATTAGTCCTGTTGCCATTACCGATACCATCGTGGATAAACTTTCACCAGAATACTCCGCATGGGTAAAAGGTATGATGAAGGACAATGCTATGCAACGGGTTGGTGATCCTTATTCAGATATCGCACCAGTTTTGGTCTTCCTTGCCTCAGAGGAGAGCCGATGGATCACAGGACAGAACATCAATGTGGATGGAGGACAAAGAGAGACAATACATATTTAATCCATGTTGAAGGATATTCAGTTTATTTTGAGCTTGTATCCTCCTACTTTCTTCTTTCTTTATCAAAAAGACAAATAATTTTTTTATTAGTTACTGATGGACAATTAACTTTACGAACTAAATTTGATGAAATAATTTCAGAGTACTTTATATTCTATTACATTGAAAATCTTATTTCTGTTCAAGTTTTTTTGCTAAGAAAATGTATTTTCCCCATTTTTTTTCCTCTCCTGAAAATCTAACTTCTTCATGTATTATCTCCCATTTATTATTAGACTCTTTTAGTGCATTCTTTAGTAAACCCTCTCTCAAAGATAAGCTCCCTATGCGTTCATTTGAATAAGGAACTTTTATGAAAAGTAAACCCCCTTCTTTAGTATTCTCTATAAATTTGTTAAGAATACCTATTTGTTCAATTTGATAAAAGAAATAATGAAATATGTAACTTAATACAATGATATCAAATTTCTCGGAGAAGCTGTATTCCTGAATATCACAAACCACTCCTTTAACCTTAGAATTCTCACGTTTAGCTTTTTCATTCATTATGTCAATAGCTATCTCAGACATATCAATCCCAATAACATCATAACCTAATGATGCAAGATAGAAACTGTTTCTCCCAAGACCACAAGCAACATCTAAGGCTTTTCCATTATCTACTTCTTCTAGAAACTCTACCAAATCTTCGTCAGGTTCATCAACAAAACAAAAAGCGTAATACCACTCTTCATCAGAAGACATAATGTACACAATATCAAAAAAATCAAATAAATCTTCTTATTTCAAATATAAAATTGCAAGTTAGCTTATTTACATGTTTAAGATTCTAGATTTTTCTTGTTCTTTTTGAAGAACCTGAGTATACTCTTTTCTTTCTTTATTCTCATTCCAAATAGGAAACGCAAAGTATTCTCTTCTCTGATGATTAGTAATAATAGGGAGGTTGCTACAAATGCTGATACTACAATAATTATGTATTTCGCAAAAATCGCTAGATTCAGGGGTATCACAAAGAAACCTATCACTATTATAACTGTTTGATGAATGATATAGAAAGGTAAAACTAATTCATTAAGATATCTTCTACTTTTAGTGTTTTTGTTTAAGAATTTGCTACCCATAGCAAAAAGTACTATTAACCAGCTCCAAGCATAGATATCAGCTAATACTAAGAATAACAGATCATTTGGGAAGAAGAATTGCGAAACTCCAAGTAAGACAGCTGTAACTAATACAATAATCACTGAGGGAATAGCATGTTTCTCGATTGTTGTTTTAAACTCCTTATCTAATGCAAATGCGAAACCATAGACGAAGAACAAGAACTGTGACATAGGTGTCCAACCACCAAATAATGGAATTATACCACCTAGAATGCCATTAAGAAATTCAAATAGGAAAACAGGTATTATCAGCAGAAAAATCATTCCTGGTTTTCTGAAAAAAGCTGTAATTTTTAGAAATCCAGTTTTAGTATTTTCCTTTCTTAAAAATAAGAATAAAGGAAATGCGATTATTGAGAATCCAAAAAGCAGAAGAAGAAACCATAAGTGATGACCAAAAATTGCAAAATTTCCTCCTAGTTCATAAATTCCTTTGAAGATTTTTGGATAATAAGCAAAATAAGAACCTGAAAATTCTGAATAATAAATTCTTTCCAAGTAAACTTGTAATGGAATGTGAGTAAATATGCCAATTATGAATGGTACCATTAAACGAACTGATCTATCAAGTAAATACTTGCTATTTTTTATGTTTCTGCTTTTCATAAATTCTATAGCGTAGTAAGTGCTCATACCGGCTAGTATGAAGAAGAATGGCATTCCAAATCCGCCAAGGTAATAAACAAATGCAGTCATACCAATAGAACTTTCAGCATTCATTATATGCCAAGGAAGATCTTCGCCTTGAAAGAAACGAGCACTATGAAAGATGAATACAAGAATAATTGCAATAACTCTCAACCAATCTAAATCATACCTTCTTTCCTGCAGTTTTGGTGCAGATGTGGAGGTTTTGTCTAATACTTTGCTCATATTTATCACCTAATTCTCTGATATCTCTTTTTTTCTTATAAATCGAAGAATTCCTTTTTCTTTCTTAATTCGCATTCCAAAGACAAATCTTGAAGAATTGAATTCTCTAATGATAATTAAAAGTAGGAAATTTGCAATGAAAGCACTAACGAGTATAATTAGATATTTAACGATAATTGATAATTCTAATTGAACTACGAAATAACCTATTATTCCTACAACAACAAAATGGATAATGTAAAACGGAAGAACTAGTTCATTGAGGAATTTTCGGGCTTTACTATCCTTGTTCAAAAATTTTTCTCCTAAATTTATTATCAATATAAGTAAACTAAAAGCGTAAATAGTTCGAAGTAAATAGAAAATTGCTTCGATGTAATGAAAACTTGGATTAACATAGAGATCATCTAGAAATCGCAAATTTAAGAAAACTAATGGGACTGCGGTGACAACTGTCAAAATTATAGCTAGTTTGTTGTTCTTCTTTAATGACTGTCTAAATTGCTTATCATATGCGAAAAAAAATCCATAGATATAGAAGAAGATGTAAGAAATAAAATCCCAACCTCCTAATCTTCCGAGACTAAACCATGTTTCATTTGTATTGTGCAAAACTTCTATAATGTAAATGGGAATAATCAGAAAGAAAAGTATCCCTGGTTTATTCATAAAAGATGCAATTTTAGATATACAAGAACGATTTTTCTCTTTTCGTAATAGAATGAAAGGGTAAAATAAAATCATAGATATAACAAATAGTATGACAAGAAACCATAAGTGATGACCGAAGAGAGAAAAATTCCCTCCAAAACCATAAAAGCCTTTGAAATATTGCGGATAGAATGCAAAAAAAGAGACAGTATTTGGATCTAAAAATCCTTTATTTGCCCACTCAAGATAAACTAAGATAGAAATATAAGTTAACATACCGATGAAATATGGTACTAAAAGTCTAAGGAACCTAACAAGAACATATCTATTATTCTTAATCCCTCTCTTTTCCATAAATCCTATAGCATAGAATGCACTCATTCCAGCGATTAAAAAGAACAAAGGAATCCCCATAGCTGTTACGAATGTCATTCCTATCGAGATATTAACATTAGTTTCAGCATTTTTAATATTCAAACCTTCAGCGTCAAAAAACTTAGTACAATGATAAACAAATACCATGAATATCGCAATTATCCTTAACCAGTCCAAATCATATCTTCTTTCTAAACTAGAGAAAGTAGAAATTACAACTGCTTCATCTATTTCATTCATTCGATCACCTTTTCCTTACGAAAATATCTAAACAGTCCCTTCTCTTTTTTAACTCTCATTCCAAACAGAAATCTAAGAGAATTGAACTCCCTTATTATTAACAGTAAAAGAAGAATTCCTATTAGTGATGAAGAAATGATTATCAGATACTTCCATATTATTGCAATATTAAGTTGAATAATGAAAAATCCGATTACAATCAATAGAGTCTGATGAAGTATGTAGAACGGAAGAACTAATTCATTCAAGAATTTCCTTGCTTTACTTTCTTTATTCAAGTACTTCTCTCCAGCATATAGAATAACAATTAACCAGCTCCATGCAAAAATAGTTCTAAAAAACCAAAATAGTAAGATAATATACGAGAATCCTTCTGGTGGAGTAATGAATAGTTCATCAAATTTGAAATTTATTAGAATACCGAGAGTTACTCCTGATAAAATCCCTATAATTAATGATGCTTTAACATGCTTCTTGATTATTTCTTTGAACTGTTTATCATATGCTAAGATGAATCCATAAATGTATAGAACTAGAAGTGAAATTATATTCCACCCACCAAAACGAGGAATATCAGTTAAAAACATTGTATAGATGAACTCTAGAATAAACAAGGGTAAAGGGAATAGATAAATCATTCCTGGAATTGAGAAAAATTTAGCGAATTTTGCTAACCCCTTACGTCTCTTCTCCTTTCTCATGAAGTTGAATAAATTATATGTAAGAAGTGTGAAAATAAAAAGCAAAACTAGAAACCATAAATGGTGTCCATAGAAAGCAAAATTTCCTCCATTAAAACCATAAAGACCATTGAAATAATCAGGATAAAACTCAAAAAAAGATCCTGAAAAAACTCCTGTATTAACTCTTTCAAGATAAACCTGGAGAGTTATATGTGTGACTAAACCTACGGAAAAAGGAATCATTAATCTAATAAATCTTAGTAAAACATATTTTCTCCCTTTTATCTCTCTAGCTTCTAAGAAACCCATAGCATAGAAAGTTCCAAGACCTGCGATTGTGAAAAATAATGGCATACCTATAGCTGTCAGAAAAGACATATATCCTGTAATCATTGGATTCGTTTCTGCATTTCGAAGATGCCAGTCTTCTGCGTCAAAGAATCTTGTTCCATGATAAACAAAGACTAGGAATATAGCAATTATTCTTAGCCAGTCTATATCATATCTCCTCTCTAACAGAGTAAAAGTAGGTACTGAAGCAGAATCAGAGTTTGAATCCAAATTTACCACTTCAAGCCTTAAATAAGGCGTTTAATAGTTTTTAAAGAATTTGAATAATATAAATTTTCCCCACATTTTAGAAATGGATCAAAATTCACTAAAAATGCTTGTTTTAAGGTCTACTTCCAAGAAGGGAGACTAACCAAGAAGGTATGTTCTAATTTAATATCTATTCAGAGAAAGAGAATAGAATTGGTTGGCTCAATGATCAATTTTTACCTCAAATATACATACTTTTTGTTAACCTCTCTCGAAAGCTTTATTAGTAAAAATGTGATATATTCTAGTATATTTCCTAAGAAAAAAAAGAAATTAGGCAATAAGACCAATTACTATAAAATTTAGTCTTTAGAGGGTTCAGATTGAGAATAATCTATGCTAAAATAATTGTAGTAGCAATTATGATTTCAAGCCCCCTCTTTTTACAAAATTTCAATAACGCTACACCATTTGATAATATACTATCTAATACATTATCAAATAATAACAATAGTTTAAATAATAAAACTAATGAGCTTGAACATTTGAAGCAATCTCCTTTTAGTTATACTCCCATAACTTCTCATTCCTCAGAAGGGGTTAACCTCAATGTTAGTGATAAAATATCTTTTTCTCACAGTTTCTCTTTAAATCTTGATTCTACGAATCACTATACCAATTCTTACTCTATTAACTCTTTTACTGGATATACTCCAGAGTTATTTTACAATATAACTGACATCACTGCAATTCCTGAGTATTTCCCTGTAGAAACTTCTTGGGGAGGTTCAAATATAGAATTAGCATACAACCAGTATTTATCTATCCTTCAAGGTTTTGATGTTCCATGGGATTATGCGGAATTTGTTGGAGCGGATATTTATCTAGAAACAGTTGGGAGTGGTTCTCTAGGAAGTGTTGAACTTGAATTGTGGTTGATAGAAGATGAAGGAGTATTTCCTGATATGAACAATCCAAATAATCTCTCTTTTGATTTTTCTGCTCCTTATACAAATGCAAATCCTGTCCCTTCAGCTGCTACAAACAATTTTACTTTTTATGATTTTAATGATACTATAATTCCTAAAGGAGATTATTTCATAGTAGCAAATTTATCAGTTGTAGATATAACAGATCCAAGTCAAAGATTTGCATGGAACTACAAAACAGGTGTGCCGTATAATGGTAAAAGCTATCTTTGGGATCAATCTGCAACATGGCTGAATCGAACAAACAATTATGATTTTCCATTAATTCCAAAATTGCTCCCGTTAGACATAAATAAAAATCCTAAGACATTCACAAACCCTGCAAGTGCTAATCTAACTGATAACGGAAACCCAATAACAACTGTAAATCAATTAATATTAGGAACTGGAGCTCACGATCTTTCAACAAATCTGTCAATTTCAATTTCATTTAATAATAGTTATTCTTACTTAAGAACATATAATGGATTATCATCTTTCCATGCATGTAATTCTACATTTTTAGATTACAGCATTTATTGGAATATAAGCTGGAGTGTTGACCAAATAGATTTTTCTCCTTATTCAAATCCCGAAAGAGAACATATACTGCTTTCTCCATCAGATTGGAATACAAGTTTTTATACAATATTAGTTAACAATACTACTCCTACAGATATCACTCGAATATCCGCTGGTTATCTTATAGATTTAGATCTTCTTATACAGAACAAAAATTATTTTGCAGCAGATTTGAAATTGGATACAACGAGTCCAAATTATCTCTATAGCACTTGTAACACTAATGGAACTCTTGAAACAAATTCCTACCGTCTAGGTTATTGGACACCTATAAATATTACTCATTCTTTGGGTGTAGAAGGTTCTTCAATTAACTGCGAAGTGTGTATTAAAGACATATCTCTTCTAGATATCTCCATGGGAGAACTAAATCTTTCAATTTACAATCCAGAAGGAAATATTAATCCACTTAAAATTAATGGTTTTGATAACTTAACCTACATAGATACAAGTTTTTATTCCATAGTTGAATCAGATCAAATATCTCCAGGAATTTATCAAGTAAGTACTGCTTTTGATCCTTCAGTTTATGGATCTGATCAACCTGGATATTGGACTCTTACTTATTTCTGGAATAATGGTACAGAAGTTGGATTCTTCTCAAGAAGAATATCTGTAAATATATATACTTCAGCATTGTTTGAGTGGCAAGTAACTCCTGATACTGATATTTGGACTTTTGATAATTCCGAAAAAATAAAAAGAATCTTTGGCGACACATTAAATGTTAGGGTCCGATGTTATAGTAAAACAGAACCTTTTTTCTCTGGAGAAGGAGTCTATATATCTAGCGCAAACGTAACCTATCAAACAAGTATGTTAGAAGAAGGTGAATTAACCTTTCTTGAACCATTCTACAGCTCTTCAATTCCCCTCCTTTATGAACCAGGAGAGTATTATGTTATGTTATATGCAAGTGGGTTATTCCATGATTCTTCTTCTATTCAGATACCTGTAACGGTATATCATCAATTTTCGATTGAAACATCTAAAACTGATTATTATCTAAATTTCAGTAATTCTGTAGGTATAAAGTTTCAGCTGAATGACATTTCAAATCTAAGTAAAATAATAACTCCCGATGATATAGTAATATCAATAAACAGCACTATTGTGAATTCCAATTATTATTCAAACAGTTCAATAAATGATCAAATCGAAATACTTCTTGATACGTCATTTCTTGGGTTAGAAATAGGAATATATGAATTTGGAATAATGGTTTCAAAGAAATTCTTCTTAGAGGATTATAATCATGAAAATGAAACTGTATCGGTTTATTTACATATTGAAGAAATTTCTTCCGTTGTAAATAATGTTAATTTTAATAATACTATCTATCATAACAATCAAACAATTATTTCCTTTAGCTACTATGATACAAATCATTCTGAGTTTATATCAGATGCATCTGTTTCAGTATATGCTGATATTAATGAATATGAAGTAATTTCAATCTATTCAAATAATGAAGCTTATTATGTTTTACTTAGAATATATGAACCATCAGTTAATTCTTTGAATGTGTTTCTTAATGTTTCTAAAGCAGGATATTGCTCCATACTCAATCTACATCTAGCAACATTGAATATAAAACCTAATGAAATCATTTCCCCTACTAGTCCACCAAATCCTGCTTCTTTGATAGCTTTGATAATTGTTGTATCTATGATAATTATAATTTCTGTATCAATAATTATTTTTATTCAAGTAAAACGAAAGAAAAAAAAGAGATTAGTTAAAACACAAATTGAATTAGAACGTGCTAGAAATATTTTTCAAAGCGTTATCTTAACGAAAAAAATACTGATTGTTCATCATCAAACAAGCTTACCAGTTTTTTATCTTGATTTAGAAGCTAAAAGTGAACTAGATTCTGCACTTGTTTCTGGAATTCTTGAAGCGATTTCTTCAATAGGAACTGAAATTTCTGGATCACCATCTGGTATTAAGAAGATAGAATATTATGATTTTGAAGTTTCTAGGGCTTATAGCGGTGCTTTTGCAATCTATCTATTTTCGGATAATCTTGTATGCAATGAAATATTTGATGGTTTATCTAACATAATTAATTGGTTTGACATTACCTTTAGTCATCAATCTGTGGGATGGGATGGATCGATGAATATTTTTACAGAATTCCAAGAGTTAATTGAAGAGAAAATCTCTGAAGAAATTTACCTATGGTTATTATATTCCATTGAACTCTCTTCGGAAGGGTTAGATTTTTCTAGAAAGCTTTCAAAAATTGATAAGGAAATTATCGGTTTTCTAACTACTAATGGAAAAACTTCTGTAGCTGTGATTCTTGATAGATTAGAAAAATACGAGAAAGAAGAAATTTTAGTAGCTCTTTTCATTTTATTTGAGGAGGGAAGAATAGTTGGAGAAGAATCTCTATAGGTATTAGTGATTTGCATTTCTTTCTTATTTTCTCTTTTTTCAAAAAAAATGCAACTTTCCTCTAGAAAATTTAATCACAAAAATATTTAAATATTGATATTATTAGTTTTTTTTTGCAAGAGTGATAATCTGAATGATATACTAGATTTTAGTAAGAAATACTGGCTCGATGAAAATTGTGCGAGAACCACTGCTTGTGGAATACTTGATTACTACAAATATACAGATGCAAGTGAAATTCTATTCAAATCCTTTGCTCCTTTTGGTGAAGGTCTTGGGGAAAGACTAACTTGTGGATCTGTTATTGGTTCTTTAGCTGCTCTGAGTTACATCCTTTCTGAAAAGGTTCTAAGTAAACAAGAAATATTAAAAAAGGCAGATATTTTCAAAGAATCTTTTCGAGAGGAATTTGGAACTATACAATGTTCTGCTATACTTCAACCATATTTAAAACAAAACGAATCCTACCCAAGCGATCCTGTCAGACTGGATATTTGTACAAAAACAATTAAAAAAGCAGTTTTAGAAGTGGAACGAATTATTGAATCCTTGAGTTGAATCAAATTTTGTAGGAACTATTGAAAATTAAGTAAGTATAGAGACGAAATCATTCCATTCAAAGTTGTCTTTCTAGATGTTTTGCTACTCTAATCTTATCGGAACCTTTTATTCCTTTCAGAAACTTATGCTCATTATTAAGTTCGCTGAATTCTTCTTTTTCATATTGGATTCTTCGCTGCGGGAAAATTCTGTATAAAAGTAAGATGATCTTTTCTTTTATTTCTCGCATTAGTATCAATATAACAATGCACATTCTTCTTATATAAACATAGCCTATTTTCAGAAACCTTAATATTTTATAAGTTTATTATTATTTAGTTCAGATTTGTAAAGGAGACAGAAATAGTGAGTTTTCGTCAAAAATTCCAAGATGCTTTCATGATCAAAAAAATACTGGTTGTTCATACAGAGAAATGTATTCCTATCTTTGAGATAGATCTAAGAAGTGAAATTGAAATAGATCCATCAATAATATGTGACGAATTAGAGACAGGAACTTTAACTCAGATGCAAGAAACCCTTGGAACTACAGAGGTCTTCAGAATTCAGTATTATAGTTTTACAGTTTTAACTTCAATTTTAGGACCTTATTCTGTGTATCTATTTGCTGAAGCAGAAACAAGTCCGATTGTAGAAGCTGGTGTAAAAGAACTAGCAAAGTGGTTTAATATAATTATGGGATACGATGGTATTGAATGGAGCGGTTCTGAAGAGATTCAAGAGTATTTCAAAGACAGTATAATAAAGAAAGTGATGGAATTATTTAGTATTTGGATGCTGTATCCTTTAGAGATTAATCGAGAAGCTATGAAAAGAATCTTTGGAAGAAATGAATTACAAAGAAAAATAATGTCTTATTTTAAAGAAAAAAAGCAAATTACTTCCGTGAAACTACTCGACGAACTAATCAAGATAGCAGATGAAGAGGAAATACTAGCAAATATCTATGATTTAGTGGAGCAAGATTTCTTAAGAACTGGAACAACTGATGAATATACACAAACTTTCTTTGAATTGAAAAATTAAAACCAATAGTTCCTAGCTTCTTCCTTTTGCACAATCTCTTTAGAATTTTAGAGAAATACTTTAATGATTTAAATAAATATTTTAAAGAGATGTTATTGTAAACCTAGGATTTTATAGAAATTGAAAAATACAAAGATTCAAAAATCACTATAAGCTTTGAGATGATTGTTTGAAAGTGGATATGAGTTCTAATAAGAAGACAGTTTTCTTCAGATGCAGAGAAAATATAGAAACGATTGAAAAAACTCCATTCTACTGTATTTTCTTTGCCTTTAATTCATTCATTTATATACAATAAAAATTTAAGTAAGATAATATAATAAAGCAGAATAAAGGGGAATTTGATGACTCATTTTATGTTCAAAAATGAAATCATTTCAAAAATATTAACTCTAATAATTATCTCATTATTGATACTTGTATATCTACCTCAAAATAGCATTCTAGATGACAATAAATCATTTTCCTCAGAGTTATTAGATAATTCAAAACAAGAGGGATTTGAAAACTATGAGAACGATTATTTGAAAAATAGACCTTTTAGTTTTGCTTATACTCCAATAGATAATTTAACTGGAACTGGAGACAATCTTGTAGTGACAGATGAATTAGCAGTTTCTCATTCTGTAAGCTTATCACTAACTTCAGGCAATGGATATTCTGATTCATATACAATATCCGGAATTTCAGGATTTACAAATCAAAATCTAGAATACGATTTATCTATTTCTTCAAGACGAGATGATTATATTATTCTTGAGTCAAGTATTGATAATAAAAATGCAGATTTAGATTCAAATCAAGTTAGAGTAGCACAAGGTTTTGAAGTTTATTGGGATTATGCTGTCTTTTATGGTGCAGATATTTACTTAGATGCAACTGGATCAACTTTAGGAAATGATCAGCTTGAATTGTTTGTAGTAAAAGCAGATGGTCTTGGACAACCAAATATGAGTGATATAAGAGCAATTGACTTAAATGGTCCTTATAATTCCTCCAACACAATCCCTGCAAGCTCAACTGGTAATTATGCATATTACGATTTTACAAATATCTCCTTAAGTGGAAATGCCATACTTGAAAATGGAAATTACTTCATAGTAGCTAATCTTTCATCCTATGATGTGTCAGCAGATAACTTCTTTTGGGTTGGAGAACAAGGCGGTTCTGAAACTTATCCTAACTACCTACATGATGGTACTAGTTGGAGTCTTCCTAATGATGAAACAAGAGATTTAATTGTGGATTTGAAACCATCTTACTCAAACGGAACTTCACTTGTATTTACAGATCCAACTGACGTATCCCTTCAAGATAATGCACAAGCAGTAACTTCACTCACACAGCAAATAACATCAACTGGTCTTCATACAATTACTAGTGATACTTCAATAGATATAAGCATGAATAATAGTTATCTATTCAGCAATGTTCTAAGTTGTATAGCGACCTATTACGCAGATAATTCCACATATCCCAATTATGATATTTCTTGGGAAATCATTTGGAATATCCCTCAAGTCGATCTCTTGTCTTACTCAAATCCAGTAAGGAACCACTACATCTTAGCTCCAAGCGATTGGAGTAATACTGTTTTTTCACTTTCATTAAACGATATACCTATCACCGTATTAAGAAATTTAGCAGGTTACGAATGTGATATTCAAATTCTATATTCAGGAAGTGAATATTTGGAGGGAGATTTCAAATTACAAACCTCGAGTCCTAATTATGTTACGAATACAGAGATTTCAGATGGTGTTCAAGTTACGAACGAATTTACTTTAGGTTATTGGACTACTGATACAATTGATGCATTCGGGCATGAAGGTTCATCGGTTTTTGTGGAAGTAGGAATAAACGATATTTTGCAGAGCGGTGGAATATTGAATTTTACTCTATTTAACAGTGATGGGAATATCATTCCTTGGAAGAACTCCAGTTTATTACCAGCGAATCTTAATTATATAGATACATCATATTATTCAGGACTTGGTTATTTCGATCCTGGAGAAAACGTTTTCAAACACAATATCTCTATTGATCCTTCAATAAGTGAGAGTGATAAAGAAGGACAATGGACCGCATTTGTCCTGTGGCAAAACGGAACTGAAGTAGGCTTATTTTCAAGTTCAATCGTTATAGGAAAACCAACTCTTGCTGAGTTTGCGTGGGAAGATACATTAGGTCAAAATGATATGACAAATGATACAATGATAGAATTAACTAGGATTAATGGACATGGGATACACATAGAAGTAGATTATTACAATATAAGCGATCCATTCTTCTCTGGAATTGGAACGCCAATCACTCATGCAATTGTTAATTATACTGCTAGCTGGGGAGATTCAGGATCACTTCCCTTTGTTGATACTCAATATGTTCTTGATATTATAACTGATGCACCCACTGGTGTCTATACAATAAACTTGATTGCTTCAGGACCTTTCCTAGAAACTCAATCAATTCAAATTTCAGTAAGAATAGTTCATCAGTTTGAAATATCACCTGTACGTAACAGTTATGCTGTAAACTATACGAATGAAGTTACAGCAATTTTCGAACTAAGGGATATTTCTTTTGGAAATGTTCTTGTGGAACCAGATAGCATTGTCCTAAAATTCAATGGTTCAACTTTAAGCGTTGCTGATTATACTTATAGTTTTGATAATCAAAGGATAAAAATAACAATAGATACAGGAGATATTCTAGGTTTATCATTAACTCCAGATAGTTATACATTACTAGTTTCCGCAATCAAAACGGATTTTGTCTCTGATTATGGCATAGATACAGCAGTGGATAGTACAACGATTGTTGTAACAACTATTCATACACACATAGCGATTGAAGAAACAGTTACAGAAACAGATTCTAACAGTCAAATATCAGTAACTTTTAGATTTGTTGATTTAAACCATTCTGTTGATATAGAAGGTGCCTCAGTAGATGTAAGATTCGATATTGATGAAATAGAATTAGTTTCATGGAATGAGAATAACGGGTTATATACTCTTTTAATCAGAATAAATGAACCCTCAATAGCTACATTAAATGTTTTTATTGACATTTACAAAACTGGTTATCAATCTCAGATGAATTTTCTTTTAAGTTCAGTTTCAATTAATCTCCCAACAAATGGCGGAGGAATACCCTTAGGGGTTCTAATTGGTATTATAGCTGGTATCGCTGTTGTTATTTTAGCAACAGTAGGTTATTTTGTATTCAGGCGAAGAATGCAAGCTACAAAGGATGTTAGATTAAAGTCAAGATCTAGAGCAAGAGCAATTTTCCAAAGTACTATGATGATCAAGAAAGTTATTGTAGTTCATCATGAAACCAGTCTCCCAATTTTCGAAAAGGATGTAGATAAAAATGCAATTGTTGATCCATCAATTATAACAGGTGTACTGCAGGCTATCTCTTCTATTGGCACAGAAATGATAGGTGCCCCAACAGGTGTGAAAAAAATAGAATATTATGGTTTTGTCGTAACAAGTGCCTATAGTGGAGCTTACACAGTTTATGTGTTCTCTGAAACTGAAATAGAACCTGAATTTGAAACAGGTGTTGATAATATTGCAAGGTGGTTTGACTTAATTTTTGGTTATGATAGTGCTCAATGGGATGGTTCAATGGACATTTACAATGAATATAGAATCTCGATTGAGGAAAAAATTTCTGAAGAGTTATTTTTATGGATGCTATTTCCTATTCATGTTCCAGATAAAGAAATGGACTTAAATATTCTGAATCAAGTAGAAAAGGAAATCTTAGAAGCAATTACTCAAAACGCAAATATGACTGTAATTAAATTAGTCGATCAGTTAGATAAATACGATAGTGAGGAAGTAATTTATCATCTTTTTAATCTTGTAGATTCTGAACACATAATAACAAGCTATACAGATTAATATATCTGTTAGATTAAAACAAGTTCTGAACTACATCAAATCTGTGAAGATTCTATGAAAAAACTAATTTCATGTTTTGTCAAAAACACTTATATTTGGTTTTGTAGAGACTATACTGGGTTAGAGAAAACTGGGGTTAAAATGTAACTGATAAACAATACATTCAGTGATGGAACATAGATTTAAGGGGATTTTCTTGGTGGTAGAAGAAATATCAATTTCTAAATGGAAAGGGAAAGCAAGGGAAATCTTTCAGAGTGTGTTCATGATAAGAAAGATAATTGTCGTACATCATGAAACTAGTTTACCCGTTTTTGAGCAAGATTTCTACGAAAATTCAAATATTGATTCTTCAATTGTGACAGGTGTTCTACAAGCTGTTTCCTCAATTGGAAGGGAAATTACAGGCTCTCCTACAAGTATCAAGAAGATAGAATTCCATGGGTTTGTAGTGACAAATGCATATAGTGGTGACTATACTGTTTATCTGTTCTCTGAAAGAAGTATTCATGAAGCATTAGCAGATGGAGTACAGCATATCGCCAAGTGGTTCGATGTGATTTTTGGTCATGATGGGGCACAATGGGATGGTTCAATGGATCTGTTCAATGAATACAAAGTTACTATAAGAGAAAAAATTTGCAAGGAATTATTTCTATGGTTTCTCTATCCAATACATATTTCTGATTTAGATCCTGAACAAATAAAACCTCTTAGACCAATTGAAAAAGATATTATATCGTTAATTAAATCAAGAGAAAGAGCAACTACTATGATATTGATGGATCAACTAAATAGTTACACAAATGGAGAGCTTCTTGAAGCTTTAGTACAACTAGTAAAATCCAATATAATCTTAACAAACTTTTGTGATTAATTTAAGTCCAATAAATTAATAAGCTTATTATAATAGAATAAGATAACATTTCATAAGGTTGTTTTATGGAAAAAATGTTATTTGTAATATGGACAGCAAACAAAGGAATATTCACACATGTGATGATGAATGTTTTAGATTTTAAAGAAAAGGGATATGAAGTCGGTGTAGTTTTTGAGAGTGACGGATGCAAGCATATTAGTGAATTTGAAAGCAATACTAACGAAAAATTCGAGAAAATGAAAGAATTGAAATTGATTTTTTCAGTGTGTAAAGCTTGTGCTAAAGGAATGGGTGCATTAGATTCAGCAAAAAGACAAAACTTACCAATTCATGATGATTTATGGGGACATACTCCTTTGGAAAAATGGGTTGCAGAAGGATTCAAGATAGTATCAGTTTAGAACAGTAAAAATGTTAGAACTAATTTATCCTTTTACTAAGACTAGTACAACTCCAGCAATAGTCATAAAGACCCCAAACAAGCCGATAAGACTTGTTCTTTCTTTGTTCAAGAACCAAGTTACAGGTAATGCAAATAAAGGACTTGCAGCTGCAATTAAAGACATAAGCTCAGCTCCTGCTGATCTTGCTCCTTCTGCATAGAAAAATGCTCCAAGTGATGTGCCTATGATTGAAGCTACTATCAACCACACCCACGATTTTTTTGACCATTGACCAATTTGAACATAAGGTTTTCTCCATGCCATTAATAATAATAAAATAGCAGCAATTGGAAATCTTGCAGCATTACCAATTAAACTACTCGCTGTTTCAGTGTTAAGTAAATCTGCTATATCATTTAGAACCCAATCTATTAGAACAACTCCTATCGCCCAACTAATAGCAGCGAGTAAGCCAGCAATAACAGCTAACCATGTTGTTTTTTTTGAGATATTTTTCGTATCCTCTTCGATTTGTTCTTCATTATTTTCCTGTTCAAGTTTTTTGAGATTCTGTTCTTGACTTATAGCTATTAGTAAAACTCCACAAATTATCAAAAACGCAGAAATATAGAAAATATAGTGAATTTCTGAATGTAAAATGATTACTGAAAATAAGAATGTAAAAAGTGGAAAAGTCATTGAAATTGCTAGAGCTTTTGTAGTTCCTAGAGTTTTTTGAGCTTGAAAATAAAATGTGTCCCCTAATACTTGAGCACAAATTATGCTAGCAATAAGAAGTAACCAAATCTTATATGAGAATGTAAAAATTTCTACGAAGAATCCCATTATAGCTACAGCTATTACAAAAGTTATTGCACCAATTGTTGTTCTTACTGCATTAATTTGTAATGGTGATGCAATTTTTTCCACTTTTCTAATCATGGAATTGGAAGTAGCAAAACACACTACTGCTAGTACTGCAAAGATTCTTCCATCCATAAGAAATGCACTTTACTCGTAGTACTTGACTATTTTGGTGTATGTGGTTACTTTCTTGTTATTTTGAAAACAACTGGATTCTTATAATCAGGACAGCAGATAGTTACGCTTTCAGAGTCTTCTTCCCAAGGAAAACTTGATCCAATCCTTATTCCCAAAGCATATGGATAAATGGTATGAAAAGCAGCAGCACAAATTTGTCCTCTCTCTTCTGGGTATTTATACTTATCACCAATTTTATGACCAAAAGGACATGTACCAGCTTCCAATATTTTAACAACTTCAATCTCAACTTCGTTATCAATACTCATGATTTCACAATCCTAATAAGGTAAACAAACTATTATTTTTTTACCCCATAAAGTTTTTCTCTAATTTTTTTATCAGTCCAACCTGTAGCTCTTTTGAAAATCCAAATAACCTGACCTAGATGATTGCTTTCATGATTGAGAAGACCAGCAATTGCTCTCTTTCTAGGACGTTTCCCGAAACCAGTATCAAGTATTTCTTCTTGTTGTTCATCAGTCATCTTTTCGATTCCTTCTTTAATTGCATCAGATATTCTGTGAAATTCTTTTACTAAATCTTCTAAAGAAACAGTATTATCAGGCAAAGTTCCATACTCAAATCCTAATTTTGTTTCTTCAAATCCAGCATTTGGCACAAGATTTTTGAACCAATTGAGAACGGAAATTAAATGACGGAAGATTAACTCAGGAGACCAAGTGTCCTCACTGTAATTCTTGTGAAAAACTTCCTCTGGAACAAGTTTAAAAAGTTCTAAATGCTCGTTGCGATCCTCTTCAATTAATCTATAGTAATCAGCTAATGTGAACATATCTTAAGAGAAAGATATCAGTTTATAAACTTGATTGCGATAATATATCACTTGAATTGAAACCAGAACCAGAAACACCAATATAAGATGATTAAAACAGCTCCAATAGCACTTGGAATTCTTTTTTTACCTTCAAGAAGTTTAATTGCAGAGATATTGACAGCTCCAAATATTCCCATAAAGATTATACTTGCAATTGTTGCTACAATCCTGATATCAAAGAAAACAACAAAAAGCATACTAATGATTCCAGATAATATAATAGCTCTAGCAGGAACTCTAGTTTTTGGATTTATTTTTGAGATCGCAACAGGAATAACTTTCTCATGTGAAAGCATATAGGAGAGTCTAGAAGATCCTAATAAGGTTGCATTAATCGCTGAAGCTGCTGAAACTATCGCTGCTATGGCCATAATCCATTTTCCAGCTGATCCTAGAAAGACACTTGCTGAGACAGTGAGAATAACTTCCCCGTATGATTCTAAGTCAGAACTCCACCCTAGAACCCCTACAGTAACTATTGCTACTGCAACGTAGATAATTAAAACAACTATTATGGAAAAATACATACCAATTGGTAGATCCTTCTTAGGATTCTTCATCTCTTCAACAGAATTAGATAGAATTTCGAAACCCTCCATAGAAACAAAAATCAAAACAGAACTTGCGACTAGTGAATAACCATCTCTTATGAAGAATGGATCTGTGAAATTATCCCTTTTAATTGCAAAAATTCCTACTAGTATGTATAAAATAAGAATAGAAACTTTCACTAAAACGAGAATATTTTGAGTCCTACTTGATTCTTTGATTCCTATCAAATTTAATCCAATAAAAAGGACTACACTTAGTAATTGAAAGAAAAACGCAGAAGCTGATACTTGATAGAAGAACAAATCAAGTGTTCTATCTCCAAAGATTTTCCAAACCTCCCCCAAATACCAACCAAAAGTCATTGCATACAAACTAACAGAAAAACTATAACCAAACCATAAAATGATACCTATAACACCAGACAAAGATTTTGATTTAAAAGCTTCACGGACATAAATAAAAGCCCCTCCAGCTCTTGGGTGTTTTAAAGCAAGGTGAACATAGCTATATGCTGTAAAAGCACTTACGATTCCTGCTAAGAGAAAAGCTAAAAACGCTCCGGGACCTGTATCTGCTATAACAATTCCCAAAACACTGAAAACTCCACCACCAATAAGTGCACCTATAGCTATCCCTAGTGCTTCTTTTAATCCCAATTCCTTTGAAAGCTCAACAATATCTGAGCTTCCATTATTATCTTTATCGTTTGACATTGGTACCCCATTGGCTGAACAAATTAAAGCAAAAAATTTATAATTCTTGTTATTTAGTCAATATAATTCTTTTTCTGAGTCTATATATCTAAAATAGCTTAGGGCAAAGAAACTACAACAAAGTAGTAAATAAATAACGCAACCACTGAAGCAAAAAGACTCCAGTGAACCTTCCTATTCCATGAAGACAAGTATCTACCATGAAGAATACCAAATGGAATAAGTAGAACTACTGCCAAGAAAAGCATAAAGAAAGGTATGTTTGCTAACCCATCTAATATATTGTGATTAATAGAACTAAATCCTAAAAGTGAAATAATAATTACTTCCCAAATTAGAATCCAAACGATACCTACCATAGCTGTAATCCCTTTCTTCTTATCCTCCATCTCTGTTGTTCTAAAGGTTAGAAAAGTTGGGATCATGGTAAAAGGAATGAAAATCCCTATCAGTGAAATAACTGCTCCTTGCACCCATATTATATTCGTTGCACCAATTTTCTGTCTTCTAGCAGCAATATGCTGAGCTAACATATGCCCCCCAAAAACAATAAGTGTGGAAATGAAAGTTGTTAGGAGTTTCCATAGATAATCAGATGATAATGGAATTCCTTGCCAAAGACGAAAATCAAACAATTCATTCAGAGACAATACAATTCCTACAAAGACAGAAATTACCAAAACATTGTAAATATTCCTGCTAAAACTATACAACGTGAAAAAAGAAGATCTCGTTATAAATCTATCTTGAGGTTCAACATAGACTGATTTCTGCTCAATATCACGAGGAGAATAATACTGCTTTTGTTTTCTACTTACCTTTTCTTTCTTTTCAGTAGCTTTGGGAATAACAGGACTAACCTTTGCTTTTCTATATTCATCAGTTTGATACATTCCTATCCTTGGACAATCATGCTGCTCTGGTAGTCTATGTTTTGCACAATATGATTGATTACAAAGTTTACATTTAAAGGGTAAACTTTCTTCCTCTTTACAATCAGGATAAGAGCAGTTTTTCATTATTATACAAGGATTCTCATATACACTTAAAGAATTTGCTTTATAACATATGATGAATACAAACTCCAGTATTGAGGAGCTTATCTCTAATTTTGCTAGATAAAGGTTTGGAAATTTTCTTCAAGAGATTTCTTTGTTTCGATTTACCAATTATTACTAAATCGGGTTCATCCTTACCAGAAATAAATTTCAACGAAGATAAAACTTTGTGACCAACAATAAACTTGGGTTGAACAATCTGTCCGAAAATATCCTCATATCTTTTGAGGTAAGTTCTAAATGAATTCTGTTCTTTTTTAATCTCCTTCTCTTTAAGAACTTCTCTTAGAGGTAATGCAGCAGGTACTGCAGCGATGTGATAAACCTTAACTTTGGCATTTTTTTGTGGTGCAGCAATAGCTGATGCCCATCTAAGAAGAAAAGGATCTCTTGTAGAATAAGGTAGTAAAACAGCTATGTTCTTTAGTTTATCAGAAATTTTCTTTAACGTAGGGGGAAAGACTTGAAGAATTTCAGTATGAATATAAGGTATTATTGAAGTTGAAATACTCTTAGTTGTCATTTTATCAAGAAGAGTGGGTCTTCTTCTTCCAGACATAATCACAAGATTATGCCTGTGTTTCTTCCAATATTCGATTATTGCTTCAGGAATATTCTTCTTATTCTCGATAATCAGGTCGTGTTCGATTTCATATTTCGAAAGTTTTTTGAGATAATTATCGATGCTACTACCAACATCTGTTCCTATATGTAAAAGATCTATTTTTCCCCCATATTCATGTGCTATATAAAATGCGATTTCCAACCCCATACACTCAAAATCTTGACCACCTATTGGCACTAAAATTCTATCAAGATTCAAGAAATAAACATCTTGAAAATCAGGGTGTAATTTTGAGGGAATCCTTGACATTCTCTTGTTCGATAACGGTTAAAACTCATCTAATATAAAGATTATTCTAAAAATTTGTTAGAGCAATCTAGACTTGCTCTCGTAAATCTATTATATCCTCAGCTGATGGACCAGTACCAATAATTGAAACTTTGATTCTAGTCTCGGATTCAATCTTCTCGATAAACTCCTCTATTTCACCTTTTATCATATCAACATCATTGGCTTTTGCTATTTGTGGATAAAGAATATCAAGTTTAGTTAAACCAATCTGTGATGCTCCATTCAATCTTACTGCTTTTCTAGCAAGGTCGTAATTGAATGGTGCAGCTCTTCTCAATCGTCCTGTGACAGCTCCATATTCTTCCCATCCCCTTCTCATTGTTTCTTCGGGTGATAGTTCTCCTGGTAGCTCCCCTGTTCCTACTCTAGTAATAAAAGATTTCATGATAACCATAACATCAGTAACTCTTGTTGGACCTACTCCAAGATCTGAACAAATCGCAGCTGCAGAAGTGTCCTTAGATGTAACATAAGGATAACTTCCATGAAACAATGAAAGTAGTATTGCTTGACTTCCTTCTGCCATTACTCCATTGCCTTTGTCTAACTCATCATTAATTTCTACACTAACATCAGTAAGATAAGATTCTAGTTCAGGAATTTCTTTAGCTATTTTTAATTTACGTAGCACTCTGTCAACATTTGCTGGACCAGTCCCACTTCCTGTTGACCCTATCTTTACTTTGAGATGTTCATTAGAAGAATCAATGTTTATATGTTCTTGTTCAATGATTCCACATTGAAAATCTACACCCATTCTATCATGAGTTTTGGTCACATCTAGTTCTTTTAGTAAAATCTTAGGGTCAACTAAAACTCCAGCACCTATTAATAAACGAATCCTTGGATTTACAAAACCAGATGGAACCATTCGAAGCTTATATTCTTGCTTTTGAAACTGAATTGTGTGACCAGCGTTTGTTCCTACTCCAGCTCTTGCTACAATGCTTGGTTCATCTTTTAAAGCTAGAAAAGAAAGAATCTTACCTTTTCCTTCATCTCCCCAAAAACCTCCACAAACAACAGTAAATGACATACAAGAATAGACAAGGAAAACTCATTGTTAAATTTTTCACATCAACTCTGATATAGTATTAAATTACATTGAGAAAGAAATATTAGTGCAACAAGAATCTTGTTCTCATCATGGATTACGAATTAGTGGAATTTGAATCGCCCTTTTTCACACTATATAAGTTGCATGAAGGAATCTATGCCGTAATTGCCACAGATCATGCTCTAACTGGTGCAAATGCAGGTTTTTTTAATATAGGGAATCATACAATTCTATTTGATACTTTGGCAACTCCTAATGCAACTCAGGATTTACTAAAAGCATCTGAAATCTTTACTTCAAGAAAACCTACGATGGTTATAAATAGTCATTATCACGGAGATCACATTTATGGAAATTATGCAATTCCCTCTAGTGTTCCAATAATAAGTAATCCAACAACTCTAGCAATGATGAAGAAGTATACTTTAGAGAAGTTAGCTGAATACCAGAAAATTGCTCCATCAGAGATAAACTAATACAAAGAACAATTGAATTCTGAAGAGAATCCCTCAAAAATTTTTGAAATAGAAAACGATATTAAATTCTTGGAAACAATAATAGAACCAAATTTTCATTTAAGAACTCCTGATTTGCTAATTGATGATTCCCTTATTGCTCAAGGTAGTGAAAGAATGGTACAAATTCTCAATGTAGGAGCCGCACATTCAGAAGGAGATATCATAGCTTACTTCCCTTCAGAAAAAATCTGTTTTATGAGTGATCTCTTATTTGAAAATGTAGAACCCAGTTGGGCAGAAAAGGAAACAGTAATGCCATTTGCTGTTAATCCACTTCAACATTATAAAATTCTTGAAAAATACAATAAGAAAGAACTAATAGCAGCTGTTCCAGGTCATGGAAAACTGATTTCTGCTGCTTCTGTTTTCGAGAAAAATATGGATTATTTAAAGCTAAAATATCAAGAAGTGTTGAAATAAAATACGCTTTAACAAAAAACTAATAAATTACCTCTCTAAGTCAAGCTTGAATAACAATGTCCATATTTGGAGTTGTAAAGATTGTACTTTTAGGTGATTACGCAACAGGAAAGACAACCCTAAAAAGAAATTTCATGGGTCTTCATTTAGATGAAGCTTATATGAGTACCCTAGGTGTAGATTTAGCATCTCACAAACACGAAGACGAAGATATGGAAATAACCTTTCAGATTTGGGATCTTGGAGGACAACCAGAATTTAAAGAACTGAGAAGTAAGCAATATGCAGGAGCAGAGGGGGGACTACTGGTTTTTGACAAAAGTCGTCCTGAAACTTATTCTAATTTAGAGAATTGGTTAGAGGAATTGAATGCCTCTCTAAAAGAAAGAGTTCCTGTGCTAATCCTTGGAAATAAAAACGATTTAATAGATGGAGAAAACAATTTGAGGATCGATACTGAAGCACAGCGATATCTCAATGAGACTAAAGATCTGTATCCTAATATTGAATTAAGAGAATACTATTCAACTTGTGCTTTGACAGGTATGAATGTTTACAAAGCTTTTCTAAATCTTGGGCGAATTATCATCAGAAGTAAAAGTGATGAGCTGAAAATATAAGATAGAGAAAGAATTAAAATAGGTATTATCTCTGAACCGTTAAAAGAGATTGGTTATTACTATGGCTGATGGAATCCTTGCTCAATTTGGCTCAATCCTAGCAATGCTTGTACCTATTTTAGTATTTGTTGGGTTATACCTTGCATTTTACATCTGGGGAAAATATGCTAACAGAAAGAAGAAAGAGTTTTATTTTGATGATGTTCTTACTGCAATCGATCCTTATATCGAGAATTATTCTAGAAAAGATCCAAATGATAGACAAATAGAGATAAGATGTCAACTAAATGAAGAATTTGAACTTAAGAGTGCTTCAGCTTGGTTAATATTACTTCCAAGAACAAGTTTCCCAACTATGTTGGTAGATGGATTGTTCTTCAGAAATAAGGATTCCTTCGGTTTAGCTGCTAATTTCGCTGAAAAACCTCGTGTTTTATTTGAAGTGATTCCATACAAAATGAAATCAGCAATAAGAAAGGATTTTGATTATTTAGTAGAGATAGATGATATTCCAACTCCTGATCAAGACACAAACGAGGCTTTTCTAATTAAGTCAAATAGACCAAGAGCAATAAACCAGCTAATAAGAAGCAAAATGTTTCTCAAAAATCTGAAAGATTATTCTAAAGAAGTGCAATGGATATCTGTAAGAACAGATGAACCACATTTTGAAATGAAATTCAGCATGACAGGAAAACCTGCAGATTTGTTAACTCTAGTTAAGTTCTCTATGACAGTTCTGAAATTCTTTGGAAAGGTTACTGAAAGAACAAAAGATTTACCTATACCTTCAGTTTTGAAGAAAGAAGTAAAGAAAGTAACAGAAAAAGAAAAACAGAAACAAGAAAAAGAGAAAGAGAAATACATGAAAGAAAGGGAAAAGAGAAGAGAAAAAGCTAGAAAAGAAGAAGAAAGAAGAGCAAAGAAAAGAGCTAAAGACGAATCAAGAGCAAAGAGAAAAAGTGAATAGAAAAAAGCTTAAAATAGTCAAAATGCATTTTTCCTTTGTTTGAGGAAATAATTTAAATATCTTAATAAAAGAAGGTAATTGAAAACCATTCAGTTAATTAATTACATCTATTCCAACTATTCTAAAGAAAGAAGGTTTCAATATGCCAGATAAGAAAATTAAAATTATTGTAGATAGTACTAGTGATTTACCAGATGAGCTTGTAGAAAAATATGATATAGACATAGTTCCTATGTACATTCATTATGATAATCAAATATATGAGGATAGGACACAAATAACCTCAGAAGATTTTTATGACATATTAAGAAATATTGATGAACTACCTACTACTTCAGCTCCAAGTCCAAGGGATTTCTGGGAAAAAGTAACAGAGAGTTTGAAAGAATATTCCACTATTTTTATAGCTACGATCTCTTCTAAGTTTTCTGCAACCTATCAGTCAGCAGGAATTGTAATAAAGAGGTTTAAAGATAAGAAGATTCATTTAGTCGATTCGAAATTTGGTTCAGGGGTGCTAGCATTCTTAGCTTTAGCTGCTGCAAAACTCTTCAAGAAAGGAGTGACTGGTGAAGAATTAGTTGAGGAAGTTGAAAGAATACGAGATGAATCTATTCTTTTAGGGTATGTCGATAATGTTGAAAATCTAAAGAAATCCGGAAGAATTTCTCACCTCAAATATTTTGTGGGAACACTGCTGAAAGCGAAGCCAATAATCGAAATTAAAAACGGAATACTAGAAGGAATAGGTAAAGCTACTGGAAAAGTGAAAGCTCAAGAGAAAGTTGTTGAAGAAATAGTTTCCCGAATTCCAAAAGATAAGAAATATGACTTAATGATTACACATGGAGATGACACTGAATCTGCGGAAAAGATAATGAATGAATTGGAAAAAGAGTTAACACTGGGAGAGAAAATTATCAACTTTCTAACTCCAGCTCTAGCAGTTCATTTAGGGATAGGAACTATAGTAGTATCACTATCACCTAGCATTTCCTAACGAAAAGTGATTTTAGAAGATTCCTAAATCTCTTTAGCCTTAAAATTCATAGCTTTGTCTATAATTTTATGTATATATTTTGGTATATCAGAAGCCATAAGGCCATCACCGAAATTTTCAGATGCTAGTTCTCCTGCTGCTCCTGAAATAAAGGCTCCTAGAGCTGCTGAGATAAAAGTATCATCTGTTACAGAGAGTATAGATGCAACGATTCCTGTAAGAACATCACCAGTACCTCCAACAGTCATACCTGGATGTCCAGTTTTGTTTATTTTGGTTCTCACACCATTAGAAATAATATCATTTTCTCCCTTAAGAAGTATTGTTGTTTTCCATCGCTTTGCAGCTTCTTCCACAATTTTCATATCTTTTTCCAGTACTCCAGTAAACTTTTTCTTGAAAATTCTAGAGAATTCTCCCCCATGGGGAGTTAAAATAGATTTATGGAACTGCAGCAAGGATAGATGATTTTCTTCCATTACACTAAGAGCACTAGCATCAATTATAACTTGTCTTTGTTCTTTATTTTTCAGAAATTCTAGAAGCGTTTCTTTTGTTGTTATTGTAACCATCATTCCAGGACCAATGACAAAAGCAGATCCTTTAAGTCTTGGATGTTCAAAAGTTTTTTTGATATCAATAGGCTCAATTTCATTTTCATGTGCTGGAATAGTAATGAAATCTGGAGCAAATGAAGCTACAGTTTCTCTAATGTTCGCTGGAGTAATTATGAAAACCAGATCTGCTCCCGTTCGAAAAGCCCCAAAACCCGCGAGAGCTGGAGCACCAACATAATCCTTAGAACCTGCAATAACAGTGACAACTCCATTTTGTCTTTTATGACTGCTTTTTTTCCTTTTAGGGAAGAACCATTTCAAATCTCCAATCCCAACACATATTTCTGATTCTTCAGATATACCTATATTTCGTACAATGATTGATGATTCTGTAAAATCTTCTTGTTTTATTTTATTTCTTCCAAGGCATATAATCAGTTTGGGTTTTTTTACATAAATCTCGCTAAGAATTTCAGGATTATATCCTGAAGGAATATCTAAAGATATGATGTCACATTCAAGATTTTTATTCAGGAACTCTACAACTGTTTTGTACGGTTCCTTTAATTTTCCTTGTATACCAATTCCAAATAGGGCATCCACAACAATCGATCGCTCATTAATCTTATTAAGAACTACTTCCACATTTTTTTTGGTTTTTATTTCAAACCATCTATCATTTGGTAAAATTTCTAATAATTTATCGTAATTCTTTTGTGAAGCTTGAGAATTGAATCTTTTCTTATCACCAACTAGTATTATTTCACAATTGAAGCCTTCCTCTATAAGATATTTAGCAGCAACTAAAGCATCTCCTCCATTATTTCCAAAACCAGACAACATAACGATGTTCTCTATTGAATTGTTCTTAGCGTATTTACTGATTTCTTCTGCTACAACTTTACCTGCTATTTCCATCATCTCAAAAATAGTGATTCCTGTTGCAAAGACATTATCTTCTAATGCTCTAGTCATTTTAATGGTAAATAGCTCAGGATCGTTTTCATTCATTAAGAGAAGTTTATTCTGCTTTCTAATAACTCTTTTTAATAAAAAAATTAAACAAAAAATAAGAAATTGGGAAGATTATACAATTCCCAAATACTTTCGAGCTTTTTTATGTTCTTTTTCTAGTTCTTCCGCTATATTAGAGAACAATTGAATCGCTTTATTTGTCAACTCCTGAAATTGGTTGAAAGCATCTTCAAATGACTTTAAGGAATTCATTAAAAGTTCTTCTTCGGTGTCTCCTTTTTCAATGAAAGTCATTGTTTTACTTAAGTTTCGAAGTATAGTTTGAAGAAATCCTATTTCCTCTTCTTCATCCTTGCATAACTGCATCATTTTTTTAGGTCCTTTAAGTGGAAAATCCAAACCATCCATCTCAATCATTAAACCATAATTTTCTGCATTGATTTTCTCTAATTCTGAGAGTATTTTACCTAGATTAGTAAGATCAGACATGATTTCAGTCTTTTTTGAACTAACGCTAGTTCTGTTTTTCATTATGTTCTTAATATCTTCAATTATTTTTGGACATACATCTACAACACTTATGACGATATCACTCCATCTCTGAATAATATCTTCTAAGTTGTTTTTAAAAGAACCCGTTGCATATGCTAGGGAATCTGTTCTTCTATATTTTTCACTCATTTAATTCACCTTTTTTTTCGAAATGGTAAAAATACTAAATATATAGATACAAACAAAAAAGTAAGACACGTCCCTTTCGGAAACATTACAAGATAAAGAGGTTCACGAACATAATTAAACTTATAGTTTGATTCAAGAAGGAGTGTTTTTTCGAGATTAAAATAATAAAGTCATTAACCGATGCATTAAAAATAATATTACATTAATTCAACTAGAATGCCCTTCACATTGAATAATAATGATGTAAAAGGAAAAGTTCTGGATGTACAATTATACATAGCTCAATGCGCTGTTTTGGCTCATAATATTTTATACTCTACTGAACTAAAACCAGGAGGAGCATCTTTTCTTCATGAATTTGATGATACAAAATCAGAACACTTTCTTGCTGGGGCAAGTAGTTTATTTTCTCCAATTTTCAGTTTAGCTAAAAGAGGTATATTAGTAGCTGGTAATCATCTCTGGTTCGAAGATGCAGAACTAGGATTTATAATAGAAAATGGACTTAAAAAAGCAAAAACATGGTACAGATCTTCAGGAAACACAATTTTTGGAACTTTACTAATGTTCGCTCCAATAACTCTAGGCATAGCTCACTGTTTTGCAACTGAAGGAATGAAAACAAATACACAGATAAATTTAGACAACGTTGTGAGTATAACAGAACAATTTCTTAAAAATTCAACTTCTGAGGATTGTATTTATCTCACCAAAGCTTTGAATAATTGTGTTTCTAACAGAATACTTCAATCTGATAAACAAGAAGATAATTTTAACTCATTCATGGAAATTCACAGAAATGAAAGAACAAATCTGTTTGAATACACAAAATTCTATGAAGGAAGAGATCTAGTCTTCCATGAGTTATCACACAGATATCAAATCTCGTTGAAATGTGGATTTTCAACATTCAAAAGAGTTTATGATGAGAATAGCAATTTTAGAAATGCTACAACTCAAACATATATTACTTTGCTTTCAGAGAAGAAAGATACACACATTGCTAAGAGATTTGGTAATGAAATAGCAACTGAAGTAAATAAAAAAACAAAAGAAACTATTAAAGCTGGTGGGATATTTACTCAGGAAGGAAAAGAATCAATCAAAGCGTTAGATACTTATCTTCGAACATCTCAAAAGAGAGAAATAAATCCTGGCTCTATTTCTGATATAACAGCAACTACGATTTTTCTAGCACTGCTTCAGGGATTTCGTCCTTAACTACTATATCTTTCTCAAACACCCTTTTTGTCAATTCTAACAAATCTGAAGTTGAGATATGGTGATCATAGTCAAGAAATAGAATTCGATTTACTAATTTAATGACGACTGTAGCTTTTTCTTGTGTTGTAAATATCTGAACATGAACTGGAGCAGTGAATAGATACTCAAGTCCCTTTTCAGCAGCTTGAAAGAGATCACTCAATATTTTATGAAATCCGCTTATATTCTCGTTAGTCAGAGGGGAAACCAATGAACGGTTATAAATCTCTATTTTATCTGGATTAAATGCTTCAGTAAACATATCTAGGATTTGTTTATGAGATTTAGTTTTGAATTGTCTGAATCGTTTTACTTCAAATTCTTTGATTTTTGATTCCATTACAATGATAACAAAAGGAAATATAATTGTCTGAATTAAATTTCCTTGATGAGTAATATGATGACCCATACCCTTCTCACAATTATTCATGGATGAAACTACTTTTCTCAGACTCTTTCCGAGCACTTGGAAAATTGTAAAACTATCAATGTTATAATTTGGCGCATTTGCCATAACAACCAAGGGTTCATTTTCATTTGAAAACATACACCACGCTTGCATTTTTCCTCCTTCAGGATCTTCAAAAAGCACATCTGCTATCTCGACTCCACACTGCAAGAGAATATTTCTGCATTCTTCTTGAAACCCATGAAAAACACTTACATTCCCTGAAAATCCTTCAAAATGTTCTTTGTAATTACGATAGAAATTCTCCGAAATGCAATCACTTACATAATCCGCATATTCATTGGGCATCTCATCAGATATCTGAAAAATAAAAATCAGAGAATCCTTTGATTTAAGAAGATATTGACTCTCTTCTAACAGAACACGAGATAGTTTTTCCTTTTCTATTTCTTCAACAAATCTCAGAATTGCTGTGATCAAACCTGAAACTAAAACCTCATCTCCCCTAGAATATTCTTCATAATCAAAAATAGGAACCCCATGTTCAGTAATGATTAATATTCTTTTTATGAGCAAGTTTCAACCACCTAATTTTATTGATTGCAAGGATGTTCCTATTTCTGATAAATCAGGAAGTTTTCCTTCAATTTTTTGTTTAGATATAATATTATGTATCTTCTTCAATAAATATTCGATTGTTGTAAATTTGAAATCTCCCTGATAGAATATAAAATTGTAATGATATAAGGATAATAGATAACTATCCAAACAAGCGTGTTGAATTAATGCATAGAAGTTGGTATCCCCTATTCTAATCTTTTCCTCCTTTGTTGATAGCAGATAATCCATTCTCTTTGAGGACAAACGAATTAATTTAGTGAGATAAGTAGAATTTTGCTTGTTAAATATCTCTGGAGAGCTAAATATCACAAATCTTCCACGTCTTTTGTACCCAGCAATAATAACAGGTTGGTTGTCCATCAGAGCTAATGGGATATAGTTTTTTATTCCTCTTTCCTTAAGTAAATCTTTTCTAGTTTCATACTCAATTACATGAGCTTGTGTGATTTTTAACTCTGAACCTATCAAGCGTGTATCAACTGGTATCCTTGGTAATCCATAAACATAGTTTGATTGAAAGGAAATTCCGAGTTCCTTCCTAAATTCATCAAAAAATCTACCTAAATCATCCCAAGGTGGTGAAGGTAAAGTAAGAACCAAACAACCTCCAATATCGATATATGAAGTAAGCTCAATGTACTGATCTTGAGTTATTTTTTTTCTTGGTAAACTGATAAATAAAATATGAGATTTTTCGAGAATATTTCTATCTAGTCCAGTACCAATCTTCTTTATAATGTTAAACTTGATTTCTGCTATTTCTATGTCCACAACACTCGTTATCTGTTTAGGTTGAATAGACTCATTGAGAGTGGTATCAATAGAGCAGAGTTTCATCTATCTATGAATTGGTAGTGTTCATTTAAACCTATTGCGTTTTAGGAAGAAAAAAACGATGAAAGAAGAACCAGCTAGATAGCATCATTCTTTCTTTTCTTGTTGTCTAATCTTGAGGATTTTTCTTAAATCTCTTCTGAGTTTTCTAGCTGCTGCACTTTCTGGAGTATATCTGAGAGATGCTGCAACTTCTTTGTAAGCTTCTTGATAATCTTCCTTAGCTTTCAGACTTATGGCTCTAAGTAGATGAGCTTTTGATATTAAATGAGGAACACTAACGGATTTTTCTTCGGTTTCAGCAAGAATTCTTTTAGTGTATTCAAGCACTTTATCATGCTTATTCTTTTGAACATAAAGTACTGCTAATTTTGACAGAATTGCAACATTTTCCTTATCTTCCTTAAGATAATCTTCAAGTACCTTTATACTTGTATCTTTTAGATCTGATTCATTATAGTACTCAGCAGCTTTTACAACCATAACTGGATCATTCATAGTTCCAAAACGCTTGGTTCTATAATAGAAAAACAGAAAGATTCCCACTCCTCCAAGGAGAGAAAGAATCTCCAAGACTATGATTAAAACGTCTTTAACAATAAATATCTCAGCAAAGATGAAGTAATGTGAAGCAATTGCAACTACCGAAGTAATTCCCAACCATATCCAATACTTTGTTCCATATAGCAGTTCAAATTTATTTTTTTTGTATACTTCTTCGCTTTCACCTTCAATTACAGGAAAAATTTCTAGACTATCTGTAACAGTTATGTGTCCTGCAAATTCTAGTAATGAAAGAACAAATAATGCAATAAAATTGAAAATCAACACTGTCCTAATCTCTTCTTCAGCTCTAATGTATCTACTCAAGAGTAGTATATCGAATAGAATTATGGAGATTAAGTTATAATTTCGTAAGGATCTAATATGAGCTAAATAGATCGATCTGGTTTGATGAACTTGTTTAGGTAGTGGTCTTCTTCTGAAACGGACAACAATCCATCCAACTAGGAATACGATAATGGACGGAAATGAAGCAAATCCTATTGGTGCACTTGTTCTTATGTCCGAAAAAGACAAGATGAAAATTAACAATCCAACTATAATCATGACTAAATCTTCTTCCGACATAGCCATATCAATTTCATTTTTACTCATATCAGTAACTTTCCTTATGATAAATATGGGTAGTAAAGATATTCATAAGTTTGACGAATCAATAATAAAACTATTCATTCTTGATTTCTGGTCTTTCTACAAGTTTGGTACAATCTTTTGCAAATCCTTGTAAATCTTCTTCTTCAAGTACATTGGCTAGTCTCTGAACAGCTTCAAGATGGTGAACAAGTGAATCTAACCAACTGTAGATATCTCCAGCATAAAGCTGAATGTTATATAATTTTCTAGTTTCTGATGCAATACGAGTAGGTGAATAACCTTGCTTTCGCAATTCTATGATAATCTTTGAGAAATTTATTTCTCCACACCCGCAGAATGGTTTGTCAGCACATTTGCAATCCAAGAAAGTTTGTGTCCACTTAGTGAATGTCTCAATTATTAAATCAGTAGGTTTTCTTCTTCCCCAACCATTTCCTGAATAAAGATCTAGAATAGCACCTGAAAATATGTTAGTAGAAACTGTTGATTTTATTACTTTTTCTATTTCTTTATGGATTTTTGGAGTCAGGTGTGCTCCTCTAAAAGTCTGAATCTTTATTGCTAGTTCAAATGCAAAATCATCTGAGAAACCCTTGTTTTTCTGTCTTCTAATCTCTTGTACTAATCTCAAAGCATATGATGGAGCTAAGAATGATAATGATACAGCTTTTCCTAATTTTGTTGGATAGATTATCTTGTTCTCTGTATAGATCATTTCCATTTTCTTTAGTGCATTCATATTATTTCGTAATGGATTCGATCTTCCTAAGATATTCGCAAATATCATTTTATCATCAGAGATACTTACTTCTTTGAAAGCAACAACAGTTGCTAACACTTCTTCTTCTTCTTGTATTGTCTCGAGAAAAGGGTCTACATCTTCAATAGGTTTAGTTAGGAGTTCAAAAGCTATCTGTTCCTCAGTCTCTTTTTGTCCTGCATAGATTTTCCTTCCTGGTTCAACAAGCAAAAACACTTTTCCTTTATCGTGAAAACCTAATCGTCCAGCTCTTCCTAACATTTGGTGAAATTCTGCAACTGATAACCATTCAATTCCCATCGCTAAGTTCTCAAAGATTACTGTGGATGCTGGAAAATCCACTCCCGCACCAAGAGCTATAGTCGTCACAACAGTTGAGAATTTTCCTTTTTCAAAACCTCTTTCAACCATCTTTCGTCTCATAAAAGTTAATCCTGCGTGGTAATGGTTTGCTTTTACTCCTTTATTCCTCAGTTTTCTTGCAACGCTTTCACAATTTCTTCTAGAATTAGTAAAGACAAGTGATTGACCCTGATAACCTGTACTCGATTTTATTTTTTCTTCATTCTTGCATAGCTTAAACAGGTACTCAAATCTATCACCCTCATTATCTGTTATGATAGCGTGTCTTTCCAAAGGAATGGGACGATCTAGATATTCTATATAATCAGCAGATAAATCTTCAGCAAGTCCTTTTGTGTTACCGATAGTTGCTGACAGGTAGATGAATTGTGCTCTTGGGTAGAGAGCTTTCAATCTAGCAATTAATCCATTTAATCTGAATCCTCTCTCTTTTGCGACCAGCATTTGGATTTCATCTATTACAATTACTCCAACATTTCCGATTGCGTCACTTCTATTATCTCTTAATAAGAAATCAAATGCTTCATATGTCGCAACAATTATATCAGATTTCGTAAAATCATCGTCAATAATTGGAGAAAACTCACCATCAACTTTGATTCGACTCATTCCTACACGAATAGCGGTTTTGAGTCCGATTTTTTGATATCTTCTTTTGAACTGTTCATACTTTTGATTTGTAAGGGCTACCAAAGGAGATAAGTAAATAAATTTCTTCTTCTGCAAAGCTTTTGGGATACCTGCTAATTCTGCAACCAAGGTCTTTCCAGATGTGGTTCCAGCAACTATGAGCAAATCTTTATTGTCAAGTAATCCTCCCTCAATTGATTTTTCTTGAATAGGTAATAGATTTTTGATACCCTCTGAGATTAGAATTTCTTTTAACCTCGATGGAAGATTTTTGACATCTTTAACCTTGGTAACTTTATCTGGTTTCTTAGCAGGTATTATATCGAAGATTGTCGAATCAGGATTCCTTATCGGATCTTGTTCTGTACCCAAAGAAATATTTTCTAAAACAAAATCAAGTTCTCCCTCTCTTTCAGCTTGTTGCTGAAAGAACTTTGTAAGACCTCCTGAAACAACAAGATTACTTCTTTGAAGTTCTTGAACAAGCTCTGATTTGCTACAGTAATCACAAATTCTATGACTTTTAAATTTGATTGAATCTTCTTCAAGTGTAGTCCATTTGGATCTCCTAGATAAACAGTACCAACAAGTTTGTACAATTCTCGGTTTTGAAATTTTGAACGTTTTACAGTATTCTAAAAATGATTTATTATCCCAAGGAAGATCAGTATCTGGAATCAATAAATATTCTGCTTCTCTAAGCTGTTCAGTAGCAGTTCGTGGTCGAACATAAATATTTGAGCTCTTACCAATTTTAAGATACTTGTAAACTCTAAGATAGTCTTTCTCGTAGACAAACTGCAAACTTGTGTTCATAATTGAAATTCTATCCTTCTTGCCTTTAAGAAGAAAATAAGCTATATTAGTAGATAGCTTTTCTTTGTTCCATTTGTAGAGAATTGCAACATAAGGCTTAGGAAGTTTCATAAAAAATCACGAGATTATTCTATCTAATTATTGCTTTTTTTCCTCTTTATCTAAAGAAGTAGCTGTTATATTTTGGCCACAAGCTGTACAGAATTTTGCTTTAATGGAATTGGATTTATTACATTTCGGACACTCTTTTTGCAAAGGATTTCCACAATGCTTGCAGAATTTTCTCAGAGGAGCTTCTTTCTCACAATTTGGACAGATTAATGTTTTTTCTTTTTGTTTAGCTTTTGTTTTTACTTTTGGTTGTTCTTTTGCCTCTTTTGAAATTTCTGCTAATGCTTTAGGTGAAGGGGTTCCCAACCATGATGGGACCTGGGGTTGATAACCAGATTGTGTAGAAGGAGTTTTCGAGACCGGAGCTGCTATTTGAGGTTTTGAAGAAGAAGGAGTTGTTAGAGTTGAAACTGATGACGAAATAGTGATTTCTTCTTTTGCTTCAGGGTCAACTTTATAGATATAATCTAGAACTTTAGTTTTTTCAGGAACAGCAACTTTGTTTTTTTGTTGTTTCATCAGTGCCAATGCTAGATAGTCTTTAGCATTATTTTGATCTGTTCCACAGTGGTGACAAATCTTTTCCTCCTCTGAAATAGGTTCCCAACAAGCTAAACATTTCATGAAATCACTGTTTTAATCATTTTTTTCTTATCTTGGTCTCTTATAAAACTAGCTTTCTGACTTAGAAAAACTCCACTCATAAACAAAATGTTCAGTTCTTCTTTTTATAAGTAAATTTACCTATTTTCTCTTCAATAAGAGTTTCACCATCGAAAAGATTTTAACTTTAAGAAAAAAATGAATGTTGAATATTATGGCAAAGCAAAAACCAATCAAATGTAAACATTGTGGTGAGACTTGGCTACCTAACGATGTTCCCACCAAGAAAGAATGGAACATTGTATCGCCAATGCCGGATAAAGCTGGTAATGTTACAATAACTAGAATGGCAACTTGGGACTGCCCAAAATGTGGAAAGAATAAGACTGGCGCTAAAGGTAAAACTAAGGGTGAATTTAAAGAAGAAGATACACCCAAATATAAGATTGAACATGCTCTTGATTCTGGAGAGAAAATTAATCTTGAAAAATTAGCTGAGGAAATAGGTTTTGATATTAACAGTATCAAAAAGATTATACCTATGTATCTGAAAAAGAAGAACATCAAGGGAGAAATAAAAGATGATTATTTTATCCCTAAGTAAATAAAGACGAAATGGCAAAGTTTTTTAAATTATTATGAAACACACGGTCAGAAAGTTCAAGAGGACAAAAAATGGCATATACACCTTATAGCGGCATATTCACTGGTGGTTTTCTTACATTCATGGTTGTATTCTTTGGAATAGTTATACTTGCTACTCTGATTTGGTTCTTTCTCTATGTGGAGATGTCAGAGAGAAAAGATTGGAAAACAGGTGTTCTGATTTCTGTACTTAATGTTCTTTTGATTGCTTTTGAGATACAATTAATACTCCTCAAGATAAATGTAATCTTCTAGAATCATTTTCTGTAATTATTTCTCTTTTCTTCCACCAAATCTATGAAAAAGTTAAATAATCTGTTTAACGTAGAACACAACAAGATTAGCGTAAATTAATCTTCAAGATATCCTTATTTGTGATTTGAATGGGAAGAACGATCTTTGTCAACTATTTAACAAGAAAAGATATACTCTCCACATTAACTTCTACAGATAAGAAAATTACGAAATTATCGGATGAAGAAATCATCAACCGACTGATCAATGAAATCCATCAGAAAAAAATCACTGTTTCCAAGATAAGGAAAGTATGGTCTAAATCTATGAATAAGTTATTTTTCAATGAATATCAGCGACTATTTTCTTTTACTCCAACAAAAAAATTCGATACTTCTACCAAATTGAAAAATGAGTTTCTTAAAAAAGGTAAGAAAATTGCTCAAGATTTTGAAGTTCAATTCTCAAATATCTATATGACTAAACTTTCTTCCAAACCATTGCATTATCTTTGTGCGATGTCTTTTGAACAATCAAGTGAATTTAAGAAATTCCTTTTCATTCCTCTTGAGAAACAAATGATACTTTCAATCTTTCCTGAAATGGGAGTTGCCACATTTTGGCCAATGGAAAAAGATACAAAACTAAAATTCATTACAAAAGTATTATCTGCTATTGCAGAGAACGTTGAAGAGGTAAAAGTCAATGCTCTTCTTCTTCGAAAATATGCAACAAAAGAAACAATTAACAAACTAGGCATATCTACACCACAAGAAATTGCAGGTTTTGCTGGTCTGGATGTTATAGAGTTTAGAGGACCCAATGTTATGTTAGGTTTATCTGGGTTGAAACGAAGACATGATGCAAATGTTGATGTAATAACAAGGGTTGGTCCCTTTACTGAAATTGAATCAGAAACTTTGAGTTTAATCTGCAGTAAAGGAGCGCAGATAAGAAAATATGAAGGATTAGTATCTATTTTTAATGTTCTAAAGACAGGGTAATAATAAATACAGCAAGAGTCAATTAAAATTTAAATCAATTTTTACACATGTCAAATTTCCGATTATCTAAGATTAGTATTGTTAAAATTAAAGAAAGTAAATACCCATCTTTTTTACTATTGTCGATTACAAGTGTCTCTCGAAGGTTTTTCATATTTCAAAGAGATACCTAAAAAATTATATTTGATGAAAAAAACGAATCACAACAAAGATAAGGTAGAGTTAATGATAGAAATCATTCAAATTAGTAGAGGTGGCTCTGGAGGAGTCACAGGTGCCAAAATATTAGCAGATGCTGCAATGTATGAAGACAAATTTGGGTACTCTCAAGCAATTCCGAAGTATGGATCAGAAAGAAGAGGAGCTGCAGTTGAAGCATACGTCCGATTTGATAATAAACCAATCAGATTACACAGTCCAGTGTATAATGCTGATCATGCTCTTGTTTTAGATGAATCTCTCATCGATAGAATTGATTTTAATACAGTGAGTAGAGACGGTGTTGTGATTATCAATAGTACACAAATTCCAGAACAATTCAAAGGTTCAGGAAGAAAGATTGCACTTGTTGATGCAACCAGAATCTCACAAGACTTAGGTTTAGTACTCAGTGGATTTACATTAGTGAATATGACAATGTTAGGAGCTTTTGCAAAAGGAACTGAAATAGTAAGTTTAGGAAATCTAGTAAAAGCAATAGAAGAATTCTGGGGAGAGAAAAGAGCTCCAAAGAACGTTGAAGCAGCGAAAAGAGCTTATGAAGAAACAAAGATGGTAATAGCATGACAGAAGGACCAAGTTCGCCAATATTACTCCCAATGGAAGGGGCTGCAGGAAGAACAGGTGATTGGAGAACACAAAAACCTGTAGTGGATCCTGATCTATGTATAAAATGCAATATCTGCTGGAAGTTCTGCCCAGATAATGCAATCTATAGAGCAGACAGAGAAAAAGATCAAGCGATTAGATATGATTATGAATACTGCAAAGGATGCGGTATTTGTGCTATTGAATGCCCAAAGGAGGCAATAACCATGGTTTCGGAAGGTGACTAAAGTGGTAGTACAATTTGAAAAAAAATCAATGACAGGTAATGATGCAGCAGCATATGCAGCACTTTATGCAAAACCCAAGGTGATTGCAGCTTATCCTATTACTCCTCAAACAACAATTATCGAGAAACTAAGTCAATATGTTGATGAAGGAAAACTTGATGCAGAATTTATAATAGTTGAAAGTGAGCATTCAGCTCTAGCTGCTTGTATGGGTGCAGCTTGGAGTGGTGTTCGAACCTTTACAGCAACCTCATCACAAGGTTTACTATATATGGCTGAGAATGTTTTTTGGAGTGGTTACGGAAGATTGCCTATTGTAATGCCAGTTGTAAATCGCTGTTTAGCTCCAGGATGGTCAATTTATCAAGATTTACAAGATTCAATGGCTTTCAGAGATGCTGGATGGATCCAAGTCTATACAAAAAACAATCAAGAGGTTTTTGATTCCATTCTTCAGGGATTTAGAATAGCTGAAGATAAAAGGATTGCAATGCCATATATGCCTTGTTTGGACGGTTTTGTAATCAGTCATACAACAGCACAAGTTAATCTTCCAAATGCTGAGGATTCTTTCAACTTTGTTGGTGAATACAAAGATCCTGTAATTGAGGTTGATACTGAAAATCCATGGATATTCGGTGGATTAGTAGGTCCTGAAAAATTCAACAAAGACAGAAAAGATCTGATGGAAGCTATGGAACGAGCAAAGAAGAAGATAGTTGATATGAATAGGGAATTTGGTGAATATTTCGGTAGAACATATGGAAATGGTTTAGTTGAAGTATATGGAGACGATGTAGCTGACTTAACAATCGTTTCAATGGGCACTATAGCAGATGAGACTCAGGATGCAGTAGATCTGCTAAAAGAAGAAGGATTAAGTGTCAATGAATTAAGAATCAGAACCTTCAGACCATTCCCTGAAAAAGATATAGTTGAATTTGCTAAGCAAAATAATAAATTCCTCGTTATTGATCGTTCAGTGAGTTTTGGTCATGATGGGCAACTTCGAATAGAAATCGAAGCTGTACTAAAAAGAAATAATGTTGATACTTCAGTCGAAGGAAGAATCATGGGTCTTGGCGGAGAAGATGTTCCTTACACAAAGATCGCTGCTACTGCAAAGAAAGTGTTAAAGGAGTGATATGATATGAAAGTAACTCAAAAGGATTTATTGAATATACCCAGAAAAGCAATACTGAAAGGTCATTTTGCTTGTGCTGGATGTGGTTCAGCACTAGCATTTAGACATGCAATTGGATCTATTGCAGATAATGTGATTTTAGTAGTACCTGCAAGCTGTGCTAGTGTATATCAAGGAGGAGGAAAAGGAGCTTCATTTAATGTACCAACAATTAATACTGCTTTTGCGGCAAGTGATGCTGTTGCTTCAGGCATTCAACGCGCGATGAAAATGAAAGGAAAAGAGGACATTAAAGTAGTTATATGGGGTGGTGATGGTTCAGGTGCTGATATCGGTATAGCAACAGAGATTGGTGCTTGTGATCGTCAAGAAAATATCTTACATGTCATGTATTCAAATAATGTTTATGGAAATACAGGCGGACAAAGAAGTGGAGATACAATGATTGGTGCTAAAACAGCTACCACTCCACAAGGAAACACTACTCCTCGTAAGATGGTTCCTTTCATTATGATGGCTAATAATGCTAGATATGTAGCTACAGCTACTGTTGCGTATATGGAGGATTTGGTAACAAAATTCCAAAAAGCCATTTCATTAGAAGGATTCAAGTTTATGCAAATAGATTCACCCTGCCCTCCAAACTGGAGATCTGATTCCGCTGATTCTATTAAAATAGCTCGATTGGCAGTTCAAACTGGAATCTGGCCTCTTTTCGAATGGAATCGAGATACAGGGAAAGCAGTTATTAGTCGACCAAATCAGAAGTATGTCGATAAGGAAAACAGATTACCACTAACAGATTGGTCGAGTTTGCAAGGTAGAACAAAATCAATGACTAAAGAACAGCTACAAAATCTTGAATCAGACACTGAAAGACAATGGAGTTTTCTCAAGAAATTCTTGTAAGTCAAACTCCTTTTTTCTTACTTTATTTGCCTATACCGATTACCCCCATCGATGTTTTTTAATAATCAATTTCCTTTATTTTCACGACAGACTTGATAGAGACGAGTGAAGTGGACGAGTTATACCAGCTGATATACGGATTTATACAAAGCGCAATTCAACTGAAAAAGTTACCAAGACAAGGGTGGATCAGAGTTGGTATTCCTCTCTCAGATGTAGAAAGCATTGCGGATCATGCCTATAATACTGCTATGTTATCTTTGTTATTAAGTGACCTACACAATGCAATTCATCCTGAAAAAGAACTCAATACAGAACTAGTTATGAGAATTGCTATTATTCATGATCTTCCTGAATGTAAGTATCAAGATTTTGACAGACAACTTGCAATCCTCCTAGGTAAAGATAAGTATCAAGAATTCAAAAATCAAGTTCTAACTTCAGCTAGTACTGAACTTCTCTCTCTAATAACTAATGAAGATGTAAAGAACAGATGGAAAGAGATGTTTGATGATTTACAAAATAAAGAATCAATTGAATCGAAATTTGTTTCTTTTGTTGATAAATTAGAAGTTTTAATCCAAGCTCTGTCGTATGAGTCATTAGGGTACCATTCTGTTTTATTCGATGATTTCTGGAAAACATCAAAAGAATACTTAGATAGTTGTGATTTTGATGTTATCAACGAACTTGTTCCTATTCTTGAGGAAGAAAGGGCAAGATTAGATGACTAGAATAAATCTTCTAGGTTTTTGAACACTCTTTTGTTATAGAACTATGAGTCAGTTTAAAACTGATAAGACCAGATAATATTTGAGCAGAATTGTTCAATTAGAAAGCAACTTAACAATGCTAACATTGAGACTGGGTGGTTCAAATCAGTACAGAAGAGAAATATCATGAGTTAGAAATTTCACCATTTCATGTTCCTTTTCTTAGAGATTTGGGCATCAAAGTAGTCTCCATAATAATGTTTGATATAATCTATGGTCCTGTTTGTTTTCTAAAAGAATTGTCTCGATCTAATTTTGGCGATAAACTGAAAGATGTGAGTTCTCTAAGTGAAATATATACAGGTTTTGCAAGAACAAATGCTGATGTAATTACAAGCTTAGATGAACGCATCGTGCTTGGAAGATTTACTACATTTCAAGATGAAGTAGAAAACATAGTCGTTTTGCTCTTTGTTTGTGTTCCAACAGCTGATTTAGACAAACTAACTAAATATGCAAGATCACTCTCCGAAAGGACTCAAGGTGATTCCAAAATCTTTGATGAAGCTTTGAAACATCTAATCGATTCCGAAAAAGCTGAATCAGTGAAAATTCCTTATTCTGCTAGAGTAGGTAATGTAACTAAAGGACTTTCAATAGATGACAATTCTGTAATAACTGGAACAGAGTTTAATAATTTTTACGGATTTATATTTATCCAATATCATAAAGGGACTATTGATGGCAGATTCTTTCCAAAGATTATTGTGGAGAAAAAAATGGATCTCTCCCATTTATTCAAATTTATTGATACACAGAAAAGCGAAGCTGAATTAAAGGAAGGGGATCTAATAAGTCTATACTATAAAGGATTAGAGCTTCTAGTTTACAAACACAAAGAAAAAGAAGCGATAATGATTGGAGCAAAAAAACCTCATAGTAAGATTAACTATTCATATATTGATGACTGGTTTACCTATCTTTTTAATTCTTATATCAATGTAGCAGGTGAAACGAAAACAATTTCTACACAAGAAGCAATCTTATACTTGGACAAAAACATTTCAAGACAACCAAAAAAGCATATAATTTCAGAACTTGTTGATTTAATAATTCATGCAGAAGAAGATCACCCTGAATTATCTGAACGTCCGGAAAATATCCAACAAAAAGGATGGATTACTCTTGATAGGAATTTCCAATTGTTTTCAGAAAATTTGAATTTATTCAAAGGTGGTAACTCAATCTATGCTATAGGTCAGAATCTTTCAGTTCCAGTATCATCAGTAGTGGAATTTGTTATATTTCTTAAATCAAGAAGACTTGTTGATGTATATAGAAAATAGCTCAAAACATATTTTCCCTATTTCTTTTCTTACCAGTTTAGTAAAACCATGCGAAAAACTATAAGAAATATTAAATTTGATAGCTGTAATATTTTATTATACGCAGTAAAAGCGAAGAATCGGTGTTATAAATTGAGTAAATTTTCTCTTTCAATAGATTCAACAGAAGAAAAAGTAAAAGACAACCTTGATATGCTAATGAAACTTTCAACTGTGAAAGCTTCGAAGATGCTGAGAGAACTAGGTGTATTTGAGATTCTAAATAGACCTAGATCTCCTGAAGAGATTTTTCATATGTTAAATTTCAACACATTAGAGGATGAGTTTTTCTGTATATTTGATTTATTGGTAAATCAAGAACTAATAACTAAACAAGGAGAATTTTATGCAGATTCCCCTCGTCGAAAATATCTAGAAGAAACTCTGGAAACAGAAGTAGAACAAGCTAAAGAAATTGTTCACAAACCATTCAATGCTCTTCTTGATAAATCAGTTCAGAAGTACAAAGCAATACTAAAGGGAGAACAAGGAAAACTGGATGATAGTAATTTAATTTTAACATTAGATTCACTCTATGGATCTGAATTCTTCTTCCATTTTCGTGATGTGTTTTACACTAATTTATCTCAAAGATTACCTTTGTTTGATGCAAAAGATACATTAACGATTCTAAATTGGGGTGGTGGATCAGGTTATGATGCACTTCATCTAGCTAATCATTTCAAGAATAACGTTATGGTTTTAAGTGTTGAACCCCCAAATTCACTCTATAGATGCAAAGTTATTCAAGATCTTTATGAGGTTTATAATGTTGAATTCCTTGAGAAAGAAGGATTAGAAATAGAAATGTTAAAAGATTGTGTGGATATTTTTATGGGATCTTCATTTGTATTCAAGGATCACATGAAAGATTACATTAACTTAATTCAAACCACTCTAAGTCAAGAAGGTTATCTTACTCTAGCTTTCATTCCTCAACTGAATCTTTCTTTGGATTGGGTGATGAGCATTCATGAACAATATGAATACAATTTGATTAAAGATGATTATCTAGCAAAACTTAGACATTATGGACTATCAAGAACAAAATACATAGGAATGGATAATGGTTTTGTTAGTCTTCAAAAATCTTAAAATAAAAAAGAGGGAGAAAATTAGTTCTTCTTTTCAATTTGCAGTTCCGATTTTTTAGCAAGCTCTGGAACAATTTGTAAGAATGGAAGTATAGCATTTGCAATTGTAGAAAATGCGTCATCTTTATTGCCAGTTACAATCATCTTATCAATTTCCAGATTTTGGTATATTTCAGGAAGCTTTTCAATAATCATCTCCTGGAATAAACGTGTATCTGCTTTTGCTAGAGCTTCAATTCTTCTCAGAATACCTTCTGCTTCTGCCATTTTAGCTTCTCTAATTGCTGCAGCGTCTCCTCTTGCTCTAGCTACCATCTCGAATTGTTTAGCATCTGCAAGTTTTTTAATTTGCTCAGCATTTGCATCGGCTTCAATTTCAACTTTAGTCTGATATGTATGGGCTTCTACTTCAGTTCTTTTTCTCTCTAATTCTTGAACCTTTATCTCCTTATCTTTCTCCTTTGATTCAATATCCAATTCTACTTCTTGTGTTTCAATGCCTACTTTTCTGCTTACTTCTAAATCTCTTAATTGAGTGATTTCTTGCATCTCTGCGCTTTTAAGTCGAGCTAATTTCTCTTGTTCGATTTTCATAATTGCTGAGACATTAGATTTAAGGTTTGGATCTATAATCTCAATATCTCTAATCTCACAACTTTCTATAATTAGTCCCCAGTCAGCAGTTAAGGCGTGGAGTTCCTTAGTTACAGCTTCAATTATTGCTTGTCTGTCTCGAATGATCTTTTCTAAAGCCATGTTAGCACAAGTTGTACGAATGATACTTTCAGCAGCGTTTCTAATGATGTTCTCAACATAAGCTACTGATGACTTGTCCCAAGATGTTCTAGAAAAAGCAACTTCAGGATCAATTACTCTCCAGAATACAAATGCAGTAACTGATATCTCTTGAAATTCTCTAGATAGCACTTTCTCCTTTGCTTCCAAGAAGGTAGAATTCGTTGTTACTGGTATGACTCTTACTTCATCTATCAGTGGCATAACAACTGCCTTTCCACCTATCCCAGCTTTGATAACCTTCCCATTTCTAAAATGAATCATATATGTATCTGATGTAAACTTCCTATATCTGGAAGCATAAAAGAGTAGGAATAAAACCGCTACGATAACTACTCCAACGGGGATCCAAACTAATGCATTAACCATCTTTTTTCAATACCCTCATTTCTGTGGTGTTTAAATTCTAGTAATGGGGGCTTTTTAAGGTATCTAAACAAAGATAGTGGGATTAGGTTTTTGGATTACAGATATCACTTTAGAAATTTTATTTTATTTATTGGTTTACTACTCTGCGAAATGAAGACTATACAAAAACCATTCACGTACTTAATCATCGTTATACTTTGTATGAGTCAGACATTCTCTCAAAATAAACTTAATAATAACGAGAATGAACAACCTTCTTCAATTTATCAAATACGGACTTGTTCCAAAGATAAGAATTTAGGATTTCTCCTAAATAATCTAACAGAGCATGAAAGTATAATTATTAAAAACAATGATGATTTCATCCTTCAAGGATTCCCCAGAAATGGGACAAGTAATAATCCTTATAGAATTGAAAATCTTAACTTGACTTCTGAACATCTAACAGTATATGATTAGGGAATTGATATCTCTAACACTTCAAAATACTTTATCATTCAGAATAATTTTATTTATAAATATCACGGAAGAATAATAATAGAAGATATTTTTCAAAGCACATGTAACATAACTAACACTGTAATAAGACGAAGTATTGGTTCTGGGATCCGTGTTTATAATTCTTCTGAACTGTTTTTATCTAACAATACGATAGAATTACTTGGTCAACGAGGAACTGGAATTTATCTAGATTCTTCTCCTTTTTGCACATTGGATAACAACAGCTGTTCAACAGGATGGAGTGGAATCTATATCTGTAGTTTTTCTAGCAACTGGATTAGCTTTCTATTTTCGAAAAAAATACCTCTATGTTGAATCAACTAAATAAACTCGGTTCTTTACTGCTACGATTCTTACTTTTTCTTCTCTTTTGAATCTTTTGTGATAATCAAAGCTTTTCGCAGGAAATTTCTGAACTCCATGACCTTCTCCTAAATCTACGTGAATTAATCCACCTTGGTTGTCAACTGGAACATAAACAGTCCCTATCTTACCAACTAATTGTACTCCTCTAATTATCGGTTTTACAGTTGTTTTGGAAATTCTTCTCCAGATGTGTGTAATTACTAAAGCAAGAAGATAGGGAGAGAAAATCACTACAATAATTCTAAAAATCCGAATTCCAATACTTGATGATGGGACTTGGAGAGTTGAGATTCCTAGAATGCCAAACATAAGAAAATATGTTGATAGTAAAAGAAAAATGGGTGCTGATGTGTGAGTTGTATCTTTAAATCCATCAGGATGAATTTCAGAAAGATCTTTATCGATTGAAATATCTTTGTCTATTATACTTACATCATGGTCTACTGCAATATCATGGTCTACTGCAATATCATGGTCTACTGCAATGTCATGGTCTACTGCAATGTCATGGTCTACTGCAATGTCATGGTCTACTGCAATGTCATGGTCTACTGCACTGACATCGTGATCTCCAGTTCCTATGTCATGAGCTGCTACATCATGATCCCCTATTCCCAAAGCATGAGTAAAACTCTCAAAATTCAGAATTACAGAAAGTACAACTAAAATACCACCTGAAATCAACAAACCTATTGCAATATACCATAAAGCATTTTCAAAATTTAGGAGTATACTATCAAACGACATTGCCCAACACTCTTACAACTCTTTCAAGTAAAAATTGTACATTCAGTCTTAAAAATATATAGAAATCAAAATTATTCACAATTATGTGAAGAAATAGATTTGACTAGGATTAGAAATAAGCTTAAATTTATCAAATGTATACTCTTCATGATAGCTTTGATGGATAAAAACGATGAAGACTTAACATTCTTTGTAGAAGAGTTAAGAAATTCAGGAATTGAAGCAACTATTCATCTGATTGATAATTCAATTCTAGACAAGATAGATTACAGAATACAAGCAAAAATTAATGCCATCAAAGAAATTTCAAAAAACCTGAACTGTTCTATTGGTATTGTTGGAGGTTTTGTTAGAGATTTGCTTTTAGAGAATCCAAGCCAAGACGTGGATTTCATAATACTCAAAGGCGATATGCAGGATTTAACTCAAGCTATCTCAAAAGAAATGGAGGGGAAGGTAGGGAAAATGAGTAATCAAACATTAACTACTCAAATCAGATTCCCAGATGGCACGGTGTTTGAGTTTAATGAGACTAGAAAAGAGGAATATGAATACCCTTCTAGAGTGCCAAAAGTGGAAAAAGCTTCCTTACTTGAAGATTTGAGTAGAAGGGATTTCACCATTAACACCTTCGTCTTGTTTGGTAACAAGTATATCGACGTATTTGATGGAAAAAAGGATTTAGAAAATAGGCTATTACAAACTACCAGAGAACCTTCTATAGTTTTCAATGAAGATTATTTAAGAATGATTAGAGCAATTAGATTTGCCTCAAAACTTGATTTTACAATTACTGATCAAGTTATTGATGGAATTAAGAAACATGCAGATAATCTAGCTGAAGTGCCACATGAAAGAATTCTAAATGAACTTAAAATTTCCTTTGGATTCGATCCCACAAAAACATTCAATTTAATGAAACACTTAGGGATTCTTGTTGCACTCTTTCCAGAAATTCCAGATATTGATCTTGAAAAAAATGAATTTCATTCATCTAGCTCATGGGAAAAAATAGCGAGTAAATTTGAATACTTGAAAGAACGAAATATTAAAGATAGCTCAGTTTTGCTTTCCGTGATTTTTATGGAGTTACAGGTGGAGGATTCTTTTCTATATAATGAAAAACGACTTGAGCTTATTAGGGTAGAAGAAATAAAACGGTTGCTTAAACGATTTACTTTTTCCAACAAGGAGATTAATGAGATTACCCTATATGTGAAATATAAAGATTCAATAGAAAATTTACTAGATTTCCAATCTTCAACCCTGGAAATGCGGTTATTCCTAAGATCTGTAGATCCCTTCCTAGAAAACTTGATTCATCTTACTTTAGCTGAGAATAGTACAAAAAGAAATCCAATTGAGTTATTCTCTTTTGTTGGTAAATTAAGAGAAATGAATAGTAAAAAAGAATTGGTTCATGTAGTACCAAAACTTGATGGAAATGAAATAGAAAAACATTTTGGCTTCAAAGACAGGGAAATTGGAGAAATAAAATTAATTCTTACAGTTGCTATAATGAAAGAAGAGATACCCAACACTAAAGAAGCTTGCATTGAGTATATCAAAAGGAAGTTGGTTTAGTGGTTTGTTTTATTTCATTTAGTTATATGAAAAGTTTGATAAAACATCTAAATTCCTTATGTCTATGGAATCTAATGAAAATATATTGAATTTTGAAAGGTTTCTAGCAATAAATACAACAGGTGGAGCAAGATGGCACCCAGACAAAAAGAAAATTGTATTCATTAATGATGCTCCGGGTAATTATCAAATATTTTCCACAGAGATTAAGAGAGAAGAAGTTATCACTCCAACACAATTAACAAAAGCCAAGAACAGGAGTACTGATCCAAGATACTTGAAGGATGGTACGATTATATTTCAAAGAGATGAGGGAGGAAATGAAAACTTTCAGATTTATCTATTAGATGAAATGCAAAACGAATATCAAATTACTAATGATTTGAAAGCTAAGCATATTATAACATATTCATCTGAAAACTATCTTTATTTTAGAGCAAATATCGAAAACAAAGCTCGTTTTGATGTTTTTAGAGTAAAAATTCCAATCAAGGAAAACACATTTGAAAAAATCTATGAACCGAAAGAAGGCATTCCTTTTGCAGTATTTTCTGATGATGATAAACGAGTCATTGTGCAATTAGCATATGGAAATATGCATCAAGAAATAATGTTGATAGACACAAAAATAAAAACAGAAACAAGCCTTACATTTCCAATTTCACAAGAAGAAAAAGTTAGATGGAATGCAATAAGATGGATAGATGATAATAACCTACTTGTTGGCACTGATTATAAAAGTGATTTAAGACATCTAGGAATTATTTCGCTTAATGGAAACTTTATTCCAATTAATGATATTGAAGATAAATATGAATTATCTTTAGTTACATGGTCAAAAGAATCACCTTTTACTTTTGTAGGATTCAATGCGGATGGATATAGTGCTCTTTACAGAACAAGAATTGATCCATCAGGAGTAGCGGAAAGTGATAAAATAACTCTACCTTTTAATGGCGTAATATCCTCTGGAGATACGAGATCTTTCACTCAAGCAATGGCTTTGTCCAATGATACTAATCTTCTTGCAATAACTATGACTTCATCAAACAATCCTTTTGATATCTGGATTTTAGATATTGAGAGTAACAAGTTCTGGAATGCAACAAAAAGTGATACAGCAGGAATTGATAGGGATTCTTTTATTGATTCTACACTTAGCCGTTTTGGAAGTTTTGATGGTTTGAAGGTTCCTTATTTTAAACATGTCCCCCTTGGAGAAAAACCTGGAAATGGTTGGCCTACTATTCTATTAATTCATGGAGGTCCTGAAGCTCAATTTGTTCCTTCATTTAATCCTGTTATACAGTTTTTTCTATCTGCTGGTTATTCTATAATTGCACCTAATATTAGAGGAAGTGCAGGTTATGGGCGTAAATATCTTGATTTGGATAATAAAGAAAAACGATTAGATTCAATAATGGATATCAAACATCTCACACTTCATTTGAAGAATGAACCGGATATAGATAGTGAAAAATTAATAATCTATGGGGGAAGTTATGGTGGTTTTGCTGTTTTATCAGCAATGACAGAGCATCCCGAGATTTGGGCTGCAGGGATTGATATTGTAGGAATATCAAACTTTGTAACTTTTCTGCAAAACACAGCTCCATGGAGAAGAAAACTAAGGGAAGTAGAATATGGTAGTCTAGAGGAAGACATGGAGATGCTTAAATCAATTAGTCCCATTCACAAAGTGGACAATATCTCTTCTCCTCTCTTTATAATTCACGGCGACAATGATGAAAGAGTTCCTTTATCAGAAGCTATTCAAATTCACAAGATATTGAAGGAGAAGGGATTAAACGTAGAACTTCTTAGATTTGATGATGAAGGACATGGAGTAACTAAACTCAGAAATAAAGTTAAAGCATATTCCAAAATTGTTGAGTGGTTAAGTACAGTTGTATAGTGAATTATATCCTCTTTTTAGGATTTAGAACATCTTCTATTTCTATATCTAAATCCATCTCTTCCACAATCTTCTTTATTGTTTTTCCTGTTCTATACGCTTCTTTTGCAATTTCAGAAGCTTTATCATATCCAATTATTTTGGAAAGATTTGTAACTACCATAAGGTTTTGTTCAAGGAGCTGTTCTATTCTTTCTTTATTTGGTTTCAATCCAATCAAACAAAATTCACTAAAGGAATTGATAGCATTTGTTAAGAGTTCTATGCTTTCAAGAAGACTAACGATCATAATCGGTTTCGCAACATTTAGATCCATAACATTTCCATATCCCTCAGCCATGGTGATTACTGAATCATTACCAATTACCTGTATGCAAACTTGAATTAACATTTCTGCTTGAGTTTGGTTAATCTTTCCGGGCATTATCGAAGATCCAGGCTCGTTTTCTGGTAGTATTAATTCCCCTAAACCTGCTTTGGGACCGCTTCCCATCCATCTAATATCATTTGCCATATTCATAAGAGATAATGCAAGTAGTTTTAGAATCCCACTAATTTTGACAATTACATTGTGGGAAGAGATTCCTTCTGCTTGAACTGGATTACGTGTGAAAGAAAATCCAGTAATTTTCGAAAGCTGATTGATTGCTAGCTCTGAAAAATTCTTGGGAGCATTAATACCGGTACCTACAGCTGTCCCACCAAGTGAAATGTTGAGTAGTTCTTCGAAAGAATCGATTATTCTTTTTTCAGATACCTCAAGCTGTTTTTTATAGACTTCAAATTCCAAGGATAGAGGAATTGGTACCGCATCTTGAAGATGTGTTCTACTTACCTTTATGATATCTTTGAATTCATCTATTTTAAAGGTTAAAACAAGTATGGTATTCTTGATTGCAGGTAGTATGTCTTTTTGAAGATTATGAATAGTTGTTAGATGCATGGTAGTAGGAATAACATCATTAGATGATTGACTTTTGTTTCATGGTCATTTGGATGAACAGGTTTTTTTTCTCCTTTCTTATGACCTAACTTTTCATTTGTTATGTTTGCTATTACTTCGTTCATATTCATATTTGTTTGAGTTCCTGATCCTGACTGAAACATATCAAGAGGGAATTGATCAAGAAACTTGTTCTCTAAAATTATTTCATCTAAAGTTTCAAGCATACTCTCTCCTAGTTTTTGTTCTACCAGCTTCAATTCTATATTTGCTAACAAACATGCTTTCTTTACTGATGCTAATGAATGAATAAAAGAATAAGGGAAGGTTTTTCCACTTATTTGAAAATTGTTTATAGCTCTTTGAGTGTTAATACCCCAATAAACATCATCAGGAATCTCTAATCCTCCTAGGATGTCTTTCTCCTTTCGAGTATTATTTTTCATCTTCCATCCACTTATCTCTTATGTGTTTAATTGCTGTTCCTGGTCTTACTCCCTTTGGACATACTCTATTACACACAAAATATTGCTTGCATGCTGGAACTGCGTCGTCTTTTGAAACTCTTTCCAGTATTGCATTCCTAGGTTTAGAAGTTACTCTTGAATCTGAAATGAATCTAAATGATTTTGCTAATTGTGCAGGACCTAAGTAGTGCTCATTCTTAGCATTAATTGGACATGACCAACAAAGACCGCAAAGAATACAATAAACTAAATGCTCAATTGCATTAATTTCCTTTATTTTCTGTTTCTTCTCAGGTTGGTTTTCTTTCCATTTCTTCGTGAAAAAAGGTCTAATTTCCTTATAGAATCTCCAGAAAGGTTTCATATCTACTACTAAATCTTTTCTATTTTTCATGTTGGGTAAAGGTTCAATTAAAATTTCGTTTTCTTTCTTCCATTCAGGATTTTTACCAAAATCAAATTTAGGGAGTTTAGGCGGTTTTTTTGTTGTTTTAACTGAAGAAACCTGTGTTCTGCAAGCTAACATGGGAACCTGATCAATTGTCATCGAACAAGAACCACAAATTGCTCCTCTGCAGGAATATCTAAAAGCAAGTGACGAATCAAGATGATCTTGAATATAGAAAAGAGCATCAAGAACTGACATACCTTTTGTAACAGGTATTTCAAACCTTTCATATCTAGGTTCTTTATCATCAGGACTTTTTCTATAGATCAGAAAAGTTTGCATATCCGCCATCAATAAACACGCTCCTTTATTTCAAACATACCTGTTTTCACAGACTTAGTTTCGAGTTTTAATCCATCCTTTGTTCTAAAGACCAAGGAATGAACAAGAAAATCTTTATCATTTCTCCTAGTATAATCCAAAGAGTAATGAGCTCCACGACTTTCTTTTCTCCACAATGCTGCATAAGTTGTGACCTCTCCTATATCCAGCATATTTCTTAGCTCCAGTGTTCTTATCAATCCATAATTGAATTGTCGTTTCTTTGTTTCTATATGAACTTCATTAAATTCCTCTTGTAGTTTGATTATAGATTTATACGCATCCTCAAGTTCCTTTCTTTTACGATAAACTCCTACTTTTGAGTCTAATATATCTCCCATTTCTTCTCTAATGACAGCTGGTGTTTTTCCTTGGTTACTGTGCCATTGTGAAAAAAGGAGTTCAGTTTCTTCAATAATTTGAATTTCAGCTTTTCTCAAATCATCAGATTCAAGAATAACTTGTTTACCCTTTTCTAGTAGCATCTTGGCTACAAATCGACCGAAAACAGCTGTTTCCAGTAATGAATTTCCTCCTAGTCTGTTCGCTCCATGAACAGAAATACAAGATGTTTCTCCGATAGCATAAAGACCTTGAAGGGGTGTTTCACAGAAATCACCATCTATTTTTGAAGCTATTCCTCCCATTGAGTAATGTTGTGCTGGTTGAACTGGAATTGGTTCTTCAATAGGATCAAGTCCAGCAAAATAAATGCAAATCTCTCTTATACCGGGCAGTCTTTCCTTAATTCTTTCGGCTCCAAGATGAGTCAGATCAAGATGAACATATCCTCCTTCAAATCCTCTCCCTTCTCTAACCTCTCTTTCAATCGCGCGTGCTACTATGTCTCTGGGTGCAAGCTCTTCTGCAGAAGGTGCAACTTTACTCATAAATCTTTCATGATTTTTGTTAAAAAGTAAACCACCCTCACCCCTAGCACCTTCTGTGATGAGTATGTTGCTACCATAAAGAGTTGTTGGGTGGAATTGAACAAATTCACAGTCTTGCATAGGAACACCAGCTCTGAAAGCTGCTCCAACACCATCTCCTGTATTAATGATTGCGTTGGTAGATCTTTTATATATTCGACCAAAACCACCAGTTGCAAGTACAACATAAGGGGTTCTGAAGACTACTAATCGTCCTATAGCTATGTCAATAGTTAGAATTCCAGTAATTCTTCCCTCAACCTTAATTAAATCAATCAGGAAATGTTCATCAAAGAATTTAACTCCTTCACGAATGCACTGCTCATACATTGTATTAAGAAGCGAATGCCCTGTTCTATCTCCAGCATAACAAGTTCGTGGAAAACCTGCACCTCCGAAAGGCCGCTGAGCAATTAATCCTGACTTTAGTCGTGAAAATGGTGCTCCCATACTTTCTAATTCTACAACGATTTTAGGGGCTTCTTTACACATAAAATAAGCAGCATCTTGGTCTGCTAAAAAATCTGAACCATAAATTGTATCATATGCATGTTTTTCTGGAGAATCATCTTTTCCCTCTTCTGTATTTCCTAGTGCTGCATTAATACCTCCTTGTGCAGCACCAGAGTGAGAACGAACAGGATGTACTTTACTAATTACTGCGACCTTCCATTTAGTAGAAAGCTCAAGTGCTGCCCTTAAACCACTTAATCCCGCTCCAACAATAACAGCATCAAATTCTTCTTTTTTCAATTTTAAATCCCTTGTACCTAATATAAATCTAGGTTTTTTGGTATTATATAACATTACCTTTCTATAAAATTTACTTTTCAGTTTCAGATTTCAAGAGAATTAACAGAAATATTCAAATATACGTTTAGAAAGCTTCTATCTTGAAATGATTGAGAATAAAACACGAGTTATTAGGAATTGTATTGCAATCATTCTTGCTGGGGGGAGTATATTTGGGGGAATTTATTTAACTGTCAAAATTCTTGAGTGGGGTATTCTAACACAACCTGGTTTAGGTTCTCTAATTCTATTTCCTTCTGTAATCGCGTTTTCAATCGTTGGAGCAATAATAGGTGGAATTGCCTATTTTGAAGATGTTAATAGTTTGACATGGAGTTTTGTTGTAATTATAGTTACCTTTGGTTTTGTATTTCCAATAGTTGTTTTAATTATGGTTTTCAGAGAAATATTGCCTGAGATATCTTTAGTTAGCTTGGCTTTACTTCCTCTGTCATGGGGAGCTGGTTATGTAGTAGTTAAGAGTTCGAATTATTTCTCATTTAACTATGGTCATGATCCAAAAAAGGTTCAAAAACGACTTGAATATTTGACAAGAACAGTAGAAAGTAAAAAAACAGATTGAAAATATATTCTAAAAATCACTCATAAGATTAACAATCATTAAGAAGATTTTTTCTAGATACAGTTTTAAGTTACTAAGTAGGATTTTTTCCAAAAATAATGATCAATTTAATTGAGATATCAAAAAATTAGAAATTAACGTCTAGAACATTTTTAATAGGAAATGTTAATATTAGTGTAAATCTAAATTATAATTTAGAAATATTGTCGGGGAACTGGGCAACTTTCAACCAATTTAGGGGGTAAACAGAAAGTGGTCGAAACTAAGAATAATAATCGTAAGACAGCAGAAGAAATCGTAGATAATATTCAAAATTTAGTCAAACAAGCATCGCTCAATAGAATAAAGGGGGTATTAGAGAGCTATGTAGAGGAATGGGGAATAAAAGCTGATGTGGTGATCCCAACAAGGATTTCTTTTCCGAAACCGATCTTTCTCTATTTGGAAGAGATGGAAGAAATACCAATGGAGATCTTTGAATGGTTAAATGATTTCAGTAAGTATTATGACATGAAATACATTAATATGAAAGGGAAACTGTTTGCTTTCTATTTATACAAGGATTTTGATCTTAGAAAAGAAATAAATGACGAAGAAATTTCGCTCTATGAAGTTTATGAAAAAGAAAAGAAATCAATTATTGAAAAAGAGGATCTTAAAGAAGAAAGTGTATACAATTACAAAATAAGGAAAGGACTTATTCCATTGAAAGAGAAAGCGGAGAAATTTGAAGAATTTTTGAAGACAATCTACTCACAGAAAGACCAAAGTATGTAAGTGATATCGAGTATGAGAATCTATTTGTGAAACCTTTAGCAGAAAAGCATTTTAAGGCGTTTATTTATGAAAACTGGTTATATGATTTAAGTTATAGAAAAATGACTTATGGAGTTGAAATACTTGAAGGTGGATATATTAGAATTTTAGAAGATCCTATAGATTCTAATAGAGCATATCTGAAACGAAGTATAGAAGTAACTTTTCAAACTGGTCCAGACGATATAAATCCAAAACAAATCGAAATCTTGCACGAATTACTTGTTCCTCAAATAGATAGTGAAGGATTCTTATCTTATCCAAAGAGTTGGTCATCATTACCACAGAATTATGAGAGTTGGGTAAAGAGTATCTTTGAAGATATATGGGATTGCGATGAGATGAAAAAACTAAAATTATTTGCATGTAAGATGACTGATCCAAATGTGAATGAACTCTATAAACGACAATTACAACAAAGAGCTTATCATATTGTCATAGGTAAATTAATAGAAGGAGGACACATTAAGGAAATAAGTGACGCAACATACAAACATTCAGTATTACTCACACATGTAAATCTGATGAGTTATAAGATATCAGGAGAAAAACTTGATTCCTTTATAGAAGAAACCCTTTGGAGAATTTCTTCAAGAAATTATGATGAAATAACTTTGAATACTATACCAGAATTCCTAGACACAATAGAAATAATGGAAGCTAAAAAACCAAGACGTTTAAAAGATAAATTAACTTCCTGGATTAGTGATAGAGCGTTTGACGTAGCAATTGCAGATTTTGCAGAGGAGGATAAGGAAATATTTAGATATATAAAAGATTTTGTTGAAACTTATGGTAATTTGGGTTACTTACATTATGTAGATGACATTCCCGACATAAATCTTGAAATTCTAAAAGATTGGTTAAGTATTATACTGCAAAACAGAAAAAGCTTAGTAAAAGATTCAACCC
>JABLTJ010000011.1 GCA_013166775.1 Promethearchaeati archaeon
TTTGATTGTCATCAACATGGCAGATATCATCGTAACCACAAGGACTGCAAAGCTCATCAAGAAAGGGTTGGACAACAAAACGAGTGTCGTGAAGGATGGAGCGGATGAAATCAGCATGGAGAGGAAAGAAGAGATCATCATCAAGAAAAACCTTGCAAAACATAGGCTGGTAGCGACCTTTATCTTTAGTGTGAAAGGCAATGTAGAGCTGCATTTTTTCCCTGATAATATATTGTTCAAAGTACATTTAAGCTTTGCGAAGCAGAAAAAGAGGGGAAAAGTGAAAATAAAAAAAGAAGGAAAAAAAAGAAAGAAAGAAAAAAGTGAAACGAGAAAAGTTTAAAATAGGGAGAAGAGAGAGAGAATAAGAAAAAAAGAGAGTGAAAAGAGAAAGAAAGGGTTGCAACAGCAACTTTTATAATTGTATCCACTCAGAAAAAGACAAAGCGTTAAAAAGGATTTGCAAATCTAATTACAAGGAATAGTGAAAGCGTGATCGTATGAGTCGTCCACCTGAAGATGTGCTATTGGAAATAAAGGGACTAAAAACATATTTCTTTACAGAAGAGGGAGTAGTAAAAGCAATAGAATCAGTAGATATTGAGGTTTATAAATCAGAAACACTAGGATTAGTAGGAGAATCAGGTTCAGGAAAGTCAGTTACAGCACTTTCTATTCTAGGAATTGTACCAGATCCTCCTGGAAAAATTCTTGATGGTCAAGTTGTTTTTCATGGTCAAGATCTTCGCCACCTCAGTGATGCTGATATGCGTAAAATCCGTGGTAATCAGATTGCTATGATTTTCCAAGATCCTATGACTAGTCTTAATCCTGTTTTTACTGTTGGTGATCAAATTAGTGAGGCTATTATGCTCCACCAAAAAGTTTCTAAGAAAGAGGCTAAGGAGAAATCCATTAAGATTATGAGTTTAGTTGGTATTCCTTCTGCTGATGAACGTGTTGATAATTATCCTTTTGAGTTTAGTGGAGGTATGCGCCAGCGAGTTATGATTGCCATGGCTCTCAGCTGCAATCCTGAATTATTAATTGCCGACGAACCTTCCACCAGTCTCGATGTTACTATTCAAGCACAGATTCTTGAGCTTCTCAAAGCCACCAGTGAAGAGTTCGACATGAGTATCATACTTATTACCCATGATATGGGTGTCATCGCCGAGATGTGTGATCGTGTCGCTGTTATGTATGCAGGCTATATTTGTGAAATTGGTGATATCATGATTATTTTCAAATCTCCTTTTCATCCATATACACGAGGTCTTTTAGGAGCCATCCCTCGTCCTGATGCTGAGCGCGAGGATTTAACTATTATCAGAGGTGCAATACCCAATTTAATTAATCCTCCTTCAGCATGTCGATTCCATCCTCGTTGTGATTATTTCATGCAAGGTTTATGTGATGTTATTCTACCATCAATTATTGAAGTTGAACCAGGTCATGATATTCGATGTCATATCTATACTGAAGAAGGTAAGGCTTGGATGCAAAAACATGGCCAGCAAAGAGAGATTGGCAAAATCCCTATCGGTAAAGCAATAAATTAGGTGTTTAAAATGAGTAAAGATTATCAAGATAAATCATTCATTGACAGAATTGCACAAAAACAACAAGATGATCGTATTAGAACCATAGAAATGGAAAAAGACGTAGTACTTCAAGTTAAAGATTTGAGAAAATTCTTTGATATTCCAATTCCTTTTGAAACCACTTGGTTTATGATTGCTTTTGTTGGAGCAATAGTTGTTTTTGCATTTAATCAAATCGCAGGTCTTGGACTAATTGCAGGAATAATCGTAGTTTATTTTACTTTACCTCGTATTCCACCTTTTAACAAAAGACCTAAGGTTGCTCATTTAAAAGCTGTAGATGGGATAGATCTAAAAATCAAAAAAGGAAAGATAGTTGGACTCGTAGGTGAATCAGGCTGTGGGAAAAGTACAGCAGCTAAAACAATCATTAGATTATTAGAACCAACCTCTGGAGCAGTATATTTCAAAGGAATTGATATTAATCGTCTTACTTCTGAGGAGATGAAGGAAATCAGGAGACACTTACAGATTGTTTTCCAAGATCCTTATGCTTCCCTCAATCCTCGTGCTACTGCACACGACATTATCATTGAACCTTTTGATATTCATGGAGTAGCTTCTGGTGATGAAGCCAGTTATAAGGTTTTAACCCTCTTAAAAGATGTAGGATTAGCTCCCCACCATGCTTACCGCTATCCTCACGAATTCAGTGGAGGACAAAGACAAAGATTAGGAATTGCCAGAGCTTTAGCTTTGGAACCTGACTTCATAGTAATGGATGAACCTGTTTCAAACTTAGATGTATCAGTTCGTGCAGCAATTATCCAGTTAATTCTTGATTTACAAAAGAAAATGGGACTTACTTACCTATTCATTGCTCATGATCTCTCCCTTATCAAAATCTTAGTTGATGAAGTTAATGTAATGTACCTTGGAAAAATTATGGAAGCTGGTACCAGTGATGAGATATTTGAATCAATGATGCATCCCTATACAAAAGCATTGATATCTGCAGTACCAATTGCAGATCCAACCAAGAGATCAAAGAAAATTTTCTTAACAGGTGACATTCCTACACCAATAAACCCACCACCAGGATGCAAATTCCAAACAAGATGTCCATTAGTGTCAGATATCTGCCGTGTAGAAGACCCTCCTGCAAAATGGTACACTAATTCTCATGTTGCTTACTGCCATAATATTGAAGGTGGAGAAGAAAGTCCTGAATTCTTTGCAAAATAGTCTTTCTTTTCTTTTTTATTCTATTTTCTTATTTATTTTTAGTATGTCATAATGAAACAATGTTTATTAGTATAAAATTAAAGTACTATTTGTTATTAGTTTCACGTGATTATATGTGAGGAGATTACATGAGTAGAGTAAACCTTGAATCAGCAAAAAATAATATTGAAAGAATTCTTACTAGTTTAAATGAAATCCAGCAACTTCTGACTAGTAAAAATCAAGAGATTAATTCTAAAGTTCGAGATTTTAATGACACTTTAACAGCTTATTACAAGCAAGCTGAAGAAAAAAATCAGCTAATTAATCAAGAGGAAGAGAAAAAAGCAAGTAATACTGTTCTACTGGATCAGAATAACCAAAAGCTACAAGGATTAAACCACACTAAGGATGTTCTACAATCCGAGATTTCAAGTAAACAACGAGATATTGAACAATTATCTGCTATGATTCTAGAAAGAGAGAAGCTCTTTACGGAGTTGAGTGTTCAAATTGATTCCTTAAATGAGAGAATATCAGAACTAAAGCGTAAAGACGAGGAAATAGAAGTTCTCACTCAAGTTACTTTAGATGAAACTAAAGATGAACTAAGAAAGAAAGAGATTCATCATGCTGAATTGTTAACAGAGTATAACAAAATGATTTCAAGATCGAAAGCTCTCAAATATTTGGTAAAACAGGATATAATTAACTTACCTGAAATTCAAGTAATAAGAAACTTAACAGTTCCCGGTGTTGATAATGAAGAGAACTTGAAGAAAACTTCTGGAGTTTCCGATCAGATCATTAGAAATATGCTAACTGATTTAGATACGAGAGGTATCATAGCTTTTGATATACATACTGGTAAATTCCAGGTTTTAACGGAGTTGGATATTTAGGTGAGTAAAATGATGGAAGAAAAGATGATTAGAATTTTAGATGAATTGAAACAGGATTTTGAAGAATTATCAACAAGAAAAACTTCAGTTATTTCAACAGTTAAGATGACTATAGAAACGACTACAGATGATGTAAGAGCTATACCTGGTTTCATAACTTCATTACAAACAACCATTCAAAACCTTCAACAAATGAACAGGGATTTAGAAGAAAAAATCATGCAAGCTCAACAATCAATTGACACTGTTACTACAGAGACTGAGATTAGTTCAAGTAATAAATCTGATCTGGAAACTACCGAGGAAAGAAAACGAAACCAGAAAGCAGACTTGGAAGTTCAAATAGAAGAATACCAAAATAAGAAAGTTCAACTTGAAAAGGAGTTTCAGGAGCTCACTCATCTTGTGAGTATGAAAGATAATGACTACAATCAGCTACAGGTAACTATAAAGCAAGAAATCGATGCGATAAATCAAAAAATAAGTGAAGCTGGTACGAGATTAGAGTCAGCTAAAGAAGAAAATAAACTCATAGTTTATTTGATGGATTCTGGACTTTTGGATGTTCCAGAAGCTGAAGTTGTCTCAATAATTGCCTCTTATCCAAACGGTTTGACAATGACAGAAATTAAAGAAAGAGTAAGTATGGCACCAGTTAGAGTTCAGCCTACAATTAACAATCTTCTTGAAAAAGTTCTAGAACATGATCCTGTATCTGATTCTTATAGAATACTTGATACAATAAAGAAAGAACTAAATTAATTTAACTCTGGAAATAGAATTTGAGGGAATTTTTTTTCTATTTTTCACATAAGGAAAGAGAACTCTTGCTTTGTAAAAACTGTATCCATGACATTAAACTATGTGTATTTATTGCAGAGATAGCGTAATCTTTTTGAAGCAATGTAAAATTGAGAAATTGAATCCGTATTCATAATACGTATTGAGGTTATGAAATATGTCAAGTTATGTTGAGCGTGTTTATGAACATGTTGTAGAAAAGAATGAATCACAGCCTGAGTTCCATCAAGCTGTGAAAGAAGTTCTTGAGAGTTTAATACCAGTTTTCGAAAAAGAACCTAGATTTGAAAAATACAAGATACTAGAGAGAATAACCGAACCTGAAAGAGTGATTATGTTTCGAGTTCCTTGGGTAAATGATAATGGTGATATTCAAGTCAATCGAGGTTTCCGAGTTCAATTTAATTCCGCCATTGGCCCCTATAAAGGAGGTCTTCGTTTCCATCCTAGTGTTAACTTGGGGATTATCAAATTCCTAGGATTTGAACAAATCTTCAAAAACTCACTAACAGGTATAGCAATGGGAGGAGGTAAAGGTGGAAGTGATTTTGATCCAAAAGGTAAATCAGACAATGAAGTTATGCGTTTTTGTCAAAGCCTGATGACAGAACTATTTCGTTATGTAGGGGGTAGAATTGATGTTCCTGCAGGAGATATTGGAGTTGGTGCCCGAGAGATTGGTTATCTATATGGTCAATGGAAGAAAATTACTCAAAGTTACGAACCTGTTTTGACAGGCAAATCCTTAGAATTTGGTGGCTCTCTTATTCGTCCTGAAGCAACAGGATATGGTTCTGTTTATTTTGCATTAGAAATGCTAAAAGCAAACAATGAAGAGATAAAAGGTAAAACATGTCTAGTATCAGGTAAAGGAAATGTTGCCCAATACACCACTGAGAAATGTATTGAATTGGGAGCTAAAGTTGTCACTCTCTCAGATTCAGGTGGTTTCATTTATGATCCTGAAGGTATCACTAAAGAGAAATTAGATTATGTCTTCGAACTTGAAAATGTAAGAAGAGGACGAATTAAAGAGTATGCAGAAGAATATGGAGTGGACTTTTATCCTGGTGAAAGACCATGGAAAATTAAAGCAGACATAGCTTTCCCAAGCGCAACACAAAATGAGATTGATGGCAAGGTTGCTAAAATCCTAGTTGATAATGGTATAATTGCTGTATCTGAAGGAGCAAATATGCCTTCCACAGCTGAAGCTATAGATATTTTTCATGAAAACAAGATTATGTTTGGTCCAGGTAAAGCTGGAAATGCTGGTGGCGTAGCTACATCCGGTTTAGAGATGGCTCAAAATTTCAGCTTTACTTCATGGAATCGCAATACTGTTGATAAAAAACTTCACGATATAATGATAAATATCCATAAAACGGCTTATAATGCAGCGAAAGATTACGGAGAAACCGGTAACTATGTACTAGGTGCAAATATAGCAGGATTCAAGAAAGTAGCTAATGCTATGATCCTTCAAGGCCATTGGTAAAACTCTGAAAAATCAAAAATAACAGGATAAATCCTGTTCTCATTTTTCTTCTTTTAAATAGGTTCTACGATTATTCCTTCTCCTTTTTGAGCATCTATTCTGATTATCATGGGTTTCTTTGTTCTTATATGTCTTACATATTCTAAATCAGTTACAATTTCCTGTTTTTCTAGCCAATCCCAATTTATAACTTGTTCATCTTTGTTGTATTTAATATGGAAGTAACCAATATTTGATGTCACAATATTATGGAAGAAATGACTTCCTTGTGAAAAATCTACTTGAAAACCCTCTAAACCTGCTTCAATAATAATTTTAGCACTGCTGATATTATTCCATTTTGCAGGTATTCCAAGAAATCTATCAGCAGTTCCCCATCTACCAAAACCAATTAAAACAGAATCTGTCTTTGATTTGTATAAATTAGCATTAACTTGATCAATCTCTTCAGCAATCTTAAGTGTCTGTGTTTTATCAAACTTATCAGGTTTCACGAAAATAATATCTCGCAGGTCTTTTCTGATGAGATTACCTGATACATGTGTCGAATGAGCTATTACATTTTTTATATCAGCTGAATCTAACTCCTCAATCATCATTGCTTCTTGGTATAGATAGGGTCGAATTTGTAGAATAACAAATTTATCTTTCTCATCTTTGAATTTCTTAAAATTTCCTGCAAACTCTATTTCAATTGAACTTCCTAGAGCTTTCTCACCCATTATTAGTATTTTCGTAATAATTTTAGCAAGAGGAAAGGTTTCCAATTTTAATTGATTGCCAAAAGTTATAACAGGAGAACCTTCATCAAAATATCCTTCACGTAAAATTTGAGAACTGAAATCATAGGTATCAGCTATATGTGATAATGTTCTATCTTCAATAGCATCACTTAGATTATACTTTACAGTAAAGGGATCATATTCCAAAATGTCGAATGCTTTGTACATTAAATCAATTGCATAGAAATTCTTTTGACTTAAATCTAATAATTTATCAGGAGTTGAATGGTAATTCAGTTTAGGATATTTTGGACAGAATCTAACTGAGGCACCACCATCAAGTATGGTTTTCCCAAGACCAAGTGCTACATGAGCAATCCTATCCTCAGGTTTCATATAGTCACCAAATGGATAGAAGTTATAGGATGCAGCTGCGCCTGAAAAGTCAGGATAGAACCTATTATTATGTTCTCTACCAACAACATCCTGAATAACAACAGCCATTTTTGATTCCTCAACAGTATAACTGATAGTTTCAGCATACGTTTTAGCAAGTTTTAGAAAAGGAGATGCGTATACTAATTTTATAGCTATACACAGCTGCTCTAATCTATCTTTTTCATTAAGGCTATTGTTTGGCAACATATACGTGTCAAATATTCCAGCGAAAGGTTGGTAAGCAGAATCTTCTAGAAGACTGGAAGAACGTACTGCTAATGGGCCATTTAAATCTCTTAGTAAGAAATCCAAATCATCTCTTAGGCTCTTTGATAATTTTGCTTTGGTAAAACGTTCTTTAATTTCCTGGTCTGATACATCAGACAAAGCAAATTCATACAGATTATTGTCTTCCATAAATCTATCAAATTCATCAGTACCAATTACAATTGTTTTCGGTATTTCTATAATGACATTTTTAAATTCAACATCAATCATAAAGGAGTTAAGCAAAAACATTAAAAACGCAAGTCCTCGACCTTTTCCTCCCAAAGAACCGGGTCTTAGACGTATAAAGAGAATTTCAGGATGATACGATTCTCTAGAAAAATCATTTACTATTCCTCGAGTCTTTTCAATCACAACTTCATTTATGCTTTGTATCAAAAACGATCTTAGCTCATCCTCATTAAACTCTGATACTTTTCGTGGTTTAAGTTTTTGTGCTATTTCAAATTCTCCTCTTGCATTTAACCAGTTGGAGAAGTGATCGTTTTTTCCATGATAAATGAGAGAGCTCTCGGGTATCTTTTCTAATTGCTCATAAAAATCTAAAATATCTTTAGCCTTTCCAACAATTTTACCTTCACTATCTTTGAAAATAAAATCACCAAAGCCAACATTATTCAATAACCAATTTTTTAGGTCCCACACCATTCCATGAGATCTTTTATGAATAAATGAATAACCTTGTTCTTCAGCTTTTTCTTTATATTTTTCTTTGCTAGATTGCAGAATTATTGGAAGATTCGCATGCTCTTTTCGTAGTTTTTCAGCAAAAGTAAAACCTGCAGATTTATCCAGTTCACCATTCCGGGAAAATTCTATATCAAGAATAACTCCCATGACATTTTCCTCGAATTTCTCATAATATGCTAATGCCTCTTCATAAGTTTCAGCGAGAAGAATTTTAGGTCTAATCCGCATCTTGAGTAAATCTTGAAAATCATTTCTACCTTCTGTAATCAATCGATGCGTTTGACGCATAAGTTCTCCATAAATCTCAGGTAGAAGAAGAGAGTAAAAACGGATTGAATCGTCTACAAAAATAAAAACTTGGACGTCTCCAGTTTTTGTATCATACTCTGCGTTAATTTTATCTTCTAGATGCTTGATTATTGCTACAAAGAGCTTTGAATCTCCATTCCACACAAAAATGCGGTCTATTCCTTTTCGTTTATCATAATCAGGAACATATTTGATTTCCATAACGCTATTAAGAAGAAGAATTACTGGTATTTCTTGTATTTCTTTTACTTGCTCTCCAAAAGTAAACGCATCTATTTCTCCCAATCTCCTCATGGTTATGACGAGATCGAAGTTTTTTTCCTTGAGTATATCAATAGCTTCTTGGGCAGAAGATACTCTGGTTATTCTAGGCAGTGTTCTTAAGTTTAGATTTTTGAATTCTTCGTAAATTTGATCTGAAAGTCTTCCATCCTCTTCAATCATAAAACTGTCATAAATGCTTGAAACTAGAAGCACATTGTGCATTCTCTTAGACATTAGTTCATGAAATATCTTATATTTAGGTTTATAATCAAAGTAGAAACTTTCTTCACCATACTCTGTAGTCAATTATACTTCCCCCAAAGCTTGGGTTTATTATATTTACATTGCTGTAACTCAATATAACAATTATTGTTCAGATAAAAATATCGTTCCATCGGGATAAGAAGAGAAGATGTGTATTCTAGTCCTTTGATTTAGCTAAAATCCAATAGTGTTGTTCTCCTCCCCTTTCTAAAACTTCTTCAGATATAATCTCAAATCCAGCATCCTTCACTAATTCTATTGATTGTTCAGTACTATGTTGACTCCAAAACATCTTTGCACCAAAATAATCGTCGATTACTTCCCATTCATCTGAACCCAAAACAATCATCATTAATCCTCCTGATTTGAGTATTTTTTGAAATTTTTTGAAGAGAGGTGCATGTTTTTCACGTGGCAAATGTATGATAGCATAGAAAGAGACAATACCATCAAAAGTATCGTCAGGAAAATCCATCTCACTCATATCGATTTTAAAAAACTCACCTTTAGGAACATGCTTCTTTGCTAAGGAAAGCATTTTCTCGGAAATATCTATACCAGTAACGGAAAAACCTTCATCAACAAGATATTTTGTAACTGGAACGCCAGCCCCACAACCAACATCTAAAAGCTTGGCCCCTGGAATTAATAAATTAGTGAACTGTTTTAGTTCAACTATGCTTTCAAATTTGTTTCTTTCAGAGTGATATTTGAGAGCAATTTTATTATATCCTTCCTCAACTATCTTTTCTTTCTTCATATAGTGTCGGCAGACAGCGAAAAATATAAACAATTCCTTTCTAGAGGGTAGAAGCAATAGATTTTCTCTTCAAAGCATTGTGCAAAAATTTTATAATGGTCTCAGCAGATATTACTTAGAGTGGTATAAGCTATTCTATTGTATAGAAGATGAAGTAGGAAGAACCAACAATGTCCCATAGAGAAAATCAAGGTGATGATGCCGCACTTAAAGGAGAGATTTACCAAGATTTCACAAAATACCAACCATTATCTGAAAGAGATGCATTGATAATTGAGATGTATGATGAGGGACTGTCTACCTACGAAATAGCAGAAATTCTTGAGATAAATAGACATACAGCTTCAAAAGTTCTCAAGGAAAATGAAATCCAGACAAGAACAATAGCTGATTATCATAAACTAAAACATCACGACATTGTACACTTATTTAAGCAAGGTAAAACAAAACACGAAATAGCTAAAGAATTGAACATAACATACTATACAGTAAGGAAAGTTCTAGAGGATAAAGGGTTAGTACTAAATAAGAAAGATAGGGAAACGCTAGCAATAGCTAGATATATCCAGATGAAAAACAAAGGATATGAGAATGATTCAATCGCTATATTCTTGGATATGACTGAGAAACAACTGAACAGATTAATTCGTAATTCAGGAGTAAATGTTTCAACAGTTAGACATAAATCTAGAAATATGGATGTTCTTCCTGATATAGTTCTTCAATGTTTGAAAGGCATGACTCTATCCAAGATATCTATGAAGTACAAAATTGATCTTGTTTTAGTAAAAGAAATTCTGTATGAGTTTGGTTTATGCACTCGAAAAAATTGATGCAGTAAACGTAGTGGCTAACTCATTTTCCCTTATTTTGAGATTATTGTGCGAAAAAACCAAAAATATGAGAAAATTATAATTAGAGAGGATTTTGGGTTACTGTTTCGAGTAATACTTAATAAACAATGAATTTTTTCTTCTTAAAAAGAGAAAAAAACTTCAAGATTGTGGTCAAATGGGAAAGAAAAGAGATTGGTTAGTAGTACATGAAGAGCCACTTGCAGGTTACTCGATGCAGAACATTTTCAGAGTATTATGGGATAATAAATTTAGAATTCACCCAAAGTATTGGTTAAGATTAGGTTATGGTATAGGTTTGAGTTTTATTACTATTCCATTAAAGGTTTGGCAAAAAATCCGACATCATAGAAAGATAAAGAAGACAGAAATAAAAGAAGATCCTATTTTTATTATTGGTCATTATAGAACAGGAACTACCTATTTGATGACTTTAATGGCTTTTGATAAATCCAAGGGATATGTATCTAATTTAGAGGGATATGCAACTTTGTTCTATTTAGGTGTTCCAAGATTCGCAAGATGGATAATGAAAGCATCATTACCAGATGTAAGACCTATGGACAATGTTATCATGGGAATTGAAGAACCAACTGAAGAAGAGTACTGTATAGGGACATTTACTAGATATGGATATTATACTGGATTCATTTTTCCTCGTAATTTTGACTTATACTCACGATTTTTAACATTTGAGGGTATGCCTAAAGACAAAGCGAAATGGAAAAAAGCTTACTACTATTTAGTTCAAATGCTCACCTATGGGCATAAAGGTAAACAACTGTTCTTGAAGAATCCAACTCACAGTTATAGGATTCCAGATTTACTGGAAATGTTTCCTAATGCGAAATTCATTCACACTTACAGAAATCCATACGAAGTATATCTTAGTACTGTAAAGTTCTTTGATGAAGTTTTTGCTATTTATACACTCCAAACATGGGACAAAGAGAAAATGAAGCAGGATATTTTGGATAATTACAAACTATTATACGAATATCAAAATAAAGATTTACATTTAATTTCAGAGGACAGAATTGTTCATATCAAATACGAAGAATTCATTCAGACACCAGCTGAAACTATGGAAAGAGTCTACAAGGATTTGAATATAAGTGGATGGGAAGAATACAAGGATGATATTATAAAGTATGCTGTATCACAAAAACGAGAGTACGTTCCAAACAATCACAAGATTGATTCTGATACCATTCGTAGAGTTAATGAACATTGGAAGGATTTTATGGAACAATATGATTATGAAAAATTAGAACCGTAGTATTTGTAAAAACTATTTTCTCTTTTCTTATTTTCAATCTAATTTTCTTTAGTATTTACAAAAATGTGAAAACACAATTCTGAAATATAACAGAATTGCTAGGCTTAAATTTTAAATACAGATGTTATTCGAACTCAAATCAGATTATTAAATCTCATTTGATTCGGTGCTATCTAATGTGCGATCATTGCTTAAAACATGGAACAGCAGGTAAATGGTATCTTAATGCAAAATTCTATTCAGATGAATTAGCAGAAGAACTTGATCTTAAAGAGTTTCTTTTGGAACAATACAAAACCTTTGAAGCAATGCAAGTGAGAAAATTTGGAGGTTTCAGTGCGGTAGGAATGGGTTATAAAAGGCAAATGCCAATAATTGGGCGAATCGTTAAGCATACGGCAGAAAAAATGCTTCATTCAAAAAAACCTTCAAGAAACCCATTCAAAGCAGAAGGTCATATTGGACAAGTAGTGCCATTAGATGATGCAATAGCTATTTTGGAAACTTGTATCCCTGAAAATAGTTTAATCATGAAATACTGCATGTGTAGATATATGCATAAGGGAGAGAAAGAAGCTTGTTGTATAAATTTTGGAATTATGTCAGAAATCATTGATAAACTTCCACGATTCATTCCTGAACCAGAAGATAGTAAGTTTAGACTTACAAAAGAAGAAGCAATAGAAAAATTTACTGAGTTTAATAAAAAAGGATACATAGGAACTATATGGTATGGAGCCTATCCTTATATAAACAACCTTTGCGCCTGCCAGACACCTATGTGTGCTGGTTTTAGACCTCGTACAGAATTTGGTATAAAATCAATTTTTAAAGCTGAATATGTGGTGGAGAACAATCCTAACAATTGTCAAGGATGCAAAAGATGCATAACGATGTGCCAGTTTGGTGCTATTGAATTTGATGATAAGACTAAACGAGCTGTGATTGATCAGTCTAAATGTTATGGATGTGGAAATTGTTTACTTGTTTGCAGATTTGAAGCTCTGAATTTGGTTACTCGAAAAGAAATTCCAGCTTTAGCGGGAGATTACTAGTAGTGGTGCTATCATGGGGAAAATTAAAATTAAAATTGACTATTCAATCTGTGGTGATGGAAACAAAATCGATCCTCGAGATTGCACTATTTGCTTGAAGATCTGTGAACCAGCTATTTTTCTTTTACATCCATCATTGAAATTTCAAAAAGAGGATGATCCCTACGATCCAAAGATTTGGAGAGTTACACCAGTATATCCCTCACTTTGCACCCTCTGCATGAAGTGTGTGGAACAATGTCCTGAAAATGCAATAAGAATACGTAATTGAGTTGATTTCTATGTCTAAAAAGAAAGCAGAAAATGAAAACTATCCCTTGAAAAACCTTGGAAGATGTCTTGTGATTGGTGGAGCAGGAATGCTTGGACTTGAAATCGTACTGCAATTAAATAAAGAGGGACATTTAGTACGCATCTTAGATCTCGAACCAGTAGACATTGAAGGAGTGGAATCAATAGTTGGTGATATTAGAAACCTAGATGTTGTTGAAGAAGCTTGTGAGGGAATGGATACAGTTTTTCAAACTGCTGCAGCTGTTTGGAATCCTGGGACTCCCAGACGTTTTTATGATGAAGTAAACGTTATGGGTAACCAGAATGTTATTGATACTTGCATTAAATTTGGAATCCAGAGATTTGTTTACACCTCAACTCTAGATGTAGTTGTAGATGGAAAAAAACCAATTGTATATGCAGATGAATCTCTTCCTTATCCAAAGAAACTACCTAAGGATAACTATTCAAGAACAAAGATTCTCGCTGAAAAAGCGTCAATAGAAGCGAATAATGAAAATGGATTACTAACTGTTTCCTTGCGACCAGTTGGAATGTATGGACCAAGAGATAAATATCATATAGCAAATATTATTCAAGTAGCTCAAAGCAAGAATAACATTAAGCTAGGAAATGGTACTGCAGAGTTTTCGCATGTTTATTCAGAAAACGCAGCTTATGCACACGTACTAGCAGCAAAACATCTTTATCCTGGATCAAAAGTTCCTGGAGAATGCTACTTCATTACGGATCATCAACCAGCTGATAATCTATTTGTATTCATGAAACCCTTTCTTGAAGCGCTGAATCTACCTGTTCCAGAGAAGTACATTCCGTACAAAATAGCCTATCTTTTGGCGTGGTTTGCTGAAAAACTTGCACCTAAATCAAATTTCAACAGATTTGCTGTTATACAAACATGTGTAGATCATACATTTGTTAGTGATAAAGCTGAAAGAGATTTTAATTACAAACCTATTGTATCCAAAGAGGAAGCTTTTGATAAGACTGTTGAATGGTTCAAAAACGAATCAGGATTAGTTTAATTTTAGCTAGATACTTTTATTAAGTAGGATAAAGTTTCTGAATTTAGGTGATTTAATATGAGCAAGATAGGAAAACTCATTTCTCGCTTATTCACTTTAGCTGTTTTTGGTGCTTGGTTTACTTTTGTCATCTGGGGTCTCAAAACTTGGGGAACACCAGATCCATTTGTGAGTGAAAAAACAACTATAATATTGCTAAGTCTTCTCACCTTCATAGGTATGTTTATTCTCTTCATCATTGCCTCTGCACTTGGTGCAATTGGTAAAAAGAGGAAGAAGGAGGAAAAAGAAGAGGAGAAAAAGTTTTCATTTACAACAAAAGATGGAGACAAAATGGAGTTCAAAGGTGGAGAGGATTTTGACATAGAGAAGATACCTGCTCCATTCAGAGAAATAGGTAAGAAATTCATGGAAATGGCTAAAAAAGAAATGGATAAAGAAAAATAATTTATTTCTTCATTTTTTCCTTTTTTAAAAAAACTTAAAAACAAAAAAAATAGGTTTTAAATCTCAAAAAAAACCAGATTGACCAGAATGAACTTACAAACTGATTTTGATGACTTACTTGATGGACTAGATATTGAAAATAGAGATTACCAATTATCAGCTGTTAATGAGATAGTAGAGAGTTACATTGAGAAATCAGTTCTACTGAATTATCCTTATGGTACAGGAAAAACCATAATCGCTTTACTTGCTTTTCTAGTTATAAAACAAGAAAACCCTAATGCACAGTTCATTTTTACATCCGCTCGTGAAGCAGCAGGATTACGATGTCGTCAGGCTTTAGAGATGGCTAAGAAATTTGGTTTTATAGAAAAACTTGGTTATCTTTATGATCCAACAGGTAAAGGAATAAGCTTACGTCAAAAAAGCAAGATGTATGAAGCATCTTCTGTGATTTTTTCCCCAATTACATCTTTGATGAATGATCATTTTGAAATCAGAAGTAAATTGAAGATAGATATTTTCCAAAACATTAGCATATGTGTTATAGATGAAGCTACAGACTTACTAGCTAGGGAAATGACAGATTACAGATTGAGTAAATACTTTGAGGTCTTATTCCGAACAAGAAGCAAAGGAAATAATTTTCCAATTCTAGGTTTGACTGGTACTCGAGATAAACAGAGAGCTAAAGCGATAATGAAACTTCTAGGGCAGGAAACACATCTAATGCAAAGACTAGATTTATCTCCCTATGAGACTATAACTAAAATTCAAAAAATCAGACGTGAGGATTACATTAAGATAGATAAACTAATTTCGACACATATCACAAAACCTATTGAAACTATCCAAAAGCATCTTGATTCAAAGCTTTCGAGACTAGAGATCATCAAGCTTTCCTACGGTGGAATATTGGATCGATTACAATTTGAACCCAAAGAGTATCCCTACAAAGTCAGTAAATATTCCATTAAAGATAATGAATCGAGAGAAGAATTAGTGACCGCATTTCTACTCCTTTTCAAAATGACACATTCTAGATTACTCTTACTAGAATCCACTCCAGGTGAATTCTTGAAATATATAGAAAATGATGAAAACAAAGAGATCTTCAAATCTATTATCGAAGCTAGCAAAGAAATCATCTCATATCGAGTTGATCTACCTAGGTACGATCAACCTGAAGAAACAACAACCAGAGCCTTAGTGCAACCAAAAGTTAGTGCTGCAATAGATCTAATTCATGACCATGTAATAAGGGGAGCTCAGGTTCTTCTATTCACCAGATATTTAGCGCTGGGAAGCCAAATTAGTGCGCTGCTTAAGGCTTTAAAATTTCCTGACGTTAGTTATATTTCAGGTAAAACTCTAGAAGATACTCGGAGAAGAGCGTTAACAGAATTTGAAAATGGAAACATCAACGTTTTAGTTTTTACTCCATTAGGAGGAAGAGGTTTAAATCTTGAAGCAGCGGATGTTGTAATTCATTTAGATATCACTACGAATGTTGATGATATGATCCAAAGAAGAGAGAGAGCTAGAGGTTGTCTTGAATATGTACTAGTCTTAGAAGAGACTAGTGAAGAAGGAAAGGTAAAGGAGTACCAGAAACTAATTGATGGGAAAGAAAAAGAAGAAGAAGAGGATGATGAGTTGTTAGTTGAAGCAGAGAATAACCTTGAAGATGAAAACAGTGATTCTAAAACTTTTTTGACAAAACTTTGAGTGGCTTCATACAATTTGTATACATCTATAAATCTAAACAAAATATTAATTATATATAAAAATTCAAAGTTATGTGGAATAATGATTAATAAATCAGATTTTGTAATAAACACATACTTTCACTCTGAAATTCCAAATACTCTGAAAAAAGGATTAGCAATCTTGATGAAAGCGCAGCATATGGAACACTCAGATATGCCAGTTCATAATCTCAGCTATTATCGTAAACCTCTTAATCAACCAGAAGACGATGAAATTGGATTAATATACATACTCGCATCAGAACAATTGAAAGGTAAAACAGAACTTGTAGGCTATGCAAGATTTGAATACAGAAAAAATTCCGGATATAACCAAAATTATGGAAATCTTCAGATTTATGTGAGAAAAGATAGACGAAGTAGAGGTTGTGGAACACAATTACTTAATGCTATCAGAGAAGAGATACCTGATTTCCTTACCACAATCACAATGCTTGCGGAGAAGGACAGTATATCTTCAAAAATTCTTGAGAAAATACTTCGTGTAGAGAAGACATTTGAAAGCAGACATTATTTTTCAGTGATACAGGAATTGAGCATTGAAAATGTGCTTGAGTTGGAGAGAAAAGCAATTGAAGAATTGGAGAGAAAGGGTCTGGAGATAATCTATACTGATAGTAATACCTTTCATGAATATGAGAATGAGTATGCACAGCTACTGGAAGTAATCTGGAATATTGGAAAAAATGCATCAGAATATGAACCCTTTCCTGTTGAGCGTTTACGTGGAAGAATACAATATTTTAGAGAAGAGTTCAATATATTTGTGTACATTTTTTTTGTCAGAAAAAAATCAGATAATTCACTTGTTGCAATCTCTGAAAATATACTATATGAGAGCAATGCAAGGGTAGCTGATGAGGCAATAATTGGATCACTTGATGAATACAAAGATGAACAGATTGAGCATGCATTGAGACTCAAATCACTAGCATTACTACTTCAAGAAACTGAGGTCACACACTGGGAATCATCGCTACTGAAACTAGATGAAAATCAACTACTCAAACCCAATGATGAAATTCTCGGGTTTAGAATTGGAAAAATATTCAACATATACAAGATTCCAATCAAACAATTCTTGAATCGATAACATATGATATCAATAATAGATCGTAAATTAATGCTGTCTATTTACACAGCCACACAAGAATAATTTATAAAATAAGAAAACTGTTTAAAGATACAAATGCTGCAAAGGAAAGAAATTTTGGTGTGAGTTATTTTAGCTTCAATCATAAAAACGGAAGATGTATAGAATGTGAAGGAGAAGGAGAAAAGAGAACTGATCTTCAATTCATACCAGATATAAGAAACAAATGTTCTCTTTGCAACGGAACTAGATATAATGGAGATGTTCTTGAAGTCATATATAGAGGAAAGAACATTGCAGAGGTGCTCGATATGTCTGTAGAGGAAGCAATGGAGTTTTTCAAAGATGATTCAACACTTTCGTACAAACTAGGTGTGATGAATGACTTAGGATTGGGTTATCTAAAGCTGGGGCAGTCAGCAACAACACTTTCTGGGGGAGAAGAACAAAGGATTAAACTTTCGAAGGAGCTTGGGAAGATAAAGAGAAAAAAGGACAACTTAGACTTGCTTGATGAACCTACAGTCGGTTTACACATGGAAGATATTCAGAAGCTTCTTACTAGTTTAAATAAAATAGTCGAAGATGGTAACACAGTACTAGTTATTGCACATCATTTAGATGTTATTAAAGCAACTGATTATGTGATAGATCTTAGTCCTGAAGGTGAATCAGATGGAGGTAGAATAATTGCTCAAGGAAGCCCAGAAGAAGTTGCAGAGGTAACTGATTCATATACAGGGAAGTATCTTAGACCTTTACTTAACAAGGTTTAACTTTCTTTTTTCTGATTCTTTGCGTATTATTTTCGTAATTTTCTATCTTTTCTTTTAATCTTGGTTACCCTAAGCAGTAGAAGAAGAAGAAACTCCCCCCCGTTTTGGAAAGTCTGTGGTCTATTGGAAAGTGAGTTCCAAGAGTGAGTACGTCTCTAACCTTGAAACTTGCTTTACCAAGCTTGACTTGCTCGTCTCGTTAGGTGATCTAAACGAACAAAACAACGCTATCGCTCATATGTCCTTGTGGAATAATGAGGCGCTAGGTTGAGCGTAATTTACGTTAAGTTGCTGCATATGTTTTTTGAGAGGAATTCTATTACCAAACAACCATATGAGATAATAATCGATACCACTTTTTGCTGCTATTTTTGCTGCTTTAGCAACTAGCATCTTCAAGTATTTGGCATCGGTTACATATGGCAAAGCTAAATTTGCTGCGTTTTTCTTAGTGGGATTTCTGAAAATTAGAAATGTCCCTACTATTTCATCTTCTTCCTCTACAATCAAATGAGCAACTATACTATCTGCTTCACTTACAAGTTCATTTTTTATTGTTTCAATTCTTTCGTCATCTAAATTATCAAGTGATTTAATAACTTCTAGCCACTTTTCGATGTCTTTCTCCATATCGAATTTTCTTACTTTGGAGGTATCAACAGTTTCATCAATATTGGAAACCTTAAGAGTATAAACGATGTTTTCTACATCCTTTACATAGCTGAAATCATATTTATTGGCTAGCTCAACTTGACTACCGCATAAAGCAGATGCGTAAGTTTCAATTTTTTTGACTCCCTTTTCTTTAAGAGTCTTAATTGCTGTGTCATAAAGCAAGCCTATAGCTTCTTCATGACCAGGCAACACTGAAGGAAAAACCAAACTAGCTTTCTTCACTTCACCTTCCTCTTCTTTCAGAATTTTAGAGGTAAGAAAGCCGACCATCTTATCACCTTGGAAACAGTAGTGTCTAGTTTCAGGATCAAATTCAGGTTGCGAATATACTTCCTTCAAACGGTCTGCAGGAGTCTGATGAGCATGTATCCATTCCTTAGCTACTGTAACTCCTACAGTTTCCTGTTCTTCTTCGAATCCATCTTCGTAATTCTTGATAATGTACGCAGACATCCAAGATAAGCTTTTCTCGTGCATTTATAAGTCTTTCTTAATGTATGAGAATAACATCCTTAAGATATAATAAAAGCATTTTAATAAAAGAGATAATGAACCCCAAGTTTGGGAAACATTAATTAATGCTTTAGAAAGCTATAACAGATTTTTATCTGAAATTTGTTTTTGGTTTATTATCTAGTATCTCTTCGATTCGCTCTAGAGTATCTTCTTTCAGTTCTATACCAGAAGCTTCCACATTTGAAATAACTTGCTTAGGTTTTGTTGCGCCCATTATAGTTGTTGTTACTTCTGGATGTCTTAACGCCCAGGCTATTGCTAAATGGTTTAGAGAGATCTCTAATTCTTCTGCAATTTCCATAAGAGGACCACATATTTTCTTATAAACCGCATAGATATCTTCTCTATCGAAATTCTGTATTTCCATTCTACTACCCTTAGGGACACCTTCCAGATATTTTCCTGTAAGAAATCCACTTGCTAAAGCTTCAAAAGTAGTTAATCCTAGTCCATGATATTTAGCTAGTTCCAGTAGATCTACTTCAATGAATCTTCCTCTCATACTATAAGGCGGTTGTTCAGCTGCGGGAGGGTGTGCACCTAGTTCTTTTGCTAAGGCTATTGTTCTTTCAACCAAAACGGGTGGCCACCAACTTGTTCCCCAGTAATTTACGTAACCTTCATCAATTAGATTGCTGATTGTTAATATTGTCTCTTTGAGAGGTGTTTCTCTATGAGGTCTATGGCAAAAATATAAATCTAAATAATCAGTTTGAAGATATTTGAGTGTATCACGAATTTCTTCTCTAATATGCTTTCGACTTAATCCTCCTGAATTTGGTGTGTCCCTCATTTGATAGAACACCTTGCTACTAATTACTAAATCAGCACGATCATAATCTTGAATGAATTCACCTAGAACAATCTCAGCTCTTGTTCTTTCTTCCACGGGTAGATTAGATGCGTCATATATCCCATAACGATTTGCACAGTCGATGAAATTGATACCTTGGTTTATTGCTTCAGCAAGAACCTTATGTGATTTTTCCTTTGAAAGATATGAACCATGATGCATAGTACCAATTGATATTTCAGAAAGTTTCAATCCATGTTTTCCTAAATTTCTATATTTCATGTCATCACCATTTTTCAGTTATAAAGATGATTTGAGAACACCTTCAGTTATGAATTCTTGGAACAATTCATTTATCTTATCAACAACATCAGATTTAAGTGGCTCAAGTTCCAAAGTTCCAGCGTTTTCTTTTATTTGTTTAACATTCTTAGCTCCAGGAATAGGAATGATTGTTTTACTCTGAGCTAAGATCCAACTTAATTGCCCTTGAATCAATGATCTACCATCTTCTGTAAGAATTTCCTTAAGATCTTGAAGTTTAGATAAAATCTTCCTCCTCCTCTCATCGCTAAAATCAAGTCTAGACAACATATGATCATCTTGTATTTTAGTATCAGGTCCATATTTACCTGTTAAAGTACCAGAAGCAAATGGACTTCTTATCAATCCAGAGAGATTCTCCTCTTCGCAGAATTTAATCATCAATCTATTGTGATGAGTGAGGTTGAGTGCATACTGTATTGCAACACAATTATTACTTTCTGCAAAAAACTTTGCTCGTTCAACATCGTCTGTAGACCATCCAAAACTACCTATTAATCCTTCTTGGACTAAATCATCCAAAGTATTGCGAACTTTAATAGATTCTTCAATTGGATAATCACTTGAATGGAATTGATAAATATCAATAAAATCTGTTTGTAATCTTCTGAAACTATCTCGTATTGCTCTTCTGATATATTCTGTGCTTGTTCCTTTTCCTGCGAGGGATATGGGATTACCTTCTTCGAATCTACTTGCAAATTTTGTTGCAATCACGATATCATCCCTATAATCTTTTAATGCTTTACCAAGAACTTTTTCGCTTCTTCCAACACCATAGATATCTGCAGTATCAAAAACATTTACACCCATATCTATCGCTTTGTGAATTGCTTTAATCGATTCTTCATCATCAACTTGACCATAAGCAAGCACTCCTCCTGTTGATCTATAAAATGGGCCACCTATGGCAAAACAGCCCATTCCTATTGCACTAACTTCTTTATTTATTCTGCCAATCTTTCGTTTCTTCATATTCTCACATACTTTTAGCCACCAATCAAAATCGTCTTTAACCGTTCAGATTACAATTGAATGGTGACCATTCAACTAACGGTTGATTCGTCGAAATACTTATAAAAGTTTCGTCTTGTTAAGAAGTGAAGAAAAAGAAAAGTGATAGAATGGCTAAGCAAAACAATGGCAAGAAAGAAGAAGAAAGAGAAATATTATACAGTTTTTGGAAAGATTTACCACTTCTAAGTGTAATTGAGGTCACTGAAAAGGAATTGTTTTCTCACGAGGTGCGATATATGATCTTAGCGATTCTTAGAAAGGGGATTGGGGAAAAATCAAAGAAAGAGGAGGAAATCAGGAAAAGACACGCTCTTACAGCTAGAGAAATTTTGGAGTTGGTAAATAATGACCTTGAACCAAAAATGAAACTTCAAGCAATGTATTTTCATCTTCAAAAGCTTCAAAATGCTGGTATCATCAAAGTTGTAGCAACTTTACATGAGGGAAGACACAATATAGCCTATTTTGGCAGAGTGGCAAAGAATTTCTTTTTTGAGGATAGAAAGAAGGAACAAGAAAAATATGAAAATATGCTTCGTGAAACTGGTAAATTAGCTCAAAAGCTCAATCCTAAAGTATCTATTGATATTTTTGATAGATATATTGAAAAAATTATTGAACTTCATCAGGAGAGGTATAAAAGAGTAAATGAATGGTTAAACACTTACGAGAAGGAGATAAATATAGAAGAAATCGATTTAACTCAAGTTCTCAGTTTTCTATCTAGATTAACGTATGCAGACTCAGGGTTAACAGAGTTGTATCGAGAAATTGCTAAACTAGTGGAGTTTGAAATAAGATAGAAAGTATTCATTCCCATGGGAATATATTATCTCTATTAAACAATCCCTGTGGATCTAATTCTTTCTTCGCAGAACGCATCTGCTCAACACCTTGTTCCCCATACATAATTTGGAGATATTCATGTTTTATTTTACCTATGCCATGTTCAGCTGAAACAGAACCTTCAAATTCTATAACTTTTGAAGCAAATTTCTTGTATATCTTCTTTCCTTGATCTAGTTCATCCATATTCCTTGGAAGAATGTTTACATGAACATGATTATCGCCAATATGTCCCCAAATTACATATTCCAATCCAACTTCTTCTAATGTTTCATGATAAATATTCATCATTTCTTTTAGATGTTCATCAGCTACTGACATGTCAGTACCTAGTTTGTGCAATTTGGGATACTCATGTTTTCGTCTCCCTATAATACTATTAACAATCTCAGGAACAGCGTGTCTCATAAGTCTGAAATTCTCTTTCTCTACTTCATCAAATCCAGACCAACAGTAATCAATGGATGAATTACACTCTACAGCCATACCTTCTAATCTCAGAATAATATCCTCAAGCAAATCATCGGAATAAGGAACCTCGAAGAAGATTGCTATATTCATATCTTCTGGAATAGTGGATAGATTAGCTAAGGCAGGATTTGTATCTTGTTTACTCTTCAATAATTCGAATGAGTGTTCATCAAAGAATTCTATATATTCTACCCCAAGCTCCTCATCATCACGTAGTAGTGTAACAAAATTAATCGCATCTTTTTCAGAAGGGAAGAACATAACATTTGGAAGTCCTAATGGTCGTTTTGTTATCCATAAATCTACCTCTGAGATTATGCCAAAGATTCCTTCCGAACCAATAAAGAGGTCTATTAAATCCATGTCTTTTTCTGCCCATAATCCCGCAGCATTTTTTGCTTTTGGCATTTGATATGTTGGAATTTTAACTTCCACTTCATGATTTTCTTTTTTGATAATGAAAACATTATCAATCTCTTTAACTTGGCCCCGAGTTATATCCAACACCTCTCCAGTGTCTAATATTACTCTAAGTCTTCTCACCCAGGGTCGCATTGCACCATATTTGAACGATCGTGCTCCAGAAGCATTTGCAGCAATAGATCCCCCTACCATAGCTGTCATTTCTGTAGGATCTACAGGAAACATGTAGGTAATTTGATCCTGTTTAAATTTAGTTACATAATCTGCTGTTTGAGAGAGATTATTTTCACTTGTAAATTCTTTGTTCTTGATTATCTCATCCAAAGAATCTAGTGTTATTCCTGGATCCATCCTCACAAAGTATTGCTTCTTATCTTCATCATAACCAAGACCTATCATTCTGTTCATGTGGTCAAAAGAAACTACACCCCCACCAAATGGAACAGCACTCCCTACTATTCCTGTTCTACCTCCTGAGATAGTTATAGGAGTTTTCTCTTCTCTCATCTTGTTTACGATAGTAATAATATCCTCTTCGTTTTGTGGGAAGAATAACCATTGAGCTGATCCACCAGCTAGTTTTGATTCATCAATGATATAATCAGAGTGTTTGGAAGAAACATTGTTTTCTCCGTTTATACTCATTATACCCTCAAATTTTGAGCCTTCAGTTTTTTGTGCTTTTATTATATTTGATGCCATCTAAATCACTATTCTAAAAACGATCAACCACTTGAACAAGCGTAGAAAAAGCATAAAAAGCTTCAGATGTATCAATATAACTGATAGAAATTGACAATCAAAAATCTTTCAAGAAAAGAAGCTCTAGATCTCGTTATTGGAGCGAAGATATTAGCTTGTGGTGGGGGAGGAAGTGATGCTATAGCGATTGATAAAATTAACGAAATCTATGACAAAGAAGAATTTTTCACTATCGCAGACCTCTCTGACTTCCAAGAAGAGGGCACTATTTGTATAATAGGGATGGTTGGTGGAGGGATAACAAAAGAAGACATGCAATTAGTCGAAGGCTTGAAAATTGTTGAACAAGAACCTATGATTAAAGCTGTGGAAACGCTTGAGAATTTTCTGGATAGCAATTTTCAAGGTTTTGTTGCCACAGAACTAGGACCATATAACAGTATTGTACCGCTAATAGTAGCTTCTCAAATGGGAAAAATTGCAGTCGATGGAGATTGTTGTGGAAGAAGTAAGCCAAAGATTTCTATTAGTACAACTGCGGTAATGGACATATCCATTTCACCGTTTTCGATTGTTAACTCATTTGGGGATATCCAAATTGTTGAATCTGCAGTTGACGATATCAGGGGAGAAGTTATAGCGAGAACTGCGGCTAGATTATCTGGGGGGAGCGTGAGTGTTGCTAGATGTCCTATGACTATAAGTCAAGCAAACACTGCAGTAATTCCGAAGACTTTTTCCAAAGCTATAGAGCTTGGAAGAAAAGTGAGAGAAGCTACTAAAATTAGAATAAATCCAATTCGAGTCATTCTTGATGTGATTCCTGAATCAAAGGTGATATTCAGAGGAAGGGTTACTAAATTCTCTAGAAAGGAAGAAGGAGGATTCACTTCAGGAGAGATTTTACTAGAATCTGAAGAAAGAACAACTGACATACTCAAAATATATTATCAGAATGAATATTTGTTAACTTGGTTGAATAATAAACAACACATTTCATGCCCTGATAGTATAATAGTAGTGGATACACAAACTGGGTATGGTTTAACTCCATGGGAAAATGATTTCACAGAAGGTAGAATGGTGACTGTTTTAGCTCAAGAAGCAACAGAGATATGGAAAACTGAAAGAGGTTTAGATGTATTTGGTCCTCAAAATTTCGATAAAACTTGGTCAAAATATGAGAAAAAACTATAAAATGGTCAAATTAGCAGATTCAAGGGATATTTTTAAAAGAATTAATGTACAACGATATTCTGACTAATATGAAAGAGAAGAAATGGGTAAAATGTGAAAACGATAAAATTGTGGCAGGAGTTTGTGCAGGACTCGCTAGACACCTTGGTAGTGATATAAATCTAACACGTGTCGCAGTTTTTTTTGCTATGTTAGCTTCAGGAGGAATTATTTTCTGGGCATATATCGCTGCAATAATAATCTTACCTAAAGGAGATTGTGCAGAAATTGAAGTAACTAAAACATGGGTTAGATGCACTAATGAAAAAATCATTGGCGGAGTGAGTTCAGGATTTGCTAAATTTATTGGCGCAGATGTAGGATTAATTAGAATCATCTTTTTCATTGGTATCTTCTTAACTGGAGGAGCTTTGTTCTGGACATATATTGCTGCTTTAATCATGCTTCCAGAAGGAGAATGCTAGAAAAATAATGTAAATCTAAATTAAAAACTCCTTGATTTCATCTATAGGTAGATTATCTGAAATAGTCTTGCCATAATAAGCTTTTTTCACTTTGATGTTATCTATCAAGAAATCAGCAGGTAAAAGATTCTTTTTTCCCTCCATCTTTCCAATCATGAAACCTTTCCAAAGAGCTCTCAACATCGTTATGGAAATGCCACCCCTAAGATAACCTATCCAAGAATGTTCTACTCCATACAACTTGTAGATTTTTCTTTCAGGATCAGAGATTATAGGAAAAGGAGCATTTTGTATTCCCACATATTTTTCAATACTTTCTTTGGGAGATTGAAAGAAAGCAATAAAACAGAGCCCTTTAGATTTTAACTCATCATATATTTGAATAAGTTGCGAAACTCTAAGATTACATAATGGGCAAGAAGCATATCTATAAAATGATAGTAATAATTTTTTGTCTTTGAAATCAGCTAATGAGAGCTGTTTGCCTGATATATCCTCTAATGAGAAATCTTTTGCTACATCACCAGCTTTGAGTCTCATAAGATTGTTCCTCCTGAACATATGTTCTGTTATTTGTATATAATTAATAAGATTCAACAAAATAGGTCTAGATTAGAGGTATAATCTTGAATGAATAAGAATATGTTACATCCTTCTTCAGTTTATATTCTTCATGAACTGTTGGTAAAGCAGGAGAATCTCCACCAACACCTCTCTGTCGATAATCTATGTTAAATGTAATGTTGTCTTTCCTAGGAAGCTCATGAATATGTTCTGCTTTTTCTAGCTCATCTTGTGTATAAGGCCATGCGCTGAAATTTAGCAACGTTCCTTTATAATCTGTAATTTTGAAACCTTTTCCTTCGTCATTAGTTACAGTTATCCATCTTACATCAGTACGATTACCATTCTCCTGGGGATAGACATAATCATGAATTAAATCTTCAACACTAGCTGAATAAATTCCAAGTTGTGCTCCAGTTTTTCTATCTTCGTATGTTTCATGAGGACCTCTCCCAAACCATTTGAAATGTTTTAAATCCTCATTAAGCAACATTTGCATCCCTAGTCTCATTAATTCTTTTGAAGGCTTAAACTCAACTTCAACAAGAATCTCCCCTTTACCATCAATTGTGTAGGTAGTTTTGTAGAGTTCTCTGTTCTTTGGGAACTTCATTGTTACTTCTACAAGTTTAACATCTGAGGATATTTTGTCAACTCTTATTTTCTTTATGGAACGGTTTTCAGAAGCGTTTTTCCAAGAATTTGCTGGTATCAGCCAACCTAGAGAGGGATAATTATAACTGACCACTCTTTTTAGATTATCATTATCAATAGGAGCTCTCCAGAAATTAGGATGCAAAGGATAAGAAACGATTGGAATATTATTGAATGTATATGATTCTAATACTCCTGAAGATTTTCCAAAGGTTATAGTGAAATCTCTACCAACTACTTTAATCTCTTTTTCCGTATATTCAAGTTCAACGGCTGGCAAATCTAAAGGAATGGTTTCTGTTTCAGCTATTTTATAAGGTAACTCAAATTGCTCCCAAGCTACAACATATCCTTTCTCTCCCCACAAGGTAGCTTTTTTCAATGAAAATTTCAGTAATAAATGGTATTCAACTCCTGGAGATAAATCTGGTTTTTCATAGGGAATAGTTATTCTTTTACTACTGAGAGGTTCAATGCTCTTTGATGGGATAGATCCCTGTTTAAGCATCTCACCATTCCCTGTTACTTCCCATTCGATCTTCAGAAACTTAGCATTCAGAAATCTGTATTTGTTATGAATCTTAACGTCTCCTGTTACCAAATCAATGGCTTCAACTGAAATATTCTGGTAAACTTTCTTAACTTCGAAAAGGGAAGGATTCGGTGTTCGATCTGGTCTGACTATTCCATTAATGCAGAAATTAGAAGAATTGGGTTTATCACCAAAATCTCCCCCATAAGCCCAATATTTTTTTCCATTATCTGTTGTTTTACTCAAACCTTGATCAACAAAATCCCAGATGAAGCCCCCAACACAGTTGGGGTATTTTTCGAACACATCCATAAATGCCTGAAAATTCCCTAAGCTATTTCCCATAGCATGAGCATACTCGCATTGGATATAGGGCTTATCAGCATAAGTTTCGGGAGAAATAGAACCATTTGGAAATCTATATTTAACGGTCTCAAGTTTTCCTACTTTCTCCATTTTCTGTGGAGTAAAATACATCGTACTGAAAACATCGGAAACTTCGAGGTTCAAATCATTTTCATAATGGATTGGTCTAGTTGAATCAATCCTTAAAGCTGCTTCTTTCATTTTATAATGAGGAGGACCAAAACATGCCTCATTTCCCAGAGACCACATGAATATAGATGGATGATTTTTATTAAGTTCAACCATTCTCTCCATTCGGTCCACTGCGGATGTTGACCATTTATCCTTTAGTTTCTTCTTGAGATATATATCTCCCATAAAACCATGAGCTTCAAGGTTAGCTTCATCTAGAACATAAAGCCCATATTCATCGCATAAATCATAAAAGCGTGTATCGGCAGGATAATGACTAGTTCTTACAGCGTTGATGTTATTTTGTTTCATTATTTTAACATCTTGAACCATTCTTTCGTAAGGGACAGTACATCCTGTTTCTGGGTCAAAATCATGATGATTTACTCCTTTAAAAATTACTGATTGTCCATTGATGAATATCTGACTATCTTTAATTTCCACTTTACAAAAACCTAATCGATTGTGCAGAATTTCTTCAACTTCACCCTTAGGATTTATAAGTTTTAGTAGTAAGTGATAAAGATAGGGTGTCTCAGCAGACCATTTCATTGGCTTTCTTATAAAGGCTTCAAGGTCTAATACTAGATCAGAGCTTCCAGGAATCTTGACATGACTAATAAGAATGGGATCAGATTCAACAGCTTTCGTAGAATGATCTAGGAGGCTTGTCTCCAGTTTGTAACCTTTAATACTCTTCTCAAGGGTGTTCTTGATATTTACTCTGATTTTCAGTTCTGCATCATTGTAATTCTCATCAAAATCACATCTTGCAAAGTAATCCCTGACAAAAACTTTCGGTTTGGAATAAAGAAAGACATCTCTGAAGATACCTCCTAGAAACCAGAAATCTTGATCCTCTAAATATGAACCGTCTGACCATTTATAGACTTCAACAGCAATTTGATTGTTACCTGATTTCAAATAATTAGTTATATTAAATTCCGCTGGTGTCATCGAGCCTTGACTATACCCAACTTCTTGACTATTAACCCAGAGATAAAAAGCTGATTTCACTCCAGCAAAATGGATGAAAATTTCTCTATCCTTCCATTCTTTTGGAATTCTAACTGATTGTTTATATGACCCTACAGGATTATCTTTCTTATCTATATTGGGAGCTCTTCTTTTTCTTAATGCAGGTGGATAACTAGTAGCTAGATAATAGGGCATTCCATATCCTTGAAGTTCGAAAGTACCTGGTACTTGAATTTCATCCCACTCTTTTACATCATAATTCGATTTATGAAAATCAACAGGTCTATCAGATGGTTTGGGAACCCAGTGAAATTTCCAAGTACCTTTCAAACTTTTGAAAAAAATAGATTTACTTTTTTTTAGAGCAGTTTTTTGATCTATGTAAGAGATTGTTGAGACATGACCTTTCTCTTTATTCCGATTAATGACATTTAGGTTTTCCCAGTCAGGAATTTCACTCATCTGTTTTAAACCTCATTTCTATATTGAAACATTTTATTATAATATAATTTTCATATAAAACAATTTAAAAAAAGGTTTGCTTCAAAAAAGACCAAACTATTAAATAGAAGCTGTAAAGATTCCAGAGTAGAAACTTAAGAAAATAAATGGTGGTTCTTATGAGTAGAATCGGCAATTATGAAGTGAAAAAATTCCCAAAAAGTCGAAAAATGGTTTTTGATTTAGTTGAACAAAGTGCAAAGAAACATCATGTGAAAGCTGTTTTCGAAGTAGATGTAACCACTGCTAGAGAGTTCTTTAGAAAGCATAAAGAAAAAACTGGAGAAAAGCTATCTTTCACAGGTTGGGTAATTAGATGTATAGGTGGAGCAGCAAAGGAATATCCAGAAATAAATTCAATAAGAAAAGGAAGAAGAAAATATTATGTTTTTGAGGATATTGACATTGGTATTGTAGTTGAAAGAAATATTGGAGGAAAACGTGTTCCTACAAAATATTTCATGAGAAAGGTGAATAAGAAGAGTTTTCGAGAGATACATGATGAAATAAGAAGAGTTCAAAGTCAGAAATTGGAAGGACCTGTTCTAGGAGAAGTGAAAGAAGATAAGACAGCACATCTAGTTGTAAAACTTCCCAAATTCATAAGAAATATAATCTGGTGGCAAGTTAATAGAAATCCCCTTATGAGAAAGAAGCATTTAGGTGCAATTACAGTATCAGCAATTGGAATGTTTGCTGAACAAGGAGGTTGGGGCATAAGTATGTCTTCTGAAACAACTCATTTTATGATAGGTGGAATAGGAAAAAAACCTGGAGTGGTCGATGATAAAATTGAGATTCGTGAATATCTATCATTAACTGTTATGATAGATCATTTCGTTGTTGATGGTGGTCCTTTTGCAAGATTCGTACAACAACTTATCAATCTGTTGCAAAGTGGATTTGGCTTGGATGAGGTATAATCCATTAATAAAATAATAAAAGAAAAAAAGTGTTTAGTGTCTGGTCGCCAAGATGCTACCTGTTGTTATGTCAAGATCAAAATGAATTAGACCCATTCCAGCTTGGTTAACAGTATTTGAAGGTACATTTACGCTGCCTGTTGTTACGGACGTGGAGAAAGTAGTTCCAATATTTTCGTTGAAAGTAAGATCAATAGTTATATCTCCAGTAGTTCCTTGAATGTTGAAATAATGACTAGTCAGTATAGAATCCTGTGTCCAATCAAGATTAAAATTACCAGTTGTTATATCAACACTCACATCAATATCTGAGGTAAAATTAACATTAACCATATCTATGTAAACTGAACCAGTCGTACAAATCAGACTGAATGTATCAACATCTAAAGTACAATCTTCATTAATATCTACAGAAATAGAACCTGTTGTAGCTTCAAAGAATAAATCTCCTGTTACTAGAGTTTCGCTAGGTAGGGATAATCCTATATTTCCAGTAGTTGCTACCATAGAAACAATATCAATTTCTTGATCAGGTTGTTCTAAAATAACTTCAGCTGATCCTGTAGTTACTTCCATATCAATAATGAGTTTTGCTCTATAATCTACTCTTATTTCTACTTCATGAGAGAACCGGTAGGTTAACCGAATTGGATCTTCTTTGATGAAATTGATGGTATAGTTTCCATCACCATCATCTGTTATCGTCAGGTAATCTGCTTTATCTGGATAATCATCTACTTTACTTTTTGGACCAGAAACAGTATTATCAATTTCTATAATATTATCTTCAGTCATTAAGTCTGCAATGACTGTTATAGAAGCAGTTTCTGCCTCACAATCAATTAAAATATTGTATTCTGAAATTCCTAGAGGTAATGGCTCTGAATCACTTAAAACACCATATTCAATATATCTAAAACTAGTATTTTTTACAGCAAAGTAAGTTCCAGCACTAATTCCTGCTATTATAACCATACTCCCTACAATAATTCCGAATAAGTTACTATTCTTCATAAATAACCATGGTTTACCTTTCTATAAAAAGGGGAACAAACGACAAATAATTTCCAATTAAAGACATTAATCCTTAATTTCTTCTTTTTCATTTTAGAGGATTTTTAGAAAAGATTCATAACTGTTATACCTGAGACAATGCAGCTAATATCTCCAATTTGAATGGGTATAATGGTTTTGTTAAATTGAAAATATGATAGGTTTTATAAAATAGTAGTTTAAGTCAGATTACCGATGAAGACTTTTCATAACGTAGACACGCTACTTTTCGATATGGATGGAACCCTAACTGATCTTGGAAAAAGATGGTGGGATCCGTTTTTCAGAGCTTATGATAAAATAAGACCTGAAGAAAATCAGATTAAAAAGAAAGAAATATTTGAAAAGACACTAATTAGCATTATGGAAACTTCAATGGGTAGTCCAAGAATGCTTAAATTGAAAACGTTTTGGAGAGCATCGCGAGATTTAGAATTATCTTTATTTGATACATTTAGAGCTATCAAGTTCTTAAGAACAGATCCTTTGGCTTTCAAAGACATTCAGCCACTTGATGGTGTGGAAGAAGTTTTGAAAACACTTCAATTTCGAGGGTACAAGATGGCTCTAGTAACTAGTGCAGGAGACGATACTGTAGAAAAAGCAAAATTGAAACTAAAAATGTTAAATTCGTTTGATCTTATTATTACAAGAAACTCTGTTAAAAGAATAAAACCTTACCCTGATGCAATTCTGTTAGCAAGTAAAGAATTGGGTAAGAATCCAAGTTCTTGTGTCATGATAGGTGACTTCCCTCAAGATGTCCAAGCAGGGAAAAATGCTGGAGCAAAAACAATCGCAATTCTGGGTCTTAACGCTAAATACACTAGAGAGAGATTGATAGAAAAAAATCCAGATGCCTTATTATCATCAATCCAGGAATTACCAGAGTTGTTTCCAAATTTAGTTTAGTAGGATTTTTAAGTAAGTTAAGTTTCCTTACCTTCCATGGAGTCCTTGAAGAAGGTAGACACATTATTTTTTGACATGGATGGGACTCTTACAGATCTTTGGAAGAGATATCGAGATCCTTTCTATAGAGCACTTAATAAAATAAAACCAAATCATGATAAGAAAAGATTGCAGGAAGTTTTTGAAAAAACGTTAGCTGAATTTCTAAAAACTTTTGAAGGAAAATCAAGACTTATAAGATTGAAACTCTTCAGGAAATCTCGAAAAGAGATGGGAGGATCATTGATCGATTCTTTCAGAATTATGAAGATAGTTCTTTCAGATCCAATGGCATTCAGGAACGTTGAACCTATAGAAGGTGTTAGAAGCACTTTAGAGATACTTCAAAAAAGGGGATATGGATTAGCATTAGTAACTAATGCAAGTGATAAAACAGTGGATGTAGCTAAAGAGAAACTGAAGATTTTGAAATCTTTTGATATTTTAGTCACGAGAAATACTGTTAAGCGTATAAAACCACATCCAGATGCTCTGCTGTATGTGTGTGAACAATTAGGAAAAGATCCGAGAATGTGTGCGATGATAGGAGATTTCCCTCAAGATATTAAGGCAGGAAAAGCTGCAGGAACAAAAACAATTGCTATCTTGGGAGATAATAGAAAATACACCGAAGAAGAGATAAGATCATTAAATCCAGATTTAGTATTAGAATCATTTCAAGAATTGCTCCAGATATTTCCCTGAAATCAAAAAAAAGAGAATACAATATTTTGAAAAAAAGAAATTAGATCAGCTGGAATGTCTGATCTAAATTACCATCATATTCTTCAGGAATCATTACTCCAGTGTGGTAAGGAAAATTAGCTGATGCATAAGCAAAAGCTTCTTCCATTGTAGTTCTGGGTTTGGAGTTGAAGTAATCAATCAAAGTGAATTCTAAGAAGTAGTAGGTCCATAATCCGTTATTAAATTCAGGTGCGTCCCAACCCATACCTTTAGTAGTACAAGCTGCTGCAAAATAAATGTATTCACTGTTGGTTAAGTTCATTAAATCTGGTCCAAATCCTCCAGCAAAGCAGTGGTCAATGAAAATGAAAATGCTTTCTGCGATAGCTAATTCAAGTATAGATGCTAGTTCATAATCCCAGAATCTTCCGTCTTCGTCATTTTCAGCATCACCTAGATCCCACATACATAGAAAGCTTCCACCCTTATGATCTGTAGAACCATGTCCAGAAGTCATAAAAGATATTACATCATTTTCTCCTGCATTTGCAATGACATTGCATAGTGCTTGTTTAACGTTATATTCAGTTGCTAAACCATCTAATTGAGGATAATAACTTGTGTCATCTCCAAAGAGCAATATATGCTCGTACCCTAGTTCTGTTAAGTAAAGATACCAATCTGTAGCGTCATCATCAGCTAATCCAAGATCACTAATGGCTTTGTAATCACTAATTCCAACTATTATTGCCCAATGCTCAGCTTTTCCATTAGCAGGAGGAACAATATCAGCAGAATATTCCAGTGATGTTGAAGAAATGGTGTCAAAAGAGAAATTGATATCTCTTGAAGCGAGTGATGAATATTGTTGTATAGAAATTCCAAAGAATAGACTGGATAGAAGGATAATTAGTACAAAATTTGTTTTTGTATGTTTCATATCAATCACTTAGGTCGTATAAACCTGATACTCAATTGAAAAGCAAAATATCATTGTTTTTCTTTAAAAAACTAAAGTAGAGATTCCAAATTCATAACTAAAATCTCAAATTAAAAAGAGATAGAAGTTAGAGAATGGAAGGAGGTTTGAGAGAATGGTGAAGATAGAATCAATTACTTAACATATTGTTGTCGACACAACTACTCAGAGTTCTACTATATCATGAGTCTTAGGTGGTATTGGGTTAGATAATTTCTCAATAGCCATAGACAGCCGAGATTCATTGGTGTAGGAACTGGTTTGGGTAAGATTTGAACATCATTAATTTTGTAATCATCAGTAAATAAAATATTGATATATTCTAATTTCATGTTGTCTTTCAGTAAATCAAATAAATGTATACAAAAATGTAAACCTATGTCAAACGAAAATGCTAGAACTGGATGGTTTTTCAGAGATGGAGAACTGCTAGATGATAATGCATACTTTGAGAATATGTCTAGAGCTGTATTTCAAGCAGGTTTGAGCTGGCAAATGATTGCAGATAAATGGCTAGCTTTCAGGAAAGCATTCAAGGATTTTGACATAGAAGAAGTTGGCAATTTCGATGAAGAAGACATTGAAAGATTGCTTTCAGATAAAAGTATAATTCGAAATAGATCAAAGATTGAAGCTGTTATAGTAAATGCGATTGAGTTTGTAAAAATAAAAGAGGAATTTGAGTCCTTTCGAAATTACATAGATAATCTAGATAAATCAGAAAATTACAAATTTGTTAAGAAAGAATTGGGAAAAAGATTTTCTAGAATGGGACCAAAATCAGCTATGATTTATTTGTATAGTATTGGAGAAAATATAAAACACGAAGAATAACTAGAATGAATATTGCAGATATTTAACTAATTTTTATTATGCATCATCAAGTTCTTCAAAATCAAGCTTAAAATGATTTGAAGCTAAGAAGACTTCTGGATTATGTACAAATTCAATCAAACAATCCCTCTGACAAAAATATAATGTTTTACCCTTGTAAGCTGTTTTAACGATATTTTTAGGAAGATGGGCACCACAACATGTTTTTGTAGCCATATGTAATTTATTGTGAATTTCTAATTAAGAATTATGCTTTAACAAAATTCTAAAACATTTATTATCAATTCAATTAAAAAGTTAATATAGATATATAAATGTGTCTTCAAAGATACTAATGTAATGAGACAGAAACACTCTCAAAATTTTTTAGAATATAAGAAAAAAATCCCTAAAGCTAGACTCCTAGAAGATTACTTGATATTTAGAGAGAGTCTTGAAGCAATTCATCCTTCGATTTACAGGTATAGAAAGCAAGAAGAAGTCCAAGAAGAGTTTAATGAGATAAGAAACAAGATTTCTTATGATATGATTTCTCTTGATTTTTTCACATTTATAGCTCCTTTAATTAGTTTCATAGGAGATGGGCATACAAATATTATACCTAGTCTTACATTTATGGATTGGTTAAAAAATGAAAATGGCGTTTTTCCTCTAAAACCTATTTTCATAGAAAATAAATTTTTCATAAATCATAATTATACTAATTTGGAAGAATTAGATCTAAAGTGTGAAATTTTATACATCGATAGTTTTCCAATAAATGAAATTGTTAAACATTTATTTGATTTTATTCAAATCGATGGAATAGGTGACGAAAGAAAATACAGAAAATTAGAAAATGTTTTCCAAATCCTATACAGTTTGGTATATGGAGTAAAAACTGAATTCCAAATTGAATTCAGAAAATCCAATGAAAAACAGACCAATAGCATAAGAATTAAATCTATGACGAGAGAAAATATTGAGCAAATTAAGAAAATTAAATATCCGGAGGAACTTTACAGACCACTCTATAATTTAAGAATTCTTAATGATAGAGATACAGCTGTTCTTAAAATTCGTTCATTCTTAAATGGAAAGAAATTTGCTAAAGTTTACAAAAACAAACACTACAAAAACGAAGGAAAGTTGAATAAATTTCTAAAACATGCTTTTAAATTGGTTAAAAAGAAAGAAATACACAATCTAATTATTGATATAAGAGATAATGATGGTGGAAAGAAAACCAATAGTGCGTTTCTTTATAGATATTTGAGCGATAAAACATTCAAGTTTTACAAGGATTGTTATATAAATAAAAATTGTTTTGATTTTCTCAAGAGAAATAATAAAAAAATTGATAGTTTAATTACTAAAACTCTTCCTAAATTATCCATTGAGCAAAATTACTATAAATTTGAAAATTATTTTTTTATGCAATCATTGTACAAAACTCATAAACCTAAAAAAAATAGATTCAGTGGAGTTGTTTATATTATTCTTAATGGAAGAACATTTTCTGCAGCAGGAGAATTTGCTGCTATATGTCATAACGCTCAAGCAGCTGCTATCGTGGGAGAAGAAACAAGTGCAGGATATCTAGGGAATACAGCAGGACATATCGTCAAAGTAGAACTACCTGCATCAAAAATAAGAATTTTCATTCCAATTTTACAGTTTAATAATGCTTTAGAAGGAAAGGATTTTGGTAGAGGAATTATCCCACAGTATAGTGTAGAAAAAACTATTGAAGGTTTTAGTTCAGGAAAAGACACTGAACTCGAATTTATCTTTGAATTAATACAAGATAAACGAAACACACACAAATAGCTAGAAGACTCTTTTTAATTCTATTATCTAAAAGAAGAAAGAAGAGATAACACAATTCTCTTTCACTTTCTTTCTTTTTCTCGATGATGTCACTAAAATAGAAACAAAAATCTATGAGAATGTCACAAAAGTTAAGAAACAGAGCTGTTAATATTTGTTTATGTATAAGAACAGAAAGCGAAAATTTACAACAACTATTTGCTTAGTATTCTTACTTGTTGCTGTTATATTATTAGAATTTTCAAATAACAGCACAATTGGAACTATAGCAGAAAACGAATCAGATCTAAAAATAAAACTGCAATATTGGACTGAAGGAATTATAATTTCAGATGCAAATATCTCAGCTCTTAGCTCATCTGGAACAGGATCAAATTCAGATCCCTATATAATCGACAACCTGTTCATAGACACAACTGATTCTCTTGCAGTAGAATTTGAAGGAGTATCAACTTCAACTCACTATGTGCTTCGTGACTCTTACCTTAAAGGTAGTACTTACGGTGTCTATATTTCTGATTCCATTTTTGGAAAAGCATCAATAATCAACTGCACAATTGAGGGAGCTCTATCAGTAGGAGGTCCAAATGCTCGTTATTTGCTAGTTCATAATAACACATTAACCTTTAATCAGGGAAGCTCCTTTAGAAAAGGAATAACATTCACTGAAAATATCATAATCTCAAAAAGTCCATATAGTGTTCATTTAGGAAGATTTCGAAATGAAGATAATATAATAAAAGACAACGTCTTTTACGGAAATAACTCAGAAATCCTCCTTAACAATATAGTAAATTCAACCATTGAAAACAATGTATTACATAATGCAGGCTTTGATTTCTCAAATAATGATGTTAAAGAAACTACAAACAATACAATGGAAGGAAATACAATTGATGGAAAACCATATGGTTTCTTCTACAACAAAACAGGAGAAATAATAGATGGAGATATCTATGGACAAATATACCTTTTCAATTCTGTTAACTCTGAAATTAAAGATCATACTCTAAGTGGTTCCGGTTATGGAATACAAATCCACAAATGTACAGATATAGTTGTAGACAGTGTAGAAATAACAGGTAAAAATGGTATTGATATCAAGGAATCTGTGGATATTCTGATTGAAAAGAATGTTCTGGTAGGTTATGGCAATGGGATAAATCTAAATTTAGTAAATGATATAGATCTTCAAAACAATCATCTTACAGGATTTGCGTACGGGATTGATAGCTTTCTGGTAGATGAATTGTACATAAATAATAACACCATTTTAGAAAATGAAGATAATGGCATCTATCTCGATGATTGTGACAATATAGAGATTTGGTTCAATATAGTAACCATCAATGTTGAAGTACCAGGATCAGAACCAGCTCTAGTCTTCTGGGGATGTGAAAACGTAACAATATTCTATAATGTATTCATAAACCTAGGAAATAATACAGAATCACCAGTAGAAGGGAATTCATCTACAAATGTAATATGGTATGACGAAACATTAGATGTAGGAAATCATTATTCAGATTGGATTGGTGCAGGAAATTACTTAATACCAGGAGATGTAGGGAGTATAGATATTTATCCATTCATCGATGTAGATGGAGATTTACTTGAAGAATATGAGGAAGTAGTGGTGTACCACACCAATCCATTCGAAACAGATAGCGATAATGATGGTTTAGATGATAATGAAGAAATAAATACATACAACACAGATCCTTTATCAAACGATAGTGATTCTGATGGAATGGATGATTTATGGGAAGTAACAAATGGTACAGATCCTAACACAGATGATGCTGATGAAGACCTAGATGATGACGGTTTGACAAATATTGAGGAATATAATCTCAATACATTACCAACAAATAATGACACTGACGCTGATGGAATGGATGATTATTGGGAAGCCACATATGGAACAGACCCATTGATTGATGATGCCGAAAACGATCCAGATGAAGATGGATTGACTAACTTAACCGAATATAGTTTGGGTACTCTTCCAATGAATAACGATACAGATGGCGATAGTTTTACAGATGGTGTGGAGGTTATAGAAGGAACAGATCCATTAGATCCAAATGATTATCCAAAATACGCACCTATAGGGCTTATTTTAGGATTAATTTTTGGTCTAGTAGTTCCATTAGGTGTAGCTGTTCTTGTGGTTCTAGCTAGAAAAGGTAAAATCACATTACCATTTATTAAGAAAAAATAGCAATTGCTATTCTTTTCATTTTTTCATTATTAATTACATTTGTATTTGCTTTATATGAAAATTTAAAATACATTTGTTCTTTGGAGATACAAACTGAGGAAGATGCAAGATGCTTGAAAAAAGAACACTTGGAAAAACCAACATCAAAGTATCACCTATTGGGATAGGTGTAATGATGTGGATGGGAGGTAAAGGTATCATTGGTCGTATTGCACCTAATGTATCAGATGAAATCAAGAACAATATTATCAAAGAGTCGTTTGACGGTGGCATCAATTTTTTTGATACTGCAGAAATGTATGGTTTTGGAAGATCTGAAGCAAATTTAGCTAAATCTTTGAAAGCAAACAGTATTGAAGATAAAGACGTGGTTATTGGTACAAAATGGGCACCTATGTTTCGAAGAGCAAGAAATATGCGTAGAACTATTAACAAACGTCTTCAATATCTCGATGATTATACAATCGATCTCTATATGATCCATCAACCAATCAGCTTTTCTACAATCAAAACTGAAATGAATGAACTTGCAAGACTTGTAGAAAGTGAAAAGGTTAAATCTGTAGGGATAAGCAACTACAATGCAAAAAAAATGAGAAAAGCTCATGAAGAACTGGAGAAGTTAAGAATACCCTTAGCTGCCAATCAAGTAAACTATAGTTTAGTAAGAAGAAATATTGAAACTAATGGAATATTGGATACTGCTAAAGAGCTTGGGGTTACAATTACTGCCTATACACCACTTGCTGGAGGTCTCCTAACTGGTAAACTACATAACAATCCAGAAATGATGAAAAATAAGTTTGCAATGTATCGTATGGTTGCTAAGAGGAATATGGAAGAAAGCACTCCATTAGTTGAAACTTTAACAGAGATAGGTAAAACACACGAAGTTCTTCCAGGTCAAGTTGCTCTGAACTGGTTAGTTACTTATCATGGAAATACAGTAATTACTATACCAGGTGCAACAAAAGCTTATCAAGCTAAAGAGAGTGCCGGAGCGATGGCTTTCAACTTGAGTAAAACTGAATCTGAGGAAATTGCTGAAGTATCAGAAATCTTCCTTTAGTTTCCTTTTCTTTACTTTATTATAGACCATTCAAATGAAAATGATTATATAAATCACTATCAAAGAAGCACCAAGATTAACATACAAGTATTTGAGCTGACATAGCCATGGCTACTGAAGAATTCGTTTCTCAAGAGGACAAACCATCCATTCGACAAGTTCTCACCAATGCCACTTTTATGGTACTTTTCGCAGCTCAATTTATAGAAAACATTGGTAGATCAATATCTGGTTTAGCTATTGAGTTCCTTATTTTCGAACTTACAGCAAGCCCATTTTTGATGGGTGTTCTATCAATAATTTGGTTATCACCTTTCGTTATTATTGCTCCACTAGCTGGAGTTTTAGCAGATCGGTTCGATCAGAGAAAACTTATGTTATATTCAAACATAGTCAGTGCACTCGCATCAGTTGGTTTTGTAATCGTTTATCTCTTCATAAACCAACTAACACAAATTCATTATCCGTTTGGACAACCAGATCTAGTTAACTCTCTCATTACTATAAATCCAGTTCCAAATTATCTTCATGTTCTTTGGCCCTTATTCATTCTTTGTTTCATAAATTCTGCTTCAGCAGCTTTCTTCTTTCCATCTAGAAATGCTTACACTCGTTTAATAGTTAAGAAAAAGAATCTCCTGATAGCTAATTCAGTTGGATCTTCAGTATTTCAAGTCGCTACAATTTTTGGATTTGTTCTTGCAGGTCTATTAGCAGCTCGAAGTTATTTGTTGAGTTTTATATTTGATGCTCTAACTTTCGCAGTGTCTGGGATTCTTATAGGAGTTATTTTCTTTATAGGAAAGAAACCTCCAGAGGTTATACGGGAGAAAAGTAAGAATATTAGACAGGAGATAAAAAGCTTTGGAGAAGATATTAAAATTGGTTATCAAACAATTCGAGAGTATCCTAAAATATCCTATATGCTCTTAGTTTTCTCTTTCACTACTTTTTCATTTGGAGCAATTAATGTGCTTTTTATTGTGATTTTACAAGGCGAGATGAGTTTAGGTGCAACGTGGTATGGGGTTTTGCAAGCATTAATGGGGGCGTCTGGCATTATTACTGCAATTGTTCTAATGAGAATAGGGAGGATAAATCGTAAGATTTTAGTTCTAAATATCACTTTTGGTGCAATAACAGTGTCCATGTATATCTTCGCAGTAGTAAGAAACCTCTATGTTATGATGGCTATTATGTTCGGTTATGGTATTATGGCAGTTTGTTTAAACGTTCCTTCTTCAACATTGATCCAAGAATCTGTTCCATATGAAAAGCAAGGAAGAGTATTTGGAACGCAACAATTGCTCCAAGGTGTTGCGCAATTATTGGGAATGGGGATTGTATCTTTAATTGCAGAATATGTTCTACCTATGTATGTACTCTTAACAAGCTCTGGAATCCTCACAATTGCAATTATTTTTGGAATAATATATTCAGGAAGAAGAGGATTGATGGGTTCAGATTATTCAGAAGAAGTCTCACCTAAGGGAATCCTGGATATGGAAACGGAACCAGTATTAACAAGTACCAGTCATCTAGAATTATCAAATGAGGACTAATTGATTTATATGTAATATCTGATCCTATTCTCCAAGCAATCTAACGATTCTTTCATATTCCTTATCGAGTTTAACAAAACTATTTGATTCTTTGTCAAAGAAATTAAAACCTTCACCTATATTGATTTCCGGAATTCTAGACCACTGTTGAATGAAGTATGAATCTAGCAGAGGTTTAAGTAGATAAAAAGCATCTAGAAATTCTCTGATCTCTGATGATGGAAATTCAATAGCAACACCAGATTTACCAGATTTGTCTATTGCAACGGTATCGGGGTAGGGGATCTTTGATAAATGGTAGAGAATTTTGTGAAAAACTCTGAAGAACTCAATTAACCAATATGTGAAATCGATTAGCACAAAAGCTTAGCTATTGAACTTTCAAGTTTAGAATACAATGTCTCTAGCTTAGAAAGAATTAACCAAATGTGAAATCGATTAACACAAAAGCTTAGCTATTGAACTTTCAAGTTTAGAATACAATGTCTCTAGCTTAGAAAGAACATATTAGTACCAGAAACTCATTTATTTTGATTCATATGTCATCGGAAATAAAATATGGACTTGTTTTAATTCAGTTTAATGAGTTTTCAGATCCAAATCTAGTAGTCGAATTTGCAATTGAAGCAGAGAAAGCTGGTTGCAGTAGAAGATATGAGAAAGATAGTTCCAAAAGGTCCTCCTTTAAGTATGTATGAAGCAAGCAAGATTTACAATGGTGTTGAGATGATGTGGATATGGTAGAAGACAATACTCTAACGGAAGGAATAGTTTCAACAAACAAACCTTCAGTTAGAGAGGTTCTCACTAATGCAACTTTTATGGTCTTATTTGCTGCTCAGTTTATAGAAAATATTGGTAGATCAATATCTGGTTTAGCTATTGAATTTCTTATTTTCGAACTTACTGGAAGTCCATTCTTAATGGGTATTCTTTCTATAATTTGGTTATCACCTTTTGTTATAATTGCACCAATTGCTGGAGCTTTAGCAGATCGGTTCGACCAGAGAAAACTTATGTTTATCTCAAATATAATCAGTGCAATTGCATCAGTCGGTTTCGTGATAATCTATCTTTTCATTGATCAACTAACGATGATAAATTATACAACTGTACCAAATTTAAATAACAATCTTCCAACAATACAACCTGTTCCGAATTATCTTCATGTTCTATGGCCATTATTCGTTCTTTGTTTCATAAATTCTGCTTCAGCAGCATTTTTCTTTCCTTCAAGAAATGCTTACACTCGTTTAATAGTCAAGAAAAAGAATCTCCTGATAGCTAATTCAGTTGCTTCTTCAGTGTTTCAGATTGCTACAATTTTTGGATTTGTACTTGCAGGTTTATTGGCAGCACGAAGCTATTTATTGAGCTTCATATTTGATGCAGGAACTTTTGCAGTGTCTGGAATACTTATAGGAGTCATTTTTCTTATGGGAAAGAAACCTCCAAAAGTTATAAGAGAAAAAAGTAAGAATATAAAACAAGAAATGCAACGTTTTATAGAAGACATTAAAATTGGTTATCAAACACTTAGAGAATATCCAAAAATATCTTACATGCTTTTGATATTTTCATTTATTACTTTTTCACTAGGAGCGGTTACTGTTCTTTTCATAGTAATTATCCAAGGTGAAATGAATTTGGGGGCAACTTGGTATGGAATTCTGCAAGCTATAATGGGAGTATCTGGAATTATTACAGCCATAGTCCTTATAAGAATAGGGAAGATAAAACGGAAAATATTGATTATAAATATCGCTTTTGGTGCTATGACTGTAGTAATGTACATATTCGCAGTTGTTAGGAATCTCTATGTTATGATAGTTATAATGTTCAGTTATGGTATAATGATAGTTTGTATCAATGTGCCTGCTTCAACATTGATCCAAGAATCTGTTCCATATGAAAAGCAAGGAAGAGTATTTGGAACGCAACAATTGTTACAAGGTGTTGCACAATTACTAGGAATGGGAATTGTAGCCTTAATTGCAGAATATGTATTAACTATGTATGTACTCCTAGCAGGTTCAGTAATTCTTACAATTGTGTTAATTTTTGGGGTGTTATATTCTGGAAGAAGAGGATTGATGGGATCTGATTATTCGGAAGAAATCTCACCTAAGGGAATTTTGGATGTTGAACCTGAGCCCGCATTGACAAGTATCAGTTATCTAGAATCGTCAGATGATGTTTAACCGATTGAATATCACTATGGTGTTGATACTATTCTGCTAGTAATAATCTCTTAATTTTTTCTTTATTCTATTTACATAGCTTTAAAAGCGCTAATAAACCTTATCCGATTATCAAAGTCAGAAGGTCGTAAAAAATTGAGTTTTTTTAAAAGTAAGAAATTTATCGCTATTATAATTGTTTTAGTTACACTTACAGTTACTCTATCTGTGATTCCCTATCCACCTATTATGCCTAGAAACATGTCAATTGATGATTACTCCTATGCTATAGATTTTACCCAATATGAATTAAGTAAACTAACACGAAAAGAAAAATTGCCATGTACAGCTGTTAGTCTCATCGTTGGTAATGAAACAATCTATCAGGAAGTGGCTGGTATTGCCAATATCGAAGAAGAAATGCAAGCAGATTTGAACACCGTTTTCAAAGTAGGCTCAATTTCTAAATTATTTACAGCCATTGAGATTATGAAGTTATACGAAGAAGGTTTAGTGGATTTAGATGTTCCAATTACAACTTATATCCCAGATTTCAAAATAAATAGTCGTTTTAACGATTCAGGTTCCATTACAATTCGCAATATCTTGGCTCATCGTTCTGGACTCCCAAGAACTCATAATCTACCTCAGTGGGCATGGGATAATAACACATATGTCTTTAGAGATATGGTCGCTTCGTTAGAAGAATCTTATATGGCATATCCAGTTAATCAACAATACAAGTACTCAAATATCGGATTTAATATTCTTGCTAGAATTATAGAAATTGTTACAGGAGAATGGTTTGCTTTTCGTATGAGAGATTCTTTACTTCATCCTGTTGGGATGACTTCAAGTGGTTTTGTCGCCTCTCTAATTCCAACACCTGAAAAAATTGCTATGGGTTATTTCAAGGAAGGTAGACATAATATACCTTACAATCAGTTTGATATTATTGATATGGCTTCCGGGGGGTTGCACTCTACAATAGGTGATATGAGTGAATTCGCAAAGTTCATCCTTAACTATGGAAAAGTGGATGATATTCAAGTTATTAATTCAACTACACTTTCAATGATGTTTGAATCACGGTTTTCAAAACCTTCAGATCCACAAAAAGTAGGTATGGGGTTCATCTTGGACAAATCTTATTTGCCCAACAATGAACTTGCAGCATTTCATGCAGGAACCAACCAAGGAACAAAATCAATAATTGCTTTTGCACCAGATCAACAGCTAGCAGTGATACTTATCTCCAATTCAGCAGAATTCGAGGATGATTCAAAAGTTCTAGCACTGGAAATTCTTGAAATTATGCACGAGACTAGAACAGGATTAAAGAAGCAGAAGGAGAGTTTTGAGAAACAAGATGTAGATGTCGAGATTCTTAGAAGTTATACAGGAACATATGCAGTTGAAGGTGATGTTGCGGAAATCTATTTGAAAAGAACTAAACTCAAAATGAGATATATGGGTTACAATGTAGTGCTTAAGCCAATAAACGATACAACTTTTATCGCAGATCATTGGTTAATCGATATAGGTAATATCCACGTGAGGTTCTTTGATAACTTCTTCATTCTCTCGTTAGAAGGCGTACATAATCCCATATGCCCAAGATATTCAGTTGACGCGGAATTGATGAACCATTGGTCTTCTTATCTTGGGGACTATCAGGTATGGCTGCGACATTATTCAGCCTATACGGAAAATGAAGTTCCAGATTCTGTTCAATTACAATTTGAAGATGGAATTCTTAGATTATCTTGGACTAACTTCGTTCTTCAACCAATAAGTCAGACTGAATTGATTATTCAAAGTGGAGCTTTTGAAGGAGAAACAATGTTTAGAGATCCAAACACAGGTTTCCTTTATTGGCAAAATAGAGTTTTCAAACCTTCCACTTAGTTCACTCTTTTTTTATTATTATCAAAAACCTGTGGTTACATGCCTTAACATTCAAGCTTCTTCAATTGAAGATAATGTTCGTTCATACTCTTTATCTAGCTTAACAAAACTGTTTGATTCTTCTTCGAATAAATCATATGCTCCTGCAATATTGAAATCTGGAATTTTAGACCAAAGCTGTATGAAATATGAGTCTATCAAAGGTTTAAGCAAATAAAAAGCATCTAGAAATTCTCTTATTTCGTATGATGGAAATTCAATAGCGAGTCCTATTCTTCCTGGTTTGTCCAGAGCAATTGTCAGAGGGTAAGGGATTTTTGAAACATGATATAAAATCTGCTGTATATTCTGTTTCGCTTCTATCACAATAAAAAGAGGGGGAAAATATTCAAAAGGATAGAAACCTGTTCTATAACCACGAATTATTCCCTTTTGTTCCATAATTTTAATACGTCTTCCAATTTGTGATTCGGATAAATCTAGTATCGCTTCTAATTTCTTTAGAGGGAGATTTTCAAGTAAATACATGTTTCTTAATATCTGTATATCTATAAAGTCGAAATTCATTCTCTCTGGTTCAGTATCAAATTCTATTACTAATTCATTGCCACTTTTAATCTTGTTCTGTAAATGTCTTTTCCAAATCTCCCAGTTCCAATACCAACTTCCATCTTCGTCAAAATACTTAAAATTCCAACTATAAGTTTTATAATCTACTATATTTAGTGCTGAATAATCTCTTATTATGTCCTTTTCTTTCAATAATCGAAACATCTTATGAGGATGATAAGAAGAATCCAAAGAATAGATTGAATGCAGATAATATCCATTATATTTCCCATAAGTAGGAACATACCAATCTATTGCTTCGTTTTTGTCTATTATATCATAAAATTCAGTCCTATATTTCGGATTCTCTTCTACAACAAAGATGCTTTCTCCAATTCCTAATTTTCTCTCATGAGTTATGGGAATCTTTTTTTGAAGTATTCCTTTTTCTTTAAGGTTAAAAATTCTGTAGCGAATAGTTCTTGGAGGGATTTTTTGGTCAAAATCCCCAGATTTTTCAAGTAATTCACTTATTTGCTCTGTAGCTGGGGAATAATTCTGTTTATCGAACTGTTCATCTATTGTACGAATAATTTGTAAATCTATGTTATCAAAATTTCTTGTTTTGCTTCTTGTCAAGAATTACACCTTTTTATTTTCTTTGGAATGTTTTTCATTTAAGCAACCACATAGAAGGCCAAGAGTATTCTTTAACTATGGCAAATAATATCTGGATATTCAATAATTCACCATTTATCCCATTTGCCATGATTACAGCTCCTTGACCTGTTTTAGGATTGAAAATCATCATACATGTTGCTCCAGGCATATTTGTCCCAGGATGAGTGAGGAGTAATTTATCTTCTTCTTCAATTAGGAAGATTCCAAAACCCTGTCCTGTCCAACCAAAAAATTTTGCTGGGTCTATTTTTACTTGGGAGGAGAGCATTTGTTTTGCCATTTCAGAAGAAAGAATTTTATTTGATTCACCATTAAATGCTTTCATTAATTCTATAAGGAATAAACTCAAATCAAAAGGAGTGGTTAGAAGACCTCCATGTCCAGATGCTCCAGGATGTAAACCTGTTTCCCTTGCTTCTCCATCTTGATTATGAGGTACGATTGCTTTTTTCTTTAATTCCCCAGTAGGATATTCAAAAGTGCTATTTTCAATTCCAAGAGGATTAAAAACAACCTCTTTCATTATTTCAGGGAGTTTTTTTCTTGTAATATCTTCATATAATTTTTGAATAATAATATAACCTAAGTTTGAATAACTATGTTCAGTTCCAGGTTTAAAACAAACCTCAACTGGATCATTAAGAGCAGGAAGTTCGCCTTTTAGTGTTTGATTAATCGTAGGAATCTTTCCTTCTTCTACTTCAAACATAGAATCTGGACGATTTATTCCAGCTGTATGTGTTAAAAGTTGTCGAAGTGTAATTTTATTTCTTTTTGTAAAATCGTTTTCTGGAATTTTCCATGAATGGAGCTTATCATTCACATTTTCATCTAAGTCTAGTAAATTCTGCTCAACAGCATTTAATATTGCAGCGGCAGTAAATGTTTTTGAAGTCGACCCTCCTTCAAAGAGAGTATCAAGAGTAATTTCCTCTTGCGTTCTAACATCTTTTACACCAAAGCTTTTTGTCCATTCAATTTCAAAGTTATTGATTACTGCTATACCGATACCTGGAACCTTGAGTGTTTTCATCTGTTCCTCAATGGTTCCTAAAGATTCCCAGATAGGTGAAGGAAATCCTTCAAGATCTAATTGAGGTATTTCACTTTCTATTTTTCTAATTCGCTCTTTGATTTTGTTTTCATCTTTTCCTAAAATCCTCAATCTATCATCATTCATTTTCTTTCACCTTTATAATTATCAATTTACTATTCTTCAGGAACACCATACAGTTTATGGCAATATTAAATATAAAAATATTGCCATTTAGTGCATAGTTTTATAAGTGGGTTTGGAAAATGTGAAAAAGATTACCATGGGAAATGTTGTAACTAATCCATATATAGAGTGCTATAATACCATACTAGAAGCAGATCGAACAAGGTTATACGAAATTGAAGCAAAGAAATTCTTAGAACAACCTTTCTCGCTTTAAACAAATTTAAGGACGAAACTTTTAAAATAAAATACATGCTTCAAAACTTGTGATTTCGGAGAAGCAAATTGAGGAAAAGGTTGAGAGATTAATAGAAGAACTCACTTTAGAAGAGAAGTTCAAATTAATGGTTGGGTTCTTCAGATTTCAAACAAATACCATTCCAAGATTAGGAATTAAAACATTCAAAGTGACTGATGGGCCACTAGGAATTTCTCAACATTCAAGTATGCTTAGAAAAAATACTAAGTTTCCCGCAGGTATTAATCTTGCAGCTTCTTGGAATCGAGAATTAGCTTATAAGTGCGGAGAAGCCATAGGTAGAGAAGCAAGAGCAATAAACAGATTGTGTGTTCTAGGTCCAGGAATCAATATTGATAGATCACCTCTTAATGGTAGGACTTTCGAGTACTACAGTGAAGATCCACATCTAACTAAAGAGATATCTATACCCTTTGTAAAGGGGATTCAGAGTCAAAGAATAGCTGCATGTCCTAAACATTATGTCGCAAATAATCAGGAAACTCATAGACACATCATTGATGTTCAAGTAGATGAAAGAACATTACAAGAGATCTATCTTCGAGCTTTCAAAGAAATTGTAGAAGAAGCAAATCCATGGACAATAATGAGTTCATACAATTTAGTTAATGGAGAGTACGTGCATGGGAGTTACAAGCTATTAAAAGAGATATTAATGGCCAAGTGGGGATTTAATGGTTTTGTAATGACAGACTGGTGGGCAACACAAGATAGAGGTGTAACACAACCAACAACAGAAGAAGCAATAAAAGCGGGTTTGACATTAGAGATGCCTGTTCCTATCCTATATGGAGAAGAAGAGCTTCTTGAGAACTACAAGAAGGGGAAGTTCTCTGAAGACAATATTAATGAACTAATTAGAAGACTACTGCGTGTATATGCTCAGGTAGGGATGTTTGAAGATGAAAAAGATTTACCAAAGGGAGAAAGAAATACTAAAAGACATCAAGAATTAGCAAGAAGAATGGCAGAAGAAGGTATTGTTTTACTAAAGAATGAAAAACAATTTCTGCCTTTGAACACTGACAATATTGATACTATAGCTGTCTTAGGGCCTAATGCTAAAAGAAAGTTTGGAAAAATGTTATTAGGGGGTGCAGCAGCTGTTACACCACCCTATGAAATCACACCTCATAAAGGATTAAAAGAGAAATGCAAAGGTAAAATAAAGATAATTAAGGATCCTTCCAAAGCAGATTTTGTTCTCTTATTCATGGGTCTTAATCATGATTCCCATATAACGCTATTATCTGACAAAATTTCTAAAGATAAACCTGAATTTGGAAAAGAATCAGAAGAGGTGGATAGAACAGAATTTGGGTTACCGATAGCACAAATTGAACTGATAAAGAAAACTATTGAAATTAATCCTAATGTCATTGTTATTCTAAATAATGCTAATCCAATATCTATGGAAGAATGGATTGAAAATGTACCAGCAGTGTTGGAAGTCTGGTATCCTGGAATGGAAGGTGGAAGAGCAATTGCCAATGTTCTTTTTGGAGATGTAAATCCTTCTGGAAAAATACCCTTAACATTTCCAAAACAATTGAAAGATTCTCCAGCACACAAATCAACTAAAACTTTTCCAGGAGAGGATCTCAAAGTTTACTATGAAGAAGGAATATATATAGGATATAGGTATTTTGAGAAAGAAAACATCGAACCGCTTTTTCCTTTTGGATTTGGTTTATCCTATACAACATTCGGAATTACAAATGCAGTTTCAGATAAAGATAAATTGAATTCAAAGGAAGATTCTCTGAAGATAACTGTTGACGTTACAAATACAGGAGAGAGAGCTGGAAGTGAAGTAATTCAAATTTATTCAGAAGCACCCAGCAAAGTAATTGATAGACCTTTGAAAGAATTGGTTGGATTTGAGAAAGTCTTTCTTAAGAAAGGAGAGAAAAAGAAAGTAAAAATCCAGATTAAAGCAACAGATTTAGCATTCTACGATACTAAAGAAGCTGATTGGAATATTGAACAAGGTAAGCACATCCTACATATTGGAAATTCCTCAACTAATATATCTGCGAAAATAGAGATAGAGTGTTAATAGTTCAGATCAAAGACAGAGATTGTATTCATTTATTAATTTCAGTGTCAATTCATTTACTCCTTCCTCGATTAGATCGGATGTTGTTTCAGTAAAAGAATTTTTCCAATTCTTAGCTGACTTATTAATGTCTACTAATTTTCTCTCTGGTTCTAATTTATGAATTAGATTAGTATCCAGTTGATCCATTCCCCAACAAAGATTAAGCGCAGGCATTGGAAAAATATAGAAATACCCTAGTTTTTTAAAATCCAAATCAGAAGCGGGAGGGAAATGAATTTTATATTCATTGAAGAAAGCTTTGCGTAAATCTTCACCCATACCACTATAAAAAACAAAAGTACAAATCTCTTCAACTATGTCTCCATATTCAGAATTCTCCCAATCTACTAACCACAACTTACCTTGTGAGTCGGTGATAAAGTGACCTCCTAAATCTCCATGCAAAATTCCTGAGATTCCAAAAGGAAACAATTCTTTATTATCATCAATTAAAACTTCATATTCTTCTTGTGCTAGTGAAAAAGCTTTAGAAATACTGGGATTCATCAAGTGAGGATAATCTACTTCTATGTGATTCATCGTTTTCTTTAGAAATTGGTGATTCTTCTTCATTTGTTCTAAACCATCAGGGATTATCTCATACTCCACATTGTGTATATCAGCTAGATTACGAGCCATTTTCTTAATAGTAGATTCATCTTGATAATCTGAATGAATTCCTTCTGCAAAATCAAAAACAACTGCTCCATTCTTGAAAAACTCTTGATCCACACATATTGGTGCGGGGACACATTGTACTCCTTTGTCTATGAATTTCTGTCTGATTTTTGCTTCGTTAAATATTTTTCGAGTTCGACTAGTAATTTTCTCTTCGAAGATCTCTATTTTATTATAAGATGTTTTAATTACGTTATCGATTAAATCTGCGAGAATATATTTCCAAATTGCTGCAGTATTACGTTTTCTTCTAAAAGAAAAATCTCTTCTAATTCTGTTGTAATGTTCTTCTGTTATCCAAGTAGGAACTAAGAAAATACCATTAGAATAGAAGCCAAAATCATCAGATAAGTTTTGAAGGTAATTAATTACATTTATCTTTTCCTTCTCACTTAATTCAATTAAATCAAGAAATTCCTTCATAAAGTATTTTTTATCTTTAAAATCATCTCCTTTACTGGTAAGAAAATCGGTCATACCAATAGCTTCTGCACAATTAATTAGAAGTGGGGGATAATTTTCTATTAAATTGCTTATTTCTTTTTCAAACGCAATTCTAATTTCATCAAATTTTCTTATTTTTGAATGAGAATCTTCTTGTCTTTCAAAATTAATAATCAAATCTAGTAATTTTTGATTAACAAAAAAATCATAATAATTGTGAGATGATTTATTTTGCTTTATTTGGATACGAGTTATAAAACCTGGTTTAAATTTTAAGAATCTTCTAAAACGAATAGTCTTAAGATTATATTGATATTTTGATTTGGTTTTTGTAGGTGTACTATCTTCCAATAAGAACTCTTCTGTGAATATTAAATTAGCAGACTTATTATATTTAATTTTTAGAGTTAAATTCATATCAGATATTCGAATAGAATATTGAAGATAAGATCTTTTCTTGTTTTTTCTTTTATGCATAACATTCTGAAAAGACTCAAGATTTACAAGATTTCCATGAAAAGTAAGAGGAGCTTCTGAGAATTTATTCTCTAATGTTTGTTTCAGCAACAACAAGAACTGGATAAAACTTGATTTACCAGAGCTATTGGCACCAATTAGTACTGTAATAGGTTTAAGTTTTATTTCTAGCTTATCCCCAATGGATTTGAAATTTTGAACACATAATTTTTCTATTATGTCATCATTATCTTCGTGTGAAACTATGATTATTCACCAATATAATACTAGATTTTATTATATACTTTTCTAATGAAATTTAAATATATAAATACAAAGAACAATCATTTCTTGTAATTGAAAACTTGAGATATTTTTCAAAATGCTGTAAAGACCACTTTCTTCCAAGAAAGACGTTCATATAAAAAGACACCTTATTGAAAGATATCATCACAGAGATGTTTTTCTTCCTGCTTCAGTAATTACGAGCTCATAATTTTGTTAGAAGACCATCTGGTTCTTTACGATGGATAATGAGTTCACTATAATGCTCAGAAGGAATATTGATCAATGTTTCTTCAATTAAAAAATCAATTGCCCAAGGATAAGCTAAGTGAGTATACCAACAAATAAATTCTCCAAAACTATTATTTGTATATCTACTTGATTCTAAGTTCTGAAAAAGTAGTTTCAAACTTTCTTCTTTTCCTTTCATTACCTCTAATAGGCTCTTTGATATTTTTTCTGTAATTTTCAACCAGTTCTTTGACTCCTCTTCATTTAGAAGAGGTATCTCTAAGAGTTCTGCCAATTCCAAAGAGTCTCTTGCCCTATCTAATTTAACCAAATCTTTACACTTCTTTTCTGTTTTATCTCTAGCTTCATTTCTTTGCCCATTTAACCAACTTTGCCCGAAATTTAGATAGTACCAGTTAGACCAAGGTAAATCTATTTCTTCTTGCCCATATTTTCCAAGATGTTTCAATTCCCCTTCAATCATCCAAAAATAATATTGAGCATCAGGTCTAGTTAAGCTAGAACGTAATGGAGCTACTTTCAGTAAATTCCCATCTTTTACTAACTCACCTAACAGACCAATATCTAGAATTCTTGAACCTACAAGCATGAATGCCTGATCTTTCAGAGAAGAATTTTCACTTATTGATAATTTCTCAAAAACAGCATCAATCTCGGACCACTTTGAGATTGTGTGATCTGCTAGCACCTTTCCCATTTCTTTTGAATGTTCATATACTAGTTTGGTTTCATCTAGATTTACAATCAGAAACGTCGGAAGATATTCGTTTCCCTCTTTTTTCACAAGACTTGAATCTGATAATGGTTTGATTTCTGTTAGTAAATCATCTAAAGACATGTTAAAGATATTAGCTACTTCATCAAGTGGGATTCGATCATGGAGAGAATTGATAATATCTTTTCTGGTTTTAGTTAGATAACTCCAAGGATCTCCACTTCCTGCCAACGACAAGTATGTTTTTTTATTTTCATAAATATTTGAAGTAGTATTCATAAGATATACTTGTTAGTTTTGAGATAATTATAAGCTTTAGGAAGAATGAAAGATAAAATCAGAGATAAATAGTTTACCTAATCTTTAGTTGTAATTTAATCAAGAGATGAAGAAGAACTGATTAGTAAAATACTAAACACTAAATAAGTATACTAAAACTATTAGAAATTTATGTGAATATTGATTGTATTATGTTAATTTGATTTTGTTATTTTTAGTAAATTAGATTTGATATCTTTCATTTGATTATTAATAGAGATTAAGGAAGAACGCATATCTTCAAAATTTGGATGACTGATCAAAATTCCCTTTTCTAATAATGTTCTTATTGTATATCGTATTGCACGTGGATTTTCTTCACTAATGGTAGATATTAGCTCTCTTTGAGTGAGTGCTCCTTCATTTTCCAAAGTTTTAATAACATTTTGAGAACCTTTGGGCAATCGATTTTTCGACATAGCATCAATCTCGCTTCTTCAAAATTAGCTATGTGAGTAGAAATCACAAATAGTCTAATTATTAAACATTCTTTTTAACATATTTAAATCTTCATTAAAATGTTCAATGTTTATATGTAATTTTAGTAAAGACCTGTTCTTACTAGCACAACTAATCTGCTTTAAAGAAAACATATTATACGAAAAAATTATTTTTTATTCTTACTTTCTCTTTCCATTTAGCAGATTAAAGATATTCTAATCAAATTCAATTCTTTCAAGTTTAAAGATTACTGGTCTCAATCCATCTGGACAAACACCAAAAGATATACCTTCACCGATGGTTTCAGGATATCCTCCACCCCAAGTAAGGAGATGAACATTCTTGAAAATACTGTTCCATGCATGTGGACAAAATCCTTCTGGTTTGTTTCCTGTTCCATCTGAAATAAATTCACTTCCTTCCTTAAGCGCACAATTTTTTACCTTATTCCCAGACACAAGAGTGTAATCATGTCCGAAGATATCTTTTGGTAAGAATTGTTTAACCACCGTAATTTTTACCTTGTTTCGCATTCTTATCACCTATTCACTTATTCTCTCTAATTTAAAACAAACTGGTCTTGCTCCATCTGTGCAGCTACTATAGATAATTCCAGGAGGAGACCAAAAAACATCTTCACCTGAATCCAAAATTTCAATATCCTTCAATACAGTTTTCCAACCCCATCCACAGAATTTTTCAGGCTTCTCTAAATCCTCTACTATGAATTCTTCTCCCTCTTCAAAAACATAACATGTTGGAACAATATCTCCTCTAGGATAAGTTATATCATGACCAAAGACTTCCTTTGGATTAAATTTCCTTATCACCGTTACTTTTACTTTTGTCATTTAGCATCCCTTTCTTTCAAGAATTAGCAAATCCATAGATTTACATAATACACCAAGAAGCACTTATAAGAATTATCAAGTCAATCATAAAAAAATTCAATTTTCTTTCGCTAACGCTTCATTAATTGATTGACCAAATTTGAATGCTTGTTTAAGTTTTGGTCTGAAGAATCCTTTAAATCTAGCTTGGGCGATAATAATTGCTCCTGCCTCTTTTACTGTCTTTTCCATCAGTTCAAGTGTTTTTTTTCCAGTGATACTACAAGTAGTAAATATAGCAACCTTTTGTTCTTTGATATCAACTCTCTTTACAATTTCATAAAACGCACTTGGAGGATAGTCTCCATAAGTAGGCATACCAAAAATAATCAAATCATAATCCTGTTTTATCTTATCTAATTCACTTAATTCTTGCTCTATTGTAGAGAAATCACCTTTAGTATGTTGATTTTGTATACTTACCTTCATTCCAAAAGTACCTGTCAAGATAAATGGGAAGTAATCTACATCATAATTTGTCATAGCACTACCTATAACAGCAGAGGTTTTTTTGGACCTTCCTAAAGAAGTGAAATAGATAATCAAAGCTTTCATTAAGTCTAAATCCCAGCAAATAAGATAAAAACTTTTGCTAATTCAAATTGTGTTCAGGTTTTCTAGCACATATTCAAGAACTGAATCTTTGTCATCATTAGCTATGTAATTAAGATTTAAATCAAGTTGATAAAGTATAAGCAAAATTTCCGCTTCTTTTGTTTGTTAATGTTTCAAGCGCTTAAACACTAAAAGAGAATTTTTGGTATAAAACCATCTTTAAGAAGCTCTTTGATGAATTGTCTGTCATGTTATACAAACTATACAAAGCGAAAAATAAAACTACAGAAGAGATTTACGACTATAGCTTTGAAGGCTTTAGTAGTATCTACAAGAAGTATGACGTACAGGTTCTTGGGGGTGGAACAAACGTTGATGACACATCAGAGATGTACTTAATGGTTGTTTACAAAGATAAAAAACACTATGAAGAGACAGTCAAAAAACTTCAAGCTGATCCAACATACATTGAACTCTCCAAAAAACTTCAAGAACAACGAGAAAGTATTGAAGTCATTACTCTTGAAAGTTCTTACGAATATTAACAGAACTAATTTTCTGTTGAAATCTAATATCAAAATGAGAAATTCATTTTCTCTTTTTTTATTTCTAATTATATTTAACGCAAGACAGAACTCTAATCAATTTCAATTATCTCATTTGTTTTTATTTGCTTTAGATAAAAAACCATCTGGTTCTTTACGCTGTATGATTAGTTCGCTATAATATTCTGGTGGAATCTTGATCAATTTTTCTTCAACTAACAAATCTATTGCCCAAACATATGCTAAGTGTACATACCAACAAATGAATTCTCCTAAACTATTATGTGTATATTTACTCGAACCTAGTGATTGATAGAAAGATACTAAATCTTCTTCACTTTCTTTATATTTCTTCAATAATATATTTGAAAATTTGTCAGCTGTTTCTCCCCAAATCTGTGAATCTTTCTCATTTAGATAAGGTACTTCAAGAAGTTTTGCAAGCATTCCTGGGTTTTTAGCTTTGTTTGATTCTATTATTTCCTTACATTTTTCTTCGCGGGAATCTCGTTTTTCGTTTCTCTTATTATTTATCCAGCTTTGACCAAAGTTTAAGAGATACCAATCTGACCAAGGTAATTTAATTTCTTCTTGCCCATATTTACCCAAATGTACTAGTTCGCCTTCAATCATCCAAAAGTAATACTTGGCATCAGGCCTATTTGGACTTGGACGCAGTGGAGCAGAATCCAATAAACTCCCATCCTTTACTAAAGCACCTAAGAGTCCAATATCTAAAATTCTTGACCCTATTAACATAAAAGCTTGTTCTTTAAGTGATGAATCTTGACTTATTTCTAATTTTTTATAACTTGCTTCAATTTCTTTCCATTTTGAAATCAGGGATTCTGCTAGAATTTCTCCTATTTTTCTAGAATGTTCATAAATAATTTGTGTTTCTTCTAAGTTAGCTATAAAAAATTGGGGAATATAGAAGTTATTTTCTCTTTTTACTAGACTAGCTTCTTCCAGTGGTTGGATTTCATCTAGTAATTCCTTTTTGGATAATCCAAAGATACTTTCAAGTTCTTCAACATTATGTTTTTCATGTAGAGCTAGAAGTATATTCTTTCTTGTAATTGTTAAATGACTCCAAGGATCACCCCTACCTGCCATCGAGAAGTGAATTTTTTTCTTTTCGTAGATGTTTGGAACAGAATTCATATAACCAACATATAAAAACTTGAGACAATTATAAGTATTATGAGTAAATCAAAATTAAATCATAGATAGCCTTTGCATGTAATTGTTTTCATTTTACTTAATAATTAAAGAAATACCGCTAATAAAATACTAAATAAAGCTACTAAACACTGTTATAAATTCAGTTTAATATTAGCATATCATCTGGAATTAATTTTTCTTACTTCTAGTATCTTTAATCTGTAGTCCTTCATTTCTTTTATTAATATGTATTAATGAAGAACGCATATCATCAAAATTAGGATGACGAATCAAAAAATCTTTTTCTAATAGGGTTTTAACTGTATATCTTATTGCGCGAGGATTTTTTTCTTTTATAACAGATATTAGCTCTATCTGAGTAAGTGCTCCTTTTTCTTCCAAAGCTCTAATAATATCATCAGAACCTTTGGGTAATTGATTTTTCTTCATAATATCAATCTCAAGTCTTTAAAGTTAGCTACATGAATAGAGTATACCAAGAGTCTAATTATATAATATAGTCTTTAATCTATTTAAATCTTTTTTTTGAAAGATCTAATGCTAGTTTTTATTTCAGTAAAGATTTGTTCATTTTGATACTAACATTTTTTTGTAAAAAAGACATTCTAAACGAGAAAATTATGTTTATTTTTCTCCTCTGTAATTGTTTTTCTTTTCACTTAACAGACTAAGGATATTCTAATCAGTTTCAATTTTTTCTAATTTGAAAATTACTGGTCTCAATCCATCTGAACATACACCAAAAGATATCCCCTCACCGATAGTTTAAGGATATCCTCCACCCCAAGTTAGTAGATGAACATTCTTGAAAATACTGTTCCATGCATGAGGACAAAATCCTTCTGGTTTGTTTCCTGTCCCATCAGAAATAAATTCACTTCCTTCTTTAAGAGCACAATTCTTTACAGTGTTCCCAGACACAAGCCTGTAATCATGTCCGAAGATATCTTTTGGTAAGAACTGTTTGACTACTGTTATCTTTACTTTATTTCTCATTCTTATCACCTATTCACTTATTCTCTCTAATTTAAAACAAACTGGTCTAGCTCCGTCTGTGCAACTGCTATAGATAATCCCGGGAGGAGTCCATGTAACATCTTCACCGGAATCTAAAATTTCAATGTCCTTCAGAATGCTTTTCCATCCCCATCCACAGAATTTCTCTGGTTTCTCTAAATTCTCTACTATGAATTCTTCCCCTTCTTCAAAAACATAACAAGTTGGCACAATCTCTCCCCTAGGATAGGTTATTTCATGACCAAAAACATCTTTTGGATTGAATTTCTTAATTACTGTTACTTTTATCTGTGTCATTTTGAAACTCCTTTTTTCTAGAATAATCAGACCTTTAGATTTACGAAATAGACCAAGAAGCACTTATAAGAATTATCTAGATAATTATCAGTATTCACCAATTTTCGATGTAACAAGCTCTGCTAGTTCAGTAATTGGTTTTAATCCATCAACAATCAAATCTGCATCTTCTCGAATTCTTTCTTCTATAATTTTCAAAGCTGAATGGAACCAGTCAAGATACCGTTGAGTATAGAATTTCAGGAGATTAACAAGTTCCTCTGGATTCTGCAATTTTTGCATGTTGTTAAGTTCTCTATTGTAAGTCCTAGCCAAAGAAATTTCATGAGGAAGATCTATAAATATCAAATAATCGACTAATGTCTTCATTTCATTTCGTGTTCTTCCTGTTGGATCTTCTACAAAAATATATCTTGCTGGATTTATTTTCTCTTTTGTAATAGGATGTAAAATTTGCTTGCCATCTTTCAAAGAACGTAAATCTTCAATGAATTGTTCTGTTTTCCATCTATTAGTATCACAACCATCTTTTACCCATTTCTTCGGATCTTCAAATTCAAGTTTTACAAGATGATCATAATCGTCCCATAACATCGAAACTGAATCTTGAAGGGATTTTGCTACATCCTTTATTAAAGATGTTTTTCCAGCACTCACAATACCACAAATTCCTATAACTAAACTACTTGAGCTTGCCATAAATGTCTAATTTTATTAATTTTAGCCATTTAAAAGAATAATTGTTTCTTATCTGGAGAATTTTATTTTTCTCTAAAAAAATCTGATTAATATTAATTTAGGTGTTCTCTAACACTATTTCACATTTAATCCCTCGCATTTCATCAATCAAATTGTGAGAAAGAAATAATATATGTATTTCTGTCCGCTCTAATTTCTCTCTCAATATTTTGGTATACAATCCTTCACCTTCTTTCAATAAATTTTCATAGATAAAATTGTTGAATTTAATCCGATCAATTTCTTTGGGATTTATATCTGCCAATGAATCAAATTTACTCAAATCCAAAGTTTTTGCAACACCACATGTTGGAGAACCATCAATTCCTATCATTCCAACAACTTCATAATCATTCTTTATATAATCGTTAACTAGTTTTACGTATCTCATTGCTATCCGTTTGTATATTATCTTAGTTCTCCACATGAAAATTGGGTACACCAGTTTTCTTATTCGAAATAACATAGAACCATTAATTCCAACACTCTTCCACAAATGAGGTTTTAGAACCCCCCCAAGCAAAAATTTCTGGACAGTCCATCTGGATAATTCCTATTCCTTTGCTTTGTAATAAATCAACTATTTCATCTATAGATCCTTCTCTGAATGCACCACCCATATATCTTGAATTTTCGTTCAAAATGCAATGTGATAAAAGAATGATTTTCTTACTTCTTTCATCATGAAGTCTATTCTGGAAATATTTTAGATTTTTCATTACTTGTTCTTGGAGCGTGGATTAATAAAATTTAAGCTTACATTATAATTGAAATGAATTTTTTAGTTGGGATTAGTTAACGCATTGTTAACTGATTGACTAAACTTGAAAACTTGTTTAAGTTTTGGTTTGAAGAATCCTTTGAATCGAGCTAGATCGACAATAATTGCCCCCGCTTCTTCTACTGTCTTCTTCATAAGCTCTAGAGATGCAATTCCAGTAATACTACAAGTATTAAAAATAACTATTTTTTTCCCTTTAATATCCATTCTTTTTACAATTTCATTAAAAGCGCTTGGAGGTCTATCTCAGTAGGTTGGTACACCAAAAATCAAATCATAACTCAAATCTGTTTCTTCAAGCTTTCGAAGCTCTTTTTCAATTGTAGAAAAATCACCCTTATCATGCTGGACTTGTATGCTTACTTTCACTCCAAAACGTCCTGTCATTTGCATAAAACTACCCCATAAAGAAAGCTCCTCCTGCAAGAATGAATGCTAAAAAAATTCCTATAATTGCTGTTTCTTTTACCATTTTATTCACTTCATTTAGTTAATTAATAATTTTACTAACATTGATGTGCAGTGTATTTGAATTATCTAAGATACGGTTTGATTTAAGTAAAATTGATAAAGAAGGTGATATTTATGTTGTAAAGGTACAGTCATGAGTAATGCAGAACTGGGTAAGATTAGTGATCCATTGGAAAATGACCAACGTGTTTCTTTTCGACAACGTATCTATATTGGTGTAACAAAATCTGGTTCTGATATGTTCAGTGTACTTTTTGCTGGTGCATTGTTTGGTTTTTATGTTGATATTCTTCATATGAAGCCCATTTATTATGGGAACGTTATGATTATCTTTGCCATATGGAATGCTATTAACGATCCTATTTTTGGTTACATGTCAGATAAGAAAAGAATGGATAAAAGAGGAAAAAGAGCTTTCTTTATACGTATATCCATCCCGTTCTATTTTGCTGGTTTTCTAATGTTTTGGTTAGCTTCTCCTGGATGGTCTCAAATTTCACTTTTTATTTTCTTACTTATTTCACTCTTTATTTTTGATACAGGGTTAACAATAGCAGGCTTGAACATTAGTGCAATCCAGACAGATCAAACCTCAAGTACAAATGAACGAACTAGAATAATGTTGATAGCAATGTTGCTTAGTATGATACCCGTTGGATTAGCCTCTATGACACCCAATCTAGTACTTACTTCTACAACTTTAAGCAATCGTAAAATGTCATTAATCTTCATTTCCATAGGTGTTGTAGCATTTATTCTGATGATTTATGGTTCAATAAAACTAAAAGAAAAATCTCTTGAAGGGGAGGATTCACAACCTTTACCTATCTTAGCAGCAATTAAAGAAACTTTCAAATCAAAGTCTTTCATATTTTTCGTGATTTTTTCATTTATGATGAATGCAGTTGCACTTAACCTTATTGCAGTCATTCCGTTATATTACAAGTATGTCTTTCAGCTTGATTCAATCCAAATTTTAATTATCACAATAGTAACAGGAATTTTCTATATCCCTACACTGTTTATTTTTGAAAAACTTCAGAAGAAATTTGGTCTTCGTAAAACTTTCTTCCTAACGATGATACTCATGTTTCTAGGTTTTATCGGTCTTTATTTTGCTAAAACGGTTATTTTCATGGCAATATGCTATGGTGTTTGTTTGTGCATGACCACAGTCTGGTGGCTTCTTGTTAATCCAATGGTTGGTGATGTTACAGATGAAGATGAATTAAAAACAAATAGTAGAAGAGAGGGGATGTTCTTTGGAACAAATGCCTTAATCACCAAACCTGCTTCATCACTCATCATTTTCATCTTTACAGCAATGATTCAGTTCTTTGGCTACAATTCGGAATTAGCTGTCCAATCCTCTCAAGCTATCAAGGGTTTACGTTTAGGGGTTGGTATTCTTCCACTTGGTTTTTTAGTTTTAGGTTTCATTGCATTGCTATTCTATCCGTTACATGGTAAGAGACTGAATCATGTTAAAATTGATTTAAGCGAATTACATAAGAAAAGAGGAAAATAGTTAATTCAGTACTATCAGAAAGATTGGTTTTTATTATTATACTTCTCATATTGGTATAATTGTGGCTCAATAAACCGTTCCATATGACTTTCCTTTTCAGAATCTGGAAAATAAATGAAAACTTCATGAGAAGATTCTTGAGAGGATCGAACAAGGAGAAACCTACAAGGTTCATGCTCTTGCTACATTAGAATTTGCTTTAAACTAATCACTAAAACAAACCAAAATGATTAATGAATGATTAAACAATATTCTGAAGAGAAAGATTTCTTTCTAATTTATTACTTGCTTAATTAGATCAAAAATTTGTAGCTCAGGTGGCTGAATTAAGTGATAAAATTCTGGAATACTTTTTGCTAAATCGGAAACTCGATAGTTATTGAGATCATCTTCATTATCAAAGAATAGAATACCACCAGCTTGGTTAGTTCGTTCATCCTTCATGTAGACTATCTGTAATAGACCTGGTACTTTTTTGTATAAATCCTCACGTGTCTCAGATAGCTTAATCATCTCATCAAATGATTTTTTACTTCTAAAGAGCATCATAAGAATTTTCATGATGTTATACATATTGCATTTCTTCTTATAAAACTATTTTACTAACAAAAATTCTAATTTATTAAGATTTTATTATTTTTAGCCAAGCAAGCCTATATTTGTGCTTCAAAACTTTGTTCGATTAGATTAGAGAGTTGAGTGCGAATATCAAGGGTGAGATTTCCATCAGATAACCAGCTTTCAGTGAACTCTCTTGAAATAGAAGATTTCAGAAATTCATCAAGAAAAAGGGCAAATTTTTTGATTGGTTGGAAGGATTTTCCCATGAAAACATAACAGAAGAAGAAATCTTGCTTCTTAAACAATAAACAAGACAATTCTTTATAACGAAATCTAACAGGAAACTGATAGTTTTCATTTTTGGCTTCAAAATCATTGATTTTAGAAAAAATCTCTGAAATCTTGCTGTAATCAAGGGATTCTGATGAAAAAGAATCAGAAAAAACAATTGAACCTTCTTTATCTAAAATTACAAAAAAGTATGGAGATTCTTCCTCTTGCACAACATCAGAGTAACTAATCCATTTTCTGATCATACCATTAAGAAAATCTTCAATATGTGTTAACTCAAAACGCTCTTCTAAAGAAGGTAAATTGGTAGTCAAATCCTCCCATTTGTCTAGTTGTTCAAGAAGAACATCGTACTCATTCGAAAGGAGTAACTCTAACCTTGTAATTCCTTTTTCTCTTGCTAATTCTTGTGCTTGGTTTAAAACATTAAGCGCTTCTTCAACCTTTAAATCTAGCAATAAGATTTTGGATTGTAAAAAGTGAAGCTCTATTATCAGTAAATTTGATTGTGCATATGTTGCCTTCAAGGTAAGTTCATTGATATAATTATGAAGAATTTCAATTAATTGCATGTTTGCTGTAGATTTTATTTCCTCCAAAATTAAATCACATAGATGAAGATAAGCTCTATTGGCAGTAACTTGGAATGGAGTTTCTGTTGATACTAAATCAGTAAGAATTTTCTTAGCTTGATTTCTGATTTCATCATCTTTACTAGATTTAAGGATAAGAGCTTTAGAAAGTGAGTGCAGCTGATTAACCCAGATCTCATCTGTTTCTTCTTTCATTTTTCTTATTTTATCAAAATACTCCATTGCTATCTCTTTCATACCTTGTTGTAGATTTATTTCTAGAAGGTGAAAATAATTGTTAGCTAGAATTGTATATGCCCCAAACTCTTCTCTGATTCTCAAACTTTTTTGAAAATATGAAGCAGCAATTTCCAGATTGCTTTTTTGATAATAAATGTCAGCTAGTACGCCGTAAGCCATCGCAAGAGAAAATGGCTCATAATGACTCTCATATCTTTCAAGTAATTCAAGCATTTGGTTCAAAGCTAAATCAACATCTCCCTTTTTCCATGTTATATGAATTGTGATAAGCTTACGGGTTGGAGTTGTAAATATGTCTGTAAAATCTGGATGTTTCTCTAATTCAGAACATCTGGCATCAAATTTTAAAGCTTTGTTTATATCAGCTGCATATGCATAATGTAAAGCAATGGCAAAACAAGCATGCCAAATGATATTCAATACTCCAAGCTTTTCAGCATGTTTCAGATATTTGAGGGAATAATATATAGCCTCCTTACAATTTCCCATATCTGCGTATATTGCAGCTAGTGTCCCGAATGAGAAAGTTATACCATAATGGTCATTTATATCTTCATTGATCTTCAAATATTCATTAGCTAACTTTAGGGCTATTTTATTCTCCCATCGATAGAGATTTGTCCAAATTATATTCACCAGTATTTCTAGGTAAAAAATTTGGTCATTGAAATCTTTGAAAATTATTTTTAATTGCTTTAAATCATCATAATAGACCGGATAGTCATATGCTCTGCGATCAACATATAAGACACCGATTTGTCGATAGAGTAGGAGAGGTATTTTTTCTTGAATAAAATGAGGAAGCTCATCTATTAAGACAATAAGTGTATCTAAGGATTCTTTTTTGTTAAGAAAACTAGTAAAAACATTACAAATTTCAATAATCTCGAAATATTCAGTTTTGACTTTTTCAAAAAGAGTAGTGAGTTTCTTAGCATAAGTACGAAGTAGAGGATTATTTCTTGTTCTTCTTAGGATAATTGTTCGCAAAGAAATAATCTCTAGAGAATTAAGAGCATTACTTGATTGTTGTTTTTCAAATTCCTCTAATAACTCTAAAGCTTCAGAGAATTTGCTTTGAACAATTAAGGTTTTAACCTGTTTTAGTGTCATCAGAGAACGTTTGTCCAATCAATGCTTTGAATCTTAGTGATTCTTTTCTTAAATCTTTTATGTATAAAACATAGAATCTTCATAAAAAAAGAAAAAGGTTGGGTTTACATTCTCTTTCTATATACAGCTATAGATACCAACCCAAGTAGAATTAATAATCCAGTAATAGAAAGGAAACTTGTTTCTTCAGATTCTTCTGGTACTAAACCTGATACAACTTCACCTAATGGGAAAGGATCGCAACAGTGCTCTTCTCCAGCAATTGAATACTCTCCTTTCCCGATATAATCATTCCAATAATTACCTTCACTCAGTTCAGTATCATACCAGATGTTATTTTCTCCTAGACTGCATCCTTGTGATATCCTATCTCCTCTAAGGAAATTATCGCAGAAATCATTATGATGGACAGAATTATTATCACTTTTTCCATCCAGATAAACTCCAAAATCTTTTTGATCTGCTATATAATTGTAACAAATGGTATTTTCAGAGCTTACCCATGATTTAATACCGTAGTTTACATTATCTATAAAGATGTTTTTTGTAATTAGAAGAGCTTCAGAGTTAGCAAACAATATTCCATCTCCAGTATGGTCTTTACAGATATTCTCTTCAATAGTGCACCCAGAACAATTTTCTAACCTTATACCAGTGATGAAATTTTCAATGAATTCATTTTTAGCTATGTGAGCTTCGATTGTTGATTCAATCCAAATACCCATTTTTCCGTTCTTAGTAATATTATTTTCCAAGATTTGAGCAGTTCCAGGAGCAACATCTTCGATAAACATGCCGTTAAGACCATATTTTATTGTACAGTTTTTTATAAGGAAGTGTTTGGTTGTATTGGAGATTTCAATTCCAGAGTTAATTCCGTCACCAACAATTTGGTAGTTCTCAATCACATAAGGATCGGATTCTGTTCCTGAACCAGGAAAATCCAGGTCAATAAAGTCTTGATCTGATTCTATTTGTATAGAACTAGAAGAAAAATCGATAGGATTTTCTATTTGAGATTCTGCTATAAGATTATTTACTGAGTTCAAATTAAGTACTAAAAAACTAGCAAATAGCAGAACCAATATTTTTAATGTATTTATTTTTTTCATTTAACCACCTCATTTTTTATTTCAAACTCCATCCCTCTTTCTCTGAGAAGATTCAAGAATCTATCAGAGAGAAAGAAATCTTGAAGTTTAATCCAAGAAGTTTTTACCAAAATTGGAAAATTTTGATAGATAGAAGGGGAACAATCATGACTCTGAGCTGTAAAGGTGTTTGAACCTTTTATTTCTCCACAAAGAAGACAAAGTTTCCAACGAGCAGAAGAAACATATAATTCTTTATAGGTTTCAGAATATACGACTAAACCATCTTCAAAAGGAATCCTAGACAATACTTGACAGTACTTTCTAAGGATAATTCTGATGAGTTGTTTATTTTTGTCTGTTATATCTGGCACGGTATTCAGCTCATTTTTGTTGTTAAAGGTGAAAAAATGATGTTCCCCATCATTCAGGTCATTTTTGTCTAAAATCTTCAGCTTGGAAAATACCCAAAGGATAAATTCCTTCAGTAGGGAGATTAGGAATCTTATCAATGATAGACTTGATGGAATCTATATCTTTAGCGTCCCATTGGCAAAGTATCTTCTCAATATGTCCCTCTTCATTTAATATAGCCCAACTCTTTACCCAGTAAGCATCAGAATTACAGTGAGCTTTAACCGCTTGGCCTATAGGAGTAGCAGCTTCCATGGGAGCTGGTTCTGGGAAAGGATGGATTGCAAGAAATTTAGTCATTTTATTACCTCCGATTGTTTTTATGAGACAAATATAGACACATATATGCATCTAAATTTGACACATAAGTATGTATCTAAAAACGTCACATAAAAACTTTTCGCTAAGAGAGATAAGGTGTTATAATAACGTAGAAGTGTAGGAGAAAAAACAGATATTTTTGAAGGTTGGTTACAAACAGATATAAACGATATCTGGACTAACTTCAGATTCAAGAAAAACGGGAATATTAAAGCTTGGTTTGATGGTTGCGAAGAAACATATGATGGATTGGAAAAAAAGCAACAAGTCTATTTATATTTCATGGATTATGTTACCTATAAATTTGACAATGGTACTTCAGCTTGGTCTTATGTTTCCTTACCTTGGACTCTGGGCGGATATTCATCAAAAATCGAAGAATACATTGGTGACATCACCATTCAAGGTCTGGAGCATATTTACAGTCCTGAAGTGACTCCAAAAAGAATCGAGAATTTAGCCTATTGGTTGATACGAAATGTCTTTTCGGTAGCAGGTATAGCTTAATCTATGATTTGTTCATTTCTTCTAATCTTTCTTTTGCTATTTTTCTAGTCCCCTCCCCAAATTCTTCTTTGTTAGTAATTATTGTTTTGAGTTCTTTCTCACCCAATAATTCTATAATTCTAGCTTTAACACTCCGTAAGCTATAATCATCTATCCACCTATATGAAGCTGCACCATAGTAATCTTTCATAAAATTGTCTTCTTTCAATTCTTCCAAAAGAATAGGTTTTTTTTTATGTCCAGCTTATAAATTGCTTTCCACATACTACTACCCCAACCTCCCCCTCTCTTTATTATTTCCACTATCGGTTTTGTTGCTTTTGGATCCCCTATCTTACTTAGGATACGTACAAATGTGCGTACTAGTGGTAATAATTCAAAACCTGGAAAATTATACTCCATACTTGAAAGATCCCAAGACAAAAACGCATTGAGACTTTCTAGTACATATTGAGAAGATATTTCTCCTATTTCTATTAATGCTTGCTCTATTACCTTCAATATACTACCGTCATAGTCTAAAATTTCTAATTCTTCACCTCCATAGTTTTCCTTTTCCGTTACATATCTCCTTTTTATAGTCTCCCAAAACTCTTCATTGACATCAAAATCATCATACATAAAATAATCATAAGCTGTACTGTCTATTATTGCATCTATTAAGTTCGTAATTGCTTTTTCTGTTTTCTTTTCAGCCAGATAATCTTTACTCTCTTCTCTATCTCTATTTCTTTGTAGAAGATGTATTTGGAAATTTCTTCTATATTTCCTTCTCTTATCAGTTTATCCAGTAAATTCGCTACATCTTCCATTGACTCTCATCTCATATTTCTTTCTCTTTCACGAAATTAAGCTTTGCGTATCTTTTCTGTCCTTTTCAACAAACATACGCATAGTACCTTGCTAAAAATAATCCCAAACAAATATTGAAATAAGTATTCATTAGCAAAAAACTTAGAGTCCTTCCTTTTCAGTTATAGGAATTGTTTGCTCTTCAGCTAATTCAGTTATATCCGCCTTTGTTTCAGAAATTATAGCGGAAATAGGTTTTTCATCTATTCCAGCTTCTTTCATTAGTTTTCTAAAGTTGCCGGTGGTTAGAAAGAATTTCTTAAGTTGAATCCATGAGGTTTGTATGAGAATAGGAAAATCTTCTAATTTTTTCAAACATCTATGGTTATCCAGTTGTTCCTTTTTATTTATCTCCCCACATTTTAGACAGTATTTCCAACGAGCTGGGTGTTTGTGAAGTTCATTATTTGTTTTAACATACAACACTAATCCTTCATTAAAAGGAATCTTCCACATAGAAACAGCATATTCTTTAGCAAGTTCTCTTATTTGCGATTTCTCTTTGTCTAATATATCTGGCAAGATTACCACACAAATCTGTGTTTTAGTGTACTAATAATTGTTACATATTAATGTATCTGTTAAATTGAAAAAAGGAGGAAACGGGATTTCCCTATTTCCTCTTAAAAATTCTTAAGGAGATGACTATTGCTAAAACGGAAACAAGACTGATAGTTACAATCTCAAAAGTACCTAGTCCAGAATTATCTGTATCTTCAATTAAAGGACCTTCAAGAGAACCTATGGAAGGATCATAAATTACTTCTTCATCGAAGTGTTCAAAGCTTATGTAGGTTTTGATTGATCCATCTCCTACAGTAGAGTATGAAGCATTAACTGTCCTGTACTGATATTGATTAGAGATGTTATATTTTGCTTGATTTGCATATGCAAAGAAAGCTCGATATTGTTCTCCTCCAATCATAAATTGTTCTTTCACATCCTCCGCATGATTTTGAATCTTCAATTCACTACCAGCAGTATTTTGACTACAATCTATTTCATGACCGTTAGTATCATTGATTCTGTAAGTATTGGTTGTTGGCATGATATCGAATCTTAAAGCTAAGTTTGTATCATTTCTTTGCCAAGACCAATTTCTCATAACAATATCAAATTTCATCTCAGCTCCGCCAAAGATTTCATAGCCTTCGATTGTTTGATTGTTAAGATACATGTGAACAATTATATCCATCTCAAACTCGGAATAGTTTGGAACAGTTACAGATTCAGAAGAGTATGTGAAATGAACAGCATCTACTTCTTTAAGCTCTTCAGTTATATCAGTATAATCTACTGTAAAACCACTAAATGTCCATTTAACACCTGATAGTGTTAGTGTATTCGAAAAGACAGGATTTGGTGCAGGAATGTCTTTCCATATGCCAGTTTCATCATATTGGAAGACGCCATCTTCATTATAATCCATATATTCAGTTAATGACTGAAACATTATATTAAATGAGAATGCTGTTTCAAATGCAAAACCACTCTCGGTTAGGAACTGAAACTTAGGAACACTTCCCCCGGCTTTAGCTATGAATTCTAGATCATAGTATTTGAAAGTCACTTGGTTACTATTTTCTTCATAAAAGAAGTCTTGATCATCTGCATTTACCTGTGTTACTAAAAGTAATGTTAACAGCGATAAACCCAACACCCAATTTGCTATTTTGGTTTTCATTTTTAATCAATATCATACTCCTGCCCTTTTATGAATAGATAGTTATTTAACAAACCAAAGCATAATTATTTAGAAAACTAAAGTAGTTCTAAAGTTGTTTGAAAAATGGTTCTTGGTGATAGCTTTAACCATTCATTGACATATCCGTTATAGATTCAGGATGTTCTTCAGCTTTGTTATCATTATGGTTTCTTGGAATTAACTATTAAACTTGAATTCTTCAATTATTTCAACTATTTTTTCTCCTACATTCATCATTGATTGAATACATTCCCGTATGCCATTACTAATTAGTACTTTTGGATCTTCAAGGTTATATCTAGTAATCATTTTATCATCAAGGAACCTAAATTGTGTAATTGAGTTAATTATTATTTCACTTGAGTTTTTTAATTCTCCAAATTTCTCTAAAGCTACGTTATAGTCTTTGTATAGATTTTCTACCATTTGAAACATGATTTTACCTAATTTTGATACATCTTTCAGAATATTCACTAGTTCTTTATATTCTTCATCCTTTATTCTTTCCACATTCTCTGTCATCAAAATTCTTACTTCTTTCATTGATGAGGTAACATCGACCATTCTTTCATATAACCCATATTTAGCAATCTCAATTTTCGTATCGACTATTCCTTCTTTTAGAAGCTCAATTAACTCTCCTCTCTTCTCTTTTTCTTCTTCTTCAAGTAAATCAAAAACTGGGCTAATGATTTCAGTCCTTCTTTCTATATACAATGCTTCAAAATATTTCGATGGTATTAGGGATAATTCTTTCAGATTCCGCTCTATTTTCTTATCAATCAGTCTTCTTCCTAATAATTCTCTATACACCATTAAAACACTCCTCTTAATAAATAGTAAAAAGCTACGGCACATAAACCACTAAATAGTGGTGTCAAGAAGATAAAAAGAACAATAGTTCTAACAGATTTAAGATTAATAGGCTTTTTAGAACCATAGCCTGCACCAATAAAACTTGCCACCAATATCATTGTTCCAGAAACAGGGATTCCAAGCAAAGTTGCTATAAGTGTAATTAAAGCTGAAGATGCTTGAGTGACAAAAGCAGATTCAGGTGTCAATTCAACTACATCATTTCCCAGTGATTTTAACACTCTCCATCCAATTATAATTAATCCTAATCCCAATCCTACACCGCCTAATAACATAGGTATTCTTTGATAAAATATGGATGCTTCAGGATTTTGAAATAATGGATAAATTGGTGCAATAGCATTACTGATATCATTTCCTGCTCTTGAAAAACCAGCTATGACCACCATAATAAGAAGCAATGAACCAGATATTGCATTAGAGGTTTCTAAACCGCTTAAGCCTTTTACTGTTTTTGATAGTATCTTATTCATTAATTTCATTAGAAGAAGTGAACCAATGAACCCCAATATTGGAGATACAGCCCAAGTGAAAAAAATGTGTCCCATTCCTTCCCAACCCCAGATAATTTTTTCCCCTCTAGCAAATGTTAGACCTAAAATAGATCCCACCATCGCTTCAGTTGAGGAAATAGGAAGACCAAAAATAGAAGCTAAAATAAGACATATAGCCATTGATATGAACACTGAAATAATTAGAACAATCTCATTTGAAATCTGTATTGTTGAAATATCGTTATTAAGAGTATCACTAACTTTAGGTGCAAGTAAGAATGCTCCAAAAACAGCTATAATTGCACCAATAATTACAGCGGATTTTACCGAGAGTCTCTTTACTCCTACAACTGGAGCGAAGGTTTCATCATTTGTCCCAATGGCAAAAGAAAGGATAACTGAAGCGATTACCATTATGATTAAAACAATATCTGCCATCACAATACCTCAGTTGTTTTGCCTTTTCTTATTACATCCGTTTAGTATATCTACCATTTTTTTAGTAACCTTAGATCTCACTTATAACAATAGATCTTAGAGCATCTGAAGCATCCTCAGCAGAGTTAGCAGCTTTTTCTATCTCTCTAATAGCATGATCAAAGATAATTAAGGATGCAAAATTGTCACTTATTCCAGAAAAATCAAAGTAGTGGTTTTTCAATCTAGTGTATAAACCATCAACTTGATGTTCAATAAAACTAATCTCAGTTGTGAGATCAACAGTTCTTCGAATATCCTTTCTATAAACAGAGAGAGCTTCAATTAGTTTCTTAACACAAAGATCTACTAATTCACAAGCTTTCGTAATTTCTTCCAGGATATGTTCAGGTAATTTTACATTGTGTAATATTAGAAAGTTATTACATGCTCTTTTAGCACAGCCAGCAACTTCATCAGCTCTTTTGACAAAAGTTAGTATATCTGATCGGAGTTTTGATTTTAAGCTCCCCTTAGTTAATTCTAACCAAATATCAGCTAATATCTTATCGGCAGCATTTTCTTCTGCAGTAATATTACCAACATGCAAATCTAATGTCGCAGTATCATTGACTTTCCATGCTTCCATGGCTCTTATTAACGATTGAGTTGCTTGGTGGATTTTTGCTAAATGTTGATTCATTTTTTGATGAATTTCTTTTTCTGAATCTTTTCTAACAAAATTACTTAATCTCATTTGAATCCTCTTTAATAGCAAATTAAATCAAAATACTTCATTTAAAAATATGAGTGTTTAGTTATGTGAAAACGTATCAAGAAAAATAGAAAAATAAATTAAAAAACATCTTTGATCAAAAAAATAATTGAGAGGATACAATCTTTATCCATACATTGATGTATCAGCTATAGATTCTGGATATTCTTCATCCTCGGGAATCTCTGATTTCGCTCTGGGCTTAAATTTGGGTTGATATCTATGCACGCTTCTATCTTTTTCTCTATCTTCTTTTCTTAGATAGAGTTTCCTAATTTCCTTATTCACAAAGAGCTCTATTCTTCGAATCATGTTCATTTCTTCAGACTCTACTAATGAGATTGCTTTCCCCGCTCGTTCCATCCTGGATGTTCTCCCAATCCTGTGGACATAGTTTTCTACATTTCCTACAGGGAGATCGTAATTAAAAATGTGGGAAACATGAGGAATATCAAGTCCTCTTGCAGCAACATCTGTTGCTATCAAACAAGTAATTTTCTTCTTTCTAAAGTTCTTCATAGTAATTTCTCTTTGTTTTTGAGACATATCCCCTTGCAACATTCCAATTCTCAACTGAACTCTTTTATCATCTTTCAGTCTTCTTTCTAGATTTGCTCCCCATCTTTTTGTGTTAACAAATACAATACAAGATTGAGGATTCTCTCTCTGCAGTATGCTAACAAAATTGTTGTATTTATGTCTGGGATTATCGATTTCGTAGTAGAACTGTTTGCAGGCACCTACAGTTAAATCATCATGACTAACATCTATTTCCACTAAATCTTCATCCCAACTGTAATCATGAGCTATATCTTTTACTTCTTTGAGCATAGTAGCTGAAAATAGTAGTAATCTTGGGTAGACATTTTTCATTGCTTCAAACAAGATATAATCTACATCAGGTAGAAAACCCATGTCAAGCATTCTATCTGCTTCATCTAGAACAACAAATCGCACGTTCTTAAAGGAAACTGTTTTACGTTTGTACAAATCAATAAGTCTTCCAGGAGTAGCTATAACTATCTGAGCTCCTGCACGAATGTTCTCTATTTGTCTATTAATTGAAACTCCACCATAGACTTCAACAGATCTTAAATGTCTGTATTTTGTTAAATCTCTGAAAACATAATAGACTTGTTTACAGAGTTCTCTGGTAGGCACTAAAACAACAGCTTGAATGTTTCTTAATGTAGGATCAAGCTGTTCAACAATAGGAATTGCAAAAGCAAGTGTTTTTCCTGTTCCAGTTTGAGCTTGAGCCATGATGTGTGTTTTATCAGATTCGAAAATTTTTGGAATTGCTTTTTCTTGAACATCAGTTGGAGTTTGAATCCCCATTTCATCCAAAGCGCGTTTAATTTCGTTTTTTATGTTGTAATCTTTAAATTTCATTTGTATCAATTGTGTTTAGTTGTGTATTAAACCAAGTATCATTGTAACGAATGTATAATTCTTAGCAATTGATATCATAGTTTGTAATTGTTGGAAAAAATAGAACTTTTTCTTCTTCTAATCTTCTCAACTCTGTACTAAATCTGATTTTAGACTTTAAAAGACTTTGTTATTACAACAGAATAAAGAAACAAAAAATTAGAGGGGTTTTTATGATATAAACATCAATTCATATTGAAAAACTTATAACAGTTCAAGAATTTTGATTTCATCTAAAAGAGGTAATATAGATGCTTGATGATTACAATGAAAAACTAGCAAAACTTGTCGTTAATTATTCTGTGAAAGTACAAAAGGATGATAAAGTAACAATTAATGGAGGAGTTGATTCAGCAGATTTAGCCCGTGAAATATATTTAGAGGTTGTTAAAGTGGGAGGGCATGTTATCAACACCAAAATTGGTATTCCAGGCTTAGCAGAATTGTTTTACAAAAATGCTCAAGATAACCAGATAAAATATCAAAATCCCATTTCAAAAGTGATGATAGAAGAAGTTGATAAAACTATCAATATTTTTAGTTCAACGAATAGAAAAGCCCTTGCAAATGTAGACCCTGCAAAATTAATGATGGCGAGAGAGGCAAGTAAAGAGCTACAGAAACGTTATAGTGATCGTGTAGCTAAAGGAGAAATTGATTGGGTAATCTGCCCATTTCCAGCTCCTGCTTTTGCTCAAGAAGGTAACATGGGCACATTCGAGTATAAGGAATTTGTGTATAATGCTTTAGCATTAAATGAAGAGAATCCTGTTGAACACTGGGAAAAAGTAAAAGTGGAGCAAGCAGTAATTGTAGAAATTCTGAACAAAGGAAAAGAACTACGCATAGTAGGAGAAGATACAGACCTAACTTTAGGAATCGAAGGAAGGAAATGGATTAATGCTTGTGGAGATAAGAATCTACCAGATGGAGAAGTGTTTACATCCCCTATTGAAGATGCTGTTAATGGAATAATTAGTTTTACTTACCCAGGCATTTACATGGGTAAAGAAGTTGAAAATATCTGGTTGAAATTCAAAGATGGAAAAGTTATTGAATCCAGTGCTTCAAAAGGTCAAGAAGTGTTAGATAAGGTTCTAGAAGTGGAAAATGCAGATATTCTTGGAGAAATAGCTATAGGAACTAATTATGGAATTCAACGTTTTACAAAGAACATGCTCTTTGATGAGAAAATGGGTGGGACAATTCATCTTGCCTTAGGAAACGGATTTAAGGAAATTGGTTCTAAAAATGAATCGACAATTCACTGGGATATTCTCAAAGATATGAAAAGTGAAGATTCAGTTATTTATCTTGATGGTAAGGAAATCTATAAAGCTGGAAAATGGTTAATACCTTAGATTTTCAGTCTGTTTTTCCGACCAACAATTCCTTATTTTTTTTAACATATTTCCAACCAAAACCTGAGAGATCCTGCAAGGGTCCCTCTACTCCCTTAGGATTGCCAGTTTTTGTATAGGTTATTTCTGTATCTTTTATAGCTTCGAACACCTTGAGAGGAGTTTTGAATTGCTCAATAAGTGCTTGTGCTTTCTTAGGACCAGTATCAATCAATCCTTCTAGAGCATAAGCTCGTCTTTCTTCAATTGTCATCCCTTTAGGGGCTCTTCTAGCTAATGTGGGTTTGGTATCCTCAATCTGTTCTCTGTAAGCTATTCTTTCAATAACTATGAGAGTATCCTCAGTTGTTACAGTGGGAATAACAGATACACCCAGCTTATAGGAAATATAAGCCAATGCACCATATATGGAGGAAAGATTCATCCCCGTGTTTTCGAGAGCTAAATAATCAAAACTTTCCAAAATTAGGATAGGATTGGGATAGGTATCAAGCAATCTTAGCATTTGTTCAAACAAGCGACCATCCATAATGGAAGAAATAAAATCAGATCCAGTTTTTCTTTCAATTGCTACATCTTCGGAAACAATTACATCTCCAACATCTAGAGCCTTAGTCTCATAAATAATAGAATCTTGTTTCTGTTCTAGTAATTTAATCAGCTTTGACTCTCGGTTATCTATAATTAAATTGAGTTTGTGCTTGTTCATTACTCTAAATTTAACCATAGATTCTTTAATTTTTCTTCGAAAGTGCATGAATATTTTATTTAAAAATAAAAAAAGAAAAAAAGAAATATTTCTATTTTCATGTTAGCTAAATTGTTACATCTGCAGATAAAAATCAATTAAAAACAATAGGCAAAATTTGCCTATAATTGTAAAATAATGTTATTATAAGAAAAAGGATTATATTTTAGTTTAAAAAGTCATTAACGCATTTTAGGAAGATGGAGATAATATTAAAAAAAGAATTTTAATAGGTAAAATTTGCCTATTTTTATGGTCATGTTTCACATAATGGTTATAGGAACCTATTTCATAGGAAGTGACATAATTCCAGATGAAAAAGACTCTGAAAAAAACCATAAAGCTTTACAAAAACTAGGTGTCGAACCTGAACTTGCAACCAAAGACCCAGACCGAGTGCTTGTAGAACAGAAAGTTGAAATTAGTGCTCAAGTTCCTGCTGAAGAGGAAGTCGAAGTTCCAGTTAAAACAGAGTAGAGTACAGATTTTCCTTTTTTTATTTGATTTAATCTTTCAGTCTTTGTGTGATATTTTCTACTCTGTATGTTTATTTATTTCTTGTAAGAACAACAAATTTATAGTTGACTACTCACTTTAACTATATTATCTGAACACAATTTGGTTTAATACTAAATTGGAGACTATAAAAATGAATAAGAGTGACATACAATCTTTGGTCAGTTTTCCTATCATATTAGCAATCGCGGCTGGACTCGCCTATGGTGGGAGTATAGGAGGAGTTATTGCTTTTGCGAGACTTCCTTTGTTTGCTTTCTGCGTAATTATAGCTTTTGTAATTCAATGGCTTGCTTTTATACCCTCATATATCTTTAAGACCGAAAAATTTTTTGATATAACTGGATCGATAACATACGCAACTGTAATCATTATTGCTGTTGTTCTTGGCCCTGCAATCAGTCTACGTTCCATTCTATTAATGGTTTTAGTTTTAATTTGGACATCTCGTCTCGGGATTTTCTTACTTAGAAGAATCTTAAAAGCAGGCGATGATAAGCGATTTGATGAAATTAAACAATCCTTTTCTCGATTACTAGGAGCTTGGACCCTCCAAGGGCTCTGGGTTAGTTTTACTTTAGCTGCTGCTTTAGCTGCAATTACTATAGAGCAACCAGATACATACAGCGCCTATGATTTGGCAGGTCTTATTCTTGGTATTCTTGTGTGGATACTTGGGTTTGCATTCGAAGCAATTGCTGATTATCAAAAAAACAAATTTAGATCCGTCCCTGAAAACAAGGGTAAATTTATCAACACTGGATTATGGTCCATCTCCCGACACCCAAATTACTTTGGAGAGATCACAATTTGGATAGGTATAGCAATAATAGCATTGCCAAGCCTTGTTACTTGGAGGTTTGTAACCCTAATTTCCCCTGTTTTTGTGATATTACTTCTAACTGCAATCAGTGGGGTTCCCTTACTGGAGAAACGTGCAGACAAAAAATGGGGAGGGCAAGAAGATTACGAGGAGTACAAAAAAAATACTCCAGTTTTGATTCCAAAACTGCGTTTTAAGAAGTAACCTTTCTTTTTTTTATTTAAAAAAATAAGAAATATAAACCATTCAGATAAGGTAATAATGTGAAAGATACTAAACCGATAGATTCAAGCATCATAAGAGATTCCGCTAATGTTTTATTTGAGAATAATGGCAAGAAAATTGAACAAATCTCGTTTCTAGGACGAGGAGAAGGATCAGCGGTTTTTAAAATAAATACTACAGACACAGCGTACTGTTTAAAAACAGCTCTTTACCCTGAGAGAACGCAAAAAATACTTAACGAAGCAAATATTCGCGACGGTTTTATTAAAAAAGGATAAAAATTTGTACCTTCTCCTAGGTACATTGATCAAGATTTCTTTAGAAATGGTGCAGTTGTATACGATTTTATAGAAGGTAAAACTTCGGTATTTAACTCTATTAATATGATAAAGCAAACGGCAAGTTGTTTAGCTGAAATCCATAAACTCGATTATGAGATTATCCCAAATGGATTAGACCACATGATAAAGAACCATCATACTCTGCAACAAACAATGAATCATATAAAAACTGATTATCCCCTAGCCTAGTATTTTTTTCATATAATTAAGAAAGATGAAAACATTTGTTTAATCAATAAAATTTGGTTTCACTTCATTTCCATTTAATCCTTAGTTTTTCAGCCAATTCCTTATTGGAGGGTTCTACGAGAATGGTATCATCAACAAATACAATTGTTGGAACTTTGGCTTTGCCTTTGTTCAATTCCATTATAATTTTCCTACCTTCATCATCCTCATCTATGTCTACAATCTTGTAGGAAATATTATTTTCATCTAAAAATTTCTTTGATCTCTTACAATCCCCGCACCATGAGGTTGCATACATAATTTTTATTGAAACCATTTAGTGCTGTTTGAAAATACCTTTATTTAAAATCTACCCTCTATCAATTCGTAAAAGATTTTTTAATGTCGCGTAATTACTTTTTTATATAAGAGATAATCACGCGTTTATATATTGTAGAGAAGTCATGGAGGATTATTACTTTGCCTGAAAATGTTATTGTAGCTGATAAAATTAAAATCTCTGCTTTTGAGACCATTCGTTCCATTAATGGAGATAAAGTGATTGCAGAATCTTATCCTGGTTATTTAGTTGATGAATCAAAGATTAGTGGTGGACATGCTCAATGGCTATGTTTCCCTACTAATGAACAAGAAATTGTTTCAGTCATTAACAAAATGAAAGAAGAGAACCAAGCTATTACTATTTCTGCAGCAAGAACAGGGATTGTTGGTTCAGCAGTTCCTCTTCTAGGTGGAGCTGTTGTTTCCTTAGAACGTATGGATGATTTCATCGGTTTAGGATACGATGAGGAAGAAAGTAAATGGTTTGCAAGAGTTCAACCAAATATAACTCTAAACGTAATAAACGAAATAGTTAAGCTAAAAAAAATTGAAGAAAGCCAAAGTATTCCTCTAGAAAAAAACTGGATAGAGAAATTCAATGAAGAGCCAATTATGTTTTATCCAATAGATCCAACAGAAATGACTGCATCAATTGGTGGATGTATAGCTGCTAATGCATCAGGAGCTAGAACATTCAAATACGGGGCTACTAGAGATTGGGTTCGCCGTCTAAGAGTCATTATCAGTACTGGAGAAGTGTTGGAAATCCCACGTGGAAAATACAAGGCTAAGGATGGAGTTTTCATCATAAAAACTGCAGAACAAGAGTTTGAAATCAAAGTTCCAACATATCAATTACCCAAAGCAAAAAATGCTGCTGGTTTATATACAACACCAGAGATGGATCTAATCGATCTTTTTATTGGTTCTGAAGGGATTTTTGGCTTTATTACAGAAGCAGATGTCTGGTTGAAAGATTATATTCCACACATATCCAATGTTGCTTTCTTCACTAATGAAGTTGATGCAATAAAATTCGTAAATTTGTTACGGAGTAGTTCAAAATTCAAACCTGAATTCATGGAGTATTTTGATAATAACGCTCTCACTCTTTTAAGAGATACACAAAAAGTAGACCCTAAGTTTGTCGATATGCCAAACATTCCAGAGGAAGCTAAAACAGCAATTTCATTTGATCTTGGTTACAAAGAAGATACTTTAGAAGAAACCTTCAAAGAAATTGGTTTAATGCTAGAAAAGTGTAACTCATCCCTAAAAGATACTTGGAGTGCATATGAAGAGCGAGAACTTGATAGATTTAAGCATTTTAGACATGCGGTTCCAGAAATTGTTAACAATATAATTGCTGAGCGTAAGAAGAAATATCCTTCCATTCATAAATTAGGAACCGATATGTCTGTTGAAGATGAGTATATTGGCGAGATGATGGAGTTCTATCATAAAATTCTCAATGAAGTAGGATTAGAATATGTTATTTGGGGGCATATTGGAGACAATCATGTTCATGTTAATATCCTTCCAAAGAATATGGAAGATTTAGAGCTTGGGAAACAACTCTATAAGAAATTTGCTCAAAAAGCCGTTTCTTTTGGAGGTTCTGTTTCCGCTGAACACGGGATAGGAAAAATCAAACATGAATACCTTGAGATTATGTTTGGTAATGAAGCAATAAATGAGATGAGACAAGTAAAGTCCACTCTTGACCCGAATTTCCTTTTCAATCCTGGAAATATTTTTTCTAAGGAGGTAACACAATGAAAATTGTAGTATTAGCTAAACAAGTTCCTGAAGCAGATAAGGTAGCTGTTGATCCAGAAACTGGAACTTTGATTCGTGAAGGAGTTGCAGCGATTTTGAATCCTTATTGTGAGTATGCATTAGATGAAGCTGTTAAACTAAAGAATTCACATCCAGAATTGGAAATAGAAGTAATAGCAATAAGTATGGGTCCACCTTTTGCAGTAACGGCGCTCATGCGATGTTTAGAATTAGGTGCAGATGAAGCTTATTTGCTTTCTGATAGAAAATTTGCTGGATCTGATGTCTGGGCAACATCAACTGCTTTGAAGGAAGGTGTTGCTAAATTAGTACCTGATTTTGATCTTATATTGACTGGTAAACAAGCTATTGATGGAGATACAGCTCAAGTTCCTGCAGAAACTGCTGAACAACTTGGTGTTCCACAGATTACTTATGGTGTTGAAACAGAAATCGAGAATAAAAGAATCAAAGTAAAAAGAGAAACGGATTATGGTTATCAAGTTCTTTCTGCGAGATTACCAACATTGGTAACAATGAGTAAAGGATCTAATATTCGAAGAATTCCCTCAATGCAAGATGTGTTGGATGCAAGAAAGAAGAAGTTAGAGGTGAAGTCAGCAGATGATTTAGGGATTGACGAAAGTAAAGTTGGTTTAAGTGCTTCACCTACCCAAGTTGATAGAATTTTTGCTCCTCCTGAAAAAGCTGGTGGTGCTCTTGTTCCAGAAGGAACAGATCCTAAGGTTGCTGCGAGGAAATTATACGATTTTCTAAAGGAGAATAATTATTTATAGGGGTGTATGAAAGATGTTGAAAATTGATATTGATGCCTGTACTGGTTGTAAAATTTGTGAAAAAGTTTGTCCTTTTGCTGCGATAATTGTTGAACCAGAAACCAAAAAAGCTAAAGTTTTAGATAATTGTACTCTTTGTGGAACCTGTGTGAATGCCTGTCCTTATGATGCATTAAGCATAGAAAGGAAAGCCGTTTCAGAAAAAGAATTAGCTCTGTATAAAGATATTTTTGTTTGGGGAGAATGGGAAAGAAAGGGAGAAGAGATTCATATTAAAGGTGTTGCTCTGGAGCTTCTAGATAAAGGCAGAGAACTTGCAGAAAAACTAGGAGAATCGGTAGCAGTTCTTTTACTTGGGAAAGATGTTAAACATCTAGTTCCAGAATTATTCCATAATGGAGCTGATAAAGTCTATCTTGCTGAACATGATTTACTTGAAAACTACTCTACTGATGGTTTTGCTACTGTAATTTCAAGTATAATTGCTTCAGAAAAACCCTCAATAGTCTTGTATGGTGCAACACCAAATGGAAGAGATTTAGCTCCCAGAATTGCTGCTAGATTAGCATTAGGTTTGACCGCGGATTGTACAGGATTAGATATCAATGCTAACAGACAATTAGTTCAAACTCGTCCAGCTTTTGGAGGTAATATTATGGCTTCTATACTTTCCCCATATACTAGACCCCAAATGTCAACAGTAAGACCTAATGTATTTGCTAAACCCAGTCCAGATGAAACCAGAACCGGTGTTCTAGAAAAGGTTGATGTAAATCTCAGACCATTAAGCATAAGAACTAAAATTGAAGAAGAAACTATTTCCTCAGAAGACTCTATTAATATCGAAGAATCCCACTTACTTGTTTCCATTGGGAGAGGAATAGGAAGCAAAGAGAACATCAAAATGATAGAAGAACTTGCAAAGGAATTAGAAGGAACCGTTTCCAGTTCTCGACCATTAGTAGATTTGGGATGGATGCCCCATCCTCAACAAGTGGGACAATCAGGTAAAACAGTAGCACCAAATCTGTATATTGCTCTAGCAATTTCAGGAGCTATCCAACATTTAGTGGGTATGTCTCACGCAAATACAGTAGTAGCTATAAACAAAGATCCTGAAGCGTCTATTTTTGGATTAGCTGATTTTGGGATTGTTGGAGATATTTTCGAAGTGATACCTGAATTCCTTAAAATTCTACGGGAAGAGAAGAAGAAAGATTAAGAGCTTATGGTTCAATTTCTGATGGTATGTATTTATAGATGTATCCTTGGCCATTCATTTCTTGTACACTTACATATGCATTTTCTTCAAGAATACTAATAATCTCTGGTGTCTTTTCAATCTGATAGTAGGGTACAATTACATAGTTATAATGATATGAAATTTCTTTTGTGTAAAGAGCAAAAGTGTAAATACTATCGTATGTTCCTAAATGTCTAAAAGCAATTATTGAGATATTTTTGTGAAGATAGCAATAATAGTCTCCGAGGAAACTTCTAATTATTACTATAACACCAGTAGAATCTTCTGATTGACCAACAAAAGCTAATCCTTTTGATATTACATCAGCTTCTTTCCAGTCTACAATTTGCATAGCTTGATAAGTTGATATTGCTGTACTAACTATGATAATTGTAAGAAAGAATGTAAAATAGAACAAAGAAAGAAATCTCCTTGTATTAGTAGACAAACTACGCTCGCGTTTTGTGAATAGTCGTGAGATAAAAGAATTAATTTTAGGTATTATTGATTCTAATGTCAATACAAAGGTGATGGCAATTACTATGTGAAGGAATATATAACCAGAATACACAAATCTAATTTCTTTATGTTTCAAAAGAGAAAAAAAGATTATAATAATAAATGAAGATAACAGATAAGAGCTTAATATTCTAACTCTATCCCATCTTACTTCACCTTCCTTCTTATATCTCCATAAATTTGATGAAATTAACACTAGTAAAAAGAAGATACAATAACAAACAATCAATAAGATAGGTAAATAATTGACAATTTGCGCAAAGTAAAAACTAAAAGGTTCTTCTCCAAAAATAGTTGATTTTCCTTCTAATATATTAAATTTAAACCAATTGATGGGTGAAACCAAGAATTTTCCGTAATAATGAAAGTCTACGACACCCCCTAAAACCAAAGCAAGTATTAAGCCAGATACATGACTTATTAGTACCTTGATTTTCCTAAATGGGAATCTAAAGACCAAAATCGCAAACAGAGGTATAATTAAATCCATACGGATGTACAGAATTAATCCAATTAGCAGAGTATAGAGAGAGATTCGGAGGTATATATTTAATGCCTGAAAAGAGAAGCCTTCTGAAATTTCTTTAACATTTTTTATCTCCTTTAGTTTATTCACATCTTTCCAATATAGAGTTACTAAGAAAAAAATCCAGGGGATGAAGAATATGTTGGTAAGTGATCTAAAGGATAAGAACATTAAAAGTGGTGAAAAAGTAATTAAAAATGCTGAAGCAAAAGCATATCTAGTTTTGCCACATGTAAATTGTTTTACAAGAAGATATGTTGAAGGAGTAAGTAAAGCACCATTAATTCCAAGAAAGAATCTTATCAGAGGAATTGTTACTCTCCAATAACTCCATCCAAATATTTTTCCTAAATACATTGGAATTGAAAAAATAAGTGGAAATAAATGGGACCTACACTGTGCATAGTATGGAGAATAATGATGATAAGCTTGAAATTCGGGAGGAATATTTGCATAACCAAATACAAGGTTATGAGCAATTTCTAAGCTTTGGAAAATTTCATCAGAGTGAATCATACCCCAAGTTCTCATAGCAAAATATACTTGTAAAACTGCAGAAACGACAGTAAGAAGAATGAATAATACTAATTCTCTTCTTTGTGATAATATTTGGTAGAGATTTTTCAGGAACTGATTAAAAGTGAATCTTTTTTGTCCTTTCATTTTGTTAGAGATATTTTCAGCCATATTTATTCACTAAAAGCCTATTTCAAAGATTCACTACAAAGGATTGTTTTAAGAACTTATAAACGATGTCCCGTCAGTCAATATTTTTGAAAAAGATTTATATGGCAAGTTTTCCATCTAGAGAATTAAAACAGTCTTACTTTATGTAAGTATAATATAACAGAAAAGGTGAATATATGAAAAATAAAAATAAAATGATTTTAATGTCATCTATTCTAAGTTTAGTGTTATTCGTCTCATTCATTCCATCAATTCAGGGACAATATAGTTATTTATTGACTCTTGAAGCTGGAACATCTTATGGATGGGAAGTTACAACTCTGACAACTGTTGGTACGGTATATACTCCATTCTTGAACTATGGTCATGAAATTCTAAAACAAGGGGACAGAATCAATATTACACTCTTACAAGATGTTAATTCTACAGCTCTTGGAGGTTCTTATCAGTTATTCTTTAATGTCTCAATCATATGGGTGGAATTTTACTTAAATGATGAATTCGTAACTAATGTCACAACAGAAATTGGTTTATTTGACATAGATTCTTGGATAAATCTTGGAATGTGGTCAGGATGGTTTTACGAACAATTCTTATTGCCTATTACTTATACCAATTCTACTGGAAAATATGATAACTTCCAAGTTTTGCATAATAATTATCAGCAAGGTACTGGTGATCTTAAGTCAGAAACTAATTTCCATTCATATTCGGAGAGCGTACATCTAAAGGTGAAAACAACGTCTAAGTTGAGTAAAGATACATGGTCTATCAAGCGAGTTTATTCAGAAGTTTACAAAGAAAGCGATTATACCGACCCAGAAGATTGGGATACTACAGATAGAACTTTAGACATAACAACAGAGCTAAGATACAACAGAGCAACTGGATTGTTAGTATATGTGAATCATGATTATGCTTGGCATGAGATTTATCAAGAAGAAGGATCAACAGAAGACAATGTTGAAGAAATAATTTTTATTGTAGAAAGCTCAGAGCTGTCTACTAAAGCCCCATATAATTGGGCTTTTGTTCTACTTGGGATACTCACTATTGGAATAATTGTCCTATGGAGAAAGAAGAACTAACTCTTTCTCTTCCAATTTCTTTTTAAATTTTATTTGTAATTGTTAATTGTGATAAGAAGTAAAATAGCAATTAGCTCTAAAAACTATTATTCTTGTGAGATTACAGAGAAAATACCTTTAAAAATCTCTATTCTTGCAATCAATGGTCCTGAAGGACTAGGAACTATTGAAGCATTAGATAGAAAAGAGGAAACTCTTAAAGAATATGTTAGTCAGATGAAGCAATCTGAACAGATTGTTAATATTGAAATAACTCACAGAACCCCCCATATCTACTGGAATAAAGTAAAGCACAGGTTAGATTATCCATCTATTCATGAAACTATCCTTGAAAGTGGAAGCATGACAATTTTGCCTATAGTAATTGAAAATGGAGTCCAATATCATAACATTCTATCTCCTAGCTCTACTAATTTTAGGAATCTTTTGTCAAAATTAAAGAAGAGATATACTGATATAAATATCCGTGCACTATCTTCTAAACCTACTGAAACAGTCCAGGATTTATTAACAGATAAACAATTTGAAACTCTTATGCTTGCATATAAAAGAGGTTATTACGAAATTCCACACAGATGTACTATTGCAGACATTGCAGATGAACTAGGTATTAAAAGAGTAGCATGCCAAGAGAGAATAAGAAGAGCAGAGCAAAGAATAATTGATTATTATGTAAAAACAAGTTTATTCAGTATTTATGGTTTCTATTAGAAAACCTAGAGAGGTTATTAGATATAGCCATAAAACATTGCATTGTACATTGCATTTGTTTGCGTCTTTCTGTATTTCTTATGTTGTTTCTGATTCTCTTTTGATTTTTCTTTTTTTGACTTAGTTATAGGTAATAATAAACCAGAAATTGCCACTATAACTAAACCAATCCATTGTATTTGAGTTGGTTTTTCACTTAAGAAGATCACAGCAAGAATTGTAATCTGAAATAACATTGTATTGTTAATAATTGAGACTTCAACAGCTTTTAGTCTTTGCATAGCATGATTCCACAGTGTAAATGCAAATGATGTATTTATTATACTTAACCATAGGATGTAACCCAGAGAAACAAGTGAAATAACAGGTATTCCTTCGTAAACAAGTCCAACAATTAGCAAAATAATCGAACCAAATAACATGCTAATTGCTGTGATTACTATGGGACTTAATTCTTGTTTTTGATTAATAGCTCGACCCATTATTGTTGATAATGCATTAGCAATTACACCTATAACTACAACAGCTAAACCAATTAAAGCGATACTTGATAAATCTAAAGCTAAAACTGGAATAAAGTACAATAAAGCACCTGCTAAAGCTGTAAAAACGAAGAAAATCTGTTTGCGATTTGGAATTTCTTTAACTAGAAAAATTGCCAAAATCATTACTAGCATTGGAGTGAAACTTAGAAGTAAACTAACATCTATTGCAGGAAGGAGTTCTAAACCAATATATTGAGTTCCTTGAGTAACAGTATAGAAAATCAAACCATAAATAACTAGTTTTAGCCACCAAGATCGAGATATTTTCTTTACTTCTTTTCTATATTTTGATGATAATAGAACAATGGTAATCAAGATTACTGAAGCAATAATATATCTTAATCCTGCAAATAGGAGAGGTGGTAACTCCTTCAAACCAAATTTAATTATAGGCCAAGATGAAGACCAGAGAATAGTAACAAAGAATGCTTGAAAGATAGTAAAAGGACGAGTATTTATTATCCGTCTTATGAAACTGAAATTTGTGTTCTTCATTTTACCATCAATTAGACATCGTAAGAAAAGTGTATTAATTTTCACATGACTTAAGACGGATGTTTAAATACTACAAGAAATGTGACAAAGATTATTTGCAAAAGAATGGTATCTGAAATAGTCTAAGAATGCACATTAGATTACTTAAGATTTTTAATAATTAAATACAATAGTAAATTATGCAAAGCGATTATATAGCTAAACACAGTCTTCATAAAATTGGTGTGGGGGGTCTTTGTTTGTACAAGGATAAGATATTATTCGTAAAACACAAGTATGGAGTAAGTGAAGGATTGTGGACACTCCCTGGTGGATATGTGGAACATGGTGAATCCCTTACTAATGCCATTGAACGAGAAGTGCTTGAAGAAACAGGTGTGAAAACTCAAGCGTTAGAATTACTAACAATTAGACACATGATTAATGAAAAAAAGGATAAAGGATTAATCTCCGATTTATATATAGTTTTTAAATTGGATTACGTAGGTGGGAAACCATCAGCTGACGATTTGCTTGAAGTAACTGATGCACAGTTTCTTTCAGTAACTAATCTCGATACTCTCCCTATTTCAGATTTAAGTAAACATATAGTCCAACAGAAAACTAAGAAATCAGGTTTTAATCTTCTTCCGTATCAACCAAGTTCAGAAATTAAGGAAGAACTCAATGTGCATACATATCAATTATTTGGGTAATAATTTTGTTTTATAATGATCTTTCTAGGAGTTTTCTATTTTAGAAAGCAATAAATTAGAGAAACAATTATACTAATAATTTATTTCTTTATAGAAACCATCCAGAATCCACCTACTTCAATAAAAAGAAAGATAAGGCTTTTATTTAAGTATTAATATCAATTACTCACGAATGCAAGAAGACATAGAAGCGGTTTTGGAAAGACAAACGGTTCTGGGTAAGTTCTTAGATAGGCTAAATTACAGAACCCTCCGCTACATATACACATTAATGAATAGCCTGCTAAGATCTATAGATCGCTTTCTTAGTTCAAACGAGGACAGTTTATACAATCTTAGAACATCTCTCTTATCATCAATGTCTTTGCTTGCACGAACGTTTTATCAAAGTTCATTAGTTGAATATCTTAAATCAGGTAGCAGAGCAGCTGAAGAGTTCAAAGAAGAAGTGGAAAGAGCATTCCTAAAAGGTATGAGCGAACGCGAACTTATAGTTCAGAAAATCGATAGCATAATTACAAGATCTAATGATCTCTTTAGGCTAAAAGAAGAAACAAATAACCAATGGCAAGATGTTTATTATAGAACGTCTACTGAATCAACAACAGAAAACAACATAAGAAATAATTTAGCACTTGTTCTGGAAAAACAGGATGAATACAACCAATTACATAAAACTGGTATATCAGATTTAGAAAATATACAAATTCAAAAGGATTTAATCAGCCAAACAACAGATCTCTCTTTCCAAGCAATTGATCTTGCAGATAAAGCTCAGATGACATTACATGAGATGTTAGTCATTTGTATAAATCCTTTAGTTTCTATTTTTGAAGATGAAATTTCAAGCGCAGAGAAGATATTATCCCAGATTATATTGAAAAATCAGAAAAAAAATGATGATCTTAGTGACGACGAAATAGGGAAACTTTGCGATGTTCTTTCCTGGGGGCTTGATGATATAAGCAATTATGATGATTTAACAAAATTAGGGAAGGAATTTCGTAATGAATTTGCTTCTATTTTATCCGATTTTCTTGTTTATTTAGTTGATATCGATTTAGGAATTCAAGAGCTTGAATCATTTATTTTAGAAAGCTCAGAAAAATGATTAATAAAAAGAAGGATTTTTAATTCTCATTTAGTTTTTATCTTTAATGAGCTATGATTTGTTTCTTAGTAGAGACCATTTAGCCTTTTCGTGTGCTCACTTTGTTGTTGGAGATAGAATAATAGAACCCTTACATGGTCATAACTACAAGATTCTAATAAATGTTTACGGAGATCAGGGAAAGGACAATATGGTTATTGATTTTCATATTATCAAACGTATTCTACAACCAATAGTTGATTCCTTAGATCATTATATTCTAATTCCTACAAAAAATAAGTACCTGGAACTAGAGGAAGAGAACGAACAATTGATAATTCGTATCCCACGTTATGATAAAGAATATGAATTTCCAAAAATCGATATTGTCATGCTACCTATTGAAAACACCACTGTTGAAGAATTAAGTCATTTTTTTGTAAAGAAATTGGCAAATAATGAAGAACTCAAGAAAGAGAATATTGATCAGGTCACAGTGACAGTTTTTGAATATGAAGGAATGGGTGCAACTTTTGAACTCTTTCCAAGAAACAACAGAACAGAGTAACAGAGAATTCTTTTAGATAAGAATTATTTTCAGTCCTGTTCTTGCACACCAGTTTATTATGGATTTTGCAATTGTGAACTTCTTTATTTTTCTTTTTTTCATATCTTCCGAAAGAGAAGTTTTCTTCGAAAACCTACCTATGGTTTGTCCAAAATCAAACCCTAAAAGTGTAACATTTTTTGCGTTCATTATTGCCGATAAACATACGGCTCTGTCCCCATCTGTAAATCCTAGAAAATTATAGGTTCCCTTAACAGGTTGAGACTGTGTTGTTATCAAGAAATTCTTTTTTGAGATTTCTTTTATGTGTTCATCAACTAGATTTGTGTTATCTCCATGGACATGTAAAAGAATAATAGAATCTTGTTTTTGAGCAAGTATCTGGTCTTCTACTTTGCCATCAATATCCGAAGTAATAATATCGGGAAAAATATTCTTTGATATTAGAAAGGAAGTAGCCCCGTCGGCACATATCAGAAGTTTATCAGTAATTGAATTGTTTGAGAGATATGTATTGAATTCTTGTTCTAATTTTACTCCTGGGGCGAGAATAACAATTTCCCGTGCTTCGATTTTTCTTTGTAAGTAGTTTTCAGATATATTAGATTGATACAGTTTCGCGATTGAGTTTAGAGCACTAACATCTTTTTCTGAATCAATATCTAGATACTCACATATTCTTGGATACCAAAAATTAAGCCAGTTCTCTAGAGAAAAATCTAAATTTTCTAATTCATGGAAAGCAGTTTCCTTAGTTTCAAATATCATCTTCGATTTCCTCTATTGTTAGCTCTCTTCTACTTTGAAGTTTTGTGAGGGCAGTCTCATACCTATTTTCGATATCTCTGAAGGAGATGATTCCTAATATTACTTTATTGTTTTCCCTTTCTACAACAGGCATACTTTCTATTCTAAACTTTGTTAACTTATCAAATGCCGTAGTAAGAGTTTCTTCTGGATAAGCCATAATTACATCTTTTGTCATGACATCTTCGACATACCCCTTCCCTTTAGCAAAACCTCTTTGAAAATCTACTGCACTGATAATTCCTTCTAGATTATTATCTTCATCTATAACTAACAAAGCACTTGTTTTATAAAGATAAAGTAGGGAAAACGATTCACTTAGCAAATCTGTGCTTTTTGCCGAAGGATATGTCTTCTCCATTGCTTCCTTAACAGTTAGTGTTTCCAGAAGATCTGTGTATTGTATTCTTCTTCTAAGGATTACTTCCTTACTTTGAATTTGACCTTTATATAAACTGAAATCCATTGAGATGATGAATGCCATAGCATTGGATAGGATTATAGGAATTACTAGATTTGGAAAACCAACCATTTCTAAAACAAGAATCATTGAGGCTATAGGAGTTTTTGTAGTAGCGGTGTGCATAGCTGACATTCCGACTACTATCAAAGCAACACTGTTTGCTGCTGGGAATAAGAGAGAGTACAATAATCCTAAAGCTGCACCTGTTACAAGTGTTGGTCCCATTATTCCTGCAGAATTACCAAAACCAACACAAGTCGAAGTTACAAGAATCTTTCCTAATAACAAGGCGAACAAAATTCCTATTTCTATCGTAACTACGTTATTAATTAAATTGTTAATTGATTCAAAACCCGTTCCTGCAACCTTTACTCCAGCTGGTAAGTATAATTCATCTATAAGAAAGACTATTACTGCTGTCATCCCCATTCCGATTAGCGGAAGCCAGTATGTCTTAAGGAATCGCTCTATCCATCTTGGGAAGAATTTAAAGAGTAAGGAAAAACCAACACCAAGAAAACCTGCCATAATACCCAATAGAAGAAAATGGAGAGAATTGATAAAATCTAGAGAAAAATCAAAAGATGAGGGAAGACCAATTGAGAAAAAACCTCTAGATTCTGTTCCAAAAAAAAGCACAAGAATACTATCATAAACCAAATAAGAAATGGCACTTGCTACCAATGCTGGTAAGAAAACAGTTTCATCAAGATCTCTCTTATATGGTACCTCAGCAGCAAAGACAGTTCCACCTAATGGTGCTCTGAAGACGGCAGCAGTACAAGCTGCAGCACCTATAGTAATAGCATGCATTTCATCTTCTTGAGTCATCCCAACTTTATTACCTATTACAGAAGAAGCAGTGCTACCGATAGTTACTGCGGGTCCTTCTCTTCCGCCTGGAGCACCAATTCCAAGAGTAATAAAACTGGTGAAAAATTTTGTTAATATCCCTCTTGGACGTAGAGAGGTTGTAGTGTTTTTATGAGCAAGAACATTAGATAACCCCGCTCCATATACTTCTTTGAAACCAAAAAACATGAAAAGAGAAGTTATTCCCCCCACAACAGGATATAGAAGATACTGAAGAGCTGTAGGAGAATCAATAATCAATCTTTGAACAATAAAAATTAAACTTGTAAAAAATGACATTATTACGCCACTAATAGCACCTACGAAAATTGCGAATGGAAACCATTTTCTGGTATATTTCCAATGTTTTTGGACCTGTACTCTAAACCTTTTTTTAAACGTCAAGGAAGCTTCCTGTTTAGCATCTTCTTTGTCATTCACACAATACAAATAGCTTTCAAAGTTTTAACTTTATTTGTAGCTGGATTGGTTCTTTTGATGAGAAATTCTATAATGATTACAACTTTTAATTGTTAGTTAAACAGAAGAATACTTTGAATTGAACAGAACAAAGATTGATAAGTATTTTAACGTAGTTTTCTGTAAGAAGATATAATTTAAAGAATGGTGAAATTATAAGTAGTTTAAATAAGATTTGAGAACCAATAAGAGGAAAAGAAGAGAAATGTCAATAAAAACCAACAAATACACATTCAGGGGAATATCAATATTCTTAGTTTTTATATTGATACTTACGTCTTTTCAAAGCTCTTCTTTTAAGCAATTGTCAGCAGATTCACTTTCTTTAGATAAGGAAAATCCTATTCATTATCTTTTGAAGAATTATGTAGAAGATTTTGATCGTCACTTCATTTTACCACAAGAATATGACTACCATATACAACCATATGTTCTTGATTTAGATGGAGATCAAGTTCTTGAAGCGATTATAATAGGTTATGATGACAATACTGGAACTGCTGCAATTTTTCTTTACCAGAACGACGGAATTGTTGAGAATTGGCCTGTAGAACTCTTCTTGAATACTAATAATATAGAGGTTGTCGGTAAAATCGATTTGAACGGTGGGAGTGAACATGGTTTTATTCTTAGATATACAACAGTATTAGAAGGTAATTACACTACTTCTTTTGTTGCAATTAAGGAAGATAGACAAATTGAACCAAACTTCAGTATAAGTCTGAATGGTTCGTTTAATCAGGGGACAATTTACTTTGATTTAAACAAAGATGGGGAAGAAGAACTTGCTCTTCTGGGCCATGATGGATTAATGCGTATCTTAGATTTAGAAGGAAATGATTTCACTAATTGGCCAATTCAAATACCTGAAAATGAGAGTACTAAATTTATACCACCTGTAATTGAAGATATAAATAAAGATGACGAATATGATGTAATAGTATGTACAGACACTGGAATGGTCTACGCTTGGAATTTAAATGGAAGTTTAGTAAAAGGATTTCCTTTTAGAATCCCTGTAAACTACTTTCTAGAAGGGGAGGAATTCAGAACGCATCCACTTGTTGATGACTTCAACAATGATGGAAAGAAAGAGCTCTCGATAGCGTCAACTTTCGGTTATCTTTATATTATGGCTTTAGAACCACCCAATAGTACTTTTTGGGACATAGCAATCCCCTCTGTGGTTTATTCTTCTACCCATGCAGTTTCTTATGATATTGACAATGATGGATATCATGAGATTATTCAATCTCTACCAAACGGTTTAATAGTTCTCAGATTGACAACTGAATTAGAGGTGGTTTTTTACATCCCTAGTGAAACAAATGTTAATGGTTTCCCTGCTATAGCAGATATAGATAGTGATAACAAAGCAGAGATTATTATCACAAACTATCTTAGTCTCAAAATTATTGATGGAGAAGGGAATATAATTAAGAGTGTAACAAGATTCTTGTCAGCTTCAGACACCATCTCACCAATTGTTTACGATGTTGATAATGATAATGAAATTGAAATTGTGCATATATCTCAAAGAGGACAGTTGTCTATTGATGAAACAAATGATTTTGGTTTAGCGCCTTGGATACATGTAAGAGGATCGTTGAAAAACACCATAGATTTAGATTCAGATAATGATGGATTATGGGATTTTGAGGAAGAGATTATAGGAACAAGCAAGAATAATTTTGATACGGATACAGACACAATAAGTGATGGTCTTGAGGTCAATCAATATATACTAAATCCCCTCAACCCAGATGTAGGAACAGATTCTGATGATGACGGACTTAGCAACATTATAGAAGTAGATAATTATTATACAAATCCCTTGAATCCAGATTCGGATGGAGATTCAATCTCAGATGGAGATGAAGTACTTCAGTATTCAACAAATCCCCTTTCTGGAGATTCTGATAATGACGGTATGCCAGATAGTTATGAGATTTTGTATGATTCTTTAGATCCTAATGATTCTGACGATGCATTGGAAGATGGAGATAATGATAACCTAAACAATATCGATGAGATGGCTTGGGGAACAAATCCTGAAAATCCAGATTCAGATGGAGACGGATTACTAGATGGTGATGAAATAATGAAATATTTCACAAATCCGAACTTACAAGATGCTGATGTAGATTATGATCAGGATGGATTAACGAATGTAGAAGAAGTTGATATTTATAACACTAATCCTCTGCTTGCTGATTCTGATGGAGATGGTTATGATGATGGAATCGAGATTACTGAAGGTTCTGATCCTTTAGATCCAAGTAGTGTCCCATCAGAAAGAACAAGCTATATTACATTCGCTTCATTTATTCCTCAGATTCTGGTTTTAGGTATTATTGTGCTTAAATTAAAGAAAAGAAGGAGATAAGAAGAATGCTTTGCCCATATTGTGGTTATCTAAGAGCAAAGAGCACTAAGGAAAATATCCGCAAATTCAGTTGCCCAAAGTGTGACTATCAGTTCGAGAAATCTATTGGAGAGGTAGCTCTTGAGAAGATATTATCCGTTCCTTTCAGTTCTATCATATATTCTATCTTAATATTAGGTTTAAATTTCGTGGTAGCTAAATATACCTTCCCTGAAGAAAGTGTTGTGACGTTGGGTATTTTCTACACTTTTCTCATCTTGATGAGTGCCTTTGTGGTTCTTTCAATTCTTTATATTACAAGAGGAAGGAAAGCAAGTATCTTGCTCTTTGAAAGTAAAAAAAAGCGTAGTTTCTTTGAAACATTAAATGATGTCTCCCCTTTAGCTAAAATAACTGTTATCTTGTTTCTTGCTTCTATAATAATGCCTTTTGTAATTCATTAATTAATGAATAAGTCATCATGCTTTCCTTTTAAGTAATAATCCATTTATGTGAAAATAAATCTATTTTTCGAGATTTGAAAAAATAAAAAAAAGAAAAGAAAAAAGTTAGAAATTATTTCTTTTTGCGGTAAAGCAAGAGTGCTGCGCCTACACCTATTGCGGCTACAATACCTAGAAGTGGTAATGGCTCTTCGTCTACTACAAGTTCGTATCCTGCATAACCTAACCATTCGATAGCTGCTTCAAGATCTCTATAGTACTTGATAACATCATCATAGTAATAGAAGGCTGTGTAAAGATACATTGGGTTGTGGCATAAAGTGTATTCACCATCGTGTAGAACTTGATTCATTTCTTCACGATCAACTGCGTAATTCATTGCTTTTCTGACGGCTACACCTTTAGTGTATTCTTCCTTTCCAGGAACATCTATAAATTCGTAATTGGCAGCTCCACCAACAAATGGACGCTTTAAGTTGTAGAAGACGAATAGATAGAAGTCTCTAATTTCTGTTTGAACCTCAAATCTAGGATCAGCTTGCATTAGTTTTCTTTCTTGTGGGAAGACTGTAACACCTAATATATCTAGCTTTCCAGCTTTGAATTCTGCTAATGAAGCGGAATCATCTGGAATAACACGAG
>JABLTJ010000093.1 GCA_013166775.1 Promethearchaeati archaeon
AATTCAGAAATTACAAAATTGTTACTTGTCATGCCGGAGGATTATATGCGTTATCCGGAGAAGGCAGAGAAGTTTATATTCAAATGCTAAACGATAAGAGATATCAGAAAAAAGAGTATGAACGTAGAGTGAAGAAAACGTGGAGTAAGGAAAATGAAGTAAGAAGTATTCGTTCTCTTATTATTGAAGAAGACGATGATTCTAAAGAGAGTTCAGAAGAATAGATTACTCCTTGATAGTTATTTGATTAGTGACTTTTTCATATTGATGTTGCCATGAACCAAAGATAATTCCATCATTGGACCATCTTCTTATAATTTTTAAAATCTCGGGGGAGATGGATTTAGGTTTGATATTTTCGTATTTTGTTCCTGGTAGTGGTATGAGATAGTGCATATGTATTTTTGATTTCTTAGCTATGAGTTCTTTGCAAAGACTAATGGTCTCAAATTGGTCTTCTTCAGTTTCATCTGGAAACCCTAAGATAAAATCGACATTCATAGTAAAATTGTATTTACTTGCTAATTCAACAGCATCAAGTACTTGTTCTACTGTATGACCCCGTCTAATAGATGCCAGTATCTTGGAACTTCCCGATTGAGCACCCATTGTTAAATTATCATTATCACAGAACTCTCGAGTAATTCTTAGGGTTTCTTCTGTTACTGATTCTGGTCGAACCTCAGAAGGAAAAGTTCCAAAGAATATTCTTTTACGATTTTTAGCTTTGAGATTGTGTAAACCGGAAAGCATTTTCGTTAATTTTTTTACGTTCGGTTCTGATGATTTTTTGGATCCATACCCGAAGGCATTTGGAGATATAAAGCGGAAATCCCAGATATCTCTTTTCGATAATAAGAATTTACCCCATTTGATGATATTTTCAGGACTGCGATATCTCACAGATTTACCGAATAACGATGGAACTTGACAATAGGTGCACCCAAATTTACAACCTCGAGTAATTTCAATGGCTGAATATAATTCCCTATCTGGAGCAAAAGGAGGATATTCATTAAGATTGATAGGTTCATTTCTCGGTTGGATTTGTATGTTTTTTTCTTTGTCTAAAAACGCGATCCCTTTTAGTTGTGATATAGTATTTTTGTTTCTCAGTGCTAATACGAGTTCCTGAAATGTTTTTTCACCCTCACCAACTACAGCTATATCTGTTCCTTTGTATAACAAATCACCCGGTTTTGCTGATGGATGTGGACCACCGACAACAACAGTCATTTGATTATTTTTTGGATGTAATTTTAGATTTTCAAGAAGTAACAAAACATCTTGGAGCTGAAAAGTACTAACTGAAATGCAAATTAATAGATGAGTAAAATGTTCTACATTCAATAAACGATTTATTTCTGGTAATAATTCCTCAGGTTTTGGGAAAAAAATTGGTATATCAGACACTAAGGGGGAAATCTCTAACGCACCCATTAATGAGTGATATGAGTAAATATTCGCTCGAGAATATCGAAACACAATTCCTAATTTTTCCTCTGTAATCGGTATCTCAGAAGATTTCATAGCCACATCCATTGCTCATCATTCATTTATTTTCTAGTCATATAACGATAAACTGAACCAAAAAGATAGTCATCTTCTCTTTCTTTAACTTCGAAATTGTTGGTGTGCATCCACTTAATCAATGCTAATCTTATTTCTTCTGTGAAGTTCTTACTGTCTTTTCCTGTGTAGAATCCTTCTTTTTTCAGCACAGCGAGAACTGCAGTTAGAGCTTCTCCTTCAAGTTTAATGATATCTTTTGGATCGTCTCTTGTCAATAAACATAAATCATAAACCTCAAAGACTTTTCTCAGTTCTTTAATAGGAGTTGGATGTTCATCCACTCGTATATCGATATAACGATCTGTTCCACCATCGTATACTCCTTTCTCTTTAACTATAAGAATCGCTGCGGCTTCTTGTCCTCTTTTATCCCCTCCAGCTTCTTGAGCAGCCTCTAAAGAGGCGAAAAACCTCTCAACAAGATCACCTTCAGTTTCTTCAAATGCTCGAGACATATCGCTGACGACATTCCCTGAAGCTAAAATATTTCCTTGACAACAATAATTCTTACCGACAATGTGTCCAGCCCAACTAAAACAGTCTTTACCTGTGAATGAAGCAGCATTTCCTTTTGTATCCACAATGCCAATTTGTCTTTGATCTTTATATGGATCATTCTCTGTCAACAATTCGATTACATCATCTGCTGAAAGACCATTTGCAAGTAATTCAAGACCATTTGGACCAAAACTAGTATTACAGTTAGCTTGAGTTGCAATTGCTCCAACATTTGCTCGAGCAAACGGAACAACAACTCCAACTGCTACGAATTTTGATTGTACAGCAACACCCCATTCTTTGTTTTTAGGATCATAAGCGACTATTGAGAAAGTCATTTAAATCGATATACTCTTCATGACTGAAATTAATAATTTTGTCCCAAGATGAGAAGAATTTGCTATTATGAAATTTAATATTACTCTTTTTGATCATCTGTTTGCTTTATTTTATTGTGGGTTTTACTGAAAACAGCTACTAGAGAAACTGCTTCTCTGCCAGAGACAAAAGCTCTTCCCAGGATATTTCGAAACCTTCTAGCTAAAATTTCTTTTTTACGATCCCGAAAATCTAAAACACTAATGGCTTTTTCAAACCATTCAATTAGTGTTTCTTTCTCCTCTCGAGTTGCACTTCGATAATCAGTCGGTTTTGATGGTGTTTTTTCTTTCTTAATATGTAGTGAATAGAGCAGTATTGCTACAGCTTGAGCTAGATTGAGAGCTTTATACTCTTCTGTGGTTGGGATATGAACTGTCATATCACAAAATTGAATTTCTGTATTGGTTAAACCAACATCTTCTCTTCCAAAAAGTATAGCAACATTATCTTTGAATTGTAGCAAATTGATAAGACTTGGATCATCAGAGCTAACAGCAACACGAACATTTGTCGAACCACTATCAGTGCAAATTTTCGCAGTGGTGCCAACAACATAAGGAACAGTTTTAATGAAATCTTCCAATACAGTATGAATCGTCATATTTTCTATGATATCGTGAGCTCTGACAGCAAAACGATAAACATCCCCAGAAATCTCTGTTTGAGGATTTATCAAAACTAGATCTTTGAAACCAAAATTCTTCATTACTCGAGCAACAGAACCGATGTTCCCAGGAATGGTCGGTTCAACTAACACTACTTTAATAGT
>JABLTJ010000033.1 GCA_013166775.1 Promethearchaeati archaeon
ACTACTTCTGCTAATGTCCACCCCGATAGAGGTCCCCAACGTTTATAGAAAATATCCCAACTTAATCCAGAACCATCATAATTAGAATAGTCCTCCCAAACAACATGTATATTCTGGAAAAGATCTATCACTATTTGCGGTTGTTGGGAATTCTAATCACTCTCTTCTGATACTACTTTGGTTGTAGTCCATGAAGAAATAGTAGCATTCCACATTTTATAGAAAATATCATAATCACTTCCCGCACTATTGTAATTTGATTGATCCTGCCATACAACATGCACATTATCATAGATATCAATTGCTACATCTGGTAGAGTACAAAAACCAGTACCTTCGGTTGAAATAACCTCAGTAGTACTCCAACCTAAACCTGGTCTCCGATATTTGTAGTATATTTCTTCAGTTGATCCTCCTAATCCTGAGATATCTTTCCAAACCACGTGAACTTGATCTAGTGAATCTATTGCAAAGGAGGGAGCAGAAGAGTCATCTATACTTTCACTTGAAACCAATTCTAAATCTGACCATCTCCATGTTGAAAAATCATTATATTCCAAATTAAAGTTTGAAGTATTTTCTTCTTGGAGAGCATTAATAGTTTTGCTAGCGTTGATAAAACTTGTACAAAGTATCAGAACAATTAGAAAATTCATACAAATTAAATAAAATCTATTTTTACTCATTTTTTTCACCCATTTTTACTAAAATCGTTTAGAATACGATTATTTTAGAGTGATACATAAACATTTTGTGAAATAAAAAATAGATCTAAGACCAAATAGAGATAAGCATATGACCTTCTATTTATCTGCAATTTCCAGTTGATTAACTACCCAAGTAAAGGCTTCAATTACACCACTACCATAGAGAATGCTAGCATCAAAGATTGCGAAAGTTCTTTCAGACATATCAAGATGCAAACCAAGTAATTGAACAAGTAAAGGAGCTTCAACCGAACCTGGTAGATCTTGCTTGTTTGCAATCACTAGAACTGGAACATTATCTAGTTGTGGATTATTAAATACATGCGATTTTAGAATATCACGAGCTTCTGGTAAAGATTCGATATCTGCTGCATCAATAACAAATACGACTGCAGAAGTTCCTGGATAGTGAGTATCCCATAAGAATCTAAAATCCTGTTGACCTGCAACATCAATTGTAGTGATTTTCCATCCCTCGAATTCTATAGAGTCTATATTTTGCCCAATAGTTGGAATAGTATCACCTACAAATTCTCCATACCGAATATATTTTGTTAAAGTAGTTTTTCCTGCAGCAGCTAGACCTAGAATTAATACTTTAGCCTTTTTTTCCGTTTTTGTTCTTGAAAACAAATTAGCAAACAAACTCATCTTTTGAATCCCTTTTTGTGAGTTTAGATACTGTCTAAACTATATCTTCTGAACAATTCTATGTTCAAATAAAAATACGAACGAAGTATTTAATGTTTAGTATTCTCCTAGTAGAAGCATCAGCAATTAAATCCATTCCAAAAAAGAAATATATAATTGAAATAAATTGCATACATTCTTATATTTTGACATTTAGGAATATTTATTCAATAAAGATGATTTGCTTGACAAAGACAAATGTAGCTTCTTGTGAAAATGAAGTCACTGTTTCAGAAATTTCCGAAAATCAAAAGGGAAAGAAGATAGTTTATTTTAATAGTATTAATTTTTCTTTAGGTATTATTCCAATTATCGTATTAACTTCGCTTTCTATAAGAATTTTGATCGTATCCAGATTTAGTGGTATAGGTTTTGCTTTAAAATCAATGATTATTATTGCTAGTATTTCCCTATTCTTTATTATACTTGGATTGAAAATAATTCAAAAAACCATCTTCAGAGACAATAATGCATCTCGTTCAGATTTATTGCTTACTTCAGGACTATCAATAATAGCTTTGGAAATATGTATTCTGCTTGTGGCTATAATTATTGCATTAATCTTAGGTTTCCCTCTTTTCTTTTTAGGATACTTTGACTAGTAAATCTGTTTCAAAAGCATAATTTTTCTTACAATAGAAGAAGAAAGACTCAAAATGGCTCTGATTTTATTAGAAATGAAAAGAGAATAAAAAATGAAAAGAATTTCATTTCACAGATGATTTTCCAGAAGTTCTATAATATCTGGAAAATCCATCCCCAATTTTTTCATCTTTTGGATTGTTGGAACACCGTTATTTGTCCATCCTCGTCGCTCATAAACTGCATTCTTTAGTTTTTCATACGATGCTTCTCTATGTTTTCTGATTGCATCCATCTTTTCTTTAACGCTCATACCTTCAGGATTAAGTCCTAATTCCTCTTTTAGTTGTTTGAGATAGTATTGTTCTTCTCGAGAAAGATATTCTTCTTGCGTAACAGGTCCCATCGCACGATATGGGATACAATCCATCTCTCTATATGTTACTCCTTCAGGAATAAACATCAGATTCAATGCTCTTTGGAAATTGTAAACTCTTTCACTCATTCTAATGTATTCTACAGAGTTAATATCTTTCCCAGTGACAGCGTTATAATAAATTACATAATTTAAAACGTGCTCTGGAATCTTTGCAGGATCTGTCAAATCATCTGGAACATAGGCACCATCTTTTCTTATTTTTCCTTCTGCAAAATCTCTATTGTCTTCTGGTACTACGTCATTCCAAGGTAATTTGCAGAGACCCAATAAACCAAAGCTTGTCCTCCACATAGGGAACCAATGCAGCGCTTCTGCTTTCTTCTCGAATGTGGGAAGATTTCCTCTTACCATATCTTCGAAAATGAGCCAGGCTTCGTCATGTTGTGCTCCTTTCAGAGTAAAGCCATACCCACCCTGTTGTGCTAAGGATTCCTTTGTCATATATTCACTGAATTCTAATCCTTTACTTTCCATTCCAATATCATTCAACATATTAATATCAGCACCAAGTTCCTCAGCGAATTGTTTCTTCATTATTCTAACTCCTTGACCTACTACAGCCCCAAATCCTTCTCCTCTTGCCATTTGGTGTAGAAGTTCTAGTGCAGCTTCATGGTTTCCCCAGTTTAATTCCAAACCTCCTGTTTTAACTTTATTGAGGATACCATATTCATAACATTCCATAACAAAAGCTACAGCTGTTCCTAAACTAATTGTATCTACTCCATAGTTATCACAATAAAAGTTAATTTCAATGATCGCTTCAGGATCCCAGACGTACCAATTCGACCCTACTCCAGCAATAGTCTCATACTCAGGTCCATCAACACTCACTTTTTCTCCTTTATATGGTCCTGTAGAGCATTCGAAGTCTTTAACTCCATGAGTGCAAGCTACTGCACATCCTTTCCAGCAAGGATCAGGTCCTTTTTCAAACAATTGTCTATATACTTCTCCTCCAATTTTCTCTGATTGTGGATCACTTCCAAACTTGAAATTTTTTGTAGGTAGAAGATCATAATCATTCATTATAGGTATGAGATGAGTTGTGCCTATCATTCTCATTTCATTCTGCTTGGGATCAAGTTGAACCATCTCTTTTGTGTGTTTCTTTCCAATTTCCTTGAGAGTTTCGGGATCAGCAGGATTATTTCCTCTTGTAACTACATCGAGTTTTCTGACTACAAGAGCTTTCAGTTTTTTATTTCTGAATACAGTTCCAGTTCCTCCTCTACCTGCTTGTTTATATCTCGCATATCCTCTTCTTGGATCATAATAGCTGAAATTCAAACAACCCATTCGACTATTTTCTGCTCCAGGTCCAGCGGAAACAACAGAGACATCTCTCTTATTTCTTTCTTCTCCACAGTATTTGTCTGTTAAAATTGTTCCAATTTTGTAGGTCTCTGATGGTAGTTCTTCAGCTTCTTCAATTATAATTTTACCATTTTCTCCATCAATGTAAATGTAAATTTCTTTTTCCGATTTTCCTTGAATTGCTAGTACATCAAAACCAGAGTATTTTAGAAAGGGTCCAAAATATCCGCCTACATTGGAGTCAATTATTAGTCCAGTTAATGGAGATACAGCTGTTACAATACTCTTTCCAGATCCTGGAAAATTCGTTGTTCCTCCTAATGCTCCAGCTGCTATGCACAAGACATTATCTGGATCATCCCATTCAGTTTTTTTATCTTTTGGGAGATATTTCCACATCATATACAGATCAAAACCTTTACCTCCGATGAACTTGTTTTTCATCTCTTTAGTTACATCTTCTATCTTAATCTCATAAGTATTCAAATTGATGTACAAAGCCTTGTTAGCATATCCTTTATCCATAATAGGAACTTCATACTTAAATTCCTTTAATTTCATTTCAATCACTTGTTTGATAGTTTCTTCATGTGATTTTAAATTTATTCCATAAAACATGAAAATCTTTTGCTTTTTTTGGGTTATATAAAGTTTGGAACAACGTTTTTAAGGAACTAAAACAGTTTTAGGTAATTCACTTTAGAAGTGAAAAATATGAAAACGAAAGTAAAAATATTCAGTTTAATATTAGTTTTATCGTTAATGTCTATATTTCTTCTTCTTCCGAACGAAAATATAGTTGCTACACCTCGTACAGAGGATTTCGAAATCAGGTTTAAGGATTATACAGATCAGACACCAATTATCATAACGCATGACGATAATTTTTCCTTATATCCTATTACAGGGGCTGGATCACCCTTAGATCCTTATCGAATTGAAGATTTCAACATAACTTCAATTACAGAAGCGACAGCGATTTCAATATCTCATACAACCAAACATTTCATCATAAAAAACTGTTATCTCAGACCAACTACTACAGGTATATATCTAAACAATGTAACTCAAGGAACTGCACAAATAGTAGATAATATCGTTGAAGGCATCTCTGTAAGTTCAGGTACAGGTATTTTTGTAAAATTAACAAATTCAACAATTATTGCGAATAATACTTACCTTAACCCATTAGAACATTCCGCAGCTTTTGATATAGAATATGCTCATCACACAGTTATTTTCAATAACACAGTCCAAGATATTTCTTATCACCATGTCACAAGCTTTTTGTCAGTGTTTAGCTCAACTGCAGTTACAGTAACTAAGAATTCTGCGAATAATCTAGCTTATGGAATTAGTTTTTATGAAGGCAATAATGCCATAATAGCAAACAATAGCTTCTCTGTCTGTTCGAATACAGCCTTATCTCTCTACGTATGTCCAGATACAGTGATTGACAATAACTACTTTGAAGACTGTGGTTTCCAATCAATTGATGTATTTGATTCTCCTTCAAATATAACTAATAATGTTATTATCAATAGAGGTTTAAGAATCGTAAACTCAGACAACTCACTTTACAGATTGTACCGAGTAGAAAATAATGAAGTAAATAGTAAAGATTATGGATATTTCATTGATACCCCCGATATAACTCTTGTTTCAAGCATGTATTCCCAAATTTTCGCTCTGAATTGTTCAGATATGATTATTGAAAATTTCAATACAAATAACATAGGTTACGTAATTATCTTGCGGGAATGTTCAAATCCTTCGATTACTCACTGTACTTTCAATTATGCAACTTATCCCGCTGTGCTTCTTGATAATTGTTCAACTCCAGAAATAGCATATAATCTATTTTCAAATTGTGAACAATGTGTATCTATATACAAATCAGATTTTGCAAATATCCATTATAACACCTTCATATATCAGTACTTTGATGCTCTAATGGTTGAGGATTCTCACAATGCTACAATTACATATAATCTCTTTCAAGAAGGAAACACTGGTTTAGGAATCTATTCCCTTGCTTCGAATAATTCTATTCATCATAATACTTTTCACTACAGCTCAGCTTATGATGCTGGAACTGACAATATTTGGTATGACCCTATAACCCAAGAAGGTAATTACTGGTGGGATTACATTGGTAGTGGAAATTATACAATACCTGGTTCCTCTAGAGCTAATGATACATATCCTTTAACAACCCCCCCAATCCCAATAATTGCAGAATTCGGAAATAGTTTCAAATTAACATATCTACTTCTATTGATACCTACTATTATTGCTATACCTTATATAAGGAAAAGAAAGAAGTAAACTAATTCTCTTTTCTCTTTTTTTTAGGTTCCCAAAGTTCTATTTTATTCCCTTCAGGATCCATAATCCACCCAAATTTCCCTTCTCTATTATCTTCAATCTCATCAAAAACATTGACGCCTTCATCCCTAAGAATAGCAAGTATTTCTGCTAGGTTTTCAACCGTGAAATTAAACATGAACTCTTTTTTACTTGGTCGCATATATTCCGTATCTTCTTTGAAAGGACCCCAGAGCGTATATCCTTTTCTTTCTTCATCAGCTTGTTTTTGCCAATCAAAGATAACGTATGATTCGTCTGGTTCTTCCTCAACAATAGGTACTCCCAAATGTTTAGCATACCACTCTTTTAATTTCTCAGGATCTTCTGATTTGAAGAAAATTCCTCCTATACCTGTTACTCTTTTCATTTTGAACACCTTTCAGAATTTTTCATGACCTTTAGGTTTTCCTTCCTCATAAAATGCTTGTATCTCAAGCAAGTAACCATTAGGATCAATATAGAATGCATTGAATATTTTATATTTTGGAGTTTCCTTAGGTGGATGTTTTACTCTTACATCTTTCATTTGTAAAAAATTATACCAATCAATAACATCTTCTTCTGAATCCACAACCAGAGTTAGAACAACTTCTTCAGGAGTTTTAGGTGCATTCTCTGTTTCACAGAATCCCCAATAACCATATTTTCCCACATTGTAAATAACACATCGGTTTTGTTCTAAAGCTAAAGGAAACTGAAGAAATTCTTCATAGAACGCTCTTGTTTCCTTCATCTTATTTGTTCTTAAAAAAGTGATTGGATATATCGGTTTCTTTGTCATAATTGGAAAATAAATCTCAATCTTTTGAGTTTTTGCATTTGAAAAAAAACTAATTTACTTTGCAATAACTTGATTTACTGCATCAAATATACTATCATCGAAAATTGATGTTGTGATATATTCAATGTTATCATATTTCTCAAGTTCTAAGAAATCTTTAATTGTTGAAACTACTTTTTCTCTAACTTTCTCTTTTACTAGGTCAATTTTATGAGCTAGAACGCATATTTTTGCTCCCTTACTATATTCATTAACATTCTCCACTGTCCTTCTGAAGAATTCTCTTGCACTAGATAATTGATCAGTATTGACTGTATCAACGATAAAGAAAACAGCTTTTGTGTTTGAGAAAATACTCTCTTTTAGAGTTGAATAAGTTTCTTGCAAGTAGTTCAATTGCCCCCCCAAATCAAAAACACTAAGAGATAATCCTGAAAAATCTATTCGTTTTCTATTAAATCTAACAGTAGCGAGAAAATTTGATGTTTCTTCAGGCATAACTCCTTCAAAAACAACTTGAATAATTGAAGATTTACCAACTTGTGATAATCCAGTAAAGAGTAGTTTGTATCTTAATTCATCCTCTGATTCAATAATCGAAGATTTTTCTTTTTCTAATTTTTCTTTGAGAAAACTCATTCATGAAAAAAAGTAATTTGGAACATAAAAGCCTTTCTAAAATGAAAAACTCAAGTTGAACACATAGATATCATGCTAGAATATCATCAATAGCTTCAAAAATTGATTTCTCATAAATTGAAGTTGGATATATTTCTACATTCTCTAAACTACTTATATCAAATAGACTAGATATTGCATTTATTGTCTCCTCTTTCTTATTTTTGGATATCAAATCCATATTATGTGATAAAACAACTACTTTCACTCTTTTTTTGAATTCTTCAAATTCTTCAGCAATCTACGAAAGAACATCTTTGCTATTTCAAAATCCTCTGAATTACTCATTATAAATTTACAATATCCAAAGCATTATAAGAAGAGTTTTAGTTGAAACCAGAACCAAAAAGAGAATATTTGTTTTTTTCAACAGCTTTTAATAACAAAAACCATTCTTTGTTTTGAATCCTATGACTACAGATTCCTCTATCAATTTCGAACTCTGTGTTGTTTGTAAAACTTCCAGAATGTTGTGTGGTAGAAAATCTTGCTCCTTATTACAAAAGTGGTCTAAGGAATATAGCATTGAGAAACCTATAATTAAGAAACTTGATGAATCTTTCTCTCCTCCATCGTTTTTTGTTAGTTGGGGAAACTATCCATACGCTACAGCTGGACCTATGTTAACTATTGACAGAATTGGATCTGAATCAATTGACAACTCAGATAATTGGTTAAGTAGAACTCAAGAAGAAATAGTAAAAATGAGAGTATCACTCTTTAGAACAAGAACCAGATTGAATCTCAAAAGACCATTAGATTCAGATATAATTCAAAAGAGTCAAGAATTGCTCCTTGGAAAGAATTCTGTTGACGTAGAAGTCAATCTAATGAAAAATATTATTCCTGCAATAAAACTTGATGAAAGATCAGCTCCAGCAGGTCCTATAGCTCATATCGATAAGTTGAGAATCACTGAAAATCAGTCACCAATTCCAGCAATAGAGAAAAGCTATTATGATTCTGATTTGCTTGCAGTTGATGCTGTTGAGTATTTAGATAAAGAGAAGATTGATGTTAGCACAATTATCAGAGTCTTCAGTGCAGGGATGCTTGGTAGAGAACAGAACAGAAAACTCGTTCCAACTAGATGGTCAATTACAGCAGTTGATGATATAGTTTCAAAACAAAACATAGAGAGAATAAAGAAATTTCAAGAAATAGGAGAATATAGAATATTTTCTTACAATTATTTTGGCAATTATTACTTCATTCTACTGATTCCAGATGTATGGTCGTTTGAGGTTATTGAAACATGGTTTAGTGGAGCTTTTATGAATCCAAGCCAAATAGATATAGGTCTTGGAGACTGGGAAGGATATAACGGTAGAACTGAATATGCTTCAAACGTCACAGGAGGTTATTATGCTGCACGTCTAGCAGCTACTGAATACTTACTAAGAATACAAAGACAAGCACAAATACTGGTCTTCAGAGAAATAACAAGTGAATACAAATTTCCATTAGGAGTATGGGTTGTTAGAATGGGTGTTAGGGGGGCTTTCGAAAGAAATTATGTAATTGCTGACAGCATAGATTCAGCATTTGCTCAAATTCCAGATTATCTTAAATATCCAATTAAATATTGGAAACATCGTTCAAGATTATATGAACTAAATAAAAACCAGACCAAATTAGATCAATTTTTTACGTGAGATACCATGAAAGCTAAAATCCATGAAGTTTCGAAAGAAGAATTAAAGAAAATTGCGGTCGTTGGTACTCATTTACACAAATGGCAAGGAAGGGGGAGAAAGGGTATAGTAAAAGTCTTTCAAGAACAAGCTATGATACAGTTGGATCCTTTAAATCCAGCAGGAAGGAATCATGATGTATTTCTTCTATCAAGAATTCCCGATTATAAAATCAATGAGTTTCAAAAAATAGTTTATCCAGAAAGAATTGTCTTTGAACACTACTTTCCTAATCTTATGGCTATTTTCAAAGAACATTATCCAATTTTTGCTCCTCAGATGAAGAAGGAATACATGCATAAATATTATCAATCTAGATTGGAGAAAATGGAAAAATTGCATTCTGGAATATTAGAAGAGGCTAGAAATTTCCTGCTAGAGAAAGGTCCATCAACAGCAGCAGATTTAGGAGAGATGGCTAGTGTTAAACCTGATTTTAGTTTCTGGAAAACTAGTAATTTAGCAGGAATGGCTTTGGAAATGCTATGGATTTTAGGCAAAGCTGCCATTACACATAGAGATGAACATTGGCGGAAAAAGTATGGTGTTATTGAAAACTACCTTGACCAATATCTTCTGAAAGATTGCACTTTTACAGATGATGAGATTAGCTTTCAGAAATTCTTAATCAAGCAGAAATCTTATCCTCTTATTTCTCTAGGAAAAATCTCAATCACAAAAGAGGGTAAATTATCATTGGGAAAAAAGAAAGGACTCTCGCCAGCATGGTTTAATAATCCAGAGGATGAGAAATGTCCAGAAGTTCTAAGAAAAGAAGGTGAGCAGTTAGGCTATGCAGTTCCTGCTAATTGGAGAGAGTTACTTGAAGTGACAATTGATGGTGAAATGCGAGCTATTGCCCCACTAGATCCTCTTGTTTGGGATAGAGATTTAACCATGAAAGTTTTTGAGTTCGATTATGTTTGGGAAGTATATAAGGTCCCTAAAGATAGAAAGTGGGGTTATTATGTTTATCCTTTACTTTATCAAAACAAGTTTATTGGTCGTCTAGAAGCCAAATTTGATAAAAATAAGAAAGAGCTTCTGATCTTTAATCTCATTCTAGAGGACGATTTTTCCTTTGATAGTGCTTCAAAAGAAGCTTATTATCGTCTAATTAATCGCTGGGAAAGAATGTTATCTGCAGAAAGTATCAAATACGATAAGAAAACCTCAATTTAATAAATAACGATATTATTTATCAAAAATTTGCTTTATCTATTTATGTGCGTTTTTGATTAAACGTTCTTAATTTTTCATTAAATATATATTTAAAAGACAGAAAGGTTGGATGATATTTTTTACTCATATAATAGAAAAGACTTTATATAAACCCTCAAGGGAATCTATTCTAATGCTTGATACTGTTTTAGTTGCAAATAGAGGAGAAATTGCAATACGCATAATTAGGGCTTGTCGTTCTCTAAACTTCAAAGCTGTTGCTCTCTTTGCAGAAGATGATACAAATGCTCTACACGTTAAAATGGCAGATGAAGCATACAGTTTAGGTAAAGGCACAGTTCAAGAAACATATCTCAATATTGATAAAATTATCGACATTGCAAAGGATTCAGGTTCCAGTGCGATTCATCCAGGATATGGATTTCTTAGTGAAAGCTCTCTATTGGCAGAGAAAGCAATCAAAAACAAACTTGTTTTCATCGGTCCTAAACCAAAAGTAATTGACCAACTAGGAGATAAGATGGAAGCAAAACGGATTGCAAAAGAAGTAGATATTCCTCTTGTTCCAGGATCAGAAGATTATATCTCTACGTTTGAAGAAGCAGAAGAAGTAGCAGAAGAGATAGGATATCCTTTGATGATCAAAGCAGCATTCGGAGGGGGAGGTAAAGGGATGGAAGTTGTTAAATCACCCTCTACGTTGGAAATAAGCCTCTTGGGATGTCAAACACTTTCTAAAAGATTTTTTGGTAGAAAAGAAGTTTTTATTGAGAAATTTATCACAAATCCTCGACATATAGAAATTCAGTTTCTTGCAGATAATTTTGGAAATGTTATTCATTTGGGAGATCGAGAATGCTCAATCCAGAGATCTCACCAAAAAATCATAGAAGAAGCTCCATCATTTTTAAATGACAAAATTAGAAATGAATTAGGAGAGAAGGTTTGCGCATTAGCGGAGAAAATATCCTATCAGAATGCAGGAACTGCTGAATTCCTTTGGAAAGATAATCATCTTTACTTCAATGAAGTGAATCCCAGAATTCAGGTTGAACATCCTGTAACTGAGATGATTACAGGTATAGATTTAGTTGTTCAGCAATTAAAAATAGCTAACAATGAGAAACTAACCTTTAAACAGGAAGATATAACCTTTAGAGGACATGCGATAGAATTTCGAATAAATGCTGAAGATCCTCTTAAATCCTTTTATCCTCAATCAGGAACCGTTACTGGATTGAGTATTCCAGGTGGTAATTCAATTAGATTCGATACAGCTCTTTATTCTACATATAAATTACCCAATAGCTATGATTCTCTTATTGGTAAATTGATTGTCTGGGGAGAAAATAGGGAGGAAGTAATAGAAAAATCTCGACACGCACTTCAAGAGTTAACAATCACTGGAATCATCACAAATATAGATCTACATAAAGCGATACTTGAAACTCCTGAATTTCTATCTAGAGAGATTACTACTGATTTTCTTGAGATTAATAAGATTCAAGAAATCCTTGATCATTATGATAAAATGAAACTTGCAGCTGTTTTTAGAATTTATGAAGACAACAAGGACAAGATTCCTTCCATATTAAATGATTTAAGAAGAAAAAACATGGACTATAATAGATGGAAAGATCAAAGCAAATTTGAGCAACAACGTAAGTTTCTCTGATTTTAGAGGATTTAACATGAAAAAGAAAGTTACATTTCAAGGAAGAGAGTATATTGTAGAGGTTCTTAAAGACGGAAATATCTCTGTTGATGGAGAGATATTTACAACCACGATCACTCAAGGAATCCAGAAAGTTTACAAGGTACTAGTTGATGAACACACTTTCACAATAGAAGTAACTGATAAAGATATTTTCGTAGATGGAGAAGAATCTTCTCTTTCAGTTAAACCACATATCGAAATTCAATCCAAGCTACTGAAAAAACAGCAAGAGGAAAAAAGGAAAATAATTGCCCCTATACCAGGAAAAATCATTCAAATTCTGGTTAGACAAGGGGAGAAGGTTTCAAGAAATCAAGAATTAATAATCTTAGAAGCAATGAAAATGAGAAATCGTATTTTTTCGCCAATTGATGGAAAAATAACACAAATACATGTTAAGAAAGAAGACAATGTTTCTCAGGATCAAACATTAATTGAGATAGAAAGATAGAATCAGAGTACTTCTTTAAAGAAATCAATGATGTAATTTTTCATATAATCAAAATCCTCTTGTTTTGAGAAATTATGATTTGCTCCTTCTACAATCTTGAAGTCCTTATCCAACTCTGAAGGTATTTTTTCATATAATTTCTGAATCCCTTTTTCGGATAATACTTCATCCTTATTTCCTGTAATTACTCTGATTGGAATCTGAAGACTAGATGCTAGTTTCATTGGATTATAGAGTTTTACTTGAGATAAAAATTCCTTCTTCAAGTCTTGCACTTTGGGTATTCTCATTTGTTTGTCTCTTTGCCATAATTGAGCCATTCCATCAAAGATTTTCAGTTTTGGTATTTTTTCCGTATCGTAAACTGGGGATCGAATAGCTAAGCATTTAATTCGTCTATCTCTTACAGAGTGACATAAAGCCATTGCACCCCCAAAACTCTCACCAAATAACCCTATTCTTGATGAATCTATCCTAGGATGTTGAGCTAAATCAGTAACAATTCTGTTTATGTTTTCGTGTGAAAAATAGTATTCATATTCCCCTGAGCTAGATCTAACTCCTGTATAATCAAAAGCGAAATAAGCTATCTTATTATCTGTAAAGCTAGAAGCTATCCTTTCCTTTTCCTTTTTGGGATCAGTTCCAGGCATGCCATTTAATCTGATTATCAAGGGATGTTGTTCTTCTTTTTTTGGCAAATAAAGATAGCCTTTTATTTTGTCTTCTCGAAATTGTATCTCACGCTTTTCTACTTTCAATTTGCTTACTTCCTTTTTCAATCTCACAATAACTTATTGAATAATTTGTAGAGGTTTGATTTTCAAGCTTAAAGGATGATGAATCATAGGGAATGGTTTCTTTAACATTGTTCGAGAAATTAACTCGGTAATTTTCACTCTTTTTCTCTTTGAATATCTCTACATCATGAAGACTAAGATGCAATCCTTCACCTAAAGCCTTTGAAACAGCTTCTTTTATTGTCCAAATGATTGTACCAAGATTGTCATCATTTAAGATAATTTTTCTCTCTTCTTCTGTAAATGCTTCTTTAAAGAAGCCTTCATCTCGCTTTTCGATTTTTTCTATATCAACACCCACAGGTTTTTCGCTTAAAGTAGACACAGCAAAATCTCCTGAGTGTGAGATAGATAAATGGATGTTACTTCGTTTACCTTTCTCTTTATCAAATAAGAAAGGTTGACCCTTCTCCATTTTTCTTATTTCTATTTTCTTAAGAACATCTTTGTCTTCTTGAAATTCAGAGTACAATTCTTTTGTAGCAATTACTCCTGAGAGATACTCAATTCTTCGTTTTTCATTCCTTATTCTATTAAAAGCTGCTTTCTCTTTAGAAGAAAGATATTTCAGAACTTCTTCAGGTTCGTTCGAAAGATAATTGGTCACCCCTTTGATAGGAACTACTTTCATTCTTTTACCTTTAAAATTTGAAGAAATCTCCCAATATTCTCTCAATTGATTCTTTTTATCTGAAAAATCTTCTTCACCTTTGAATGAAAATTGAGTGTGAATCATTGCTAATTGATCTAGTCTAATGATAACCTTACCTTCTTCATCAATTACTTCAACATTGTAGAAACTATGTGTCGAATCCTTATTGATGAATTCCGAAATAATATATTTAGGAGTTTTGTTACTATAGATTGCTACTTCCTTGATTTTTGAAGGAAGAGAAGTTTTTTGATTCACAATAAGATCATACAAACCAGCTGTCTGAAAAGCAGCTTCTATAGCTCTAGGCTGGATTTGAACCATCGATTTTAGATTTGAAAATAGCTTCTCTTCAGGGATACAAACCTTTGTAAATGCTTTTTCACCTGATAATTCAATCAGTTTCTCAAGAACCTGAAAGCTGTTTCCATGGAAGAAAATAGAATATATCTCTTCCTTGGTCATTAGTTCTATTGTAGATTCATTTAGGCTTAGATTTCTCTTTTTACTTCTTTTCTTCTTGAGAGTATTACCTATTCTTCCTGAGAAATGCTCTGTAGTCATAATTCGTTTTTCCGCAATCTTAGGTACAAAATCTGATTTCAATGACAAATTTTGAGTAATAGGATTGTACTCTACGTAAACTTCCTTGGGTTTATTATGCAACTGCTTGATTGCTGATTTGAATTCAATATCTTCAAGAGTGCTAGTTTTCTTTCTTGAAACAAGGGAGTATATCTCTGCGAATATTTCCAAACCCATTACTCCTGGGAATATTGGAGTATTCTCTATCTGATGATCTAGCATATACAAATCGTTTTCCGTTGTTATCGAATAATCTCCCCTAAACACAGGTTTGTTAAACTCAACTTTATCAATCATTGGAAACTTAACATCGGTTATTTTTGCTTGATGTGGAGTCAGTTTATCAAATGGTCCTAAACCACGAGAAACAACAACTTCGCTGCTAAAGTAATTTGAGAAAAGATTAACGAAAGTCTTGATCCCTTCTGTCATAGGTATTGGGTATATCCCCTGTGATTCCAAAATCTGCATAATTGATCCTCTAGTAGCCATACCAATATCTCCCCAGGCAGACCAATCATAAGCTAAAGATGGAATTCCTTGTTGACTTAACATCCAACATAATCTGGACAAGTAACCATTAGCAAAAGAGTAGTCGATTTGTCCCATATTCCCAAATCTTCCAGCTATCGAAGTGAAGCATATTACTCTTTTCAGTTTCTTCATATCGACAGCATCCAGAATATTCCAGATTCCTTCAACCTTTACGGAAACAATAAATCTTGAGAAATCGAACTTCTTTTTCTTGAATTGCTTGGATTCTTCCAAACCTGCTCCATGAACAATATGGGTTACTTTTGATCGAAATTCTTCTTCTATTTTCTTTATAGAATCAGCTACAGCTTCTTTGTTTGTTACATCGGTTCTGTGATATGTAGCAATAATTCCTTTTTGTTCTAATGTTTGAATATTTTCTAGAACTTCCAAATTGAAAATAAATTGATTCCATTTCTTATCTATCATTACAGGAGTAACTTTTTCTTCCGTTTCTCTTAGTTTCTCAATCATTTTCTGTTTTCTATCTTTGAGTTCAGTTTCAGTCAATTTCAAGTCTTCTACGCTGCATTCTGATATGTCTTCTATCCCTAGCAACGCTACTTTGGGCTTAGCTATTTCGCAAACAGCTTCGATGCACTTGAAAGTTATTCCTCGTCCACCTCCTGTTACCAGCAAGACATCTTTCTCACCGATATCCAATTCTGAAACATCGGAAATTGTTTCTTCAATTGAAGTAGGAACTAACGTATAACGAATTGAATTACTGTAAGATATCTCAATATTTGTATCCCAGAATTCCAGTTCTTTCATTATTTCACTAGGTTTTTCAGAGTAAAGATGCTTTACTTGAATCTCAAATTCGTGTCCTAGAGTTTTAATAAATCCAGAAATACCCCCCGAGAGTGGGTAAGATCCTTCTTCATACCCAAAGAATTTTTCAGGTGAGATTGCAGTAATTTTTTGTTCAGAATTCAAATCTAAGTGTTGGAATAGTGAAAACAATTTTTCATAATATTCTTGATCTATAAATCCAGGTGTTGTTTTCTTATCTGGTAAAATCAGAATGAAATTATCAAACTTATTACTCTTTAGAGAAGAAGGTGCTTTTTTAAGCAGTTCATGACTTACAAACTCAATTTTCTTCTTGGTGAATTCTTTTTCAATCTTTTCAGCAAAAGAGGAATTTAGATTAATTATCAAATTCGAAAGATCTGATAGCTTAATTCTCTCAATATTCTCTAAATCCATTGGAACTGGAGCTTGTACTAATTTTTCAATTCGGACTGAATCCTTGCTAATTTTTGCAGATGTAACTTCTTCTTGAGTAGATTCCTGTTCAATAATTTCACTTATTGAAGCTTCAGATGAGATATTTTGTGTGAAATATTCTGAGATATCATTTATAGTTCTAAAAGCAGCTAAGTTTACTGATTCATCTAAGGGGAGATTAAATTCTTCTCGAATTTCCCCAAAAATCTCTGCCTGTTTAATTGTATCAATTCCTAAATCCTCCTCGAGATCCATATCATCATCTATTAGTTCTACTTCATAACCAGTAGTTCGAGATATTATTTTCTTGATACTCGTTTTTAGATTTGATTCTCCAATTTCTTCTTTCTTGGATTCTATTCCAGTAGTTACAATTGTCTGTTTTGTGTGTTGATGGATATATTCCACTATTTTTTCAGCTGTTGTAAAATCAGCTAAATTGACAGTTTCATCTAAATCTATATTCCATTTTTCTCTTACTATTCCGAATATTTCAGCTTGTTTTACAGTATCTATTCCTAAATCATCTTCCAGATTCATATTTGCTTCAATTAGGTTAGATTCATAACCAGTTTTTTCAGCTATAACGCTAATTATTTCAGTTAGAATGTCTGAAGTTGGAACACTTGGAAGAACATCTCTGGGTTTCAGAAGCTCTTCTAGTTCTTCTTTTGGACTTTCTTTTAATTTTAGCACTCTGCCATCTTTAAATATCCCTTCTCTTTTACCACCTATTGTGTTCAGCCATCTTTCATATTCTGGGCTGTCAAATCTTCCTTTGTAGGTATTAAGTTTGAAAGCTGCAAAAGCTACCTGAGAACCAAATCCAGCAGCTAAACGTACTGCATATTTCAATCTTTTTTCTAATCCTCGAGAGAAATTCAAATCAGCAAAATTGGGATCAATTTCATTGATGTTTGCAATTGGTGGAACAAATCCTTTTTCCATCGCTTTAATTGCTAGACCTTCTTCAATACCTGCTCCCATAGGATGGCCAGTATAACCTTTTGTATTGATAATAATCATCTTAGAAGCATTAGATCCAAAGACACTTCGTAAAGATTCAATTTCTGCTTCTGCACTACCACCTCGAGCTGGTGTATATGTTTCGTGAGAAACAAACATTCCTTCAGTTGCAATATCATTTCTAGAAATACCTTTTTCTTTCTCTATTGTTTCTATAAAAGAACCGAATAGCTTTGTAATGTGACTGACATTCAATCTAGCTCCGTGAAAAGCGCTATTTGCAAAATGAGTTCCAATGATATCAGCTATAGGTTTAACTCCTCTTTTTTGATAAGCTTCTTCTTTTTCAATAACATACCCAGCTGCCGCAGATCCAACGATTAATCCATGCCTATTTTTTCCGAAGGGTATAGCTGCTTCCTCTACTTTAGCTTTTGTAGATATCCCTCCAGCTGCTAAGAAACCTGCGCCTATCCACGGCAGAAGATTTTCATTTGCTGCATCATCCGCTGCGATAACAATAACTCTTTCACATCTACCTATTTTTATCCAATCTTCTGCGATACCAATAGCTTGAGTTGTTGATGCACAAGCTGCATTAATCTGAGTGTTAGGGCCTTTAGCTTTTATCAGCTGTGCAAATTGGGAATGACCCATAGACAAAATTTTGAATATAAACTCTCTTTTGAATTGATGTTCTTCCTTCGAAGTATAATGTTGTTTCAATTCTTTTACAATATTATCAAAACCAGGAAAAGCTGAAGAAAAAATAATTCCTGTACTATCTTGAAGACTCTTGGGAAGTTCCCATTCTCCTTCCAGAATTTTGCCTGTAGAAGTTTTCTTCTTTGATCTAATTAAAGGAATCCCAGCATCCTTCAGAGCTTCCAAACCTGCACAAATAGCGAGTTGAAAGGAAATATCTAAAGCATTTAGTAACTTAGGATTTAATCCAAAATCATTCTCGGGATCAAACTTACCAAGTTGACCCGCTAGTTGGACTACTTTTGTTATATCATCGATATGTTCAAATGAGCCAGAACCATTAGCTGACTTCACTAAACGAACAATATTCTTCTCTAGTATGTCATTTTTTAACTCTTCAGAAATCCCTTCAATTAAATTAGCTCCTTTAAGTAGAAGATCGATATTTTTGTCATCAAATACATTTCTGCTTTTCCCAGGAATCCCTATTCCGACACCAGTTACTCCGATGGAGCTTGTTACTAATTGCGATGTAGGATAACTTATAGTTTCCTTCTCATCTTTCATAAATGTTGAATAGAGTTCATAACCTTGTTTAAGAAAATCATGAAGATGTTCTTTATTTCTTAATAGATATTGATTGAAGTCCATGTCTGTAGATGGTGGCATGATTTCTCTTCTAGGTGTAGAAACTACTGCAGTTTTTGTTTTTTCTATTTTGCTACTTTGAACGATTTCCTTTATCTTGTCTATAGTTTGAGCTATTTTTTCATCTTCTTTTTCTTTTGGTGAAAGAGTATTCAGAACCTGAATATCCCTCTTTGATTTCAGGATATCTTTTGCAAAATAAAAGAGAGCTTTTTTTGGTCCTACTTCAACAAATATTCTTGCTCCGTCATTATAGATATTGTTAATCTCTTCTACCCATTGTACAGAAGAACAAATCTGTTCTATCAGTAGATTCTGAATTAAATCAGGTTGGGAAGGATATTTCTTACCTGTTACATTACTATAAACGTTCATTTTTGGAGGATTGAATGTCATATCAAAAAGAACTTTTCTCATAACAGCTTCTACGCTCTTTACAATCTTCGAATGGAAAGCTGTAGATACCCTAAGTTTTTTAGATGTTATTTCCATCTTCGAAGCTTTTTGTATTATCTTGTCTATTCCCTCAACACTACCAGAAACAACTGTTTGACCTGTTGAATTGTAATTTGCAACAATAACATATTCATCTTTAATTGAATTAACTAGTTTCTCCACTTGTTCAGTTGGTGCTAATACTGCAGCCATTGCTCCTTCAGTTTCTTTAGTAGCATCACTCATTGATCGACCTCTTGCTATAACAGCTTTCAGTCCATCACTGAACGACAATACACCTGCTGCTACAAGAGCTGAATATTCCCCTAAACTATGACCTGCTACATATGATGGGGTAATACCTTGTTCTTTCATATATCTAAATAAGGCTATATCAACCACAAACAAAGCAGGTTGAGTAAATTTAGTATCAGTAAGTCGCTGTGAATTTGCTTCTTGAGTTAGTCCTTCTGAACCAAAAACAATATCTTTCATACTGAAACTACAGTGTTGGAACCAGATTTTTTCCGCTTCTTCGAAGGTGTCTGCAACTGTTTTTGATGTCTCATATAACCTCTTTAACATTCCAAGATATTGACTCCCTTGTCCTGTGAACATAAAGCATATTGGATTTTCATCAATAGCTTCTTGAACTTGAGTAATCGCAGGAGTAGCTTCAAATGACTGAGATAGAGAGATTTTTGCAGCATGAGAATATTCAACTTTTACTGGATCGAACTCTTCCAGGATTGCATGATAATTAGTACCTCCGAAACCAAAGGATGAAACTCCTGCTCTTCTAATTTCATTTGCATTAACTTTCCAATCAGTAGGTTCAGTATTTACAAATAGAGGAGAGATCTTCCATTCAATATTTGGATTAGGAGTTTCAACGTTTATCGAAGGAGGTAGTATTTTATTATAAATTGCAAGAGAGGTTTTAATCAGAGCAGCAATACCTGCAGCACTCTTTAAATGGCCTATTTGGCTTTTTATGGAACCAACCGCTATTTTTTCTTTTCTTATATCACTCTTGAAGATTTCTTCTAGAACCTTAAGTTCTACAGCATCACCAACTGTAGTTGATGTACCATGAGCTTCAATATACTGAATTTCCTCTGATTGTAATTTTGCTTTGTTCAAAGCCATTAAGATTGATTGCTTCTGTCCTTCAGGATTTGGTGCAGTTATCCCTTTCCCTTTACCGTCTGAAGAAGCACCTATAGCAGAGATAACAGTGTAAATTTTATTACCATCTTTAATTGCATCTTCCAACCTCTTCAACACGAGAAATCCAGCTCCTTCTCCCATAACAAATCCATCTGCTTTCTCATCAAAAGGACGAGAACCAGTTGCTGACAAAGCACCAATTTTACTGAATTTAACAAAAGAAGTCGGATCCATCGATCTATCTGCTCCCCCTACAAGAGCAACATCGAAATCATATGTAATCAACGCTTTAATCGCAGTATCAAGAGAAGCAACACTAGAAGCACAAGCAGCATCTGTAGTCATTGATTTTCCTGTAAAATTGAATACATTAGCTATCCTTCCAGCTATTACATTAGACAATTCCCCTGGCATAGTATCTTCAGTTATTGCTTTAAATTTTCTTGAGTAAGATTCTCTTATTTGTTTAATAAATTCGTCTTGTTCATCTTTTGCTAATTGATTGAAAATCTGGTTCTGTCTAATTTCCTTTAATACTTCTGGGATAAAGATTCTTCGGTTGGTAGCACGTTGGTTTTCGCCACCTACTGCATTTCCAACAATAACTGCAATTGGTAAACGAACTTTTCCATCTGTTGGAATGCCAGCATCCTCCAATGCTTCTTTTGCAGCATCTAAAGACCATTTTTGTACAGCATCCATTTTTGATGCTATTGTTGGAGGTATCCGATACCCAATAGAATTGAACTCATAATCTTTAACAAATGCACCTATTTTTGAATAAGTTTTATCAACTGCTTTTGGATCAGGATCATAATATAGGTCGGATTCCCATCTTTCTTCTGGAATAACTGTGATTGAATTGACTTTCTGAACAATATTCTGCCAGTAAGCTTCTATATTTGGAGAATCTGGAAAAATGCATCCTAAACCAACAATAGCTACCCTGTCTTTAATCTCAAGTAAATTAGTGGTTTCAGGGATATCTTCTTCAAAAACTAAAGCATCTACCTTTGCTTCTAATTCAGGTAAAAATGAGAGGAAAAGTTGTTTGCTAGCAACAATGATATCATAATGCAAATTTTCTATTCTGATTATATTTCTCTTTAAACCTGCAATTTCTCCAGTCATGAAACATCCTAATTTCTCCTGTTGTTTAGGTGTGACATGTACAAATTGGGTTGTATCTCCTCCAGGGACATGATCATTGTTCCAAATTTCTGCTTTTGTTGCAATCCTCAGAGCACCTAGATTGTCTTTTTCATAAGCTTCTTTTCTTTCTGTAATTGGCGTTCCTTCTTTTACTCTTTCAAACTCTTTCTTAAGTGTGGAATGCACGAATTCAGTAGTAACAACTCTTGCTCTTGTATTAACAGTTGCTCCTATAACGTTAGTACTAAAATTATCCATTACTTTTTCTTGATACTTTGGTGTGAGAGCTTTTGAATTTACTATTTCCTCAGTAAAGAGATAAGCTGTCCCCATTTGAATTGCAGGTGATACAATATCAAGATGTGAACCTATCATCACTGCAAGCATTGCTGAACCGAATTCATCACCTATTCCCCCAGCAAAGATTATGTTCACTTTATCTTTAATCTCGTTTCTTGTTTTTGTTAGATATTGTAAAATCCTCTCCCATAATGTGAATGAAGTTTGAGTACCTATATGACCTCCAGCTTCACTCCCTTCTAAAATCAAATATTCAATGTTGTTTTTTAGAGCATCCTTAATTAAAGAAAGTGCAGGTGTGTGAAGAAAGGTTGTAAAACCTAGATTTTTAATTCTTGAGGCTAACTGAACTGTGCCTGCTGCTAGTAAACAGATTGGGGTTTTATTTTTTTGAAGCAAAGTGATGTGATCTTCTCTTCTCTCTTTCATTACTTCTAATCCAATAATTCCTCCACCATACATCTTACCTGAAGGCATTTTTTTATTCATTTGAGAAAACAGTTCTTCTGTTTCTTCCTTCAGTAAACCTCCTAATCCAAGAATAGGTAAAGCTCCATTTTCTGCTACTAATCTAGCGAACTCAGCGTTATCAGATATGTTTGCCATAGGTCCTTGAATTATGGGTAGTTCAATTCCAAGTTTCTTTGCAAACTCACTATTTTTTCTGAATGGCCATTCTTTTGAAACACCCTCAATTTGTTTTGTAAATAAAGGTGCTAAACTTGCTAGAAAGGTTTTCAAATCTCTGAATTCATCACGAATGAAATTAGCAAAAGTTATTTCTATTCCAACAGGTATTGGAGCATGTTTTATCTCTTCTTCGTTGAAGAAAGTGGTATCACCAATGATTTGTTTTATTATCTTTTGGAAGTGATTCTTCTCAAGGATAGGTGTTGTTTTTTCAAGTTTCTTTGCTTCTCTAATTGATTGATTAGCTATCTTTCCTACTAACCTATATTTTGTATCAAAACTTTCACCTATGACATAAGTGTCATTTTCCTCTAAGGAAGAAATGTATTCTTTGACATCATTACTTAATGGACATTCAGGAAGCAAATAGAGTTGACCTTCTAAAACTACACCTAAAGCTCCTCCAACAAGAGAACTAATGATATTGTAAACACCTAATCCACCTTGAATAACAAAAGGGAAACCTGATTCATTGAATTGTTGAATAAGAATAAATGAAGATTTTTCCCCAATCATCCCCCCGCTTTCAAAACCTTTTACTAAGAACATATCAGCCCAATCAGATTTCTCGAGCGCTTGTTCAAAATAACTAACTTCAGCTATCAATAATTCACAATCTGTTGTAAAGGATGATGAAACTTTCTTTTTCAAATCAAATGCAACGATAATAATAGGAATAAAATCAAATTCTTCTAACCAAAGGAACTGGTTTTCATCCTTTACTCTTACTCCCCATAGCTTTGAAGAATCCAATTCTGTAAAGCACTTGAGGATCATTTCCTTACTTTGAGATTTTGTTAAACCTTCTAAATCTATTAATCCAATTCCATTAAGTTTTGAAAGTTCAATGGATAGAGTAGGATCACTTATACCCTTTGGAGAGTAACCCCAAATAGGATATTTTCTTTTAAAAAACTCTTTCAATTTTTCTTTATTCTTCATTTTTCTTACCTCAAACAGGTGAGATACCATGCTTTCTTCTTGGTGTTTGCTCCCTTTTATTCTGGAGAAGGTGAAGAGCAAAAACAATCTCCCTTCTTGTTTCTTCTGGATGAATTACTTTGTCAATATAACCTCTCTCAGCAGCTTGGTAGGGATTAGCAAATTCATCCTTAAATTTCTGAGCAAAATCAGCTAACACTTTTTCAGGCTCTTTTTCTTCCTTCAATTTTTTCCTATGAAGGATTTTCACAGCACCTTCTGATCCCATTACTGCTATTTCAGCTGATGGCCAAGCTAAGTTGATGTCTGTTCCCAAATGCTTGGAACTCATAACAATATATGCTCCACCATATGCTTTTCGAACAATGAGCGATATCTTAGGAACAGAAGCTTCAGAATATGCAAACAGCAGCTTAGCTCCATGCCTAATTATACCTTCATGCTCTTGCTTAATCCCAGGCATAAATCCTGGAACATCGACTAATGTTAAAATGGGAATATTGAATGAATCACAAAATCGGATTAGTCTTGATGCTTTATCTGAAGCATGGTAATCAATAGCACCACCTAGATATAAGGGTTGATTTGCAATGATACCAACTGTGCTTCCACCCACTCTAGCAAATCCAATAACAATATTCTTTGCCCATTCTTCCTGCAATTCGAAAAAGCTTTCAGCATCTGTTAAAATCTCAATTATTCGTTTCATATCATATGGCTCATTTTCTGCTGGTGGAATAATTGCAACTAAATCTGATTGATCAATTTCAATAACATCATCAAATCTGATTGGAGGTTCATCAAGATTGTTTTGCGGCAGATAAGATAATAGTTTCTTAGCTAAATCAATAGTCTCTTCCTCGGTATCACCTACTAAGTGAGAAATACCTGTTAATGAACCATGTACTTCACTACCCCCTAATTCATAAAAAGAAACATCTTCACCAGTTACTGCTTTAACAACTTCAGGACCAGTCACAAACATGAAAGCGTTAGATCTACTCATTAGTATGAAATCAGTTAAAGCTGGTGAGTAAACTGCTCCACCTGCACAAGGTCCTAAAATTATTGATATTTGGGGAATTACCCCTGATGACTGAGTATTTCTGTAAAAAATATTTCCGTAACCTGCAAGAGAATCTACTCCTTCTTGGATTCTTGCTCCTCCCGAATCAAGTAGTCCAATTACAGGACTGCCTGTTTTAACAGCTAAGTCTAAAACTTTGCAAATCTTATCAGCTTGAGCTTTCCCTAAGCTTCCACCAAAAACTGTAAAATCTTGACTATAGAGAAAAGTAGTTCTGCCAGATATTGAAGCATAACCTGTTATTACTCCATCTCCCAAAGGTTTGTTTTCTGCCATGTTAAACTTACTATTTTGATGAGTAACAAATTCATCAATTTCTACAAAAGTTCCTTCATCAACAAGCAGCTCAATTCTTTCTCGAGCTGTCAACTTACCTTTTTCATGTTGTTGTTGAATTCTTTTTTTTCCTCCCCCGTGTTTACTTTTATCTCTTAGTTTATTGAGCTCTTTTGATTTCTTATTCTCTTCAATATTATGTGTACTTCTAGGATTCTGATGCATTAGAATTAAGTCCTATTCACTAGAATAAAAAGAAGCATCTCATTCTATGCTCATAAAATGAAAAAAACTTTATAATTAACCGTTTTTTCAGCGGTTTAGATATAGTCAGAGTTGCACAGATGAAAACGATAGTTTATGATACTGTTCCATCTACTATGGATGTTGCTTTCAAACATATTATGGAAAACTCAGAGGAATCATTTGTAATATTAGCAAAAGAACAAACCCTGGGGAGAGGGAGAGAAGAAAATACTTGGTTTTCTCCAAAGGGGGGACTGTATCTAAGCTTCGTTTTACCAATGAAAGATTCATTAGCGAGAGAAGCTATAGCAATGTTTCACTACTCAACTGCTTTAGCGATAGTTACTTGCTTGAAGAAATTATTTGACCTTAAAATCAAAATCAAATGGCCAAATGATATTCATTATGAAGGAAAGAAACTCGCAGGACTGCTTATCGAATATATCTCAAGTAAACAAGATTTTATGATCGTAGGAATAGGAATCAATGTGAATAATAGAACAGAAGAATTTCCTGATCACATACAGAGGAACGCAATTAGTCTTATAGATATTATACGGAAAGAATCGAATATCAATAGGATTGTTGAAGAATTAAAGAATCAGATTCTTAGAAACTCATCCTTGACTCTAAATCAAAAATTTCAACACATAGTAAATCAATTCAACCAAAATTGTATCCAATATATGAAGACTATTGTTTTAAAAAACAATAAAAAATACAATTGTGAAGGAATCAATGTTGCAGGAAGACTAATTTTAACATCTGAAAAAACAAAAAAGGAATTAGAGATACACGAATCAAAGGATTTGGTATCATACTCTTAATATTTAAATAGCAAACCTAAAGTTTAAAAATGTATTAGTTTCATTTCAAGTAGGTGTAGAATAAATGGCTCCAATATTCATTCCATCAATTTTTAGTGTTTTCATAACAGTTGGATTCTTTGCATTAGTATTTGGTTTACTATCCTGGGGTTTAAGGAAATTAAATACTAATGTAACAAACAGAAGATTGAGAAGAAAACTTGCGGCTGCAAGTATGTCAAGACAAAATGAATGATATTAAAGAAGTATCATTTATCTATTCTTTTTATTATTAATTCAATTATTCGTGTATTTTTCAGATATAGGTTTTGAACAAATCTTAAAAACTGCAGAAGTTATTATATAATTGATGAAATCAAAGAAACTATATTTTTTTATGATTGTAACTTTTCTGATAATTTCTCCCTTATCTCTCTTAATCTTCGAAGTTTATGCGGAAGATTATAATCCAATATACATACATCTCTCTTGGCAGAATGATACATCTTCTACTATGACAGTGAGTTGGAAAACAAAAGATGCAACTTCATCAGTTGTTCAGTATGGAACCGATGAGAGCTACGGGAATGAAGAAACAGGAGATTCAGTTGAATGGCATCATGTTGAATTAACTGGATTATCACCAGAAATTATTTACCATTATAGAGTTGGAAATGGAGAAACATGGAGTACAGACTCATATTTTAAAACTGGAACTCTTGGAGATCACGCTAAATTTATAGCTCTAGGAGATACACAAAGTGGAACAACAGCTAGAAATCAGATGTTAAGAAAAATAAATAACTTAGATATCGATTTTGCACTTTATTCAGGAGATTTTGTTGAAATGGGATCTAATATAAATGAATGGAACGGTTTCTTAAACAGCTATGAGCCTTTTACAAATCATATCCCAATGATGACTACACTGGGAAATCATGAAAAAAATCATTCAATATATTATAACACATTTGCATTACCAGGAAATGAAGAATATTATTCATTCAATTTTGGACCCGTACATTTCTCTATATTGCATACTTACTGGGAAGGAATAGAAAATGAGAACTACACCAAACAAATAGACTGGTTAATAACAGATTTAGAAGCTCATGATGAATACGATTGGAATGTTGTTATGATGCATAGACCACCATTTTCCTCTTTTGTCAGATACCATCAAGGATGGTATGATTTAATTAATGAATCATTTGTTCCCATTTTCGAACAATACGAAATAGATCTAGTATTAACAGGACACGAACATGCTTATGAGAGATTATATAAGAACAATGTAACTTATATCATCTCAGGTGGAGCTGGTGCGAATCTCTATGATGCAATTAAAGATTACAGAATAAATGAATCAATTTCTGTTGAATCAACTTATAATTTTCTATTTCTTGACGTGTATGATAAACAGCTTGATGTAAGGGGATTCCGTCCTGATTATTCTCTGATAGATCAATTTATATCTAACAAAGAAAACAAACCAGATTTAAGATGTGAGAATCTACCTTTATCGCTAGATGTTCATTGGAAAGATACACAGAAAGTCAATATAACTATTGCAAATAACGGAGAAGAGGATATTATTCAAGAGACAAAAGCCCAAGTCGAGGTATCAGATGGAAGCTCATGGGATCTTACTGTTCCTGCTTTAAATAAAGGTGAAAAAACTCTATTTGAACTAGAATGGAAACCACCTGAGAAAGGAACTTTTGCATGGACAGTCACCGTAGATTCAGATTCAGAAATAGATGAAGTAGTTGAAGAAAATAACGAATTAATATTCGTCTTTAATGCTGTCAAAATCGAAGGAGCATCCTTCTTTGCAGATGGACCTTGGAGTATTTTTGGAGTTATTTCATCGATAATGATTGTTGCATATGTAACTCTCAGACGAAGAAAAAAAACACTTCAATAATCTAGTTTTTTTTTCTTTTCTTACTTTTTATTTTATAGAATATTAGTATCAAATTACTAGAAACTATTGAAATAACAAAACTAGATACAGTTGCATCAATACTAGATGGATCTTTGATTTTTATTAACCAAAATTCATAATTATTCAATGTAAATAATTCAACAGGTTCGGTTGTTGATGATCCAAGAATCACATATGAAATATTAGAAGTTTGAATTAGAGAAAAAGCTCCGTCAGCATTCTCTCCTCCATAAGTACAGTTCCATTCCATACTTCCAGTAGAATTTGTTTTAACAAAAAACATGTCAAAATCACCAGAACTAGTAGAACCTGCTAGAGCATATCCTCCATCAAGGGTTTGAATTAATGTATGAGCATTTTCATACTCAGACCCTCCAAAGGTTTGATACCATTCCATATATCCAGTGGAATTTGTTTTTACTAAGAGCATATCAGATTCTCCTGAACCAACTGCTTTTGTAAAACCTGCTAAAGCGAATCCATTATCATTTGTTTGAATAATGGCATAAGCTGTATCAGAATCCAAACCTCCATAACTCTTAATCCACTCTTCTCCTCCTTCTGAATCAACTTTAACTAAAAACATATCAGGATAACCGAAACTGGTAAATCCAGCTAACGCAAAACCTCCGTCATTTGTCTGAATGACAGCATAAGCCCCATCATACTGTGTACCACTCCATACTCCAGAATAAGTATAATTCCATTCCATTATTCCCACTGAATCAGTTTTAACTAGATAAGCATCATATTGTCCCGCTCCGTAGGAATAAGTAATACCCGCTAAGGCAAATCCGTTATCCTCAGTCTGAACCAAACCATATGCCGCATCATAATAAAAACCACCATAAATCCCTTCCCACTCTTTGTTACCTTCAGAATCAGTCTTGATGAGATACATTGATGCAACACCACAACAACCAAAAGAACTGGTAGATCCAGCAAGAGCAAAACCACCATCAGATGTTTGGATGACTTGTCTTGCTCTATCTGAATCAGTTCCTCCATAAGTTTTATTCCAGACCATCGCTCCTTCTGAATCAGTTTTTAGAAGTAACACGTCATCATCAAATTCGTCTAAGTAATCGTTGCCAGTAATAACAAATCCCCCAGCTAAGGTTTGAATCATTGAGCTTCCACCTGATTTGACTTGACCACTATAGCTTTGTACCCATTCAATCTGATTTTCTGAACAATCATCACAACCAGTAACTTGGTTAATCACAAGTAATCTTGATGAAAAAAAGAGAAAAATAAAAACAACTAATAGAAGAGACGTGAATACCCTTTTTCTTCCTCTATTGCTCATTATCATTATAGTATCCTATCTTTTTGCTAATCCTTTACAAGAAAATCATCTAGTTTGTCTTTAGCTTTTTCTCTTGCATCTTGATGATCTTCTAGAAACTTAACCATTTTCTCAATAAGAATTGCCTTCAATTCACCAGATAACATTTCTCCACTTCTATATTCTTCTTCAATTTTGTTTAGTTTTGCATCATCAGGCTCAAAAAGAATCTTTAACCATTGGAAGCTAACATCAATATCAGGATCTCCTCCTTTTTCTCGATGTTCAGATACTGTATCTCGACCACCTGAAAAAGCATATTTGTTTATTTTCTTTTTAATTGACTTAGGATCATCAGTAACAAAGATAGTTTCATTTGGATTAGAGGATGACATTTTACCATCAGGACCACTTAATGCTGGTACAAATTTACATTGAATATTTGCTGGTTTATAGTATCCCAACTTTGGTAAAACATCTCTAGCTAGTCTAAAATGTGGATCTTGATCGATTGCATGAGGGATAAGACATGGAATATTTTTACCTTGTCTAACACTTTCCAGAATAGCAGGAACTGCTTGAATACTTGTATAAAAGATTCCTCCGATATTCATCGAATTATCAAAACCAAATGATGATTTTACTGTTGAATAAGTGATTCTCTTCGCAACAGGGAGAGCTATTTTATAGAAAGTCTTCGCATTATCAGTATCAATTAATATTTCTGTATTTTTTGAATCAAACCCAAGAGCGATTATATCTAATGCATTATCTAGTGCATAAGAATACGTGTCTTCCATTTCCAGTTTATCAGCGAAGACGTATTTTTCATCATCAGTAAGTTGAAAAATAAATTTGGTTTTAAATTTTTCTTGCAACCATTTAGTAAAAATCCATGGTACTATATGTCCGATGTGAGTGTGATCAGAAGGTCCTCTTCCAGTATAGAGATAGAATTTGTTACCTTTTTCGTACTCATCCAAAATCCAATTCATATCTCTATGGGTGAAAAAGATTCCTCTTCTTAACATAAAATGTAAAGAACCACTTGTATGCTTCTTAATTCGATTTAGAAGTTTTTCATTTACAGGTTCAGTCCCAAACTCTTTCATTAACCTTTGATAGTCAACCTTACCTCGTACTTCCCAAGGAGTGAAAACCGACTCTTCATTATCATTAGTACCCATTGTATGTTTCTCCTACTGAAAGGATTTGTTTGTATATCTAAGTGCTCTCATTTACCCTTATTTAATATTGCTCTTTGTTATTTCTGAATCCATATTGATAGTTTTAAATAACTTAATCTCCCATTCTCTATGTTCATGATAGGTTCTGAGATAAGAAGAAACGTAATGAATAAAGATTTACATAATCTAGTTAAACAACTTAAATTCAGCTCAGTAGGTTTCTATTTTCTTAGCTTTTTAATTCCAATTATTTCCTTTCTCAATTTAAAAATCAGCGGACTAGAATTAGGATTTGTTTTCTCGTTGAGAACTATTGGCTTTGCTGCAAGCTCTCTGTTAGCGGGTTTTTTATCCAATAGAAGACATTTACGATCCAAACTAATCTTTGGAGCTTCAGTAGGAAGGTTTGTTTCTTATGTTCTAATCTACTTATCATTTATTTATAACCTATATTGGATGATGACACTGGGAATGTTTATACTTGGTGTAGGTGCAGGATTTTTCTGGACACCATTTGAAACTACAGTAGCTGATGCAACAGAGTACGAAAATAGATCTGAAGCTTTTGGAATATTCTCCCAACAATCAGGAATTGGTGGTTTCATTGGAGCAACTGTAGGATTTTCAATTCTTTGGGTAGTATCTGAATATAGTTTCTCATCTGATGTAATATTTTCAGCAATTGCTTTCAGTCCTCTTCTCCTATATGGTATGTCAAACATATATGCAGGTATAAGGGTTCTTCAGCTAGCCCCAAGAGTAGAATTTCTTGATATTGAAGAGAAAGAGTCTGTTACAAAAATAACAAAAAGAGCTATTATGCTTAGCTTCATTTTTCTACTAGTACTGCTATTTTCTGAAGCTTTTATTGGATCACTTGTTGGTTCATTTATTGAGTTCTTCTTGCTCAAGAACATAACACAAGATATGGTTTTGTTGATAATAGCTTATGTTCCAGGAGGTATCTTGTCAGTAATCATAGCTCCACGATTAGGAAGATTAGCAGATAAACTTAATCCTAGAATAACTCTGAGTGTTGCTAGTGTTGTTGGTGCTGGTATGACCTGGTTATTGATTAATTCGAGCAAAATATGGCAGTTCTCAATGATTTTTATTATAGATACAACAGTGGTAGCGACAGCTGGTTTGGTTTTAACGAAAGTAATCAGTACAGTCTCAAGAGAAAGAAGAGGAACAGTTTTTGGTTTACATGATTCAGTAACTAATCTTAGTCGCATTGCTGGACCTTTAGTAGGAGGAGCTTTATGGGATGTTAGAGATCGAGCACCATTTATTCTATCAATTGCAATAGAAGGAGTTTTAGCTGTTCTTTATCCAGTTGCTATAGTAATACTCTCTAAAACTATTGATGTTAATGGCTCTGCAGAATTAAAGGAAGAACTATGATGATTTTCTCCTTCTGATTGATATAAATGAAAAACATATTAGTAAAAGTACCATAGAGATGAGCATGAAAGATGTTCTTTCCAGATTCTCATTCAATGGATATATATCTATTGAATCTGCAGATCCATCTATTGTATAGGTTTCGTTTTTTCCTAGGTCAGACCAATAATTACCTTCTTTTGTTTTAGAATTATACCAAACATTGTCACTCCCTGCATCATAAGCTTGAGAATATTTATCTCCCACTTTGTTTTTAATAAAGCTGTTGTGAGTTATTAAATTACTATTTGAACAATTATCAACATATATCCCGTAATCTATATTATCTCTGATCATATTAAAATGAATTTTACTATTGGAAGTATATAGTAGCTTCATACCATAATTAGTATTCTCACAAGTATTATTATTCAATGATGAATAGTTATTAAATCTCAGAAGTATTCCATAACTTCCAATACTTTTAAACACATTATCATTTACAATAGTATTATTTGAAGCCATAATCCAGACACCAGTGCCAGAATTTTCTAAGGCATAATTATTTGAGAAAACGGAAGAATAACATTTTGTGATACTATATCCTAATGGAACCTTTGTACAGTTGTTGAATTTCACTGATGCAGAAACACAAGCAGTGATAGAAATACCACTTGCATACTGTAATTTATCACTTAAAGTAATGTAACAAGTGTTTTTATGAACTACAGGAGATTTTGATTCAAAGATTTGTATACTGGATTTAGAATTGATAAAAGTGTTATTGGTAATAGTTACAAAGTCTGATTCATATACTCTAATCCCAAAAGCATCACAATTATAATAACTGTAACTGTTATTAATAATATTATCAGAAATTTTTGCTGTTTGAGCTTGAATCCGAATTAATATTATACCTTCATCAGAATCAATGTAACAATTTCTTATTTCAAAATGTTTAGTTGTTTCATAAATAACAATTCCTGCATAATAAGGTTTTGTGATATTATAGTTTTCAATTATGTAAGGATCATTTGCTGAACCCGTACCTGGAAAGCCATAATCAGAGAAATTACTATCAGCTGTAATGATTATTTTCTCAATAGGAACTAGCTCATAATCCAAACTAAGAAAATTTGTTGCATTTTTATCCACTACAGGAATTTTTAAGTTATAACAGAAGCAACATATAATAATCAATAAAAACATAAAAGAAAATCCTTGAACTTTTCTTTTGTTGTTTTCTGATTTTATTAACATAATAATTATCTCGATTGTTTCTATAGTTACAATAAGGATTGAAAGATTTAAGTATTTCCGAAGATTATTGTAAGAACCTTATTATGAAGACTATCTTTATGATTTAAAGTAAATTGTTGAAAAAATGATAACTCAACCAAAAGAAATAGATGAGATATATGAAAAACTCCCTGAAGGTACAAGAAAAACAATAGAAAAACGAGATAAAAAATAATTTTCATATATTCTTAGGTTGATATTTTATATTCATATTTTTCTCGAAGGATGTCAAAAACAGCTGTTATATTCATTATCAAGCTTTGAGCAAGTTTTTGCACTTTCTTATTATATTCTAATATTAAAAGCTGACGACCAGTCATTGGAAGAGCTGTTTGGAAGAGGAAAGTTTTATTGCATTGATTTAATGTATCAAGGTCACAACGAATAGTAAAAAGCTTACTTATCAATTCTTGATCATTTTTTATAATAGGATATATTTGCCCCATTAAATCTACAAGCAACGAGGATTGTGGATCATATAAAGAGTATTTTTCTTCCATTTCATTTGCAGGTACAATCATTCCTCTTATTATTTCATTCAAATATTCTAATTCTAAACCTAACATTTCAACTTTAATTTTTCTTTGCTCAAAACCATAGAAAGATTCTCTAATTTGATTATAATTCATCAGATCATTACTACCTCCACTAGTTTTAATGTAAAAGAGTTTCTCTCTTGTTATATGTGGTTTTTCATTACTCTGAGGGATATAACACACAGGTATTATTCTATCTGAATCAGGTATTTGAATTGGTGGTTGTTTGAATTCAAAATATACAGTAGGTTCTATCATATTAATTCGATCATAGAAATGTGTCTGAAAATCCTTTTTTAGTTCAATTCCAATAATTCTATTAGTCTCTTTCTTATCTCTAATACCAAAAATCAAGAAACCACCATTTGTGTTAGCAAAAGAACAGACGATCTTCTCTTGTTTTTTTGGTTCCAATAAATCAGTTTTAAAATCAAAGAATTCTGTTTCAGAGTAATTTTTATCTACTAATTCCTTAATAATAGTATAATTCCATTCATCAAGGGTTCTAGGAAATTTCATCTTGCTTGCCCAACCTTTAATCAGTGCAATTTATGAATAATATCGTGATAAATATTATAATCTTTCACATTAATCATCTAAACACTTGATTTAGAGAAAAGTGTATTACGCTGTCCTTTTATAATTTCCTTTCATAAATGTAAATAGTAACTTTAATTATTTTCTTCTCTTATTGAATCATATGGTGTCTAATATAAAAATTAAGGCTCAAATTGCAGAATCAGAAAGAAATAATCTTCTTCTTCTATTTTTTCTTTCTTCTTTGGATCCGAGTAATTATCAGTCCAACAAGTGTTAAGGATAATATACATGCATAACTGAATAGAGAAGTTCTTTCTAAATTTTCATTTAGAGGATATCTATCTATAGAACCTGCAGGTCCATCAATTGTATAAGTTTTTTTATCACCAAGATCTGACCAATAATTTCCTTCTTTTTCCCAATAATTATACCATTTATTTCTTTTACCTGCGTCAAAAGCTTGATGATCTTTCTTGTTCTTTACAAAAAAATTATCATATATCCTGCATTTTCGTGCTGTTTCTTCTAAAACTACTCCATACTCAGTATTATTGAGTAGCAAGTTGAATTTCAATAAACATTGTTTCAAATCTGGAGGGGGAGGATCTTCTGGTATCTTTAGAACTCCTGAATTACCTATAACAATACCATTTTTATTGTTTTCACAAGTATTACTATACAGATTGCATGAATCCGATCCTGTTATTTTGATTCCTATTTGATTAGAAGAAGCATTGTTGGATTCAATTATAGTATAATCAGAAAAGAACATTTCAATACCTTTAGAAGAATTGAAACAGTAATTTGAATTAATCTGGACTTTTTTTGAACCGGTAACTGAAATTCCAAAATTTTTTGCAGAACAGTAATTCTTTTCACATTTTAGTTCATCTGATTCAACTATGTTAATGCCTGTTGAATAAGCTTGAATTATATTGTTTCTTATAATTCCAGTATTTTCCTTTACTAATACTATACTTATTCCACTGTAATATCCCTTGAGAAAACAATTTTGTATGATGAAATTTTTTGTAGTATTTCGAATATATATTCCAGCTCTATTGTCATCTGATATGTTTCCAATTGAAAATTCTTCTGAGTTTGTAATATTGAAGTTCTCAATAATAAACGGTTTTTCAATGGTTCCTAATCCAGTAAGGTTATATTTTAGGAAATCTTCATCAGATTCTACATCGATTATTTTCCTTTCAATAAGAACAACATTTGGAGTAAAGAATCTTTTATTTTGATCTTGTGCTTGTGGTGTTAAATTGACATTATTCACATGTGCAAATAAATTTGTCAATAGAAAGATTAAAATGAAAAGCATTTTTCCAAACTTCATCTGTTAATAAGCATAATTTTGATATATTAAGTTCATTTGTGTTATAATCTACACACAAGAATAACCTTGTTGATATGGTCATCTTCTTGTATAGAGACACATCCAAAAAGGAAGGGGATTTAAATAGAAATAGTAAGGCAAATAGTGTTTTTTTGTGAACAAACTCTCCGCAATAGTTTTTTTTTGCCTTACAGTTTTTTTTTTTGAAAACACCTTATAGTAAGGTGGTTTCCACTAAAATACTTAACAATGGGATGAAAATGGAAAAATTAAAAACCTAACATCACTATCCAAGTAAAGTAATAATTCACACTAGGAGTTTGTTAAGATGCAAAGACCAGAACTATCAGGAAACAAAGTTGAGAAATTAATAACATTCATTTACTACAGAGATTTACAGAAAGGAATTGAATTCTATGAAAATTTTCTTGGATTCCCAATGGAAATTGATCAGGGATTTTGTAAAATTTATAGAATCTCAGATGCAGGATATATTGGTATTGTCGATGAAAAGAAAGGAATGCACAAATGGAATGAAATCAAACCAGTTCAGATTTGTTTTCGTGTACCTGATGTTCAAGCCTTTTATGAATATTGTAAAGAATCTAATGTAGATGATCTTTCTGAAATATTCGTAAATGAAAATTTAAAAATCAAAGCTTTTGTTTTTAATGATCCTGAAGGATATCAAATTGAAATTCAAGAATCAATTAAATAATCACAAGAAGGCTCTGTAAACCTAATAGAACATGTTTCACATTCTTTGTAGGGAGA
>JABLTJ010000094.1 GCA_013166775.1 Promethearchaeati archaeon
ACCAGTTATCATTAGAATGTTGGTTGATGGGTCTCTCTTGAGTATTTCCTTTGTTACTTGTAATCCATTAACTTTAGGCATACGAAAATCCACTACAACAATATCTGGTTTCTCTAAAAGATCATCGTAGATTTTGATAGCTTGCTCACCATCTTTAGCTTCCACGGTATCATACCCTTTACTTCTGAGTACTTTTGAGAATAGATTACGAATTTTAGGATCATCTTCAGCAATCATGATTTTGCACACTTTCATCCTTCTCCAGTAAAGTGTTGATTGGGATGGAGATATATTATATTGAGTTGAGAGATGAAGTGTGTTCTTTTCTAAATAACCCTCTAATCCAATCCTAGATTTTCCGTTATCATTTCCTGAACAGCTTTTCTCCGGTAAGTAAAGTTAAGATTATCAATCTTGTTTCTCTTGGGTTTTGGTCTTCATCTGCCAAACTCAATATTCCTTTTTATTTACGGAATACATCTCCGATTTGAGAACAATTCAATGCTCTCTAACTTATCTATTAAGAAAAAGTGCTTTTTATAATTCTAGAGTATGCAGATATTATGACATCGTTTGTATACAAACGTTTACAAAGCAAGCTTTGTTGGTTGTGCCACACAACCACTATCCCCTATCCCTAAAATGGACTCAGGAAATGCTTTTTTAGCTATGTTTCTCGCTGCATTGACATCAGCGTTAATAACTAGTTTGCATTTTTTGCAAACAAATAATCCACGGTACTTGTGGTTGCTTCGTGAACGGTAACCGCAACTTGAACATGTTTGAGAGGTGTATTCTTCTGTAATGAGTGTGACTTCTATTCCTTGCTCCTCTGCTTTGTACTGCATCATTTTTATGAGTTTGTGGAAAGGAACATTAGTGAATTTTTGGTTGGTCTTCCTACCCATTCTGATGTTTTGTTTCCAATTCTTGTTGCGCCCAATGACCAGTGGGGAAATGTTGTTTTCAAGGCAGTGTTGAATAATCGCTCTTGATGTTTTGTGGAACAGATCATGCAGTTGATTATACCGCCAACGCATCAGCTGTTGTTTTCTTTCACTAGTTTTAAGACCTTGTTTGCTTAGCAGTGCTTGAATCTTTGCTTTTTGTTTGTTGAAGAACTGGTTAATGCTTTTAACAACTCCGCCCTTGATGAGCAAACCATCTGATGTGGCTACGAGGTTATTAATGCCAAGATCCAATCCAAGGATCTTTTGTACTTCCTTAATTTTTATTGCTGGTACTTCCTTCTCATAAACAAACTCAAGTTTGAATTTATCGAAAAATGGTTTTAAGCGGACGATGGCGATATTTGCTTCGGTGACTGGTAGTTTTTTTATGTGGATAGCTGGGAATCCTTCTTTCATTAAACGCTCAACGATTCTGATTGCTCCTTTCCTTATCCTTACTCGTTGCTTAGACCAGACAACAATGAACCTTCCATTCTTTGATAAATATCCTGGTATTTTTGGTTTTCCAAGGTATTTTTCAGGATTGATTCGCCAATCCTTTTTTGCTTCTTTGTAACCTTCCCAAGTTGCCTCAACCATTCGTAATAATTGTTGTGGTGTTTGGGAACCTGCCAGATTTTTGAATTTGAGGTATTCCTCTTTTTCTCTCATCTTGTTCCAAATTGAGTAATAGCGAAGTATCTTGCCAGTCTCAAAGAATGTTTGACGAACCAAGTAGGTAGCTGAATTGTAGAGGTTTTTTGCTAGCACTGTTAGATCCACGAAGAGTTTCTTCGCTGGTAGCTGGATTCGGACAACTCGTTTTACCATTTTTATTCAACAATGTATAAATACCGCTAAATATATGTAGTTTTTATAAAGAGTTAGCTGAAAGTATTATCGCTTGTTTCAAAGAATAGCTGAATAATTAACTTTCCATACAGCTTTTCTAAGAGGTATTTAACTCACGAGCTTCTTTGGATATGAGTAAGCTATTACAAAGGGAGCTGAGTATCTGATTTTTTTACTCCATGAAACTCCATAATCGCATCTACAATCACTTTAGCTCCTTCGTTATTTTCGTACAAAAAGTCTACTTTGTCGAGAAGGAATCTAGTAGCATGGGGAACATCAAAGATATAACCTGTAAGTGTTCGAGCGACAGCAGAGATGTACTCATCGATTTGATATTCTTCAGTCATAAACTTCAGCAATGGTGTGGCAACTAATTCAAAATGATCAGGAAAGTAGGAAAGACCATCAATAGCTAATTCTTTAATGTCAATGATCCAATGTTCAGAGTAGTCTGGGTCAAAAGAATCATCCGTAATAATAATATCTCCCATATTATGTCCTGCAAAATAAGGATCTTCAAAATAGTATTCTTCAAGGGCAATTACTTCAAGGAATATAGTGATTAATATGGGATTCTTATCGATTTCTGCAAGTCGATTTAAAATCGTAATGGACTCATATCGCATGTCCATATGGTTCTCTTTATTTAGGATAACTTGTTGAAAAACCTCAATGCATCGATTCTGTATCGCAGGTTCATGATAAAGAACAAATGCTAAGCGGAATAAAATATATGGACTTTCTGATTCATCCATAAGAACATCAATTGCAACAGACGGAACAAGCTGTGTTTCCTCAATTAATTTAGCGATAATAAAGATTAGACATTTCTTTCGAATAACATCAGTTTCTTGTTGCACATTCATACTTAAATAATCAAAAATTTCCTGAGAAGAACCGGGAGAAATCTTGATAGTAGTAAGCTCGTAATATTGGAAATCAACTTCTAGTACCTCTGCACCAAATTTCTCACAAAGCTCCACCACAATCTCATCTCCTTTATCATGAAATTGCATAATCTCATCTATCATTTGTAACCACATTATCTACCTCTTTCACTTTCTTTTATAAAATACTAAATAACAGAATTGAGTGATTGAAATATAAATAAAATTACAAAGAACCCATTCATTATTCGTTTCTTTTCTAGATCATTAATGATTGCATTACCAAGTGATTGCAGAAAATATTATTTGTTAACAAAAGCACCCATACAAAAAAATCAAAAATAGTATGTTTTCCCCATAAATGTATGAGTAGTACATCTCATTTTGGAGTCTATCGTTTCCAAGCTAAGATATAAACTCACCATAGTCTTGTTGCCATATCTGTCTGTTTCTTATTTTCCAGGTTGCGATGGCTTTCCGCCAATTTTCACCAAAGTCT
>JABLTJ010000003.1 GCA_013166775.1 Promethearchaeati archaeon
GCAAGGCTTCTAGCTGGGAAGATGTCTGATAAGCCATCACCTATATAGATTATTTTGTAACCTGAATCCTTGAGCTGCTTGACATGCGAATATTTGCAATTTGCGCAATCATGTGTGCACTGTGCTGTTAAAAACTCTAGTTTTATCTTTCCATCATCTAATTTCATATCATTAGCTTTAATTTCAAATTCATCTTCAGGAATTTCAGTATTAGAAAGAATTCTCTCAATATAAGTGATGAATCCATCCGAGACAATAATAAATTTCAAACTTATTTTCTTTGTCCATTCATAGAACTCTATGAAGGTTGGATCAACTTTGATTTCATCAACAATTTTGTTTATATCACTCATGGTTGTTTTTTCTATCATACCCCATTGATTGACTAAAGCTTCCCTTGTACCCATTTTTCCTTTGATTACCAAATCATCATAATGATACCAATTTTTATCTGTTAATTCAGTCAAAAGAGCTTTACCAGTATCCATTAATGTAATAGTGCCATCAAAATCGCAGCAAATAGCATAATGCATTAGTTTAGGATTTAGATTTTATATGAAAAATCTTCCTATTCGCCCTCAATTGGGTAGTTATATATATGTTGAGGATAATAAATTGAGCGAAGGGGTGTAAAACAATCGACCCATTAGAATCTCTGTTAGAACAGACAAGGAAACAAGATACAGCTTATTCCGATATTCGCTATGGAAGAATAAAACAGAAAAATATCATAGCACTCGATGGAGAAATCGTCAAAGAAAATAATTGTATAAACTCTGGTTACGGAATAAGAATGCTTTCAGATGGTATTATTACCTTTGCTTCTTCTCCAGATGTGGAATTTGCAGAAAGGGAGATAAAAAAAGCTACCAGAGTTTCGAGTTTGATATCTAATTGGAAAAAAGGTATTGCCGCATTAATCGATGCCCCTGTAGTAGATACTTCCGTAATTAAGAAACCTAAGGTCAGCTGGCAGGAGATGGATTTAAGGGAAACTAAAGAGAAAATAAGACATCTTGATGATTTTATTAGAGATTCATTAAAAGTTGAAGCTGAAATAGAAACTGATATTATGTTTATGAATTGGTCTGAAAGATTTGGAAGTTCAGAAGGATCAAGAGTACATCAAGAATATCCATATGCAATTTTGACTCTAACAGGTAGAGTTATGCACAATAATTTACAAGTGAAATATTATCAATCGTTTGGAGGATTAGGTGGGATAGAAGCTCTACCTTTTGATAAATTAGAGCAACTTAGTCACTTTATCGAAGTAATAAATAATTTGCCAAATGCCCAGCTTGTTAAGCAAGGAAAATACCATTCTGTTCTAAGTGAAGATATGTCTTGGACACTTCTACATGAAGTTCTAGGTCATTCATTAGAAGCAGATAATGTTCTATCTGGTAGATCATTTTCAGCTGGAATGTTAGGATTAAAGATAGCTCCTTCCATGGTCAGTGTTATTGATGATCCCTATATTGAGACACTAGGGTACTATGAATATGATTCTGAAGGAACAAAAGGTCGAGGAACACTATTAGTGGATGAAGGAATACTATCAGATTTTCTACATAGTCGAATGACAGCAGCTGCTATGGAGGGTGAAACTTCCGCTAATTTCAGAGCTTATAATTTTGAATTTCTTCCCCAGGTGAGAATGAGCAACATCTTCTTTGAACCCAAAGATTATTCTGAAGAAGAATTGTTTGAAACAGTTCAGAATGGATTGTATATTGGTGAAGGCTTGGGTGGTTCATCGGAACCACAAACTGGTGAATACAATTTGGATGCGCAATATGGTCGAATCATCAAAGATGGTGAATTATCTGAATATATTTTACAATTTCAGATTAGTGGTAAAATGACTGATACACTGTCTAAAGTTGAATCAATAAGTGATAGATTAGTAGCTCAACCCGGTAGTTGTGTAAAGAATAATCAAAGACTCTATGTTGGATCTGTATGTCCAAAAATAGCTGTAACAGAGATGAAGGTGAGTTAATGTACTCTGATGACGAACTAAAAGATTTTGCCTCACAGATTTTACAAAAAGCGGAAAAACAATTCAATCTCTCTGAAGCTGAGGTTTTCATACAATCATTATCACATATGATGGGTGGAATAGAATACAGAACCCCTAAAGTATTTCAAATAACTAATAGGGCAGGATGTGCAATAAGATTCTTCAAAAATGATGAACTATTTTTTGCATGTTTTCCATTAACCTCTGTTTTTCAAGAACTGGATAATTTAGAGCAAATTGCTACTTATCCTATTGCATCGAAGAAGTTTGAATTTCCAGAGATTAAGTTATCCTCATCCTCAGTATCAAACATTTATGACAAAAGAATAGCTTCCTTAAATGAAGAAGAGATTTATTCACTTTCGTATTCAATGAGTGAGTATGAAAAAACGATTGATGATATTATACTTGATGGTTCGATTCTCTTCTCTTTAGAAAAAAAAGTGATAGCAAATTCAACTCAAGCTTTAGCATTTGAAAAAAGTACATGGTGTGATATCAGTTTACGGGCCCTCTATCGTGGATATGATATGATATCCACATCTGAAAAACATCTAACAAGTAGACAGATTCCTAGTTCAATTGCTAGCATTGTTGAAGATTTGGTTTCTGAAACTATGCAAAGATCTTCATTAAGTGAGACATTAACTAACCTATCCGTACCAATTATATTTTCCCCAATGGCTTTCTCGCAGATTTTTTCCTTTTCTTTTGTACCACTTTTAAAAAAGCCTAATACACACAAACTCTCTCCACTTGAATTTTCTCCTGAATTCAGTTTAACAGATGATGGAACAGTACCTGGTCTACCAAACTCTACTGCTTTTGATGATGAAGGGATTAGTCAAGCCAAGACAGTTGTAATAAAAAAAGGCTCTCTAGAACAAGCTCTAAATAATTCTCAATTTTCACAAGAAAATGAAGAGAAAACTGGAAATTCTTTTAGAGTGAAATTATTTGAGATTTTTCCACGAAATTATCAAGCTTATCCTGACATTTTTCCATCGAATTTATTGGTCGGGGAAGGGCAAGAATCTTATGATCAAATAATCAATGATGTGAGTGAAGGTATTTTTGTTAACTCAACACAAGGATATATGACAGCTGATTACCATTCAGGCACTTTCAAAGTATCAGCAAACGATTCTTACAGAGTTGAACAAGGAGTAGTAGCTGGGACCTTACCCACTTTTGACGTAATTGGGAATATCTTTGAATTGCTATCAAAATCTCCAAGATTTTCTAAAGATAGAAAAGTAGTACGACCAATTAATACTCCTTATAGTATACTTTCTCCTTATGTTTATACAGAAGAAACTTCTATCTTCCTTTAATTATTTGATAAACTGATTAAGCCAGAAGAAAACAAGTTCGATAAGTTTAAAAATACAGATGACTCCAAAAGTCTGAATAAGAAGCCCCAATAATCGGTGAATTAAGTGGTAACGAAAAGATTGATTTTACCTCTCATGGTAATTGCTTTAATTACGAGTGTGAATTTTATAGCTGCAGATTTTGTTGATAATGAAACCACCAAAATCTCAAAAGATCAAGACAAAGATTTAATCTCTTTTCCAAAGAAAGCAATAAATTATAGACCTGTTTTTTGGAAAACAGATGCAAATACAACAGAGATTGTTGAAAGATATCCAGCAAACAATACTGGAGCAGTAATTAAAGCCGATATCTATGCAAACGTTACTATTTGGTATACTTACGTTGGAGGAGATAACGAATCAGCTCCATTGCTTTTTGGAGACGATGGAACTATAGGTCCAGGTAGCCTAAGTTGGACAGAAGGAACTCTAATGACATATGACAACGAGACAACAGTTTCTAAAAACGATGGATTAGGATATTATAATTATACATTTAATATGTCATCCCAGTTTGTTACATTCAGAGCTAGATATGGTTTATATGAAGATGATATTGGTGTTCCTAATGTAATAACAATTGATATCTGGTTGAATTCAAGTCTCATTCAAGATTTCTATACTCAGTATGATGAAATTGATATGAATATAAGGATGAGAAGATATAATATTACAAATTATGGACTTGTTTACAGGGAAGTTATAACAGATCCTGAAGATCCTGATTATCGAACGAATTTCCAAAATATTACGGTACCGTATGTAGAAGATGGCAGTTCAATTGCAAAGGTTGTGAATGCAACTACTTTAGATACTTTTCCTGTTGACACTGAATTGGACGTGAGAGCATTTGTAACTCACTATGATAATGTTACTTTACAAGAAAGAGTATTTTTCGAAAATGACGCAGATATTGTTACTATTGTTGATGGTAATCCACAAATGAACATTACTCATACAAGATATACTAATTCACTAAATGTTAGTGTTAACTGGGAAGCTGAAGCTCCCAAACTCAATATTACAACAGTAGAAATTGATTGGGATGATTCAACTGGACTAGATATTTATGCTGATTTACCAAAACATACAGCTTATCATCTTTATTCTGAAACAGGTGAGTATTCTATAAATGTTACAGCTTATGCTTATGGTGCTCATATTAGCAAATTCGCAACAGTGTTAATAGAAACTGAAGTACCAGATGGAGAAATCCTATTACAATTAGCTAATGGAACTATGATTGATCCTACATCTCTAGAAACAACAAAAATAGAATCAAAAGATAAACGTATTACTTTCTATTTCAATGGTTCTGATACTGGAGGTAGTGAGATTGATAAATTCGTCATAGAAACTGATGAAGGGAATCTTTTCGAATTTCTGAACGCTGCAACAGCAATAATTGCTTTCTTAGAATATGGAGTTCATGATATCTATTTCAGAATTTATGATAAATCAGGTAACATCTACGAAATTCAGTTCCAAATTGAACTTACTATACCTCCAGAACCAACTGATATGCCAGTACCTTATCCATTTGGTGTCATATCATTTCTTGGTTTAGTAGCTTTAGCTTTTATTTATCTACGTAAAAAGAGATAATTTCTCTTTCTTTTTTAAATACAAAATTTTTTTTATTACGATGTTTAATTATGTTTGTGGATTCTACACAAAAGGATAAGCAAAGTAAAGTTTATTCAGAGGAAGAGCTCATCAACTATCTCCTCTCAGCAACAGAAGACTCAAGGAGAGACTTCAGTCTTTTTGCAATCCGTGAAATGAAACACTATCATTCTCCTAGGATTGTAGATAGGTTAGTTAAAATCATTCAAGAAGACCCAGAACCTCTTAAAAAAGTCGAAGCAATTAGAACAATTTCAGTAAAAAAACCAAATCAGTACATAAAACAAATCGTTCTAGATGAACTTAGGTCTGAAGATGAAAGAGTTAGATCTGCAGCTGCTGAATTGCTTAAATTCTATAACGATAGCATTACTAATGATTTACATTCATTACTAGATGTGGATTTGCCAGAATATACAAAAACTAAGATTATTTGGTTGTTGGGTCATGTGGGGAATCAATCTTCAATAGATATTCTAACAAAGAAAAGTTTTGTAGAAGCTGAAGAATTCAAAGATTCTGTGAAAGATACAATAAATTCTATTAAGCAAAGGTTTGTAAAACTTTCAATTGATGACATTAGGAAAAAAAGTGAGGAAGAATAATTACTCTTTCCATGCAATTGCAGATATTTCAACTTCTACATCTAGTGGTAAACGACTTGCTTCAAAGGCTACTCTAGCAGGAGGTTGTTCTGGGAAATAAGAACCGTAAATTTCATTCATTTTTCCGAAATCATCCATATTTTTCAGGTAAACTCTGCATCTAACTACATCCATCATAGTGTAACCCGCTTCTTCCACAATAGCTGCAATATTTTCCATTACTTGCATTGTTGCTTTCTGAATGTCCCCTCTGATTATTTCTTTTGTTTCAGGATTCACTGGTACCTGTCCTGCAACATATAGAAATTGTCCCGCTTGAACTGCTTGAGAATAAGGACCAACAGGTGCTGGAGCTTTATCAGTTAATATTATCTTCTTAGATGTCATAAAACAAAAAAGAACAAGCAAAAGATAAACTTTCCCCTAAAACTATATCGTTTCCCAAATCTGAAGAATCTGAAAAATCAAACCTACGACAAAATTAAGAACAATTTTGTTTCTTCTCTTAAACTGTGTTTCAACAATATCAACATACATCGCATTTGGTATAATAATCTCAAGAATTTCAAGTAATATCTGAGGTGTTAATCCAAATGGCTCTGCTGTTCCTAGAGTTGGAACAAAAGATTGATCCAACACATCTACGTCTATACTTAAGTAAACTCGATCAAACTTCTCGACAAACTCTCTAATAATATTATAACTCTCTTCTCTACTTTTCATTATCTGTTGAGTAGGTAAGAAGTTTACTTCATTATTATTGATTTTTTTATGTTCTGTAGAGGTTTGGGTAAAAGCATGTCCTCCAATTAGTAATAATTGATTAGCTTTGAGTTTATTGAAATTCTTTAGATTTGTAAATACTGTACCATGTGATTGAATAATCCCTTCTGGGTATTCATCCGCTAAATCAGCATGAGAATCTAACCAAATGATTGCTGTTTTATCATCTATTTCTGAGCAGGATAAAGTATCGAAAGTTATACTATGATCTCCCCCTAAAACTAGTATTTTAGAATCCAAATCATAGGCTTTTTTCCAAACTTCTGCAATTTTATTGGATCCCCAGAAATCTCCTAAATCAAAATATACGCTTTTGCTCTTTGTAATATCATATTTCATTGAAACTCCGCTGAACTCATATGAATGTTTGCGAATTGCTTTTGGTGCTTTCTTTGATCCCCCTGGTGTAGCTTTTACTCTCTCAAAAGGTAATCCAAAAAGGAGGATTGAATTTTTCTCGTTTATATCACTAACACTTTCTTTTCTATAGAAACCAACAAAAGTATTTTTCATTCTTTAGCTTCCTCTTTATCTAGCAGAAATAAGAGAATAAAAAACCTGCCGTTTTCATCATTGATCTCTTAGGAAATAATCAGGAGAAGTAACATAACGATGTTCATCATCTATCTCCCCAACTTCTATATCAGTATAAATCTCTTCCATAATTTCTTCATCACTAATATCAGCTAGTATTTTTCTTTTATCTACTGAAATTATCCTAGCTAATTCTATTGATTTAGGATTGAATTTTTCCATTAATTCACTTAAATAATCTATATCTGATATTTTACCAGATAAATTCATGAAAATCATAACTATATCTGGTCGCAGTGCAATTTGAGGAGCAATACTTAGTTGTTTTCCTATTGAGATAGCTAAATTATCAATGAAGTTCTGATCTTTTCTAAAGAGCTTCTCTGGTGTATCCGAGATTAGAGAAGCTATTAACATTAAATCAATAGACGTCCAAAGATGAAGGACAGGTTTTTTGAGGAGTTTCAAATCATAGACGACTCCTATTTCTGTTCCTTTTACATTTTCTACAACTTTCCCTTCTAAATCAAAGATTTCTGAAAGTCCAAACGTAGGGGATCCGTAATTTGCTATAATCGAATCACTTATGATTTTCACGTTGCCAAGTGAAATTAAAGAATATCTAGAACTTTCGATTTTTTCTGGCAGTATACCTGTATTCTTCTCGATGAGAATTCGTTTGAAGAATTCTATGTTTATGGTCTCTTCCTCGCTTTTATCAAATTCTTGCGAAAATTCAGTTATTGTTGCCTCTTTCATCTCTTTTCTAGTTAGAGTTTTTGCTCTTTCAGGAGCTGGAACTATCTCCCCATGGAGTAGTTTATAGATTTGTTCGTAAATAAAATCGCCAACGAATTCATTCTCCACTACTAAAAAATACCCCTTATCAGGATGATAGATGATAGATTGAGCTTTTCCAATTTCATTACTGAATATATCTCTTACTACTACATTAGTATTAGCTGATAAGTGATCGTTTATCATATTACTTTCTGTTGGATTAAAGTAAGGCAGAATTTCTCCGTTTTGAATAATATTCTCACTTTTAATAATAATTTCTCTTGAAGATTTTGTAACAAATTCTATTGGAATAAATAGAAAATTATCTGGCTGTAACATAACTTGTTTTAATTCATCAGAAATTGGAGATTCTGCTATAGAACAGTATTCTATTATCGCTTCTGGAATGAGATAAGTAAATGGTACTTGTGGAAGATTTTTAGTTAATTCGTTAAGTAAATATTCTTTCTTTTCTTCTTCAGATAAATCTTCTTGTTTATTCTTTCTATCAGACAGAATATTATCATATATTCGTCTAGCCATTGAAAGAGAAATCTCTTGTTGTTGCTTTATTATAATTCCAAATTGCTCATCCAATTGTCCTGGTCCAACTAGAAATCCTACTAGATCACTTTGTTCATCAAGAACAGGTTTTCCAGTATATCGCCATAGTGCTTTAAGTTCAGATAGAAGTTGATAATTTATGTCTCTGCTTGCGAAGTTTGATGAAACAGAGATTTTTGTTCTTTCACCCAAAGAACTCATTAATTCGCTATAACTTTGGATTCTATCTTCAGCTTCAAGTGTTAGATCTTTAAAGTAAGGAGTTATTATTTCTTGATAGCGCAAGTGTTCTCCATAAATTGCATTCATCGCATCTAAGTCTTTTGTATAATCATTGATATCATCGTCAAGTAGTTCTTCATAGATGACTAACTGCTTAATTTTTCTTTCTAATTCATCTTTCTGATTTTGATTTAAATTACTCTTATTGATATCATAGAACTGTTTAAAACGCTCTTTTTCCTGTTGGATTGAAACTTTCCAATCGAGTGTATCTTGAGCTGCTTTTTTTAGAATAGGTCGGTGCCTAAGAACTCGATCATTAATATCATAAATAATCCCTTTTAGTTCTTTCTTCTCTGTTTCCATTCTTCTTAATCGATTAATATTTTCACTTACTTCATTATTGAAGAGAAGAAAATTGTTGTGAGTGTTTTTATACAAATGATCTCTGCATACTGAAAATAATAATTCAGATAATTTGTAAAAATGTTGAAAGATTTTATGTTGTTTTCTTTCTATATCATTCTTTGCTCCAACATAATCTTGATCGCTTACTCTACCAATAATAATATCCTGTTCCAAATCCATCTCTTCTTCAAAGGTTTTTGTTGCAGCTTTAATTGCCATATGCATAACATATCGAATCTTCAACTCTTCTATCTCTATTGCTGGAATCAATGGTAATTCAATAGATGGAACCTCAATAATTATAATTGGTTGAGGTGCTGGAGAAACGATTTCTTTCCCAGTTTCTAGCTGATGAATATCAGATTCTAGTTCAGGGAGGGATTCTTTCGTCTCTTCAAATATCTTGATTTCTTGTGAGATTCGAAGCGTTTGAGGAAGACTAGTTAGCATCTCTTGATATTTGCTTTTAAGAGTTTGATATGTTCTTCTATCAATTGAACCTCTAATGTATCTCAAATCTAAATCTCTTATGAATCGAAGGATTCTTCGTTTTCTAGAACCACTATCATCTTCTATCATTATTAAATAACATTGAGTTATTCCCATTCAAATATATTACTAAACTACCCAATATAGCGAGAAAAAAAATAAAAAACGAAATTGCCTCTAGAAAAAATATATAATAGTTAATAGATAAATGCATGTAGACAGAAAGGTGAAATAGTATGAGCTTTCAAGATGATGTTGCTATTTTGGTACAAGAAGGAACAATCGGTGTGTGTTGGTTAGTCGGAGATGATCAAAAGATCTATTATACTTATGGAGATTGGGCAGTAGATCCATTAATTCCCTTTAACTCGTTTAAATCTCAAGATCCAATCGTTGGAATTGACTTTGGTGGAGGTTTACGTTTTACTACTATAGCTATGACGCCAGATAGATTAATCACTTCAAATTTGGGTGGTCAAGGTCATATAATGGTTGCAAAATGTCCTAAATGGGCAGGTTGTGTTATTACTTGGTCTCCTGCTGATGTTGAACACAGATATGCTTATGCTTCTGCTGCGAGATTAGCTGCAAAAGTTCAATAACCTTTTTGGTGTTTTTTTTGTCTCAGCATCCTTGCATCGAGGTTCAAGATGATTCTATATCTGTTTCATTGAATGTTCATCCAAATTCTCAGAGGAGTAAAATAGTAATTACGGACTATTCAGTTGAAATTTATATAAAGGAACCACCAGCAAAGGGAAAAGCAAATCAAGCACTGATTAAATTTTTATCCAGAAAACTTGAAATCTCCACATCCTCCATAAAATTAGTATTTGGTGAAAAATCAAAGAAAAAAGTAGTTTCTATCTCAGGATTGACTCAACAGCAAATTTTAGAACGAATGAATGAAAGAAGTGGTTAAAGCTTCATCTTTTCAAATGCTCTTAATAGTTCATTTCTTTCATTGAATCTATCATGGAGGTTTCTGCTTATGGACATGAGATTTGCAACATTTTCTTCCACAGTATCCAACATCATTTCCTCAAGATTAGTTTGAACATCAAAGATTTTTTCTTTAAATTCCTCAGATTGATCAAGAATTTCGATTTCCAGAATATATAGAATGGATAGATCTATTCCGTGTTCCCCTTCAACATCTTTAACGTCAAAGAATGTTGAGTACTTATAATCTGTATCAGATGCTTCTTTTCGTAGGTCAGAAATAATTTTCATTACTATTCCAGCTGGTCCCCAACTGGTTAATAATTGTGAATGAATTAGCAGTTCATGAACTTGACTCATTGCATCTCCTGTATCTCTAAGAATGGTAAGAAGTTTAGTTCTGAATGCTACATCTGAATTTTTTCTGTTTTCTGTAGCTCTATATCCATGATAATCTGGAATGTTTGTGTTTAATATCTTCAAAGCTTCACTTGGATCATTTGAAATATGATCATCGTCTTTTTTCTTTCGACTAAACATGTGTTGTCGTACCTTATTTGTCCTTTTGATTTAAATATATTGTGCGTATTTCTTCATTTGAAGTAGCTTGATCAGGTGGTCTATCGTCAACAATTTTACCTGTAAATCTTGGGAATCTTAAAGCTAAACCATCTGTTTTCTTATCTAAATGCCCTCTAGAACAAGTATGCATCTGACTTACAGTTATCTCTGCTCCTGTAATTTCTATTACGATATGAGGATCAAACCAATATTGGCAATCTATGTCACTAAAAACTTCTTTAGGTTTATCTCTACTTAAGGGTTTAAGTAGTTTATAAAATTCATCTAAATGCTCATCTGTAAAACCAGTAGCAACCCAAGTAAAAGTTTGGTATAAACTTTCATCTTGATCAAAACATCCCAATAGGAAAGTACCGAATTTACCTGCTCTTCTTCCTTTCCCATAATCTGCACCAAGAATAACAAGATCAAAAGTGTCTGATAGAGCATAATCAGCTTTAAACTTCACCCAATTCCAACCTCTAGCTCCTGCTTGATATACAGAACCTTGAGCAACGTTCTTTCCCATCACTCCTTCACAACTATTTTCAAGAGCTTGGTTGAAGAAAACTTCTATTTCATCAGTTGAATTTGCTACCATTTGATGTGAAAATTGAATATTATCTGTCTCTTTTACAATTTCAGACAATAATTTCCTTCTTTCAAGATAATCTGTATCCAATTTAGATTTTTTGTCAAAATAAAGAACATCAAAAAGATATATTCTTACTGGAATTTCCTTTGCTTTTTGTTCAATATCATGCTTTCTTTTTCTTTGGGAAACTTCTTGGAATGGTAAAATTTTCTGTTTCCTTAAATCATAAGCCACAATTTCCCCTTCAATTATAAATTCATCAATTTTTGAAGCCTCTTTAATGAATCTTAATACATCAGGGAATTGATTTGTGATATTTTCAGGCTTTCTTGAGTAGAGTTTAATGTTTTTACCTTGCTTATGAATTTGAACTCTCAAGCCATCATATTTGTATTCTAATGAGCATTTTCCTCCAAATTTCTCTAACAATTCTTCTGAACTTGATACTATTTGTGCTAGCATGACTCGAATAGGTTTGAAAATTTCCACATCAATGTTCTTCAGATATTCAATTCCTTCCGAATAGAGCGTTTCAGCAACATAACCAATATCAGAACTTCTATTGTAAGCCCTTTCGAGAACTCCCTTAAAATCCCTGGATCCTGTCTTTGCAACGGATAATGCTTCTAATAAAAGCTGAGAAGCCACTCCTATTCGTAACTGTCCCACTACTAATCTAATAATATATCTCGCTTCTAAAGGTGACACTTTTGAAATTAATCCTGAGAGTGTTCGAATTTTTTTATCTGATGAACCTTCTCCAGACATTTTTGCTATCTTATCAAGAATATCCCATATATCTAAAACCTCTAATTCCTCTTCTTCATCGTGTTGTTGAGTAAAAGCAAGGAGCGTTGATTGAGGTTTTTTTTCGAGCATTTGATGAGCCATTTTACCAAGGTCTCCTATTCCCTCCAACTCTTTTTGAACCAATTTTTCATTCTTTCCAGTAGCTAATGCTAGTGATTTGATAGCCATCCTTTCTGCAATCATTAGCTCAATCCCTACAAAATCGGGATATAATTTGCCTATGGTTAACAGAGCGATTTTTCCTATTTCAGTGTTTGAAGCATCTTTCAAAGTCTTTGCTAGTAAATCTACCATTTCAAGTTTCTTCTGTGTTTTTTCTAATTCAAAATAACACTCACATAATTTCTTATATTTCAAAACAATCTATCCTCAAGTTATTTTCTTCTCTTTTGTTGTTCTTTCATTTCGATAAGAATCTCACTTAAAAGATGAATTAGATTTGCACTTAAAACGTCAATACTGTTCTTAAATTCCTTCAAGGTTTTTATTAATTCAGATAAATTTGCGTCTCCAATTTGACTTTCTATTCCTGTAATTTCCTGTATTTCCTTTATACTCTTATGTGGTTCTTCAAAGAACTTAACTTCTCTCTCAAATGCATCTGGTTCAGGCATTTGTGGAGTTGGAACTGCATCTAAATCTACTTCTCCAGGTTTTGTTCTCTTTTCTTCTGCTGGTTTTTTCCCTTTCTTTCTTGCTCTCATTTTTTCTAGATAAGGAATGACTTGAGTATAATCTATTCCCTGCCTTCTAGCCATGTCTGTAATCAAAATGTCTCTATAACCTGGATCTTCTATATTGAGCGAATCAATTTCTTTTTCCAATTCCTCAATAATTGCTATTGCTTCGTAAATATCTTCCTTTTGCATTTTAGGAACTTCTTGATATTCAACTTTTGTTCCTCTGACTTCTTCTTTGAGCATATCCATTGCTTTCATGACTTCTTGTTTAATAGAATCAGTTTCTCCCTTTTCCAAAGCTTCTTTTACCATATCTACTCTACTCATAGATTCTTGAGGAGGTTTTTTTTCAATAACTACTTCTTCAATTTCTGTTTCTTCTTCTTGAGCAGTAGCTTCAGATAGTGGTGATTCTGCAATGTGTTCAAATATATTTTTGATGATTTTCCTGTTATCACTTAAATCGATTCCAGCTTTTCTATCAGAGAACATTAAGTAAGAACCACAAACAAAAACAGAACCTAATCCATATGAAGTTGTAACCATTACTGTTGCACTGGGAGGATCACTAGAAGATTGTGTTCTAGCTATCTCTTCAACATTTTTTCCTGGATTGATTGAACAACATGATATGATTGTGAGTTTCTCAACTTCTTGCGTAAAAGCATGGTTATACAGCTTAGTCACAACTGCATTGCTTTCGAGTTCTAAGTCGAAATTCTTATAATCAAAGATTTGATTTGCAACTAATTCTATATCAAAGTGTTTAAGCAGAGTATTCATATTAGTATTAAGTCCTTTATCTCCTCCAGCATTTGCAAAAATAGTTAAACATCCTCCTTCGTCAACATATCTAAGTAATGCTTTCACTTCATGACCATATAGCTTGGAGCCATCTGGACAAAGAAATACGAAGATATCCGAGTTGGAGATTGATGAATACTTTATAGGATATGAGGAATATCTCCTAATCTTATGACCCTCATTTTCAAGTAATTCAGCTAGTTTCTCAAAATTCTGATTAACAGATCCCCTTTCTTTTTGTGTTTCATCAAATAGAATATTCAAAATACCACCCTTAGAATTTGATATTTGAACTAAATTTGTCAATTTCAAACAAATTCTGACTTTATAGAGAATATTTAATATTTTATACATATAAGGTTGATGTTGGTATGTAAATACGACCTTCAAAACTCTGTTACCACGTTGAATATTTTAATAAAGTATTATTTCATGGAAAAGTAATTTAAATACGTCTTACAAATATCAAATTATCCGGTGAAGAAATGGGGTTATCTGAACTAAGCAAATTAGAAGCATTAAATAGTAATAAACTTGATATAATAATACTACATTCCCAGAAAGGAGGTCCAGGAAAAACAACTCTCTCATGCAACATAGCACATGAATTAGCTAAACGTGGAAATAAAACCGTCCTAATTGATTTAGACATCGCACAACCTACGATTCAACACATTTTTCATGTTCCTGATGAAGATATAGCTATCACAATCAATGATATACTTCTTGGTGAATCAAAAGTTGATGAAGAAGCCTTGATTAAAACAGAAAATTCTAATTTATTCTTGATTCCTGCGAAAGAAAATGTAGAATATGGAGAGGGATTATTATCTTTATTAGAAGGGATTCAGCAATTTTCATTTTTCGCTTTGCATGAGATGACGAAATTTCTACAAAGAATGGGATTCAGATATGTAGTATATGACTGTGCTCCAGGATATAGGATGGAATCAGTTAATGCAGCAGCAATCGCAGATGCTAGAGTGTTTGTTGTAAGACCTTCAACTTTTAGCTTCGAAGGTGCTAAGCAAATGCTTACAGACATTTACAAGAAACTAGATATAAGATCACTTAATTTCTTTGTTTTCAATCAACTTCCGCCAGATTTGAAAAAAGAGAATGCAGAACTTCTTGAGACATGGCAAGAAGAAATTATTGAATTATACAAACCAGAAAAGATCTCATTTTTAGGTTTTTTACCAATTTCCTTTGATATTATGGAATTAGGTATCACAGGAAAATACATCTTTCCAGAATCTGACGATTTATATGTGAAATTAACAGAAATAGTTGATAAACTAATAAAAGACATAGATGAAATGAAAAAGAAAAAGAAATGATGCTGAAAATAAATAGCTACTAGAAGTTTTCTGATACCTTTGTGCCAAATTTTATATTCCCCTATGTTTACAGTTTTATCAATGAGCCAATTAGTGAAATTTCAATGTCCTCATTGTAACGCTCCAGTAGATGTTAATCCTGAGGATGCAATTTTCAATTGTATATCGTGTGGGCAAGCTTATCTTGATGATGGTTCAAAATTTGATAATCACTATATTTTAGTGAATACATTAAATCAGAAACAAATACACGATATTGTTCAGAATTTTATCAGAAAGAAAGGTTTTCTTAGAGGAATTCGTGGTTATAAGATAACTAAGCTAACACCAACGCTTTTGCCTTTCTGGAGTGCAACAGCTGATGTCTATACCCACTATGTTGGGTATTTACGTTATTCAGAAACTAAAACTAGAACTGTAGGAACGGGAAAGAATAGACGTACAGTTACTGAACATGTTACAGTTTATAGACCAATTGATGAAGAAATACGTGAAAAAAGAATAGAAGTTCTTTTAGGAAGAAGAGGAAGTTCAATCTATGGCTATGAAATAGTAAAAAAACTACTCCAAACAGAATTTCGAAGGGCTGTACCCTTTAGTCATGACCGTTTAATGAATACAGAGAAGGAATTCCAATATTTGTCTTCTGAAATTGCACTAAATGCTGTTAATCAGCTAGCAAAAACTGCTATTTTTGATGATCATAGAGCAAGAGCTGAAAAACGGTGTACCAAAGTTTTCGATTGTGCGACACAACTCACATTTACAGGAACCTACTTTGTACATGTTCCAGTTTGGCAAGTGGAGTATACATTTAAAGATGAGACTTATAGAATTGCAATACTTGGAAGCAATGGACAAATTATCAAAGGAGAAATTCCAGTAACAACTAGATTCAGAGCAATCTTCCTAACCTTATCCATCCTTACTATGGGAGGAGCAGGGGTGGTGAGCTATTTCTTCGCTGATCAAATCGCAGTACCAATAATCGCAGGTATAGTGACGGCTGTAATAGGTTTCTTCACATTGAAGAATACTTTCAAGCCAATGAGTGTTTATGGAGGTTAAAAAGATGAAAAGTATAATGTGCCCAAACTGTAATGCTCCTCTAGAAATGGAAGAAACTCAATCTCATGTCACTTGCCCTTATTGTAAAGTAACTAGCGAGCTAAAGAATGTTAAGGAATTAGTAGAACACTTCATGTTGCCTGCGGATTATGACGTAGAACAGATTAGAACAGAATTGGTTGGAGATATACTAAAACATCCTGGTACGCCGGAGGATTTACATAAATCGTTAAGATTGAAAGATGTGAAACTTAAGTTCTATCCTTACTTCATTGTTACAGTTCATCTAAGAACAGAGTACAAAGGTAATGGTGAGTATGCAACTTTTAGCCATAGATACAAGTCAGGTTATCGAAATATAGATACCCATCTTAAACCTGAACAAGGCGTGTTTGACGATGAAAGAGAATTCATAATTTACGCTGCGAAAGAAGTTAATCAAGATTTAATCAATTTTGAAATCTCAACTCGAGGTAAAAGATATTTTCAAGCTCAAGAAGCTAAGGAAATTCAGGCTGATGTTGTTGAAAGTATATTTGATTTAGAACAAGCAAAAGCTGAAGCAATTAATTCGATGCGAGAAATTCACAAGGGATTAATGCTAAAAGAATTAGCCCAGATTTTAGAAGTTAAAGATAAGCCTGAAATTAAAGGAGTTTATTTGTTACACATTCCTTTCTACTTCCTCAAATTTGAAGCAGGTAAAAAACAATACGAAGCAATTCTAGATGGAGCTACTGGTAGAACAGTTATTACTCAAATACCACGAGAAACATCTTATTGGATGCAGGTAAGTCTTCTCTCTGTTTTGTTTGGAGCAATAGGACTTGGAGGAATATTCTTAGCTGTAAACCCATTAATAGGGGGTATAGATTTTAGTTATTTTGGTATCTTTGCTGCAATTGGTGGTCTTATCTATACGATACGAGTTTTACAACTTGGTCTTAGAAGTAGATTTAGGGAAACACGAAGGAGAAAAAGATAAGTTTAAAGATATAATCTCTCCTCTTTTTTTGTTCATATATTTAATTAGAAATGTGATATCATGAGTGAAAAGATTCCAATATTCATAGATTTCGGGGGGACTTTAGTAGATACATTAGAAATAACTCGCTTAATGTTTAAGAAGACATTTAATCGTTCCTTCTCGAATGAGCAGATAATAAAAATGTACAAAGATGCATCGAAAAGAAGGTTGAGTATGATGTTATTTTTCAAATATCCTGTCAATCCAATCAAGCTAATGCTCAACCAAAAAAAGATGAGAGGAATTCAAGAAGAATTGTTTCTTAATAAAGCTAAACTGCACCCTAAAGCCAAACAAACTCTTGAGAAGATAAAGAAACATGGTGGTTTTTCCCTTATTCTTGTCACTCAAAATCCAACTATGGAAGATGAAGAGCATTCTAAACAGATAATTAAAAAGCTTTTTGGAAATAAGAATCCATTTGACCTTATTTTAGCAGGTGAAGATAAAACCGCATTGATTGATAATCATTTCAATTCAGAATCAATTTCTAAAGGAATTTTCATAGGAGATTTACCTAACGATATACTTAACGCAGAAATGTTAGGGATTCCATGTATAGGTGTAACATGGGGGTATTCTACTGAATCAGAGTTAGAGACACCATATATTGCAGATGATTTTGATGAACTATATGATTTAGTAATAGATCACGTAGAAGATTTGAAAGAAGATTTAGCTGAAGAAGATGTAGATGAAATTGAGTTTGAAGAAGAAATAGAAGGATATGAATTTGTAGAGTAATTTGAATAGGATTTGTTTAGGTTTTGGAACATTGACTAATTCAATTTTCTCTTGAAAATATCCATAAACTTCTTATAATCAGATTCTGAAAATAATACTATAAATAATTCTCTTAAATTATGTGTCTCATTTAAGAGAAATAAATTGAAAGTATTGATCATTATTTCAGCACATTCTGATAAAGGAAAGCCAGCAATTCCTGTTCCAATTGCTGGGAAAGCTATTGAATTGATCATATTTTCAGATCCTATTCTTAAGCTATTCCAAACAGAATCTTTTAGTGATTCTGCAGTGGTTCTACCTCCCAAGTGCATAGAAGCTGCATGAATAATAAATTTTACATTAAGATTACCTCCACGCGTAATTACTGCTTCCCCAAGTTTTACTGGTCCTATGTTATTGCATTCTTTCTGAATAGTTGAACCACCCTTTTTCCTTATAGCACCTGCAACTCCTCCTCCTAGTATTAATTTTGTGTTTGCTGCATTTACAATAGCATCAACCTCTAATTCTGTGATATCGCCTCTCTTGAGTTGAATATTCGTATCTTTAATCTGCCACATAATTTAGTAAATAAAGGAGATGATTTAACTTTTTTTCTTCACTTTACATACAGCAGAAAGAACACTATCAACTGTTGTGAAACCTAGTTTTTCATATAGTAAAACTGCTGGGTAATTTCGTTCTTCTACCCAGAGGAAAATTCTTTCAATTTTCTGTTCAAAAGCAATCTTGGATATATGAGATGTTAAATCTGCACCTAAACCTTGATTTCTATAGTTTGGATGCACCCACACATCTCTAATAGAAGCAAAGGAAAATGGTTCTTCTTGCACAATTTGAGAAGCAAAAGCACATCCTAAGAGTGAATCATTCTTAATAATTCCAACTCCTCCAATCCCTCTAGACTGATGAATCCTCCTTTTAATGGTTAATACTCCTAGATCCTCTCTCGTTAATTTTCTTGATTGATATTGTTCTTTTGGATTGAAGTTTTCTTCTAATAATTCCATACAAAGGAACTTGTTGAATTTATCTTTCTCATTTACCTCTACTACTAACTCAAAGTCATAGAAATAATCTTTAACTAAAGAGATCCACTCAGGTTTGAAAGAAATAACCAATTCTCCTTTGGGTTGAAAACCTTCTAATATTATCTTATCGGGTTTTCCATGAAACAATACATAATGCTCATAATTACAACGGAGTGTATCATTACTAATTTTTAAATTAAAAAATTCGGGAAATTTGAAATAATCCCAAACCATGAAACAAAAATAACCCGAATTTTCCCTTGCTAATTGCAGGAATTGTTCATATTCTGTCCTCATCTAAATTAGAATTTCTCTTTACATTTATCTCTTTTTAGTTAAAATCAGGAATTCAGTTTGAAGATTTTATCCATATTTTGGACCAAACATTTCTTTATCAAGTTGATCTAGATATTCCTTGAACTCTGGATTATCTTGATTTTCATATGCTCGTTTTACTCGTACCGTTCCTTCATATCTTTGACCTAGCTTTACTAACGCTTTACCTGATAAAAACGTTGCAACTGGATCATCTCTTTCCAAGGCTAATAATTCATTACAAACATTGAACGCTTTCTGATTTTGCCCTTCATCTAGATACAATCTTGCCAATTTATAGTAAATTGTCTTACTTACTGGTCTAGTCTTTTCCTCAACTTGTAATGCTTGAAGGTATTTCTCTTTTGCAATATCGGAGCGGCCAATTGATAGGTATAGATCTCCAAGTTCTCCATAAAGCTCTTGGTTAGTAGGATCAAGATTAATTGCTTCATTATATGCGTCAATTGCTGATAGAAAATTATTCATTTCCTTGTAGCTTGTACCTAATAATCTCCAGGTCTCAGCATCATTTCTATTGATTCTTAAGTATGTTTCAAAACTTAAAACAGCTACTTGGTATTCCCCTTTCTGAAGAGCTAATATTCCTTTTCCCAACCAAGCTTGTGTTGCTCTTGGATTTATGGATGTTGCTTTGAAATAGTAATTTTCTGCAAGTTCAATTTGTTTATTCCTTCTATAAGCTTCCCCTAAGAGCTCGTAAGCCTCCCAGAAATCTGAATCTTGAGCAATAACAGTAGATAATTCATCTATTGCTTCTTTTAACATACCTGAAAGAAAGAAAACTTTACCTTTTAGATAGATAAAATATGGATCTGCGTATCTCTTTAGGAGTCTGTCTAAGAATGGGAGAGCCTCATCAAAAAGATGATTTTCAATTAGACTTTCAACTAATTCAGTCTCAAACATTTTAGAATTTTCACCAGTTTCTAATCCCATGTACCCACCTTGTATAATGTATCTATTGATTTATTCAACTTAAAACTTTTTCTCACATAAGAAAAAATATGAGAAAATGTGAAATTAAGAAAGAAATCTCATCTATTATATTGTCTAATTAATTCTCTCTTCAATACCTTACCGGCAGCACTTAAAGGAACGCTTTCAACAAATTCAAAGCTTTTGGGGATTTTGTATTTTGTCATGTTCTGTTCTAGACAGTACTCCTTCATTTCCTCTTCAGAGAGATTAAAGCCTTCTCTAGGTATGATGAATGCTTTTCCTACCTCCCCAAAATAATCATCAGGTACAGGAATTACAACTGCTAACGAGACACCAAGGTGCTTGAAAAGTACCTCTTCAACTTCTCTCGGATATATTTTTAATCCTCCAGAATTGATTATGTCTTTTACTCTATCTACTAAGAAGTAATAACCTTCTGTATCGATTATTGCTAAATCACCAGTCTTTAACCACCTTTCCTTTGTTAAGATATTTACAGATTCTAATCCTTTCCCCCAGTATCCCTTCATTACTTGAGGACCCTTGATTATTACTTCTCCCACTTCTCCTTTTGGAACATCTTCTTGTGTGTCTGAATTTATCAGCTTAACATGAGTATCTGGCAGGGGTTTGCCAATTGAGTTAACTTTTGGTTTAGCAAAAGGATTAATATGAGTTACTGGACTGCACTCTGTTAAACCATAACCTTCGACAATTGCTACTCCAGTTCTCTTTTCGAATTCTTCATGCACCCTACGAGGTAAAGCTGCACCCCCCGAAACACATAACTTAAGTGAAGACAAATCATACTCCTCTATTTCTAGTCTAAGTAAGGCAATGTACATAGTTGGTACTCCATAAAATGAATTTACATTTTTATTTTGAATAATCTCCAGAACTTCCTTTGGATCAAATTTAGGGAGAATAATTATTTTTTCTCCTCTGAAGATTGGAGCAAAAAAACCGCACTGCAAACCAAAACTGTGGCATAATGGTAGAGCTGACAAAACACTTCCTGAAAATTCTTTTGGAATCTGTTTTATCCAAGCATTAAATTGGTAAGCATTAGCGAGAACATTAGAATGGGAAAGCATTACTCCTTTAGATTTACCAGTAGTTCCACCTGAATATAATAAGAAAGCTATATCACTCAGATTTAGTAAATCTTCTTCCATAGGATAGCTTTCCCCTAAAATATCTTTCAACAGTATTGCATTTTTAATCTGATTCTCCTTCTTGTCTGTTTGAATAACTGAATTTAGCTGATAATGTTTCAAAATTCCTCCCAAAACGCTTGAGAAATTGCTATTTGTGATCAATACTTTGGTTTCCGAATCAATCATTTGAAATTGTATATCATTTTCTGCTAATCTGGGATTAATTAGCGAAACCTTTGCACCAGTTTTAAAAGCAGCAAAAATAGAGACAACAAACCAGATTGAGTTAGGTAAGAGAATAGAAATTGTATCATTTTGTTTTATACCTTGTGATAAAAGGAAACCTGATAAACGATTACTAAGTGATAAGATTTCACTCGAAGTGTATTTTTCATTTCCTTCCTCGATAATAATAGCATTAGGGTTTTTTTCAACAATTCTAACAAAATTCTTGTAAATTGGAACATTAGGAAAATCCAGTTTGAGAACTTTGTTAACTGATAATTCACTTCTATTCAAGTTTTACCACTTGAACCTATTCTTTATTGATGTATTAATGAATTTTATTACGTTGTAGATTATAATGTTCAAATAGTTGTATAAGCAAAATGTTGATATATAAAATTATGATGTTGAATTATCCATTTTACAGAGTATGGCAAGAGTGTCTTCAAAGAAACCAGTTAAGGATTCTAAAGAGATTGATTACAATGTTAATTATAAAAATGAAGACGAACTCAAGAAACTAGCCAAGAAATTTGGAATTCCTTTTGATTCTGATAAAGAAAAATTAATTGCGAACCTTGCTCTAAAAGGACAAGAATATATCAATATGAATGAATTTGAAAAATCAAAAGAGATCTGTGATATATTATTTTCTTTAGCTTCTCAATGGAAAGATGATTTTACTCGTATGAAAGCAAATCTCTTGAAAGCTCAAATCCTTTCCAGTAAAAAACAAGATTCGCTTGGTAGCTTACATGATGGGTTGAAAACTGCAAAGAAGCTTAAGTTGCATGACATAGTTGTTGGTATAAGAGTACAAATTGCTTTTGAGAAATATCGAAGACATCAGTACAAAGGAGTTCTTAGGGAATTAAATCAAATCATGAAATTTTCAGAAATTAATGATGAAAACTCAAGAATAATCTGTGAGCTTAGAGCGCGATCATTTTGGGAACTCGATGATTACAAAAAGGGATTTGATGCTACACTTCTCTGGTTTAAGAAATTGAAAGAAAAACCTGATGATCTTTATTCTTTATTTATGGTTATTGTCTATCTTCTTACAGTTTTGAGTTCTATTTCTTTGTCTTATTCTGAAGATGAATTAGAAGAAATAAAAAAAGATATAAATTCTGTTTTATCACAAATAGCAACTTCAACTCATCTTTTCAAAGACTTAATTCCAAATTTAGATACTTTATTTGCCAAATCTTTAATGATGGTTGAACCTAAAATACTTCATGAGTTCTCAGACCTCATTCTTCAATCTGTCAGATGGATGGACGAAGAAAAATACCTGTTTCTGTGTATGAAACTTGCTGATTCTTTCTGTAATATTAGCGATTTTGACAAAGCAACCAATCTAGTTGACAAAGCTATTCAATTCGCAAGAGAAAAGAAATATGAGAAAATTGAACCAATGCTCATTTTTAAGAGAACAGAGATTACAAGTCTCATTTTTTATTTTGTACCATTAGATCCTATGTTCGATCCCTCAGCAATTGAATCTGTTACAGTATGTATAGATGGAAAAACTGAAACTCAAAACCTGAGTCTAATTCAAGCCCCAACAAATAATTTCCCCTCTACATCTTACTCTCAATTTCTACGAATACTTGAGAAAGCATCTCATTTTTATGAAAAAGAAGGATATTTAGAAATTAATGGATTAAGTCAAAACGAGGAGCGGGGTCATTTCGTTTTACAATTTGAAATAGCAGATGAACAAATAGATCTTCTGATGAGAGAGGATTTCAAAGTTGAGAAAAATATCTCTCAAACATTACATTCCACAGTTTCTCCTTACTATTCTGTTATTGGGGTAATTACAGATTCAAGTGCAAAACCAATTGATGATATTGAAGATATAGAAAAAATTCTATTGAAGATTCAAAGAGGAGTTAATTGTCCTGCATCAAAAATTAATCTAATATTTCCAAAGAAACCTCCCCAGTTAAACATTTTTAGTTTCTACAATGAAGACAAAAAATTCAGGAGTCTGAAAATTAAATTACTAGAAATTGCTTCTTCTCTTCGTAGAGATTACGATTTTGTTCGAGAGAATGAGTTTCTTCAAATCTTCCAAAGTGATCCTATTACAATTTTCGATTTATCTCTTAGGGAACCTGAGCAATTAGAACCATTATCAAAACTGCTCAGACACGCTTATGGGGTAGATTTAGATAATTCAATTTTATCTGAATTTTTCAGCAATGTAATAACTCTATTCCTTGAAAGAATTGACACAAAATTTTGGAAAGATTTTTACTACCAATATGCATGGCTACAACTCAAAGGTGAATTTCTTTTACTAACAAATAAACAGATATCAAGAAAGAAGATTTTAGGTCAAAGATTGATTGAAATAGCTAAAAAATTAAAAGATGAAGAAAAGATACTTGAAAGTAGATATTATCATCTTTTTTCCTCAATTATAGATAAAGAAGATAATCTGAATGTGGAAATTGAAGAATTAATAAAAGAATCTGCGAATCTAGAATCTAAAAAATACTTAACTATCTTCAAAATAATAACAAATTTAAACAAAGAAAAAGATAAATTGAAAGACGAGTTGCTAATTGATACAATCAACAATTTTTGCGAACTGTGTGAATTTAAAGATTGGGACAAGAGCTTAGAACTCTTTGTTCTTCTTCTAAGTAAAATTCCTCAAATAACTTCTTTGCTAGAAATATGCAAAAATAAGGAGACCAAAGAAACAGGTTTTCTGTTATATTTGCATTTAATAAAACATCTAATATCCTTAGAAGATTACAATGCAGCTTTTGATATGCTCAAATGGGTTATTTCAAGCCTTGTAGAAAGAAAAAAGACATTTTTCTATCCTGAACATACCTGGAATTATTTCTTTGTGTCTGCAAATCAATTCTTGTATGAAATATATGATAAAATCCCACAAAAGCAACTTAAAGAATCCAAAATTAACAAGCATTACATAATCTCAAATCTTCTAAGTAACCATGAATGGATAGCTGATCCATTATTACTTGTAAAACTACTTAGAGAAGAAACAGAAATCCATATAGATAAATCTGATTTTTCCTTAGCTGAAAGCAACTATCATTGGATCGAACAACTAATGTACTATTCTTGGGATATTTTTACATCAGAAGAAAATAAAGAACTACTTGAACTAATTCAAAGTACCAAAAGACGGATTGTAAGTCAGCATTTTACTTAGTATTAGTGAAAAACTACAAAAATCTCATTCTAAGCAGAATAATTTTTTCAAGCCTGAATTTTTCTCGTAAGTTTTTCTTTATAAAGAAAGGCGTATTTTATGTCTATAGAGGCTTCAGAGCTTATTTTTCACCTATGTAACCCATAACAATATTTATCAATGAAATTCTCAAATAGTCATGTGTGTACTTAAAAGGCGAACTTAACCGCTATATCCTATATTTGGTGTCTAATTAATGTCTTCGGAACACGAAATAGCGATAATTTCAGTTGGTTATACAAATAGCCCAATGATAGAAGAAATTCTTCAAAACGAAATTATCCCCTTTTCTATAATTGCAAACAACTCATGTGACTTCCAAATTCACCATGCTGATCCATCGAAGGTACTTAACTACAGCATGGAATTCACTAATACAATTGAAATTATAGCTAAGAACAGCATGGATTCGTTAGCGGTTTTTGAAACCTTAGGACAATTCTTTGATTTTTATAATCCCTTACGTTTATCAACTTTAAATTATCTCATTTCAAAATATGCGACAAGCATTAAACCGGAAAATAAGAATTATTTAAAAGCATGGAAACAAATAACAAATGCGATTTTTGAGGAAGATATTATTTTTCCATTATTTGAAGAAACCCGAATTGTACATATTAAAGAGGGAGATGTAGAAGTACCTGTTAGACACTTTTTAATTTCAAAAGAGATTGAGATAAAGAAAAATAACAATAACAAAAAATCAGTTGAAGCTTCAGTTGAAGAAATTACAGGATTAATTGATTTAGATAAACTCGATAAATTAAAGTTATGCAGTGAAGCAACCAAAAAGATTATTTCAGCTACTGGAGTAATTATTGCACCAACAGATATAGTATCTCTCTTTATAATGTTCAGCTCTGAAAGCTTTAGAGACGTTTTGGAAAGAACCTCAGGAAAGATTGCCTTTGTATCTCCCTTCTGGCCTGATAAAAAACTTTCAAATCTTGAAAAAATGATACTAGAAAAAACAGATTTTAAAGTAACCCTTGAGAATATTGTTGATCTTGTAAAAAATACTGTAGACACGATAATAATAGATGAAAAAAATAGTAATTTAGTTCCAACATTGAGAGAAGCAGGAGTAACTGTTCTTGTCGAAAATCTGTCGTGTGAGAATCAACAAACTACAGAATTCTTAGATACTGTTTTAAAATCAATAGATATTTCCCTTGATACAATACAGATTGAGCCAAAATTGGCAATTGAAGGATTAGGAGAAAGACTTGTAAACCTTTTCAGGGTTCGTGAACCCAAAAAGGAAGAAGTGCTTGAAGCTGAAGAGATTCTTGAAGTTGATGAAGATAAACGAAAAATAGAATCCATGTTAGCTCAACAAACTCCTGAAGATACTGAAACTGAAGAAGAAGTTACTCTTGAAGTAGACGAACCTGAAATTATAGAAACTGTTGATTCTTTAACTGATGAGTTTGAAATGGAAATAATTGAAACAGAAGAAGACATATCTCAGATTCCAATTCCACCTCCAAAGGATGCATTAATTGAAAGTGATCTAATGTTCCAGCAAACTGATGGTCAATTTGTTCTTCCAGGAATTGAGCAGATAACTCAATTTGAACTTGAAGAGCTAGATTCTTTAGATGTTGATGATCATATTATTTCTTCTTTTATAGATCGAGCCATTTCTTCAACAGCATCAGGATTGGAAGTAGTTTTTTCTGACTTACTCTCATTACAGAATAATCCATTACTAATAGATAAAATCTATTCAATGTTAATGAAAAGATTATTAAAATCAAGAGAATTGAGCCCAGAAATTAAGATAGGTGATATGGTTACATATCTCTCTGCGCATAAACCTGAATATTATAAGGAAAGACTAGAAAAGCTATTAGAAGCTACTATCAAAGCAAAAGAAGAAAAGGAATTTTATCAATATTTGAGAACAACTTCCTTAGTTATAAAAAGTTCTCTCTTAATAGCAAGTGATATTTTAGAGGAATTTATCTTTAAATTCATTATAACTGAAGATATCTATGCTTTAGATAGACTCAAACGAATCATCAATGTTTTTGCAATATCTGATCCTGATATTCTGCAATTAGTATGTAAAGTTCTTGTTGAATTGTACAATAATGAGCTTGAAAAAGAAAAAATTAATCAAAACATCATAGATAGAGCATTTGTTTTTCTTTCATTGTTTGATGGAGTGTCAGTTGGAACTTCCTTAATATTCCATGAATCAGATAAAATAAGAGATTCATTTTTGGAAAAACTTGTTAAAATAAATTTCAATGATCCCTTCAAGCAAATTGTCTCTAGCATAATTGAGAAATATAAGGAAGGTACATATGAAGAGTTAATGGAAACTCTACAAGGGAGAGAACTTCCTGATGTTATAGAGCTTGAAATGATGAAAAGAAAATACATCAGTAGTCTTTCGAAAGTGGGTTCAATACCCTTGGAATTATTTGCAGAGAGAATAGGTCAACCGCTTGAAAAAACAGAGAAAATTATCTATGATATGATTCTAAAAGAAGAAATTCCAGCTAGAATTGAATTAGTAGATGGCAGATTATACATTGTTCAAGGAGAAGATAAAGAAGAACTGCCAGAAAAAATCACTGAAGATAAGCTGGAAGAAACAATCGAGATACAAGAAGATGTAGAAGTAACAGAAGAAGAACCAGAAGCAACCAAAGATAAAATTAAAAAAGAGAAAGAAATTGAGGAAAAACCTTCTGAAGAAGAAGTAGAAAATGAAAATACTTGCCCTCAATGTGATAGAAAGTTTTCCAGTGAACGTGGACTCAAAACACATATTTCTAGAAGTCATAAAGAGAAATGAAGTTGGAGATATGGCTTTTTTAATAAACAGAAAATTGGATAAGATTTTTATCTAAATTTACGTTATTTTTATTATGATTAAACCTCAAATAGCTGTTATAGGTTCTGGATTATTATTAGAAAATCAGAAGGAGTATTCTCTCGCAAAAGAATTGGGGGAAGGATTAATTGACAAGGGATATAGAATCTTATGTGGGGGACTAGGTGGAGTAATGACTGCTGTATGTGAAGGAGCAAAAACTTCTCCAAATTACTCTGAAGGATCTACAATCGGAATACTGCCTACATTGGATAGAGATCTTGTAAATCCTTTTATTGATATATGTATTGCAACTGGTCTCTCAATGGCAAGAAATCAGGTTATTATTGCATCATCAGAGATAGTTATAGCAATAGGTGGGGGTGCTGGAACTTTGTCAGAACTCGCATTTGCTTGGCAATTAAATAAACCAATTATTACTCTTCGAGACACAGGAGGATGGTCGAGTAAGTTATCAGACCAAAAAATTGATGATAGTAGAATAGATACGATTAATTCAGTAGATAAAGTCAGCGAAGTACTAGAACTAATATCTACGATTTTGGAAGAAAAATAAGTATACAACCAATTGACAAAAATTTTAAAGTATTCTCCCCTATTAGTTTATATGCTTATTTGCTTGTTCAAATTAGAAGATGTGGGACCAGCTCTTGTTACTATGGTTTCCGATAAAAATGTAGAATTTGATGAATCAGTTGTAGAGAAATTTAGATTCTCAGGTTCCATCACCTACTCTTTAGTTTTTCAAGGAATGATATCAATTGAAGATTTTTCTGCTGAACTTTATGGACCTTTTCCATTCGCATTTTCTTCTGGATTTGTACAATATGCATTTTCATTTATTGCTGAAGATAAATCAGTGAAAGATCAGAGAATGAAAAGTAGAACTCTGGGTTTAGTTCTAATGCTAGTACCAGAGATGATGTCCAAAATCGACGACTTCAGAGAAGAGTTAGCGAAAATACTGTTATATAAGTTTCATAATATCAAGAAAATTAGTCAAGTCAATAAAAACTTTCTATCTGAAATTATTAAAGATTATAATGAAGTTGTGAAAAACTTATTAAACACACAACAAGCAGACATGCTTGCAAATCAGCTCATCAATTTTGTTCAGCAGAAGCCTTCAAAGAAAAGAAAACTAGCAGAAATTGGAATAATATATCCAGAAGAGTATATTACTTTGATTAAAAACTACTATGCATCTTTTATGTCCTCTTTACCATATGAGGAGTCTTCATATGGAGTTAATGCTGCAAATATCAAAACGAAAAACTATTCTTTTAACTTCAAAAAAGATACTTTAGTTGATGAACAATTCATAGCTCCTATGGAAGCGCTAGTTTTCATAGTTGATGTTGCAAATAAGGAATACAAAGAAGTTTATAATATATTAGAGAGTTTGAAAACAAAACCGAAAATTGCTTTGGTTGTCTCTTTACCTGAAAATATTGAAAAAGCTAGTACATCCTATGCAAAATTCTTCACAGGACTTCAAAGACACATAGAAGGATTGCCCTTCTTTTCTGCAAGTTTTACTTCAACATATGATTTCAAGTCCAAAATGCTAGAAGCAATCTTTTGGACACTTTCTCCATTAAACTGAAATTCTTATGAATGGTGTCTCAGAGCGATATTTTTTCTGATGCAAGTTCTTCGATTTTTTCTATATTTATTTTAACACCAATGCCATGTGAATTTCTAGGGACATCAATTGTTCCATCATTATTTAACTTGAAAATAGGTTCAACGATATAGTCTGTATAATATCTTGCACTCTCGCTGATATCATTAGGAAGTGAAAAGGTAGATAAGCTAGCAACCGCAACATTCTTAGCTCTTCCTATACCTGTTTCTAACATACCTCCGCACCATAATGGTGTCTTTAGTTTTTCAGCTAATTTATGGATTTTCAGTGTCTCAGTAATTCCACCAACTCTTGCAGGTTTCACATTTATGATCCTGCAAGCGTCAGACTCTATTGCTACTCTTGCATCATCTACACTTTTGATTGACTCATCAAGACAGATAGGAGTTGAGATATCTTTTTGGAGTTTAGCATGATCAAGAATATCATAATATTGAAGAGGCTGTTCTATCATCATTAAATTGTACTTATCCAGATTAAGAAAAATATCCTTGTCTTTGTACCGATAAGCACTGTTTGCATCGACCATTAGAAGTATATCTGGAAAAACATCTCTAATTTGTTTGATTATCTCAACATCCCAACCAGGTTCGATTTTTATTTTGATTCTCTGATAATTTTGCTCTACTGCTGTTTTTATTTTTTCCAAAAGAATGTCAATGTTTTTTTGAATACCAAGAGAGATTCCAGAAGGAATTGTTTCCTTAGATCCGTTTATCATGTTCTTGAGAGAAACATTGTTTAATTTCCCGTAAAGGTCCCATACTGCATCTTCTACACATGCTTTTGCCATTTGATTTCCTTTAATATTACTAACTAAGCGTTGGTAATCTGAAGGATGTTCTAATCCTTCTTCTTTCATCCAGGGGATGATATATTCACTGATTATAAATTTGCATGATGAAATAGTTTCTCCAGAATACCAGGGTCCATGCTCTGCAACACATTCTCCCCAACCACTTCTTCCTTCATATTCCAATTTTACCAAAAGAATTTCGCGTTCTTTCGTTACACCAAAGCTTGTTCTAAAAGGGTGCTTTAGAACCATTTTTACAAGAAATAAATTAGCGTTTTCTAACTTCATTCCATCACCGTTTAAATTTTCAAATATAAGTCCTACTTATGATTATTCACAATCTCCTCTTTCTTCAAAATATGGAAACATTTGATACCATCTGTTTCTTTCTCAACAATAAAATCTGTCGCTTTATAACCTTTATCGAAGTATGTTTCAAAAGCTTTTCGAGTCTCTTTTCTCCAGTGAATCAGTGTCTTTTTGTCTTTCTTTATCAATTCATTAAAATTTGAAGGTATTTCGATTAACATATATTGTGAATTTAGTTCTAAGCGTGCTTTCTTAACAACTAGTTTGTTATTATCTATTTGAGTATCGAATACTTTACAATTACTTGAATGAATGAAATGTGAAAAATCCCCGTTTTTCCCTTGAACTCTTTCTTCAACATGTTTTGATCTGATATACCAATTACTGTAAAATCGATCTGAATCTATTCCTTTGTTGAGAATATCCGTCATCTCTCCCCAATAATTCCTTTTGTAATTACTACATACTACTCCCAGCTTGTGAAGATTCAGATAGCAATTTTTTGATTGTAGAGGATCGAAAGTCCAGTTAATTAGATTATAGCCTTGTTTAATCGCCCAATCTCTCTGAACTAGTTTAAGTTGAAATCCTATACCTTGATTTTGATATTCCTTGCGGACAGCATTATGATGAGAATAAATGAAGAGACCATAAGGATCCTTATTTCCAACCCACCCCCAACAATAACCGACAACTTCTTCACTTTTATAAGCTCCAATTACAACTCCTCCACTCTTTAATGTAGCATAGATTAATCTCTTCGGAACTAATTCTCTAGCAGGCATCCCCCAAGCATCTTCTTGTATATCTTCAAGAATATCATATTCAGAGAAATCCAGCATCTCCTTATATTCAAGAATAGTCATTGGTTTAACTGATTTTTTGGGTGATAAAAATATTTTCCAATAAACTATATTATTTGAAAAACATTGAAAAATAGAGATAAAATTATTCTCCGAAAGTAATAGAAAGTACTTCTGGATTAGTTAGTAGCTCGAAGGAGACTGATGTAAAGGCAACTGCAAGACTTCTGGGAGTGAATCCATCATCCTTTGTTTTTTCTTGTAAGATGCTTGTAAGCTTGTGCTTTATTGCTTTCTTAGTTTCTTCCATGAAAATATCTGGATCGTCAATAAATTTAGTAAATTGTTCAATTTCGATTATTGGTAAAGACATTTGGGGATATTCCTCAAAAACCTCAAACCAAATGTCGAATAAATACCTCAAATAATGTTGTTGCTCATCCAGATCCTTTTTACCGAATTCATTTACAGCTTTCCAATCCAAAATCATTTCAATATTGCTTTCAATTTGCATTTTCCATGATTCATCAATTTCTTTTCCTAATTTCAATCTCTTGAGCAAAGAATCTTGGAAAATTCTTAGGACTTTTTCTATTCTACCTTGAATGAAAGCAGGTTGAGTAGAAATCTCTTCCTCTGGTTCTAGTCTTTTGATTTCCTCTTTATGGATTGCTGGACTAGCTTCTACAACCCCTATTAAAGATTGATCTAATTGAGTTAAATAAGGTTCTATAAGAACAATATTAATCATATCATAAAGAATATCCTCTCCTTTGGAAATAGGATATTTTGAGATTATTTTAGCATATAATTTTCCAGCAGATTCTGCACTCTCTATACTCTCACTTTGTTCAAGAGAGAATTCTATAAAGTATGCAAAGATTGCAGATAAGAATCTCATATCAATTTCAAACTCTCCAACTTCAAAATGAAGATTCGCTTCAGATATTGCTGGAGAGAAATTTCTTTGAATCAATGTAGTTTCAATCACATCTCTTTGAATTCCCATTCTTCTAAGATCTACAAAATTCTGAACTATAATCTCTGTGGATTTTTTAGCTGATTTTAGAATGTTTATAAAAGAAGCAAGCAATCCTACGAATTCATCATCAGTACATGACATTTTTTTATCTGTCGCATTTAACAGACTAGAAATATCATCTGCAAAGAAATGAGGTTCATAATTTTTCAATATATCTTCTGTTATTATAATACCATATATGGACAAAGCCATATCTTTCTTATGAGGTGATAAAAAACCAATTTCAGTTTTTAGTTTTTGACGTATTTCATTAAGAAAGGTTGGTTGAGTTCTCACGAATTGTTTGATTTTTGAATCTAATTTTGAATACATATTTCGGAATTCACCAATTATATCCACAACATCTTTAGGTATGTATTTTATCTCAGTACTATCTCTTACTTCTTCACTCATTTCCTGCACCTCTATTTTCGATTGCATGAGTATCCTTAAGGGATGGATATTTTTCGATATATTTAATTTTAACAAATGGAGTAACTTTCCAATTCTCTAAATCAGTTTTCTTAATTGTTTCTTCCCAAGCAGTTTGATTTGTTAGATTTGCGTAGATAGCATTCATTATTTTGTTAAGAGATTCTGCTGATATTAAACGAGTATCATTATATCTTGTATCCGAAATGAAGCCAAAAACCATTAGTTCATCAGATTCTTGTTTTTTATAACCTATTGTTAAGTCTATTATATCACTAGTTGCTTTTACCTGGTATTTAACCTTTGTAGGTATTGTGATTAAATTCTGCAGCTTTAGTGCAGAAAATTGACTGATCGAAGATATTAAATCCTTTGGAATTTCAGAGTTTTGTAGATATTTGAATAATCTTGATGGAGATTCAACGTTATTCTCTCCTACTATTTCCACTAAATCTTCTGGGTAGCCAAAAGAAATTTCTTCCAAATTCAAATCTGGAGAGATTAAAACTAAATCTCCCCCACATTCACATCTTACTCCCTCTGGAGTCGAATCTTTGGAATAAATCTTCTGACATTCTCCAATGCATTTCATTCTATCCTTAATTATTTGAGCTCTAACCAAAAACGCAGATGTTATCACAGGAGTAATTTCAGAATCTTCCCTCTTCCCTCTTAAACTACCTTCTTCTAATATTTGCCAATTATAGAATTTGGATAATTTTTCTAGATTCCTTTTAAGTTCAATTTTCTGATTTATATCAGCAATAATTTCAGTTTCCTTTTGAAATTCAGTTCTTCTAAAAACACCTATTAATGATTGAGTTAAAGATAGGATTTCTTCGTTTGTTTCCTCCAAATTTAAATCTACAAAAGGTCCAATAATAATATTTAGAAGAGTAAAATCCCGAACACTATTTCTAAGAATGTAAATTTTATTGTTTATCTCTTCCTCAATTTTATCTACATTAACAAAGGAGTATCTAGACGCTTTGAAGAGAATTTGTGTTTCTGAAAAAATGTTCTTAATATTGAGCTTTTCTAGATCCATCTCTCTTTTTGCTTTTACAGTGTCATCTGGAACTAGCTTTTCCCCCCCCATTATGTCGATTATATGTGTATTTGTGTCTAATTCCTTTTGAGGATAGCTAATTAGAAATAAACTAAGAGTATTATCTTTTAATTGATTCTCATTTTCCATCTTACAAACTCCTTTTTTCTCGAGTTTATAACATTAATTCCCATTAATACTAACAAATGAACATATATTAAGATATATTTCAATTTTTACATAATTCTCAAAAAAAATTACTCACAACTAATATTTTTCATTTTTATTGATTTTCTTGTTCAATCGCTATTTCAGCCATTTTTTTGAATAGAGGAAATAGATTAACGTTATCTTTCGCAGAAACTTCAAAATACAAAGTATTTAGTTTTCCAGCGTATTTCTCAGCATCCTCTATTGAAACTTTTCTTCCGGTTATTAGATCATTTTTATTCCCAACTAAAACTATTGGAATATCTCCAATTCCCTTTTTTAAGGTTTCAAGCCAAAAATCTAATCTATCAAAGCTCTCTTGGCTAGTGATGTCGAATACTATTGCAGCTGCTAATGAACCTTGAAAGTATGTAGGTAAAACTGGGAGAAACCTTTCTTGAGATCCTGAATCAGCTATAATGAGTTTTATTTCTTCACCTTCAAAAATAGTATTCCAAATAAGAAAATTAGCACCTAAGGTTGGCTGGTGAACAGGTGGAAAGGAATTTTGAGCCTGTCTTAGTGCGATGGAAGTTTTTCCAACACCAGGATCACCACATAAAGATATCTTATAATTCTTTGGTGCCATATTGATTAACATCTCGTTTTCATCTGTTTTAAAGGCTTGTTATAAGGTAAAAAAATAAGCACAATTCTGCATGAAAAATAATTTATAATAATCAAGACAATGCTTCTTGAGAAGCAATGGGAAACGAAGATCAATGCGGAGATTATGTTGTCTATATGACTGATGATGGATGGTGGGAAGTCAGAAATTCCAAAACTGGGATAATTATCGGAAAATTTCAGAAAAAGAATGATGCAATAGAAAAAATTGCATTGATTCTTCAAGACGATGAAGATAGGTTAGAATCAGAATCTGTATGCTGAAAATGATGGGGAAAATGAGTAGAAAATTATTTTTTTATAAAACAATCAGTGAAAATATGATATTAGATCCAACTTCTCAGCTCATTTGGAAATTAAATGGAACTCTAAAATCATTAGAGAAAATAGATGAAGGTAAATATACTCTTTTAGATTTCTGTAAAATAATTCAAGAAATCGATAACGATGAATCAAGGGAAATACTTTCGGGTCTTACAAAACTAAATTCTTTTGGTTTCTTTCAAGATAAAGAAACAAAAGTGAAAAAAATCTCTTCAAACGATTTTCATCATATTGTTATTAATCCTACAACAGAGTGTAATCTTGATTGCTGGTATTGCTATTCAAAAGAATTCAGAAAGTATAATTCAGAAGAAATCAGCTTAGAAGAAATGGAAAAAACTATCTTGTATTTTGCTGATAGAAAAAAGGAAAATCAAAGTAAAAGTCCACTGTCTATTTCACTCTTTTTGTCAAGTGAAATAACTCTTAATTTTCATGTTTTTCTTAAAATTAAAGTGTTTATTGAGAAAATTAAAAGCAATTATTCTTTTGATATATTCCTCTTTCCTCCTCCAACTAATTTAATGGAAATTGATCAGAGTTTTGTTGATTATATCAATGATTATGGATTTTTAACTGTCTCAGTTGACTATAGCAATAGCAACCAGATTCAAAAAATACTGGAAAATGTAGAAGCTTTTGACGATAAAATAATCAAACATTGTATAGTACCTTTGCATTCTGGAATGAATGATCTGGTTGAAGTTTACAAAAGATTTATGGAAGTTTTTGATTATGTATCTCTTAGACCAGTAAGAGTAGGTGAAAACTCAAAGTTTCCGTGGGGAACAGATTCATCACAATTTGTTGATAATGAATTAAATGTGCTGTGTAATCAACTCATTGAAATGGAAGATGAAGAGTTAATTAAATTCCTTCTATCTTTAGGACCATCAGATTATTTCAGAAGATATATACAACGTGTAATTTCAAGAAGTAAATTATTAAACCGGTGTTCTGCAGGAATTAAAGCTCTAGCTGTTGGACCCGATTCAAAATTTTATCCATGTTCAGGTTTTGTAGGTAGGAAAAATTTCGTATTAGGCACCATAAAAACTGGAGTAAATATAGATTTAATATCTAAATATCAGAACCGTTTCGATTCAAATACTCTATGTAGAGATTGTTCAATAAAATACTACTGTGGAGGATTCTGTGAAGATTGGAAACATGTGATGGGAAAGAAACAAGAAAGCCAACAAACAGAATGTAATATCAACCATGCTTTCTTCAAAAATAGTTCCTCTTTTGTCATCAAATTACTAGAAAAGAAACCCTATATTCTTACAACTTTTGTAAAAGAAAATGGGATAGACTCTAAGTTGTCTTATCCTTTGAATTTTGATGATTTTGTTTCTTTTTTCTCAGCTACTAACTAAATCAACCATGGGAATAGAGTAGGAAAGTCTGACCCACCGAAATAAGTAATAGTGAATAGTGTCATTATTACCATGAAAACCCAACTAAGAAGGAACCATAGTAATAGAGTACCTGTAGCGGCAGCTACAGATCTCCTTTCCGAAATGCCTCCAAGAAGCACCCATAAGCCCCAACAAATAAGGAAGAAGAGTATTCCATAAACAATTGTTACTGCACTTCCCAATACAAGAAGTGGGAGACCAAAAACCCAGATTAATGAACAAATTGCAGCCATAATTAAGTTTATCCAGCTCCATTTGCTCGCTTCTCGTCTAAACATGATTGATGATATTATAGCTGCGGCGATGTAAAAGAAAACTATGTTAATCAATATTACTACAATTTGCTGAACAGCAGCCATGAAATTGCTTTGAAATTTCGAATAAATAAAAGTTTCCCAAAGATACGTAACATTAACAAATGTGAAATTCTATATTTATATTGATGATCTTTTCCGAAGATAAAAAAGAAGAACAGAAGAATTGTTCATTTTGTAAGGCAGAAAAGATTGTAGCTTCCGCTCTATCGGTTTGTAAAGAATGTTTAGTAAACAATTTTGAAGAAACTAAATCTTATGTGAAGGAAGCTCATAAAATTGCTCGAACTAGACTCAATCTTCCAATTTCGGCTCCCTCCGATGGTCAAAACAAATGTACCTTATGCCACCATAATTGTATAATTGGTAAAAATGATGTTAGTTTCTGTGGTTTGCGATATAACAAAGATGGAAAATTTATCTCCATGGTTAGCAAAGAAATTGGAGTACTTGACTATTATCTTGATCCCTTACCTTGCAATTGTTGTGCTGCTTGGTTTTGTCCCGCCGGAACTGGAGCTGGATATCCTGAGTTTGCAGCAAAGAAAGGTAAAGAAATAAGTCATCATAATCTGTCCATTTTCTTCTACGGATGCTCATTCAATTGTCTATTTTGCCAAAATCAAAGCCATAAAAGTGTAAAAGTGGGTTCCAAAATATCTGCAGAAAGACTTATTGAAGTTTATAAGCAAAATAAGAGCATTACTTGCGTTTGCTTTTTTGGTGGATCTCCTGAACCTCAGTTTAATTTTGCTTTACATCTTTCAGAAAAAATACTTGAAGTTGCTAAGAAAGAGAAACGAATAGCAAGAATATGTTGGGAATGGAATGGTTTTGGAAATAGAAATTTAGTTAAGAAAGCTGCTGAATTATCTTTAAAATCTGGTGGAAATATTAAGTTTGACTTAAAAGCTTGGAATCCATATGTTCATGAGGCTTTGACTGGTGTTAAGAACGAGGAAGTTTTGAAAAATTTTGAATTCGTTGGGAAAGAGTTTTTCACTCAACGTCAAGACCTACCTGTTTTGAACGCAGCTACTTTGCTGGTACCAGGTTATGTTAATGAGGATGAAGTAGAAAATATTGCTGCGTTTATTGCATCAATTAATGAAGATATTCCGTACTCACTGCTTGGATTTTATCCCCATTTTTGGTTCAATGACATGTCCTTAACATCAAGAAAGCAAGCTGAGAGATGTTTTAATGTAGCGAAAAAATATCTTAATCATGTTAATATAGGTAATAAACATCTTTTGGTTTAGAGATCGATTTTATAAAAATGGCTTAAGCAAGATTTTTTGCAATCACTATTTCCAAAACCAATAATTGGAATAAGTTCCTTAAATTTCTCAAGCTTTCTGGAGATTAAACATTCCGATTTTTCATTAGGAAAAATAACAACACCGTAAAATGTGCAGTTTTCAGTACATGTGACTTGATCGATGTGCCAGTGCTGTTTCTTGCTTCTTCGGAGGTGTCGATGAATTCTAGATGAAAGACCTCCTGCACCAAAAGCACTACCTACATAAATGTAGAATCCTGTTTGAAGTGTAAGAATCCTTTCTTTTAATCTAATTTCCAAGTTATTTGTTAATTCCAAATAGAGAAGATAGGTACCATAAAGGTCTTGTGTGAATTCAAGAACTGCTCCTCGTAGAATATCTATCCCTCTTCTAGTTTAGAAGCTCTTTCCCAGCTACTTAATGCTTTTTCCATATCACCTAAATCTTCATAGATATCTCCAATCATTTGGAAGAGTTTACTGCTCTCTGGATTATATCTAAGTGATTGTTGTAAAAACGTTACTGCTCTATCATAATCTTTTGAAGCCCAGTATAATGATGCTAGGGAGAGAGATGCATCTTCAAAACTGGGATCACGCTTTAAACATTCTTCATAATTTGTAATCGACTCTGCTATATTTGCATCTGCTGCATAGATTTTTGCTAGATAATAATACCCTAATACATTGTCAGGATCAATTTCCAAAACCTTACCAAAAGCCTGAATAGCATGAGCAAAATCCTGCTTTGCTTCATATGTTTTTCCTAATTGGAACCATGCTGGAATACTGGAAGGATTTGCAACTGATGCTTTCCTGAAATACTCTTCCGCTCGATCAAAATTATCTAGATCAAAATAGACTTCTCCTATTTGTACTAGCAATTTTACATTTGTTGGTGCTAGTTCCTCAGCTCTCATCAATTTATTCCAACATTCAATTTCGTTCCCCATTTTTTGATAGATGGAAGCAAGTAAGCTTAGTACTAAAGCATCTTCCTCATAATCAAGATAATTCATCAAAGATTGTGTAGCTTTGACGTATTCACCAGTTTGATAATACAGTTCCCCTAATTTAAACCAAATATTGAACCTTTTAGAATCTGCTTCAGTGACCTTCTTCCAGGAAATTTCTGCTACTTCATAGTTCATAAGAGCAAAATACGTGTCACCCATCAATTCCAAAGTATCTAGATTTTCTGGTGCTAGCTCCAATGCTTTTTGCAGATAATTTAGAGAAGTATGAGGATTGTCCATCATGAGATATAACTCACTTAGACTGTTGAAAATCTCATAATATTCTTCAAATTCAGACATTCTTTCCTCAATTCTATCTATTGCCTCTTGGATACTGTTCTCAATGATTAAATCTTCTATCATGTGAAGTAATTCTGCTAGCTGAGGATTTTTAGACATTATGAATTTATCTCAGTCTAATCCTTAATAATATTTTGTAAATAAACTACTACTACTGCGAGAATTAAGAAAGAGTTTAAATTATACGAAGTTTAAAACTAAGATTGATGTTCCAAGTTATTACTCGTCGTGATGATAACATTGGGTATCATATCTATCTATCTGACATTCCTATTGAGTTGTTAGATGATTCAATTGTTTTTATGCCAGAATTATCTACCAAGGAACATCATCATGTTAAATATGTGTCAAAATACACTCATAAATCTGGTAATATAATAGTAAAGCTAGTAAGAAGCGATGGAGAGGATCCCTTTGGAAGACCTAAATCATTATCTCATAGCTTTGTGGTTACCTCTGAAGAATATAATTTTAATTCCTTGAAATATTATTCTTCTCCATTGGTTGAATCAAATCTCTTTGATAATGTGGATACTGAACCTAGATTATTAGATCTGAACAATTTCAAAAAATCAGAAAACAAGATTCTTGAGAAAATTGATATGAAAAAATTAAGAGAGATAATTGTCGCTGCTATGGTTGAACAGAAAGTAGTTTTACAACCAAATTTAGAGTCTGATGATTTAATTAGTTTAGCAAGCTTAATCGACAAAGCAATACCATATGAAGCTTCATACGATTTTTCATTGATAACATACTCTGATAAAAGCTGTAATCAATTTCTGATTCATAATATTCTGTACTTCTTCTCAAGAGAAAATAAGATTCAAGAAGGAATAGATGTTAAAAACATAAGTACTAGAGTAAAGGAAATTGCTAAAGAAGAGAAGGAATATTTGGACAACTATATTGAAATAATAATCCATGAGGATTATGAAAAACTTCTGCAAGAACATGCAAAATGGGTGATTGGGATGAATTATAATGATCACAAAGAATTACAAAAACATTTTACAAGAAGATATCAGCTCGATATACCCTTCTCAAGAAGAAATAAGTTTCATGCTCAACTTGTGAAGTCTTTATCTGTTTTTTATACATAACAATTCAGTTTTAAAGCTGATTGGGAAGTTTTATAATTGTTTTACCTTCCTTTTAGATAGAATTTGGATTAAGTGTAAAAAATGCATATGCCTGATGGAATTTTATCTTTTCCTGAATCAATTATTTACTTAGCAATTTCTGTTGTAATTATATTATTCTCAATATGGATGAGCAGGAAAAATCTACAAACTAAGCAAATTCCAGTTATTGGCGTTTTAGCTGCAGGTCTTTTTGCAGCACAAATGTTTAATTTTCCTACACCAGCTGGTGCAAGTGGGCATCTTATTGGGACAGCTCTAGCAACTACCTTAGTAGGACCTTGGGTAGGTATTCTTATTATCTCTTCTATACTGATTGTTCAAGCAATGTTTGGAGATGGCGGATTATTAGCTTTTGGAGCTAATGCTTTGAATATGGCTATTATAGGCGCTTTCACAACTTGGTTAGTTTTCTATTTTGTACCAGTGAAATGGAAGGAAAACAATAAAGGATTTTCACTTGTTTCTGCAATTGCAGGTTTTCTTTCAACAATGATGATGTCTTTTGCTGCATCAATTGAACTAACAATAGCTGAAGCAGGTCCTTCAGGCATAATTTTTGGGTGGATGCTGGGTCTTCATGCATTAATTGGTTTGATTGAAGGATTGATAACTTTCGCTATTGTTATATTTGTTTTTAAGGCTGATCCTTCACTGCTCAAAGCTGCTGAGGGTTCTCTTTATTTAAGAATGCAGACAGAATCTATACCTGAAAAATTTAAAATTCCTCTTTGGACTCTCTTTGTTTCTCTAGGTGTTTTTGTTTTTATGAGCATATTTGGTGTAATAGCTAGTACAAATCCAGATGGTTTAGAAAGAACCTTTGAAAGTCTAGGTATTGAAGGTGGTGTTACAGGTTTTCTAAGCTTTGGAGATGGACTTGCATATGACATACTTCAAATGTTTATTATCATGATTATTTTATTTATTGTGCTGGTTGTTTTGAGTTATATCGTTTATAGACTGAATATTTACCAAGCATCTAAAAGAAAAGAAACTATAATACCTGCAGATAAAAGATAGTCAGACAAATAAATATTAATAGAATCTTCTCTTATTTTCTTGCGTTAATAATGAGCTTTCTACTTCCTTTTAAAGAGCGATATGAGAAAAAATCTCTCTCTCCTATAGCGATGACTATTACAGTTTTTCTTTCTGTTATTCTTATGATTGTCAGTGAAGATTTTCTATCAATAGTTTTCATCTATGTGCTCACATCCCTTTTTTTTCTGCTACTTGGAGCATCTTTTTTAAGAACAATAAAATTAGTTTCAGCAGCAGCATTACTTATTTTTTTCCTCGGACTCCCAAGTTTATTCTTGGAAAATGGACTGGAAAGAGCAGGTTTCATTTGGATGCGAGGTATTTTATCTGCTTCATTAATTACTCTATATTCTTCAACAATTACTATGCAGGAATTTGCACAAAGCTTGAGAAGTTTGTTCTTCCCAAATCTTATTGTTACAATTATTGTTTTGATTCTTCGTTATACACCATTACTATACCAACAAGGAGCAGAAATCAGAACAGCACAAGAATTAAGAGGTATCTCACAATCTAATAGGAAACGAAGATTCAATGCAGTAGTATCCTTATTAGGAGGAACTTTAATTCGTTCTGTATATAGGGGTGGAGAAATTTATGAGGCGATGCTTGTTAGAGGATTGGAAAGTATAAAAATCGTCAGAAGAGGTTCAATAAAACCCTTGGATCCTTTCATTATGGTCATCTTTACTGTTGTTTTAAGTTTATTATCAGGAGGAATTTTATCATGCATCATGAAATAGAATTTAAAGAAGTTGTTTTTGAATATCCAGAGAAGAAATTTGGTTTATACAATATCACATTCAATATAGGCATTGGAACAAAATTTGCAGTTTGTGGAAGAAATGGAGCTGGAAAAACAACTTTACTTAGAATTTTGATGGGTTTAGAGGAACATCAAGCTGGTAACATTAAAGTTCAAGAATTAACATTAAACCGTGAAAATATAAAAGAAGTAAGAAAACGAATTGGTTTTGTTTTTCAAAACCCTGATTCACAAGTTTTCTCTGCGAGTGTATATGAAGATGTTGCATTTGGACCAAGAAATTTGGGATTAGAAGAAGAAGAAGTGGAAAAGAGAGTTGAAGAAGCTTTGAAGAGTGTTGATTTATTGGATTGTACTCACGAATCACCGTTTCGATTATCCTTTGGTCAACGTAAAAGAGTCGCTATCGCAGGTGTACTGTCAATGGATCCATCTATAATAATTCTAGATGAACCATTCTCAAATCTAGATTATCCTACAAGAACTTCCTTAAAAAAACTTCTAGAAAACTCTGTTCTTAAAAGAGGAAAAACAATTATATTCACAACACATTATAGAAAGTTAATAAACGAATGGGCAGACAGTGTACTTTTCTTAGATGCGGGTAAAATCCTTTATCACGGAAATGTAGAAGATTTATCTATAATAGACGAAGCGGATAGATTCTTAGGACCTTTCTAAAGTATTAGTTTAGAATATTTATCTACTACTTCAAGATACATTTCATTACATTTTTCTTCAGATAATTCCATTATCCCTTTTTCCATTCTTGCTGAAATTCTACTTACTAGTTCTTTCAGTTTATCTCGAAATTCAATAATTGGAAGAGTATAGTACAAATATTTGTAACCACCTCTTTCTAGACTGGTCTTTTCTTTTTTTACAGCTCCAACATCCATTAATCTTTGAATTGATCTAACAATTGATGCTCTGTCTTTTCTGATTATTTCAGTGATTCCTTTAACATCTACTGGTTTGTTATGATTAATACATGCAAGTACTTCCAATTCATTTTCAGACAGTCCAAAAAGAGCTCTAACTATATCAAAGCAAGTTATGTCATCAGAATCAAAAGAAGAAAGAGGGAATGACATTTTTTTCACCTCTAGAAAGTATATACAACATCAGCTTCGAGGGATTCAGTTACTAAGAACATTCCTCCGACTATATCGTCAACTTCCTCAATGAAATCTTCACGTTTTAAATTATACATCTCAAGTACTGGACTGCAGACGTAAATTTTAGCACCTACTTCTTTAGCTTCACGTAAAGTTTCAATGTAGGGATTCTTGCCTTCCATTGGAATTAAGTTTTCAGGAACTCCTTTCTTAAGTAGTAATCCAGCTGACATAGTATAAATAATTGTTACTTCTGCATCAAGCATAGCTGCTAGTGATGCAAGATGTAAGGGGGGCTCAAGTCTTTCTTTGAATTCCTTTCCATGAGTTAATACGAAAACTATTTTCTGTTCAGGCATCATTACCACCTAGAAGTATAATGTGATATCTGCTTCTGATGCAAATTCTAAGAAGGTTGCAGCTCCACCAACTTCACATTCATCAATCAGCTGCTTTCTTTTGATTTTCATTACATCCATTGTCATTTGACAAGCAATGAGCTTTACACCAGATTCAATAGAAATGTCCATCAATTCTTGTAATTTTGCAACATTAGCACCTTTCATCCAGCTTTTCATCATTGCTGTTGCCATATCAGTCATACCAGGAATCATTCCTACAATTTGTGGTATTGGCATTGGCATAGCTGTTTGACCTACGGGAGTTACTTTGAGTTTGTTTAGTTTTTTCTTCTTCAACATATTTAATCCAAAGAATGTGAAGAATATACCTACTTCATAATCCATTGCTGCTGCAGTAGTGGCTAAGATTAATGGTGGGTATGCACCAGCAATATCTGCTTTTGAAGCTATCATAGCTATTCGTTTTTTCTTTTCCGACATTTTTTTCACCTATTTAATTCTTTTAATGATATAGCGGTATACTCCGCCTTCTTCCGAGTTAGCAATAAGTTCATTTCCGGTAGATCTGGTCCATGCTTGGAAATCCGCAACTGATCCAGGATCTGTTGAGAAAACTTCAATATGCTCCCCTAATGAAATTTCCATAATTGCTTTCTTTGTTTTAAGGATTGGAAGAGGACAGCTTAACCCCTTTGCATTAAGAGTTTTAGCAATTTTTGTATCACTCATTTTTTTCACCTTTATAATCGTCCTTTAATCAAGAATTTGAAATAAGCAAATTTGAACGCCTTCTTGAATAATCCAAACAAAAGAGTTGAATTTAATCCGTATTTTTTTGGAGGGTAGTTATAACTGAAATGCAATAACATAGATTTTTTGAAGGATGTTAATATGAAACAGATTGTTAATCCCTTGTATTTAGCTTTGGGAGGTTTCCCTTTAAGTTCTGAAATTAAGTTTTTCACTAAAATATTAGAAGAGAAGTGCGAAACAGTTCCAGATTTTGAAACTGGTAAATTTGTTCCATCTCCGATTGCATAGATGTTGTCATGTTCGTTGTGTTTCATTGTATATCTATCAGTAGTAATCCATCCTTCTCTATCACCCAATCCAGAGTCTTTTATGACATCTTGACCTTCATGAGGAGGTATTATTATAAGACTTTCATATCCTATTTCTTCTCCTTCAAGAGATAGTACTTTGTTGTTTTCATTATCAATTGTTTCGAAATTGAAAAATGGAGTGAACTTGATGTTTCTTTTAGCAAAAAGTTTCTCTACTTTCTTAGCAGGTTCAGCCATTGTGAAAGCTCTTGATAATGGATAGAGAAATCTGATTGTTGATTTGTGTCTTATTCCTCTCTTACGTAGGTATTTATCTAATAAAAATGCGAATTCAATTGGAGTAGGTGGGCATTTGTAAGGTACGGTTGTCGGAGTAATAACAATAGTTCCTCCATCAAACTCCATAAGTTTTTCTTTTAGATGTTCAACTCCATCTTTGGTATAAAATTCGCAAACATTATCAGTTTGACAATATGCATCAAGTTTCTCTTGTGCCATTCTTGCTCCTGTTGCTAAGATAAGAAAATCGTATAGGATATTTTTCCCATTTTCTATTGTTACTATGTTTTTTTCAGGGTCTATCTTTGTAGCAATGTTTTTAATCCAGTTTACTTCTTTACTCAGTAATTTAGAAATTGGCTTTAAGAGATTAGAAATTGGTTTATCTTGAAAAACCCAAAATAAGTACTCTGGTTCATAGATATTTTCTTCCTTTGGCTCAATCAAAGTGATTTTGACTTTTTTTCTATTTATTTTACGTGCTAAATGATTAGCTGTAGCTAAACCAGAAAAACCTCCACCTATTATAACTATATTTTTCATTTTAGTTCCTTCAGTGTAGTTTTTTTACAATATAACGATCGAAACCGTCTTCATTGATTAGTGCAGTTAATTCATGTTTTGCTTTATCAACCCAAGCGGGAACATCTACTCTTGTTCCCTCATCAGAGCTTAGCAAAGCAATGAATTCTCCAACTTCTGCTTGACGTATTGCTTTAATCAGTTCCATCATTGGTCCTGGGCAAAACGCCCCTCTTGCATCTACTTCTATAGCTATTTCATAATCAGTCATTTATTCACCTTATTGTTCGGTTGTGACGAGTTTAACATAATTGCTCACAACCGTATAAAAGTATTTGGTTTTTCTTATTTTCTCCATTTTAAAAAAACAACGTTATTAATAATATATTTAATGAAGTACTTTGCTTTTATTGGTTCAAAATTTTAATTACAATATAAAATAATTATTTCATAAGAAGTGAATATACTAAATAGGAACAAGATGAAACAAGTGAAATTAACGAATTTTGTAATAATGTTTCAATAGTTCTTTTATTAGTTCTCATATAAATTAAGATCTATTTGACTATTTTCAGAATTAGTGCTGTTATTGGAAATGCTAGAAGAAGGACCCCTCCAATAATAGTTGGGATTCCAGCTTTAACAAGACCATATTCAGTAATCAGCAATATACCTATTGTGATAGCTACAACACTTGTAAAAGTAAGAAACACTACAAGTCTTTTATTTAATAAAGTTTCTTTCAAATTTTCCTTGCTAAAAGCTCTATATTCTGGATGTTCCTTAACAAACTCTCTGTGTTCCTTAATTTTTCTTATCACCCAAATAACTAAAGGAATCAAAAGAAGTATTCCAACACCCGAGAGAATTAAACCTAATAGAAGCTCTTCCATAACTAAAAACATTATTCCAAGACCTATGGGTAATGCAATTAAGCCAATAAGAAGGAAACCAAAAAAAATCTTAGCGAAAGTAATACCAAAATCTCTAGGTACAGGTATGGGAATTACCATATTGAATCCTTCGAGTTTTAGAATTAAATTATTTAAACTTTTTTACATTTCTGAAACCTTTTCTTTAAACATTATGTCTTTTTGCATATTTAGCTATATGAAATAGATATTGAAGATTCTTCTAGTCAAGCGTTTTGGTCTGTAAAAATGCAATAGTTTCATTTTCGGGAATATCTTTTTATATATGTATAGGCTTCTGCGTATGATACGGTTGTCGAAAAGTTCGTTTCTAAACTGCAATAAAACGAACTCTAAGTAATAACCGGTGAGAATATGATAGCAGTATGGATTAGTTTAATAGTTACTGCCATCTTGGTAGCTGGCTCAATTTCTTTACGTATTATTTCTAAAGAGGGAGAGGAAGGAAGAATCATCAGACCTAATGAGAAATTATCTGATGAATTCATGGAGGATTTAGCGCTAGTACCTGGTGGTGATAAAATAAAAGAATGCATACAATGTGGCATTTGTTCTGCTAGTTGCCCTGTTTCTTTTGCTATGGATTATACTCCTAGACAAATATGGGAACTTCTGAGATCTGGGCAATTAAAAAAAGCACTAAATAGTCACACTGTATGGTTGTGCTCTTCTTGTTACAAATGTGCTGTAAGATGTTCGACTGGCATCCCCTTTACTGACGTAATGTATGGATTAAAGCGCTTAGGTAAAGAGAAGAAATTGAATCAAAAGGGTATAAGTGGACCAATCTGGGCAAGTACTTTTCTTAACAATGTTCGTCGTTATGATCGAATCACTGATTTATTTGTAATGATTATGTTTATGGTTAAGAAACAACCCTTCAGAATACTTTCAATCATTCCAGAATCTTGGGGAATGTTCACTAAAGGACGAGTTCCGTTTAAGAATCTCATGATGCTTGTTCCTAAAACAATCAAATCTTTTTTCACTAAGAGCGATGTCAAGAAGATGATGAAATGGATAGATAAAAACGTGGAGATTAGTTAAATGACTGAAGTAGAAAAAAAGGGAGGATATACTTACTTTCCCGGATGTGCTCTAGAAGGAATTCAAGAACCTTACAAAAAATCTACAGAAGCAGTTGCTAAAGAATTAGGGATTGTCTTAAACGAGCTTAAATCATGGAACTGTTGTGGAACTCCCTCCATCATTGGTGTAGATGAGATTAAGGCTCTAGCTTTGTCTGCTAGAAATCTTGCCTTAGCAGCAAAAGAAGGAGATCAAATTGTAAGTCCCTGTAACACTTGTTTTGGTACTCTGAAAAAAGTGAATAGATACATGGAATATAATAAAGAAATTTACTCTGCAATAAACGGTTCCCTGAATGCTGCGGGATTATCTTATGAACCTAACACTGTAGAAGTAAGACATTTTGTAGATATCTTAGTAAATGATTATGGAATAGAAGAGATTAGGAAAAGAGTCAAAAGACCTCTTACAGGTTTCCGTGTAGTTCCATTTTATGGATGTCATTTTTCTAGACCTTTTGGTGAACATGATGATGTAGAAAATCCAAGAAAAATGGATGATTTAATCAAAATTTCTGGAGCAGAATGGGTAGATTATCCAATGAAATTTACCTGTTGCGGAGCTACTCTTCCAGTAACTGATCCAAAGATTGGTTATCGACTTATACATGAGATTCTCAGATCAGCGAAGGAAGTAAAAGCTGATTTCATAATTACATCGTGTCCTCTCTGTCAAACTAACTTAGAAATGTTTCAGAGAGTAGCAGGAAATATGTATGGTGGCAAGCACCACATTCCTGTTTTATATGTTACTCAATTAGTTGGATATGCACTTGGGCTTTCAGTAAAGGAACTGATGATAGATAAAACTCTGGTCAAGCCAAAAAGACTTATTGAAAAAAGTGAGGTGGTCTAATGACATCTGAAGCAGATCCAAGAATTGGAGTATTTGTGTGTAAATGTGGAAAAAACATTGCAGCAAAAGTCGCAGTTAATGAAGTAGCAGAATATGCAAAAACATTAGATAATGTAGAGTTTAGTCAAGTAAATACTTTTACCTGTTCAGCAGTAGGACAAAATGCTATCAAGGATGCCGTAAAGGAACACAATCTAGATAGAGTAGTTGTAGCGAGTTGCTCACCTACTATGCACGAAAGCACTTTTCAAGCTGCTACTGAAGAAGCTGGAATAAATAGATATCAATTCCAAATGGCAAACATAAGAGAATTCTCTTCATGGGTTACCAAAGATCCAGCTGAAGCTACAAGCAAAGCTAAGAGAATAGTAACAGGTGCCGTAAGAAGAGTCGCATTTCATGAACCACTTGAAGAAGTAATCGTTCCAGTTAATCCAAATACGTTAGTCATTGGTGGTGGAATCGCAGGAATTTCTGCTGCATTAAAAATTGCAGATGCTGGCCATAAAGTTATCTTAGTAGAAAAAGAACCTTCTATAGGTGGAAGGATGGCTCAACTAGATAAAACTTTTCCAACATTGGATTGTGCAGCATGTATTCTATCACCTCGAATGGTAGATGTTGGAAAGCATCCAAACATAGAGATGATGGCTTATTCTGAAGTCGTAGCTGTTGATGGTTACATAGGAAATTTCAATGCTAAAATAAAGAACAAAGCTAAGTCAGTAGATGAAGAAAAGTGTACTAGTTGTGGAGATTGTTGGGAAAACTGTCCCGTTAGATATACTGCTTATACAGAACCAGCAAAAATAGTTCCTGCATTGCTTTATGATGAGAAAACCTTCTTAGATAAAATCATAACCAAGTACAAAGATAGACGAGGAGCTATTATGCCAGTTCTTGAGGCAATTAATAGTGAATACCGTTATCTTCCTGAAGAGAGCTTGAAATATGTTGCAGTACAAATGGATTATCCTCTCAGTTCTATTTATAGAATTGCTACATTCTACAATGCATACAGCTTAGAACCAAGAGGAGATCATCTGATAAGCGTCTGTATGGGAACAACATGTCATGTTAAAGGAGCTCCAAGGCTTGTTGAAAGGCTAAAGAGCGAGTTGAAAATTGATATTGGTGAGACTACAGATGACGGTAAATTTACTTTAGAAACAGTTCGATGTTTGGGCTGTTGTAGCTTAGCTCCGGTGATAACGATAGATGGTGAAGCTTTCGGTAATATGAAACCGAGTAGAATTCCAAGGGTGCTTGATAAATATGAGTGATATAAAACCAGCTGATATTAATATTCTGAGAGCTAAGGGAGAAGAATCTCTTTATCCAGATAGACCTAAAATTGGAATTAGCATGGCTTCATGCGGATTAGCTGCTGGTGCTGGGAAAATTTTGGAAACAATTGAAGGAGAATTGAAGAACCTAGATCTTGATTGGATTGTTACAAAAACAGGATGTCCTGGTTTTTGCCAAAAAGAACCTCTATTATATTATCATGCACCTGGAAAAGAGAAAATTTACTTCGGTGAATTAACGGAGAAGAAAGCAAAAGATTTAGTCAAAGAGTTATCCGAAAATACAGTAGATAGAGATTTTGCTACATGGAAAATTATGTCTGATGTTACAATTGATGATAAGACATTGTTCATTAGTGAAGAAACAGAAATCGAAGATATTCCATTATACCAAGAATATGATTTTTTTAAAAAACAACATAAAATTGCTCTTAGAAACTGTGGTTTCATTGATCCTCAAAGTATAGAGGAATATATCGCAAAAGGAGGGTATGCAGCTTTCCAAAAAGCTTTGAAAATGAAACCAGACGAGGTTATTGATTTCATTAAGAAATCAGGACTACGTGGAAGAGGTGGAGGAGGATTCCCTACGGGATTAAAGTGGGAACTCTGTTCCAAAGAAGATTCAGATATTAAGTATATTATCTGTAACGCAGATGAAGGAGATCCTGGAGCATATATGGATAGAAGTATACTTGAGGGTGATCCTCACTCTATAATCGAAGGGATGCTGATTGGTGCCTATGGTATCGGATCTAATGAAGGCTATATCTATGTAAGAGCTGAATATCCATTAGCAATAGAATTGCTAGATATTGCAGTTCAACAAGCTCGTGAAAATGGTTTTCTTGGAGCAAATATCCTCAATTCAGGTTTTAGTTTTGATATTAATCTTGCATATGGAGCAGGTGCTTTTGTTTGTGGTGAAGAGACAGCTCTAATAGCATCAATAGAAGGTAGACCAGTTGAACCAAGAATAAGACCTCCCTTTCCATCACAATCAGGTTTATGGGAGAAACCTACCAACATTAACAATGTAGAAACTTGGGCTAATGTACCCCCAATTATTCTGAAAGGACATGATTGGTATTCCTCTTTAGGAACAGAAACAAGTAAGGGAACAAAAGTATTTTCTCTAGTTGGTAAAATTAACAACACAGGACTAGTGGAAGTTCCTATGGGAATTACTTTGCGAGAAATCATCTACGATGTAGGTGGAGGTATAATCGATAATAAGAAATTCAAAGCTATTCAAACAGGTGGTCCATCAGGTGGATGCCTTCCTGAAAGCCATATTGATCTACCAGTGGATTATGAGAGTCTCAAGGAAGCTGGGTCTATAATGGGGTCAGGAGGAATGATTGTTGTTGATGAAGACACTTGCATTGTGGACCTTGCGAAATTCTTTATAGATTTTACTAGAGATGAATCTTGTGGTAAATGTGTTTCTTGTCGTGATGGATTAGATGCATGTCACGAAATTCTGAATAAAATAACTGAAGGAAAATCTGCTTTAGAAGACCTAGATTACTTAGAAGAGCTTGGACAATCAATTGTTGATTTCTCAATGTGCGGTTTAGGAACCACAGCTCCAAATCCTGTTCTGACAACTCTACGATATTTCAAAGATGAATATATAGCTCATATCGAGAAAAAAGAATGCTCAGCTAAAGTTTGCAAAGCGTTAATTACCTATGAAATAATCAAAGATAATTGTGTTGGATGCCAGGCATGTGCTAGACTTTGTCCAGAAAATGCAATAAAAGGGCAGAAAGATAAAGTCCACAAGATTAACCAAGAACTCTGTATAAAATGCGGAGTCTGTTTTGATACGTGTAGATACGATGCAATTCTAATAAGGAGTGGTGATAAATAATGGTGAATATAACTATAAACGATCAAGAATATGATATTGAAGAAGGAAAAACAATTCTTGAAGCTGCTCAAGCAATGGGATTGGAAATACCGACTCTGTGCTATCATAAAGCTCTTAGTCCGTATGGTGCTTGTCGTCTATGTACTGTAGAAATTGAACTCAACGGAAGAACAATGTATCAAGCTTCATGCCAATATCTCGTTGAAGAAGGTATGAACATTCAAACTGAGAGTGAACGAGTTGTTAATGGCCGTAAGAAGATGATTGAACTTCTTCTAGCAAGAGCTCCGGAAGCAGAAGATATTTTGGATCTTGCTTATAAATATGGTGTCAAAGATACAAGATTCTTAAAGGAATTTGATGACGTCTGTATTTTATGTGGTCTTTGTATTCGTGTCTGTCATGATAGAATGGGTTTCAAAGCTATTGAATTCATTAACCGTGGAATCGAAAGAAAAGTCAGCCTACCCTTTGAAGATTTCCATGAAGTTTGCAGAACTTGTGGTTCCTGTTCAACATACTGCCCAACAGGTGCTAAAGCAGTGCAACTAGAAAATCTCACACATCATACTCCAAGACCAATATTATCAGAATTTGATCAAGGATTAGCAACTAGACCAGCAGTTTATACACCATTTCCACAGGCTGTACCAAAAATCCCAGTAATTGACAGAAATAATTGCATACACTTCCAGACTGGTGAATGTAAGATTTGTCAAGATGTATGTGAACCTGATGCTATAAATTATGAACAAGAAGATGAAATTGTAGAAAGGGAAGTAGGAGCAATCGTCGTTACTACAGGTTTTGATCCTTTTGATCCTAACAGACTACCTCAATATGGTTATGGAAAATATCCTAATGTAATAACTTCATTAGAATTTGAGAGAATCTCAAGTGCAAGTGGTCCAACAGAAGGTGAAATCATTTTCCCAGGAGTTACTGAAATAAAAAGTGCTGCAATTCTCCATTGTATAGGTAGTAGAGATGAAAACACAAACAGATACTGTTCCAGACTCTGTTGTATGAATGCCCTCAAAGCTGCGAATCTTATAAGAGATAAATTACCAGATTCTCATGTTTATGAATTTTATATAGACATTAGAGCTGCAGGTAAAGGGTATGAGGAATATTATCAAAAGATGCTTAGAAGTGATATACGAATTATAAGAGGAAAAGTAGCTGAAATCACCAACATTCCAGATTTGCCTGAAGATGAAGGACGGTTAACTGTAGTAGCAGAAGACACTCTTCTTGGAGCAATTTTGAGAGTACCAGTTGATCTTGTGATTCTAATGGTTGGTATTGAACCCAAAAAAGATGCTAGAGATTTAGCCCATATACTCCATTTACCATGTACTGAAGAAGGATTCTATAATGAAAAGCATCCAAAGCTAGCACCAACTGAAACTGTTATAGAAGGAATCCATGTAGCTGGTGCATGTCAATTTCCAAAGGATGTACCTGATTCTGTAGCGCAAGGAGAATCTGCTGCAGCTGCTGTTCTTTCAAAGATTGCAAGAGGAGAATATATTACGGAACCAACGAAAGCTGAAATAGTGGACGATCATTGTTCTGGATGTAGAAACTGTATAGGATTATGCCCCTATTTGGCAATAAGCTTTGATGAGGAAGAGGAAATTGCAAAGATAGATTCAGCTCTTTGCCAAGGATGTGGAGTCTGTGTAGCCAGTTGTCCATCTGGAGCAATAATTCACAGAGGTTATACTGACAAACAGATCTTTGCGGAAATTGAAGGAGTACTAGAAAGGTGATGAAAATGGTAGTAACAGATGAAAAAACTATTGAAAATACTGATTGGGAACCGAGGATTGTAGGATTCTTATGCCGGTGGTGTTCATATGCTGGTGCAGATCTTGCAGGTATAAGTAGACTAGATTACCCACCAAATTCCATCTTTATTAAAGTACCTTGCACAGGACGTGTCGATCCTACTTTCGTATTGAAAGCTTTTGCTGATGGAGCTGATGCAGTATTCATATCTGGATGCCATCTAGGCGATTGTCATTATATCGAAGGAAATTACAAAACTATGCGACGATTTGAAATACTCAAAGAAACACTAAAGCAATTGGGTATACATGAGAGAAGGTTTCAACTGACATGGATATCAGCATCTGAAGCCCAGAAATTAAAAGAATTTCTCACAAGTATGACATCTTCAATAAAAGAATTAGGACCTATACAATTGCCGATTTTAGCACCTTTACAAAAGGAGGATAAACAAGATGACTGAGAAACTCAAACTAGCCTTCTATTGGGCAGCGAGTTGTGGTGGCTGTGAAGTAGCTATCTTGGATATTGATGAAAAAGTCCTTGATGTAGTAGCAATCGCTGATATTGTGTTCTGGCCAGTAGCCATTGATATTAAATACAATGATGTAAGAGCTATGGACGACAAAAGCATTGATGTCACCTTCTTTAATGGTTCGATAAGAACTGAAGAGAATGCTGAACTAGCTCGATTATTGAGAGCAAAATCAAAAACATTGGTTGCATTTGGTTCCTGTTCTTGCTATGGTGGAGTTATAGGTTTAGGAAATCTTTCCTCTAAAGAGGAGTTGTTACATCGAGCCTATATTACAAGTGATTCAACTGATAATCCTGAGCAGATAAAACCTCAGCTTCATTACAAGGAAGTTCATATTCCTGATGTTCTACCAGCTAATTATGCTTTGGATCAGGTTGTAGATGTTGATTATTACTTACCAGGATGTCCACCAAAAGATACACTAGTTTGGAGTGCTATAGAAGCCATTGCTTCTGGAAATCTTCCTGCTAAGGGTGCTGTTTTAGCTCCCAATCTTACTGTATGCCATGATTGTCCTCGAGAGAAACATGATGAACGAACAATTAAGGAATTCAAAAGAGTTTATAACTTCCAACCTGATGAAACAAAATGTCTTCTGGAACAAGGTTTAATCTGTATGGGACCTGCTACACGTTCAGGTTGCGATGCTTCTTGTGTTTCTGTAAATATGCCATGTCGAGGTTGTATGGGACCAACAGATCAAGTATTTGACCAAGGAGCTAAGATGATTTCCGTGTTAGGAGGACTAATAGATTCTGATGATCCTGAAGAAGTTAAAGAAATAGTTAGTACTATAGTTGATCCAGTTGGAACTTTATACTATTTTGGAGTATCCAAGTCTCTAATTAAGCAAAGTGGTGTTAAAAGGAGGTAAAATAATGACAGAAAAAACAGTAAAACATATTGTTATTGATCCAGTAACTCGTCTAGAAGGGCATGCCAAAATTGACATTATTCTAGATGATAAAGGAAAGATAGAAGATGTATACTTACAAGTACCAGAATTCAGAGGATTTGAAAAATTCTGTGAAGGTAGAAGAGTGGAAGAGCTTCCAAGAATAACACCAAAAATCTGTGGTGTTTGTCCTATGGCACATCATATGGCATCTGCAAAAGCGTTAGATATGGCATTTGGGGTTGAACCAACATCAGTTGCTCATAAACTTAGAGAGCTTATGTACAATGCCTATGTATTTGAGGATCATACACTTGCCTTCTATTTCCTACAAGCTCCAGATTTTGTAGTTGGTCCATCAGCACCTCCAGCTGAGAGGAATATTCTAGGAGTTATAGCTAAAGTAGGTGTAGATATTGGAAAGGAAGTCATAAAACATCGAGCTTATGGACAACAAATGTTACAGATTCTTACTGGAAGTAAAATCTTTCCAGCAGTTGCAATTCCAGGTGGAGTTAGCAAAGGATTATCCGAAGAAGACAGAGACAAAATGATACCTTGGGCTGAGAGTTGTGTTGAGTTTTCAAAATTTACACAACAGTTATTGCATGATGTAGTTCTCGAAAACAAAGATTATGTAGACTTGATTCTCTCTGATACATACAATCTGAAAGCATATAATATGGGACTAGTTGATGAGAATAACAAAATCAACTTCTATGATGGACAAATTAGAGTTACATCTCCTGAAGATAAGGAATTTGTAAAATTTGAATCCAAAGATTATCTAGAACACGTTGCTGAAGTACCAATCCCACATAGTTATGTCAAACGAACTTATCTCAAGAAATTAGGTTTGGAAAATGGATTATATCGAGCTGGACCTCTAGCAAGATTGAATGCATCAGAAGGTATGACTACACCTTTAGCACAAAAAGAATACGAGAAATTCTATAGTGTTTTAGGAGGAAAACCAGCAAATCAAACCCTAGCTTACAATTGGGCACGCGTAATTGAACAGCTCTATGCTGCTGAAAGAGTTCTTGAATTATTGAATGATCCAGAAATTACAAGTGATGATTTCAGAACCTTAGCAACAGAAGTACCAACTGAAGGAGTCGGTGTAGTTGAAGCATGCAGAGGAACACTTTATCATCATTACAAATGTGATGAGAAAGGATTGGCTAAGGAGGTAAACCTAATTGTGGCTACAACTAATAATAAATTTGCATTAGAGAAATCAGTCGAAAAAGCTGCTAGAGGTTTAATAGAATCAGAGCAACCAGATCAAGGAATACTGAATATGGTAGAAATGTCATTCAGAGCTTATGATCCTTGTATGGCTTGTGCAACACATTCTCTGCCAGGAAAAATGCCATTGACTATCAATCTTTATGATAAGAACAAAAATCTTTTACGTAAAATTCAAAGGAAATAAACCTTTTCTCTTTTCTTTCTTTTATTTTTAATATTCAAAGATTTGTAAAGTGAAATTTATTAAGGATGGTATCATTCTTTAGTCAATGAAAGTAAGAAGGTTTCTGAAGACTTTACTCTTATTAGTATTGATTCTTAATCTGAGATCAGTTAATACAATACTATCCAATGCAGGAATTGTAAAGGAACAGAATAATTCTTCTTATATCTGGTTATGGGAAGAATTGTATGGAGCTCCAAGTAATATTCCTGGAGAAGACGTTGTTTTCTGGGGAGAGAGCTTAGGACCTTATCATAATTATACTGAAATGGTAAACAAACTAGTGTCATTAAACGAAAGTTTCCCAGAGATTGTTGATTTGTTCTCACTTGGCAAGACATGGAGAGGAAACGAAATATGGTGTGTAAAATTAACAAATGAAACAATTACAACTGCAAAATCTGAATACTACATTGTAGGTAATCATCATGCACGCGAATTAATCTCTGTAGAAAACTCCCTCTACTTTCTAGATAGAATTATTTATGAGACACAATTTGGTAATTTCACTAATCTTCTTTCTAACAAGGAACTATATGTTATACCTATGTTAAATCCTGATGGTTTATCAATTATACACACTTTTCCAGAACAAAGAAAAAATCTTCGTGAAATTGATGACGATGAGGATGGCACGGTTATTGATGAGTATGAGATTGTATATTTTTGGAATACTACATCAAATACCTCTGAAAAGATAGAAATAGACCTTGATGGAGATTCCTTTCAAGGAGAGGATTTACCAGGAGGTGTAGATTTAAATCGAAATTATCTTGCTTTTTGGGATGTTTCAGGTGGGTCATCCCCTGTAAAGGTAGAATCAACTTATCGTGGAGAAGCTCCATTCAGTGAGAATGAAACGCAGATAATTAGGAATTTCATGCGAGGACATTTCTTTAACTTAGCAGTGAGTCTTCATAGTGGGATCCAAGCAATTATTTCTCCTTGGGGGTATAATAGTTCATATCCTATCGCTGATGGTGATGAATTTCAAGCTCTTCTTTCAGAATTAAAAAGCATTACACTTTTACCACTCTGGGAAGAAATTCCTGGAAATTATAATGCTTCAGGAACCTGGGATGATTATTGTTACTTGTATCATGATATTATGTGTTTCACACTAGAAACATATGGTGCTTTTCCATCGGGTTCATTTTTTGATGATTACAATCCTTCTGGTGATCAAATCATAGCAAATTGTGAAATGGTTTTCCCAGCTTTAACTTATTTGGCAATGGAACCTCAGCTCACATACTCAAATACACCTCCATCTCTTGATGTTACAAATCCATCAAGAGAGAATCAAGTGTTTGATAATTATACTATTAGATGGTCTATGAATGATATTGAAGAAGATTCTCTAAACTGTTCAGTACTTGTTTCTAGAAATGGTTGGAATTGGACAGTATTAGCTTCAAATATTATTGGAAGTACATCCATATTCTGGGATGTCACAGATGTTACTCCAGGGTCATATTATTTGAAAGTTGCAGTTTCAGATGGAGAAAACTGGATTTTTGATGTAAGTGATATAAAGCTAAATGTAAAAAAAGAACCACCCAAATCCAGAGCTTCTTTCTGGATTTTAGCTGTTTTTATAGGAACTTCTGCTGTTGTGTATCTATTCTTCTATATCAGAAAAACAAAAAAGATAGGAAAAGATTGGGAACCTGATTCATATAAAGAATCTCAAGCAGAAAAAAAGAAAAAATAATTCATTTTGAAATATCTCTGCAACTAGCAAATTTTTTAAAGAGGGGAACACACTAGATATTATTAGTGGAATGGTTCAAAGGGGTTTGAATGTATATTTATATCAAGTACATTGCTGCTATTGCTTTAGTTTGCGGTGGATTCATAACTGTTTATTGGGGAAGGAGAAGACAGAATCCCTTTTATCTGTCTTGGTCTCTATTCTTAATCTCCTATGGAATTTTCTCAATAGTTGATACCTTAGAAAGTATGTATGAAACTATTCTTCTTTACCGAATTCTACTGATTTTTCAGTCATTTGCTTGGATTTCACTTTTTGCTGCAAGTTTAGAGCAATCAATGATTACAACTCCTAGGGCAAGCAAAATTGTTGCTATAAGCTTGGGAGTCTTTGTCTTATATTTCATTATCATACCCCTAAATCCTATTGTTAATGAATTTAAGACTCTAACTATTTCAATCTACAATAAAATTTATACAGACATTTATGGTTTTATTTTTGCTTTTTTTATCTTAATTAGTGCCTTTCTGCTGATCAATGTTTTCAAGAGATATTTGAAGTTAGCATCAATATCAAAGAAAAAAAGGTTGAAAGTGAAGAGAGATGTTACTTTAGTATTTATTCTGATGCTTATAGGTTTAGCATTTCTAGTTCTAATTAGACGCAGATTGGATGTAAACAATCTTGAATATTTTGAATTGGTAGATGTAATCTACTCATTTGTTGTTGTTCTAACAGTAGCTCTATATCAAAGCCAATCTATGTCTCATGGAATAGAAACTATCTTAGTTGTTGATAAAGAAGGAAATCCTCTGTTAGGATACTCTCCCATTAGAAGCAGAAGAATTTCTTTTGAAGAAAAAATAATTGCAGCTGCTGGGTATTTAGCTGGTCTATTTAATTTCATACATAACTATGTTGCAACAACTAGTGATGAACAGTTCAAAGAGATGAGAACAACATCTTCAACATTCTCATTTTATGCTAGTGAAAAGATTTTCATGATTATACAAACAAAGATATCAAGTCACTTACTTGAAAAAACAGCTAATAATATTATGGGGGAAATTAATACTATCTTAAAAGATTTTCAAGCTAACCAAATGCCAACAGAGGAGCAATTAAGTAAAATAATAAAAAAACTAGAAAAGAACTTCTATTTAATGGCCTAGGTTTTCAAGATTTTTCAGTAACTTTATATTAATGCTTGAATAAATGAAATAGTAATGTATTCTCTTGCATTTGTTGTAGGAACTAGACCCGAAATTACTAAGATAGCTCCTGTAATTCTTGAAGCAGAGAACAGGAACCTTTCATTTACTATTATTCACACAGGACAACATTATGACAAAGAGATGTCCGATCAATTCTTTGATGTGCTTGAACTTAGAAAACCAGATTTTAATTTGGGAGTTCAAGCTAAGCAAACAAATCAGCAATTAGGAGACATGATTAAAAAATTAGGTGAATTATTTCTAGAACTTTCTCCAAATATAGTCTTAGCTGTAGGAGATACTGTAAGTGTTTTAGCTGCTTGTTTAGCTAGTGTAAACAATCAGATTCCTTTCGGACATATTGAATCAGGTCTAAGGTCTTATGATAATACAATGCCAGAAGAAATAAACAGAAGGATAGTAGATAGTGTATCTTCAATTCTATTTGCTCCATCTCAAAGAGCAGTTGTAAATTTACTCTATGAAGGAATAGATGCAGAGAGAATACACTTTGTAGGAAATACAATTGTTGATTCAATACAAATTTTTGGGGATAAAATTAAGCAAGAAATACCTTCCCAAGCAAGTGAATTATTAAAGAAAACACAAAGAGATTTTATCATTTGCACAATTCATAGAGTTAGTAATGTTGAAAATGAAACCAACCTTAAAGAAATAGTAGAGACTTTAGAGGAAATTAAGGACACCTCGATTATTTTCTTGCTACATCCACGAACTGCAAATAAATTAGAAGAATTTAAACTCATGTCACAATTCAAGAGTATTGAAAATATGTTGCTATCTTCACCAATAGATTACTTCTCAATACTAAGCCTAATGAGAAATGAACGTTGTAAGCTAATACTCACTGATTCCGGAGGATTGCAAGAAGAAGCTGCGTTTTTGAAAATCCCATGTATAACTCTAAGACCAAATACTGAAAGACCTGAAACAGTTGAACAAGAAATAAATAAGCTAGTCAGAATAAAAAAGGATGAAATTATAAACACCATAAAACAGACATTGGGTGATGTAAATATCAAGCGGAAATTTGATGAATTCATTTTTCCCTATGGAGATGGAAATTCCAGAAAGAAAATACTAGATATTATTGAGAACAACTTGGATAATCTATCTTTCATATCTCCTGAAATGTATTCCAGTGGATCCAAATCTTTTTTCCTTATAGAAATCAAGACTAAAATAAGTAGTTCAATTGTTGAAAACAAATTCAATTGCACTATTACTCTAGTATATGATGAGAGAGGGCAACCTATACCTATTCCAGATGAACTACAAAAAGGGTATTGGATAAGAGTCTCAGTCAAATGAATTAGATTGCTATGCCTGTTAGGACTTTAATTAATAGTCTTATTGCTGCTACGACTGCCAATAACCAAAAACCTGATAGAATCCATTCTGATTTTATTTTATGAATGTATCTGGGAACTATATTTGCTGCAATGACTGTTCCTAATGCCCAGATTATAACAATGTCCCATCTCACAGTACCCCACCCACTAGAGAAAATTCTGGTTCCAATAGCGAATGGATTTGCAATTAAGATTGTGAGTGTAGAAGTAGCTGCTGCAATTCCAGCTGGAATACCTAAAGCCATAGTTAAAATTGGCATAAAAACTACACCTCCTCCTAGACCAAGCATTCCTCCTACAAATCCTCCTAAAACAGCAATAAAAACTCCTGGAACAAGTTTGGCTTTATATTTGTGGACATTTCCATGACGATCTGTAATTTCTCGAACTAATACAGTTTGCTTCCACCAAGGTCTATCTTCTTGGATTTCTTCTTTTTTAATGATTTCTTCGTTGTTATTGTTCTTCTTGTACTTTGCTACAAATATTGTTGTTATTTTGTAAAGTGCTATAGTAATCATTGTTACAGCAAAGATGATTTGTAAAGTGTCTATTTTATATTTTTTTTCAGATAACCATTTTGAGAGAGTAGAACCAGCTATAGCTCCAGGAACTGCAAATAAGACGAATGAAAAGGCAATTCTATAATCTATCCGTTTCTCTCTCGCATAAGATAAAGTTCCACTCAATGCAGTGAAAAATATTATTCCAAGCGAAGTTGAAGTTGCTGTAAATGTATCAAGTTCTAAAACATTGGAATAAATAAGTAATAATAAAGGAACATTAAGTAATCCTCCACCAATGCCGAATGTAGGAGCAATGGTTCCGACAAGTAATCCTAAAGCAAATAATGAGAAACCTATAGCTACAGAGAATTCAAAGAAAACCATATTTTCACCTTTTAACAAATTCAAGAAAAGACCTATATTTAAAAATTCAATTATTTACCCAATTTCTACTAAGATACTTTTGTAAAATAATTTTCGAAAAATAAAGATAGATTCTAGATTATGTAAACCTTGAAAACTAGATTGTAACAATAGTCAAGACACTGATAAGAAGTCTTATTGCAGCTGATATCGCTAAAATCCAGAATCCTGTTGAAATCCATGCTGATTTTATTTTATTTAAAAATCTTGGAACGATATTAGAAGAAATAATTGTACCAGCAGCCATTACTAATACTATATCCCATCTAACATACATATGCCTAATTCCTACAGCGAAAGGTGAAACAAAAAGAATTGTAAACGTTGAAGTAGCTGTGGCAATTGCTACAGGTAAACCGAGAACCATTGTTAATATTGGTACATATACCACTCCTCCTCCTAATCCAAGCATAGATCCAATAAATCCTCCAATAAACGCAATAAAAATGCCTGGTACAAGTTTAATTCTGTATTTAAAAGCTATACCTCTCTTATCCTCAAAATCTCTGTAAAGAATAGTTTGTCTCCACCAAGATTTATTAACTTGCTCTTCATCACATTCTAAGCTCATGCATTCATTTTCTTCATCAAGAAGACCTTTTATTTGTTTCCTCCTCTGAATGAATACGTTTGTAATTTTATAGATTGCTATCAAAATCATTGTACAAGCAAAAATAATTTGAAGGATATCGATTTCATATTTCCTCTCTTTTAGCCATTTTGAGAATAGAGCTCCTGAAATGGCACCAGGGATAGCATAAATCATAAAAGTTGCAGCTACTCTAAAATCTATTCTTTTCTCTCGTATGTAAGATTGTGATCCACTTAATGAAGTAAAAATGATTACACCCAATGATGTAGCTGTAGCTGCATTTGCATCAAGATCAAATATATTTTTATAAACAAGCAAAAGAATTGGTACATTTAACAAACCACCCCCAATGCCAAATGTTGGTGCTATTGCTCCACTTAATAATCCAAAAGCAAATAGAGACAAAACAATCCACCAATTAAAATCTGCAAACATTTCCACTAGATGCACCTAATCATTTATTCATTGAAATATATTGTGTTTAAAACTCTAGTGTAAGAACTATTTTTCAAGTAGAAATCATTTTAAATTATTAGAAAAATAAATAACTAATGAATGTTGAAAGAGAAACCGAAATAGCAGAACACTTGCTCTCATTAATGAAGAAAAAAAACATTTGGGATTTAGATATAATCTCTTCAATTTTAAATATAAATCCTTTAGAACTCTCAAACTTCATAAAGACTTTACCGATGGCTTATGGTCTTTCAATTTTAAACAAGAAAATATCTGTAACTATTGAGCTTGTTAGAGATGTCGAAGAAGAGATTAAAAGTAGTTTTATTAATTGGTATCAAAGAACAGTACCTGACGCTTATTCTCGAATAAAACTAGCTCCTACTGATATTTTATCTGATAAACAAAGAAAACAGATAGTTACGGATCAACAATCCAAATCAAGAGTATCGATTTATGGAGATTATTTCTTAGTTGAAAAGATTATAAATCAATACATTGAGCGAGAAGGATTGCATCCTTCATATAAATATGTGGGAGGATATGAACCCATTAATTTTGACTTAAAATTAGGAAATGAGATAATTTCAACACAGTTTTCCATAATCGATTATAAAAGAGATATACTTTCCCTAGCTCCCTTACTCTTTGAAGATGTTGAAGGATTTCTCTTCATCTTTGATCCACAAGATTTGCATCAGATAGAGAAAATCAATCAAATGTCTGAATTATTAATAAACAAAAGAAAAAAGGATATATTGGTTTCGTTTTTAGCAATATTAAGAAGTGAGAATGAAACGAATTCATTAAATGAGATTGCAGATATTTTAACTAGAATAGTCGAATGTTTTGAAGATATACAAGTTTTCAAAGTTTCATTTGCTGTATTGTTTAAGCCAGAACACATAGAAAGAAAAATCAATGATTTGATTCAGACTGCACGTTTATTAGTAAAAATGAGTAGTTAGTTTCTTTTATCTTAAGCTTTCATCATCTAGAAGATGAGAGTATGCTCGGAAGGAAATGTTTACAGGTATTAATCCTCCAATAAGTAGAAGAACAGATATTGCTGAGATTATGATGCCTGTTAAGTCGATACCAATCAGAACATCTCCTTGTGTGAAGGATGCCCCAAAGAAGAGACAATAAGCTACAGCTTGTAATGCAAAAGATATTGTTGGTAAGAAATTTGGATGTTTGACAATAATTTTCTTGAAATATAAGGTGAGTAATTGCTTTCTAAAGAAAAAGAAAGATAAACTAAATACTATACTCGAGATTATCATTAATATGTCACCAATATAGAAAAACGCAACTCGAATAATCTTACCATCATCATCAACTCCAGCAACTATTAGTGAGATTTGAGCAACTAAGAGTAGTATTATGCTTATTGTTATGAGAACTGCAATTATTTTGCCCCTCTCCCATGGTTCATCAGAATCAAAACCTAGATTATAAGAAGCAAAAGCAATCCCAATAAAAGATATAATTATTGGAATAAAAAGTATTTGAATTGCAGAAATTCCAGAAATGCTAGTATCTCGTAAACCATAAGAAAAAATTGCTAAAAGAACATAGAATGCTGAAATCATTAGACTTCCACTTGATATGAATTTAGCACTTTGAACTCTTTCCATCTTCTTCATCTCAGATAATATGATTCTAGATATTTTCCGTCTCTACTTCTTTCTCTTCCATCTCTATTCCATCTTCTTGAATGAATCCTTCCCTTAAAATCTTCAGTGTAAATACTAATTCAAGATATCCTAAAATTAGTGCAAAAGAGGCAAGAAGGAAAACTACTAAAGCAGTATTTTCGATGCTAACAGGTAACGTCCTTGGAAATACCCAATCTTTAGACCAAGCTGCTAAATATGGGTAGAATTGTATGAGATATCCAATTGAAATTAGAAATCTTCCCTTTCGATTGATTACATTGATTTTTTCCATGCTGTCAATTAATAGTTTAATATAAGCAAAACCAAATAAGAGTAAGATCAAATACACTAGAAGTAAAACTAATCTTATAAGAATAAGCGATTGCGTTATCCAATTTTCATCAATGAATATAAAGGAAAGAATAATTGTAACTATATCAACAATAGAAGCACCAAAAATTAGTACGGTGGATATTTTCCAGTGAGTTAGTTGAGCATTCTCTTTTCCAATTCTAGTTAATCCAATACCGAATAGAATTAAAGCACAATCGAAAGCGATATCTATGATTACTACAACCAAAAATATATCGTGATAGAATGCACTCCCTAGTATTTTTCCCATTTGCAGTATTAATAGAACCCATGCAGTATAGAATAGATGATTAGATATATCTCTTGATATCTCCATTTCACTTACCTTTTTAGATATGGATTCTCTTCCCCACAATTTGCACAAAACATTGCGTCAACTTCAAGTTCCAGCCCACAATTTACACAAAACATTTTCTTGACATCAGGTTCTTCTGCAAATTCAGTATCCTCTTCTTTTAGCCCTTCTTTTATAGGTTTTTGAGGTAAAACTGTTCCAAGAGTTTTCGAGTTTCGGAAAATACTTCCTCGAAATCCTTGTTGTCTTCTCTCTTGTGCTTGCTCTATAATCTGTTGTCTTCTTTCGAAATATTCCTCAGGAATTTTATCTAAAACAGTAAATACTCTTCTCAGATACCAGAAACCGAGAACAAACATAACATCCTGCCCTATTTCAAGAAATGACATTATATAGTAGACTATTTCGTATCCTTCTTTTATCGTTAATCCACCTTCTACTGTCTCTACTAATATAGTATCAAGTGGAAAAACTGAGATTAGAATCAGATAAATAATTAGCATTAAGTAACCTATAGGGAGTGATGTTTGGCCTTTGTAGATGTTTCTCTTTTTAGCTACGTGAATATCCAATTCTCTTTTTAGTTGAATAAAACCTGCCAACATTAAAATTGCTGGAAGAAGAGAAATCATATTCAAGGTTAAATCTGGACTAGGCAAAGTAAAAACTTCCAAGAATACCAATCCAATAATCACCTGTATTGGAATTGCAATTGATCCACCGATAATCATGAATAGACTACTTTGATACAGGGGTTGTTTCCATTTTGTATCTTTCTCTGTTCCTTGCTCTATTATTACAGTCGATCCTATTTCTACAATCCCTGAGGTTTCCTCTTTATGGAAAAAGTATAAACTAACACCTAACCAAATAAGGGCTCCATTTAACACAATATTAAATCCCAATAATAACAATGCAATTGTTGTTAGCCTTTCTCCTGTTTGTAAAAATACTGCAAACATGCTTACTAATATTGATAGCACACAAGTAAGAGCAGCAAGTGTAATTCTTTTTCTGGAGATATCTGATATCATCTAAATATTCCATTTTCACCTAATATATAAATCTGCGGAGATATGTCAGATTGTGCTATAAGAAAGGCATGAATAACTGAATTCATGACTTTAATAAAAAGGAAAGTATATAAATTCCTCCAGAAATGAATAGCTAATGAGGCTTTCCTCAGCACTATCATTACTAGCATGTATAATGGGTTTTCTAAGTTTGTTATTACCTGTTCTTATTTCAGGAACTGATTACGTTCTGACCTGGATAGATTTACAAGAATCACCTCCTTTGTGGTTTTATGTTGCTGCTACATTTTGGGTTGCTGCTCAAGACATAGGTCTTTTAAATGGAATCACATTTATCAGAAGAACAGATTATAGAATTTTCAGAGCTATGTTGATTGCAATTGCAATTGCTATGTCTTATTCTCTTGAAATTTCAGTTAATGTTAATATCTCTGCTACTCCATATTGGTATCAAAGCCTTCTCTTTCAAGTACCTTCTAATGCTTTTATTGAGGATCGAATAAGAATAGGATATCATGTTATACGATTATGTAGATTGATTCTTATTTTTGGTTTTCTCGAAGCTCTCATAGAAAAAAATCCCAGAAGAACTAGACAAAAAATGCACAAAGAAGTTCATGAATCAGTGAAAAGTACTGATTAAATTAAGCCTTAAGGAAAACAGTTTTATTCATTCTTTTCCATTTAAGAAACAATCAGATTATGATTTGTTGATAATATGACATCAGCATTATTCGTTCCTTATATCTCTTTAATGGTTTTAGATGAAACAGGAATGTCATTGAGGTGTCATGTTCCAATTCCAGATGTTCCAGTAGAAGAAATAATGGGAATAGGAAATTTTTATAGTACAGTAATTTCAGCATCATCCCCAAATTTAGAAATCTATGGACCTTTACCAATCCCTCATTTTGGTAATTATCATTTATTAATTGTATCTTTTCGAAAATATGATTCTAGAGTTAAAGATCCTCGAGCTATGTTTAATGAAAAACTAGCAATGTGTCAGTTGTTAATTTTCTATGATAAAAACTGCGATCAAATAGTGAAATACGGACATTCACAAATTTACTTTACTATAGATCAATTTCTTAACCAGTTTGAAGATGTAAAAGAAATAACTGATGAAAATATGGTTAAGCTCAGCGAAGAGCTAATTGAAAATGTATTGCTTGATGACCAAATAAAAGCAAAAAGTATTGAAGATATAGTGAGAGATATTGCTTCTAGATTTAATACCATTCAGCAAGTTTCTCACTTACTAAATCGAAGAACAAAAATAGGCATAGTTACTTCAGATTCCCTCTCCTACAACTTGATTATTCAAGCATTGTTCCACTTTCAAAATATTGATTTTATCTATCAATTAGATAGGAATGAGTACATTACGAGGATAGACACATACTTCATGAGGATTGTATTAACTTTACTTTTTGATTTGGAAAAAATCGCAGGCCAAGATTATTTCCGAGAAATAGATTACTACATTTATTTAGCATCTTGTGAGGATGAGGAAAGTACAAAACGACATCTTGAAAATATCCATTCTCTGATGGAAAGTGACCCAAAAGCTATTATTCATTTTGTTACAACAGAACGAGCAGAAGAGTTGAATTTAACGATTAAGAAAACACTTTACAATGAAACAGAAAGGAAAAAGAACCTAAAACTAATGATTTCAATAGGAGATGTTTTCAGAACCTTAGACAATTCGATTTATCTAATTTTAAATGATATACTTGAGCTAAGAAACATACTGCTAAGCAAAGCAGCAAAATCATAATATTTCTTTCTGTTTAGGGGTCAATTTCAGGTATCGCTGATATTATTTGAGCATTTAATCCCACTCTACTCCCTACTACAGGACCCATAAAATTCACGAAAGATTTGCTAATGTTTAATTTCTCTTTCACTTGATTTTTTAACTCATTAGCAGTTTTTTCATCATTTGCATGGGTTGAGAATAAGGTGTAGGAAACAGATTTTTCTGCCCTTCTTACAACTTCAGCAATAATTCTTTTCTTTGCGTTTTTCAGACTTATTACTTTAGCAAGTGGTACTAGTTCTCCATCGTCTATGACAACCATAGGTTTCATTTGACCAAGATTTGCGATAAATTCTGAAGTTCTACTAATCCTACCAGATTTTGCTAGCATCCTTAGGTTCTCCATATACGCAACTAAGATAACTTTTTCCCTAATTTTCTCCATGAATTCGAATGTTTCATCTAAATTGAAACCTTTGTTTAAGATTTCTCTGAATTTAATTGCTAACAAACCTTCTGCTCCTGAAGCCAGTCATGAGTCAAGAATCTTCACATCATCGGGATAAAACTTTCTTGCTGCAACCTTCGCTTGATCATGTGTATTTGATAATTTACTTGAAAGTGTGACAACAACTACTTTATCATAACCATTCTGTAGATTAGTATCAAAAGCTTCTTTCCAGTGTGCAAAATTCGGGGAGGAACTAACAGGTAATGAATGCTCATTGATTTTATCGTAATATTGTTCTGGGGTGATGACAACTCTATCTTTCAGTACTTTATCAAGCTCAATATTAAGAGGAATCATCCCAATATCATATTTTTCCATTGCTTCGTTGGTAAGATCTCCACAACTATCAGCTATAATTTTAATCTTCATCGAGCAAAAAAATATTTAGAGAATTATTAACTTTTCTAGACAGTTAGATTACAAACAATTGTATTCACTATTTGGTTTTTTTAGAATTATTTATTAAGAATAGAGGTTTGGTTTCATCATGGATAAGGACTTTATCAAGGTTTTAAGTAAACCTGAGATATATATTCATCATAGATACCTACCAGCATTGGAAGATAAATTTCAAAATCGAACAATAGTGATGATTCCAGGTTGGCTAGATACACTTGAGAGAAGAATGGCTCTAGTAGAGGAATTCAGGAAAATAGCTAACATAGTTATTTACGAAGCTCGAGGTTTCGGAAAATCAACAGGTCCTAAAAAACGTGGTCTTTATACTAATCAAATGTTACTCGATGAATTTCAATTAGTTCTTCAGCACCATAATCTATCTGGTACTGACTTTTATATCTGGGGAACAAGCTTCAGTACTTCGTTGATTCTCCAATATTCTATTGAGAAAAGGGAACCAAAACCAAAAGCTCTATTAGTCGCTAGCTCTGTTTCCAAATTCAAAACAAAATGGTGGTTTGATGTACTTAATATTATGCCGTTCTTCATGCTCAAATTCTTTGTGAAAATAGTTCTTTTCTTCCTTCGAAGAAATCTAAAGAAAAAACAACCTGATGATGAAGAAAACATAGATTATGCTGATCAACGTTTCAAAGAAGTTAATCTCTATGCACAAATCAGAGTGTTAATTGAAGCAATGCACAAGTTTGACATTCGAGGGAAAGAAGATGAAATCAAGCAACCAATGCTTATTTTTACTGCGGAAAAAGATTGGTTTACAGATCCTGATATCTCTAAATCTTTTGCAAATTATAATCCAAAATCCAAAACTATTAGCTTAGGAAAATCACATCGTGTAGTTACAACTGGAGAAGAAATTATAAAAGAACATGTCTTAAATTTCATAAACAGCATCAGTTAACTTCGTTTGTTTGTAAATTCAGTTGTAATCTTAAGAATCAATAAGATTTTTATTTTAATAACACATAATCATACTTGATTTATATGGTCGTTTTCGAAGTAAATGAAGTAACATTATACAAAATGGGAGTTGGATGGTTATCTTCCAAAGCTTCTTTCACAGACAAAGAGGTATTATTTCCTGTTCTCGTTAAAAACCAAGATGATTTCCTGAAAACATTCAAAGTTGAAGTTGAAGGAGATGCTCTTCTATCCTCAATTGCTTTTGATACTGATATTGCAAAGGATTTGGAGTTACATTACGATGGTAATGCATTAACTTCTCTATTTGAGCTTCTTTCTGGATCATCAGTTGAGCTTGAAACAAAAGATGAGAAGAAATTGATAGGACAACTAATAGGCTATCAAGAGCTTGAAACTTCAAGTGATTCCGATGTTCCGAATCTAGAAATTGTTTTAGTAACAAAAGATAAGAAAATTCTTCATTTGAATTCAAATGATTTACAAAGTATCATTCCAATTGAGGAATTTTATCAAAAATCTCTTTTAGATCAAATGGAAATCTTATCTAAGAGCAAGAAAGAAGATGTCAAGAATTTAAAAATCTCTTTCACAGATGAAGGAGAGAAAGTTGTTACAGTATCTTATTTGACTGATTTACCTGCATGGCAATCATCGTACAGAATCTATTCCCTTGATAAAGAAAATGCTGTTTTTGAATTGTGGAGTATTGTTACAAATAACAGTCAACAAGATTGGATAGATGCTGAACTGAGTTTGATAACTGGATTACCTATCTCATTTAGATATGATATTAGTTCTCCTTGGATAATTCAACGACCTTATGTTAAAAGACCTAATCAAATGGGAATTAGAGTAATGACTCCTGAAGCTGAATATGAAGAGTTAGCAGAGCCTTTAGCTCCAATGCCAGTTGCAGCAGCTCCAAGGAGAGTTAAGAAAATGGCAGCAAGAGCTATGGCTGATATAGAATCGGGGGGATATATTGATGACGAATCCTATGAATATGGAATTGGAGCAGCTGAATCAGCAGAAGTTATAACTACAACTGAGAGTGTTTCATTCAGTCTCAAGCAACCTGTGACCATTAAGAAAGGGGAATCAGCTCTGTTGTTATTGCATTCAATGAACATTCCAAAGGAAACAATAAATATCTTCAACAAACAACAACATGCATCTCATCCTTTCAAAGCTATTGAAGTTGAAAATGTTACTGGATATGGTTGGGAAGAAGGTCCAGTAACTATTTATGAAAAAGGTAGCTATGCAGGAGAATCAATGATGAAACGAGTTTCAAAAGGAGATAAACAAATTATCCCCTATCTTGTGGAACAGGATATAATTATCATACAAGATGAGTCTTCTTCAACTAAGAAAATAGGCATTTCTCTTTCAGGACAATATTATGTTGAGACATATCTCAATAAGAAGATATTCAAACTTGAAATAGATAACAAGAGCGACCAAGAGAAGGTAATCATTTGCGAAATTCCTAAACAGTATGGTTTCGAATTGGATGAAAAGAAATTGAAGATTGAGACAAAAGAAACTCCTAATTATTTCAGAGCTAGATTAGTAGTTAATCAGAAATCACTCACTAAATTACAGATTCCAATCCAAAAGAAGACATCTGAGAGTGTTTCGATTGCATCAATCTCTGATGAGTATCTTGAAGATTTAATAAAATTGGAAACTATAACTGAAAAACAAGCTTCAATTCTTAAGAAGATTAAACAAACAAGAATAGAGAAGAAACAGATAAATGAACAAATCAATCTTGAACAAACTAATCTTAACAGAATCGACCAAGAATACCAAAGAATAACTTCATCGATAGAAGTGCTTACAAGTCAAGGAGAAGAAGGAAAAACTAGAGCAAAATACGTCGAAAGAATGAATAATCTTTTTGAAACAATGGAGAATAAAAGACACTCAATTGAAGAACTTCAAGAAAGAATAAAAACAATAGATGAAGAGATATACAAGCTACTAGATAAACTCTAACTTATCTTTTTCCATATTTTTTTTAACTATCCAATCAACCACTATTATATGAAAATCAAGAATTTCTTCAGAAGATTTACCAAAATATACATACACGGAATCCCATAGTTACAGAAGACAAACAATTGAACGTTCTTATGAAGTTATCAGTGATAAAAGCTGAAATATAAAAAATTTTCACTAAAAAACTTTTTATTACCCTTTTTTATTTTAATATGATACATATGTTTGATTTAGAACAAGTCTCTGAAAATGTATGGGCTCACACAAAGGGAGAGACAAGAGGAAATGTTGCATTTATCAGATTGAAGCAAAGCGGAATCATGGTTGATACAGGGATGGATCCAAAAACTGCTAAAATAGCGAGAGATGCAGCTGAAAAAGAAATGGAAGTTCCGATCAAGTATCTAGTTATTACTCACCATCACGGTGATCATGTATTTGGTAATCAAGTACTGGAAGACTGTGAGATAATCTCTTCAAAAGACATGAAAGAAATAATGGAGGAACAAGTTTCTACAACTTGGACTAAAGAAAAGCTTGAGGAGAGAATGGAACAAGTTCCGGAATTCAAGGATAAATGGGATGATTTGCGATTTGTTCTGCCTACTACTACATTTGAAGGAGAATATACTATTGAGGAAGAAGGAGTAAAAGTTGAAATTGTACAAACAAATGGTCATACAAGAGGAAGTAGTTATTTATACATACCAAACGATAATATAGTTATAACAGGAGATTTGCTCTTTGCTGAAACTTTTCCATATGGGGGAGATCCTTCAGTAGATCCATATTTGTGGATAGATGCATATACTCAGATGATTTATTTGAACCCAGTTAAAGTGGTTCCAGGTCATGGTCCGATAACATTCAAAGAAGAACTTGAAATACAACAAAAATACCTAGAAATGTTAGTGAAAAAAATTGAGGATCTTGTTGTTGATGGATTGACCAAAGAAGAAGTTCTTGAGAGAACAGATTTTCCTGAATTTCCCTACGAAGTAGATCCAAATCGATTAAAATCAATGTTAGAAAGATGCTTCGACGTAATTAAAGAAGCTGTAGAAAGCTATTAGAATGAAATATGTGTGAAAAATTGATAAAGACATTTAATTTTCTCATAATCTTCCTTTTAGCCAAGAATCAATCGTTTCAAACATCTGTTGTCTCCCTGCATCTTTGGGAATTACATGACCACCATTTTCAATCCAAACTAGCTGTCTGTCTGTTGTATTGACATTACTGTAAATCAACTTAGCATGTTTGTCAGGTACACTAAGATCTTTCTTACTTTGTATAATCAAGATGGGGACTTGAATGTTTTTTACTTGCTTCTTAGTTTCTTTCAACATTTTATATAACTCACTTACACTCTTTATTGGATAATGCTCGTAGCTTTTGTGAGTAGATAGAGCTTCTAAATCTTCCCATCCACTTTCTTCATTTTTGTACCTTGGATAGACATAATGAACTAATGGAATTGATAAGAGGTGCATACGCCAATCTGGTGCTTTGTAAACAGGAGCTAAAGTGATAATTCCTGCAACATCTTTATTCCTTGCTCCTAAAAGTAAGGTTATTGTTCCTCCCATAGATAATCCAACAACGAAAACTTTCTTACACTTATTACTTAATTCATCCAATTTTAATTGAGCAAATTCTACCCAATCAGTCCATTTTTTTGTAGTTAAATCTTCTTCCGTAGTTTCATGTCCTGGTAGTGTAATATTTCGAACAGAGAATCCTCTGTCTGTTAAGAATTCTTCAAGAGGGATCATTTCAAAATGAGTTCCTGTAAAACCATGAATGAGTAAAAATCCTATTTTTTCATTAGAAGACATTTGAATCGTGCTTAAATTTAGACAAATTTCATTCTTTAAAAATATTATAGTTTTAGAGTGTTTATCAGAAAAATTCAATAAGAGGTTAAACAAATTATCCTTGTGTTAGATTATTTGTGGTTTTGGTCAATAATCGTATTCTTCTCAGCTGTGTTAGTCGTATGGTTAATATTTTCCATATATAGAGGAATAAGACATGAAGTATTTCTGGTTGTAAGCTTTATTTTCTTGATAATAGCTTTGAGTGTCCCTGAAACTGCAGGTAGCTATGGTAGACTAGATTATTACACTCTGATTTCCATAATTCTAGCATCAATCGGATTTACCTCCATTTTTGTGGGTGCTCTTTCTACTGGAAGAAGATGGGTAAAAAGAAGAGGAACAGCAAATCTTAACAAATTCACGAATTTGTTGTTTTTTGCCTATTTTAGACATCCAATAACTTTTGGATGCATGCTTATCTCATTTTCTACAATCTTCTTAATTAGTTCTATAGTCTCCAATGTTCTTGCAGTTGTTGCTATTTTATCTTTTGTCTTATCCTCATTTGAGAGAGACGTCTTTTTACAGAAAGCTTACGGGTATCCTTACAAATTTTACATGAAAAAAGTTCCACGATTTAATATATTTCATGGAATCTTAAGATCAATCCTAGTAAGAAAAAAGGAAATAGAAACAGAAGAATGATTCCTAGATAGGTCTGCGTTTTCTTTGTGAATCAGAAATACATAATTTATTTCTCTCAAAGTACCTTCAGAGGAATCCAAATGGAAGAAGATTTACTAGGAATACCTATGATAGGAGAGAAAATACTATGTTTTACTATACAGACACCGCATGGAAAAATGATTTTTCCAAAAGATATGAAAGAGAGTTGGTGGGTACTATTTCAAAGATATTGAGGAATGAATACCTCAATCTTTTTCATTTTATAGAAAAGAAATAAGAACCCCCATACTTAATTTAGATTATGAATGAAGAAATTCAGTTCATAACTACTAGAGAAAAACCTGAATTCAAGATAAGATTAGCAAAATTCCCTTCCAAGGAAGAGAAATATTCTCATCGTAACATAATTGTTATACCTGGCTGGTTAAGTGCTATAGATAATTTTACTCCAATGGCTAAAGCTTTGCAAAAATATAGTAATGTTATAATCTATGAACCCAGAGGTTTTGGGAAATCCATTACTTCTCATAAGAAAGGTTATTTCAGTTCAGAAGAATATAATGATGAATTATCAAAAGTAATTGAACATCTTGGTCTGAAAAACAAGGAATTCATCATTCTTGGTAGCTGTTCAGGAGGTTCACAAACATTTTGTCACTATTTAGATGGAGACGGACCTAAACCTAGAGCTTTGGTGATTTTTAGCCCTCAAGAGTTCTACAATACTCCATTTTTTGTTCCTGCTCTAGGATTAATCCCAACATTCATTATGATTTTTGTTCAGAAGATGATAATCGTACTCTATAGATTTTATTTAAAGGTTCGACGAACAGGAGAATCAGCTAATGTAACTTGGGCAGCAGATAGATTGAGGAAAAATGATGATTGGAGTCTTCGTCGATTTGTTGTAGAGTTTATAGTTAAGTATGATATACGAGATAGACAAAAAGAGATTGATGTTCCAATACAAATGATAGTTGCAAAACAAGATCATTTTGTGGATCCTGAGAAATCAAAGAAATTTATTCATCTCACTGATTCAGAAATTGTTGAGATTCAGACTGATATGCACAGAATATACGAAGGTAAAGAAGATGAAATAGCCAAAAAAATGAATGATTTCTTGACTAAACTAGCCTATTAAATATCATTAATCATCATCGTAATTACTCTTAATTGGTTCAAATACTGGCACTAGAGATAATATTACCGTTTTCTTTCCAGTATGAGTTCCAACTAAAGGTGTTGCAATTGTAAAATATTCATTACGTATCTTCAGTCTATTCTTTATTTTGTCTCGCAGTTTGCTAGCACCCCTAGGATTAGCAACATGTGAAATTACCATGTCGAAAATTAGATTCTTGTTAACACGTTTTAACGATGCTTTCAGCATCCGATTCAACATTTGATTTTCAGAGAAAAGTCCAGGAAATTTTGGTTGAAGAACCTTTTTTTCCTCAAGTACCAAAATCGGCTTAATTCTCAAGAAATTTGTAGTCTTAAGAATAAATTTAGATTTCAATCTGCCTGATTTGTAGATGTTATCAAATGTATGAAAACCAGCGCATAATAATGAATCTTTTTTCATATGAGTGATTGTATCTTTAATTTCATTTATTGAGCAACCTTTATTTGCTAATTCTACAATATTTAAAGCAATTAAACCCTCTACTCCTGAAGCTGAATCGGAGTTTACTAAAACTACTTTATCACCAATCTTTCTAGCTGCTATAGCTGCAGAAGCGTAAGTTCCACTCAGTTCTTTAGATACTGTTACACAAAAAACAAAATCGTACTTCTGCTTCTGAATGAAATTTTCAAAAACCTTATAAAAACTTGCAGGATCTGGAGCAGCTGTAGTAGGGATTTTTTCTAATCTTTCAAGAATTTCATAATACTCATCAAATGAAATGTCTTTTCCGAGACGAAGTGCTTTATCTTCAAAGGAAACAATTTGAGATATTATTTCTATTTTATTATCCCTTATGACATCGAGAGGTAGATCTGCAGATGTATCAGTAATTACTTTTATTTTCAAATGCATCTAGATTTTATATTTGCACATAGCAAAAAACTTTACTGAATATACAAAATTAACTAAGTCAAAAATAAGACACAAGAATAATTAATCTATTGAAGGTAATAATCCCATTATTATGGTTCCCTTTCCAGTATTTGTTCCAACTATTGGAGAACAATCAGTAATATAGCTTTCATTTATTTTCACTTTCTTTTTTATCATATTAGTAACTCTTTCAGCTCCTTTGGGATTTTCAACGTTAGATACAATAAGGTCATAAGTCAATTCAACTTTTGCTCGTTTGATAATAATATCAACTAATCTCTTTTCCATATGAGATTTAAGAAAGAATCCTGGAAATGTTGAAATCAATTCTCCTGGTCGTTCCATTACCGCTACAGGCTTTATTCCGATAAATTTGGTTAGATATAACACAAACTTGGATTTTAATCTACCAGACTTGTAAACATTATCAAGTGTGAAGAATCCCACATCTAGGATGTATTCATCCTTTAGTTCTTCGAATATTTCAAGAATCTCATCAATAGATTTACTTTCACTCAGAAGTTTAACTGCATTCAGAACAAACAAACCCTGCACTCCAGAAGCTGACTCTGTATTAAAAATGGTGATCTTATCCTTATAATTCTTAGCAGCTATTCTTGCTGGATTTGCAGTAGAAGAGAGTTTTTCAGATATTGAAATATATATTACATGGCCATATTTTTTTGTTTCCAAGCTTTCTTTGAATACTTCATCAAAATCTTGAGGTGTAGGAGTTGCATTTTTAGGCATCTCATTCATGTTCTTCAATCTTTGATAATAATCCTTTACAGAAATACCGATACCTATTTTCCATGCTTGATTTTCAAAGTGAATTGAATGAGGAACAGTTCCAATATCATATTTCTCTACAAATTCTAAAGGAAAATCTGCTGCTGAATCAGTTACAACTCGAACCTTCATAGGACATATTGAAATAACTCACGTATAAGGTTTTACACTTGTTAATATATATGATTTTGAAATTAAACCTATAAATATTTAAAAAACATCAATTCTATTTCTCTTTGTCTTATCATGAATACAAAAGAAATCGTTGATTGTGCAATGGGGAGAATAAAATCTGATATTGTCCTATTAAACGGTCAACTTGTCAATGTATATACTAAAGAGATAATTGAAGCAGATATTGCTATTAGTAAAGATAGAATTGTCCATGTTGGAAAGAACACAAATGACCTAATTGGAGAAAATACCAGGGTTATTGACATTGAAGAGTCAATTATTTGCCCTGGTTTAATCGAATCTCATGTACATATTGAATCATCGATGTTAACTCTAAGTAGGTTTACAGAAGCTATTGTTCCCCATGGAACTACAACAGCAGTTATTGATCCTCATGAACTAGCAAATGTTGCTGGAATGGAAGGACTTGAAATTCTCGTTAATGAAGCAAGAAATTCCCCGATTAGCTATTTAATTGAATTACCCTCTTGCGTTCCTTCCTTACCAGGATTTGAAACTCCTGGTTCTACGATTGATTCAGAACAAGTAAAACAGTTGATTATAAGAGATGAATTCTTTGCATTAGCTGAAATGATGAATTATCCTGGAGTATTCTTAGGGCTTGAAGAGGTAATGACTAAAATAGATGCAACTAAAAAAGCAGGAAAAATTATTGAGGGACATGCTCCTCTTCTGAAGGAAAAAGAACTTCAGGCGTATGTTGCTGCTGGTATTTCATCTGATCATGAAGCAACGACGTTTGAGGAAGTTTTAGAAAAATTACGTTTAGGTATGAAATTACAAGTAAGAGAAGGTTCTTTTGCTAAAGATTTAGGGAATATTCTACAAAATCTAGATGAAAGTAAAATAGATACTCGCAATATATTAATTGCTTCTGATGATAGAAATCCAATTGATTTGATAGAGAAAGGACATCTCAATTACACTTACAGGAAGATGGTTCAATTGGGGATGAATCCAATAGAAGCTATTCAAATGATGACTCTGAATACAGCTACTCATTTAGGACTAGAGAAGGAAATTGGCGGAATAGCTCCAGGGAAAAGAGCTGATATAATTGTTGTAAACAATCTTGAGGAATTCAATATTAAAATGGTATTTGCTAAAGGTGAAGTATTATTCGAAAACGGAAAACTCGCTTTTCCAATTCAGGAAAAGAAGTTTCCTGATTTCATTCTAGATACTCTCTCAAAACTAGAAGTGCCAACCATTGAGAAATTGATGATAAAAGTTAATTCGCAAAATTATGTCAATGTCAGAGTGATAGGTGTAAGTGAGCATTCCTTAATTACTGAAAAGCTTGAAGCAGAACTCCAAGTACAAGATACTTTCGTTATTCCTGATATTGAAAACGATATTCTTCCGGTAGTAGTTCTTAATAGACATACAAAAGAGGAAAAAATAGGTAAAGGATTTGTTAAAGGTTTAGGATTAAAACACGGTGCAATAGCTAGTACAGTAGCTCATGATAGTCATCAACTGATTTGTACAGGATCTAATTATGAATTAATGCTTAAAGCAATAGAAGCATTAAAAGAGTCTCATGGAGGTTTAGTGGTTGTCACCATTGATAATATAACAATACTTCCTTTAAAATTCGCAGGAATCATGAGTACTGGAAAAATTGAGGATGTAGTCCGCCTGAATAAGGAGCTAAATAATGCTTTGAATACTCTAAATCCTGCAATATCCGAATCTTTTATGGCGTTAGCATTCCTCGCATTACCAGTCATCCCTCATCTGAAAATCACAGATCATGGTCTAATAGATGTAGATGCTTTCGAAAAAGTGAATCCAATTATAGAGGAGTAGAAATAAATTTCGAGATTGATGGAATGAAAAGTGGATATGGAGATTTAGTCAATGAAATTAACTCTCTTATCAAAAGTGAAGTAAATTTAACTGTAGAGAGTAAAATAAAAAAATTTGAAGAATTAGGGCAACAGACTAAAGAAGAAATCTTTCTTGAAATGTGTTTTTGTATACTTACAGCAAACTTTCAAGCAGAAAGAGGAGTTATAATACATAAAGCAATTGAGAGAGGTTTTCTTACACTAAATGAAAAAAACCTAGCAAGAAAACTTAAGGAACTAGGTTATAGATTTCCTAACACAAGATCGCAATACATAGTTGAATCTAGAGCTCAAATAAATCAGATTTATCAACTATCAATATTAGAAAAACCTGAAATCGAATCTAGAGAATGGTTAGTTCATAATATCAAAGGACTTGGAATGAAAGAATCAAGTCATTTTTTAAGAAATATTGGTTTTAAAGATCTTGCAATTATCGATTTTCACATTATAGATTTACTAGAAAAATACGAAATTATCTCCAAACCTATAACTATGACTAAGAATAAATATCTTGAAATAGAAGGCATATTGCGTGATATTGCTCATAAGTTAGAACTTTATCTAGCACAATTGGATTTATTTCTTTGGTTCATTGAAACTGGGAAGATAATAAAATAATGCGAATTTTACTCCTCCAAACTAGCAATAATATAAATAATTAGAATATCTTAGTTTAATTAGCTGGAAGAGAGGAAATGACAAAAACAATCATTGTATTGGGTGCAGGTTTGGGAGGTTTAGCTACTGGGATTTATGCACAGATAAATGGTTTTAAAACATCAATTTTTGAAAAAAATTCCGTTCCTGGCGGTCTTGCTGCTTGTTGGAAGAGAAAACAGTATCTAATAGATGGAGGAATTCACTTCCTTTCAGGATATAAACCTGGTTTAAATCTTTACAATGTATTCAAGGAAGTAGGAGCCCATAAAGCAGAATGTATCGATTTAGACATCTATGCAAGATTTATTGATGAAGAAAGCAATCGAAATATAGACATCTCTGCGGATTTGATTGAATTTCAGAAGAACTTAACTACACTTTTTCCTAAGGATATCGGTGTAATCAAACATTTTATCAAAGGAATAAGAGGATTGAGTAAATCAGACTTTAGTGAGTTTGGTTTTAAGAATCCTCCTGAGCTAATGACAACCAAAGATTGGATTAAGGATTTCTGGGAAAACAGAAAATCATTGAGATATTTTGTGGGAAAATCAATGATGCCTGTTAAAGAATATGTGACGAAAATACATGATCCGATGTTTAGGGAGCTTCTTCTTTACATGTTTTTACCAGATATCCCTATTGTCTTCCTTTGGATGGTTCTAAGTCTCGTCTCACAAAAACAGATGGGAGTTTTGAAAAATGGTTCTATTGATTTTGCAAGAAAAATGGTGGATAGATTCGTAGAACTTGGGGGACAGATACACTATGATTCTAAAGTTTCTGATATACTAGTTAAGGATGATAAAGTTACAGGAATAGTACTTGAAGATGGAAGTGTACATAATTCGGATTTCTGTATCTCTGCTATCGACGGATTTACTGTGATTTTTAAAATGTTAAAAGGAAAATATCTAAATGAAAATATAGAAAGAAGATATAAGAAATGGAAAGTTGTTGATCCTTTTGTTTCTGTAAATTTTGGAGTAAATATGGAGTTTAAAGACGATGTGTGGATGACTTTCATCAAAACCACTGATCCTATCAATGTAGGAAACAAGGAAAAGAACTTTGTATTGATAAGATTCTTTAATTATAGCAAATCATTTGCTCCTGAAGGAAAAACAGTAATTCAAGTTGATTTCGAAACTGATTGGGAATATTGGTTTGAATTAAGGAAAGATATAACAAAATACAGAGAAGCTAAAAAACAGTTGTCAAAAGAAGTGTTATCTTGGCTAGAGAAAAGATATCCTGGAATATCTAATAAAATTGAAGTTACAGATGTAGCTACACCTTATACCTACTGGAGATATACTCTTAATCAAAAAGGAGCATATATGGGTTTCCTACCTACTACAAAATCATTTGTAGCTACTGTAGAGAAACAACTACCTGGTTTAGAAAATTTTTATATGGCAGGCCAATGGTCAATGTCAATGGGAGGCGTGCAACCTGTAATCTATTCAGGAAAGCATGTGATACAATTGCTTTGCAATAATGAAGGACAAGAATTTGTTACAAAGGATGACTAGAAAAACTCCCAATCCGTAAGGTTTTTTATTTTTTACTTTTTGTTATTCTTATGACTGAGTTTTTATTTCAAATTGATTCGTATATTAAGGAGTTTGAATCTGAGATAATAGAAATATCTGAAAATGCTTTGGTATTAGATAAAACGGCATTTTCTTATCAGGGAGGGGGATTGCAGAGTGATACTGGTATCATTCAAACAAAGAGCGGGGAGAAGTATGAAGTCAAACATGTAATCTTTAGAAAAGGAAAAGTTTTTCATTCAATAATTCCAAACCCTTCAGAAGATCTTGTTGGAAAAACAGTAAAATGTAGTATTAACTGGGAACCTCGGTACAGACAAATGAGAATGCATACCACATTACACGCTATTTCCGCTATTCTTTACAAGAAATATGGATCAACTGTTACTGGAGGAAATATTGATCCTGAAAAGAGTAGAGTAGATTTCGAGATTGATCACTTAAGACAAGAAAGAGTTCAGGAAATTGCAGAGGCTATAGAATTGATTGTATCTGGAAGTCATGATGTCTCTATTTCGTTCTTAGAAAGAGAAGAAGCATTAAAGGATCCTGATTTAATAAGAACAAAAGTCAACCTGATACCTGAAAGCGTGAAAACAATTAGAATTGTGGAAATTGAAGATGGGATTGATAAACAAGCTGATGGGGGAGTACATGTTGCAAACACAAAAGAAATTGGTGAATTTATTCCTTTAAAGTCAGAAAATAGAGGTAAGAATAATAAACGTTTATATTTTACTGTAAAATAACCAAATTATTAAATAAGAGGTTTAACCACAAACATTAAAAATGTGTTTTATTGAACGATAAAACGTAAGTATTTAGGTGATTGGGATAATCATGAAGAAAAGAATAATAGTTGGAATATTTTTTACTGTAACTTTTCTAAGTTCAATGTTCTTCAATACTTGGACAAATGCAGCTGTATACGATGAAACGACTGGAAACAAAATTACACCGCAAAGGGAAATTGTTAAAGCTTTTGCAGCTCCTGGTATAATGAACGATACTACTGGTTTTCTAAGTAGAATGGAATATGACAATAGTATTATAACTGATAAGAGATTTAAATGGCAAATCGCAAAATACGAAAAAACTAGTAATTTTCATATCACTGAAGGAGATAAGAAAATCAAAGCAAATGACAAAATAATCGTAATTATTGGAGCAAATCCATTATTACAATTACCAGATGTTCATAGCTGGTGTTTAGTTTATGTAAATGACGTAATGGCACGATATCATAGTAACGAAGAACATAGATTAGCCGTGTTCAAGTATATTCAACCTGCTAGAATCAATATAACAGGTTATGATTTATCTGAAGAAATTAACTTCGAACTCTTAGACCTGGTTGATGATGATGGATATATTAATTATTTCGATTATCTAGAGCATTCTCTTTATGTAGATCGCAGTATGTGGACCTTTGAGGAGAAAGTAGCAATATACAATTACACTCTAATTACTGAAACTAACAATGTTACCGAAATGGAATTAACCTTTGACAAGAGATCAGGATTCTTAAATGAGATGGACTATAGAGTATCCTACATAAATGGAACTGGAGCACCAGCAGGTGTAAACATATCATTAGTTAGATTACATGGATTTGGATTAAGATATAACATTAGTACATGGTTAATCTGGACTCCTATCTTGATTTTAACTATTGCATTAATTGTTGCTCTTAGGATGCGTTTATTCCAAAGATACAAATTACATCGTGAAGCTATAAAGCTATCTAAAAGAGAGTAATTCAGATACTCTCCTATTTCATTTTCTTTATTTTCCTTTGTTAAGCAGTTTATCTTTTTTTTACCTAATAACGAAAACATTATATGTTTCCGTGATGTTTTTTTTCTTCATAAAGAAAAAGATGTGAAATCTTGATTTTATCATATTATGAAAGTGAAATTATATGCCAACTTTAAAAGTAAAAAAAATAGATATAGATGTTGAGAAACCATTCGCATTGATAAATTCTCAGACTCTAGAAGAAGTTAAAATCAAACATTCTACAAATGTAAAAGTGAAAAGTGAAAAATCAGAAATTATGTGCGAAGTATTTTCAACAACAGACCTTATACTTCCAGGTTATGTGGGTTTAAGTAAAGAATCTGCTAGTCAATTACATGTAAAAGAAGAGAAAAAAGTTAATGTATTTGTTAGACGTCGTCCTGTTTCATTAGAACATGTCAAACAGAAAAGAGAAGGACATGTTTGGAAAGAAAATGAAATAAGAACTATTGTTAACGATATCTGCTCAAACAATTATACGGATTTAGAAATCTCTATGTTCACACTTGCACAATATTATATGGGTCTAAGCATGGATGAAATTCAATATTTAACAACATCCATGGCAGAATTTGGTATTACACTGGATTTTGATGAGCCAGTTTATGATAAACATAGTATAGGTGGAATACCCGGAAACAAAGTAAGTTTAGTTATAGTACCAACTGTAGCTGCTGCAGGTCTTTTAATCCCAAAAACAAGTTCAAGAGCAATTACAAGTCCTTCTGGAACAGCTGATACAATGGAAGTTTTATGTGATGTTAATTTTTCATCTGATGAAATCTTGGAAATTGCCCCAAAAACTAGAGGAATGTTAGTTTGGGGTGGGACTCTGGATCTTTCTCCTCTGGATGAAATTGTTATTCACAGAGTAGAGCAACCATTAGGAATCGATCCTCATAGTCAGATGCTAGCTAGTATTTTCAGTAAAAAAGTGTCAACAGGTGTCGATTACCTTGTACTAGATATTCCAACAGGTGAAGGAACTAAAATGCCTACAAAGGATGATGCTATAGATTATGCCCATGAAGCTACAGAGTTAGGAAGAAGGCTTGGTATTCAAATTGAAGCTGCATTGAGTTATGGAGAACAACCTCTTGGGAAAGCAATAGGACCTGCTCTAGAAGCAAGAGAAGCTCTGAATGTTATCTCAGGTAAAGGACCTACTAGTGTATTTGAAAAAAGTGCGGAGTTATCTGGAATACTTTTTGAAATGGCTGGTTTAGCTCAACCAGGACAAGGGGCTTCATTAGCAGCTGATTACATTAACAAAGGAAAAACAAAAGAGAAAATGGAAGAAATAATCGGTGTGCAAGGAGGAGATGCAAATGTTACAGCTGATGATATTGCTGTTGGGCAATTTACTGAATCAATAAAAGCTCCCAAAGATGGTTATATCATCAAACTTTCAAACGATGCCATTAAGAAAATAGCAAAAGCTGCAGGAACTCCAAAACATAAAGAAGCAGGCATATATCTGCACAAAAAGATTGGTGATTTCTGTAGAGAAGGAGAAGAACTAATGACTATTTATTCGAACAGTGAAGGAAGGTTAACTGAAGCTCTAAACCTCAGTGCTAATCTAAATCCCTATATATTGGAAGGTATGATTATTAAAAGAATAAAATCTGGACCATGATAATTCTATCTTATGTCTTATTCTCATTTTCTATTTCTTTTCTAAGAATCATTTTATTCATGTAAAGCGATTGATCAAAATACAAGATCTCGAATCCTACTTTCTCCCAGAAAGGTTTAACAAAAGGAGAACAGCATAATTGAACAGTGTCCTCTTCAATTACATCTCGAATTAATAATTGTGCGCAAATGAATCCCAATCCTTTCCTTCTTTTATCCTCTCTAACTTCAAAAACATAAATTATAGGACACCCAACGGAAATAAATCCTCCTTCAACATCCTCTTCTGAAGGAATTATTGCTGTTACAGCAATTAGCTCAGCTTCTAAGAAAAAACCATAACATCTTATTTGTTCATCGAAAAACATTCTATACGAGGTAAAGAACGGAAATAAATGACTTGGAACATCATCATAATCTATCAAATTGACAGTCAATTTATCCTCATGGTCTGTATCAAAGTTCATTTTCTTTCTCTTCGTGAAGAATGTTCTTTAAATAATTTTGTCTGTTACAAAAGATTTAAGCATTTCTTTAGTTAGCGTAAGGTTTTTTATTATATAATGCAACTAATCATTTGCTAAGGAGATTAAAATGTCTAAATTTGACCATGTAGAAGACGCGATGTTTGGACAATCGATATTCAAGAACGAATCAACATTATATCCAGAGTATGTTCCACCTGAATTACCAACGAGGGAAGAGGACATAGCTAGACTTGCAAGAAACTTTCGCTCTTTACTTGGAAAAGAAGGCTCATTCTCAGTTAATGTAGCAATTGTTGGACACGCAGGTATTGGTAAAACAGCTCTTTGTAAATACACAATGAAAAGATTCGAAGAAGCTGCAAATAATCGTAACATTCATGTTAAGTTTCTATATTACAATTGCCATTCTTTTAGAAGTAAGACTGCTATTTTGAGAAATGTTCTTTCAGAACACTTCAGGATTCAATCTCGTGGTTTTAGTGATGAAGAGATTCTCGACATGCTAGTTAAACGCTTGACAAGGGAAGAGATTAGATTAATAATAGCTCTAGATGAAGCAAATATGTTAAATTCTGAAGACATCTTAAGTATCTTTCACTCTGGAGAATTATTTGGTTCAGAGCAGAGTATGATATCAACAATAATCATATCAAGACCAATAGAGTATAGATCTCTTCTAAATGTCCCTTTATCAGGACATATTCATGATCAAATGGATATCTCAGGATATAGCAGAAATCAACTTCTCCAGATACTTGAATATAGAGCAAATATGGCTCTTTATCCTACCTCTTACACAGAAGAAACATTAAATCTAATCGCAGATATCTGTTCTTCCTCTCAGAATGCAAGACATGGTTTGGAAATTTTATATCGTGCTGGTAAGCTAACTGATTTAAAACATGAGACTTTTATCAATCCTGAATATATACGTGCTGCAAAAGCTGACGTTTACCCTGAATTAAGAAGAGATGTTCTGGAGGAATTAAGATTACAAGAACTTTTAACAGCACTTGGAATAGCCAGAAAACTAACTATTAAAGGAATAACATCTACAACCATAGAAGATGGATATGAAAGCTATGTATTAACATGTGAAGAGTATGACCATGAATTGAGAAGTAAATCTTCATTTCGATCAGCTTTGGAAACTCTTCATAAAGTTGGAATTTTAGGCAAAAGTGTTGGACCAATAGAAGAGGGTAAAAGAGGAAGAAGAGCTAAAATTACTACATTCGATATACCCGCAACTGTATTAGTTGAGAGAATAGAGAATATTCTCTCAAAACCTGATGTCCTTAAAGAATAGATTACTTAACACAAATCATAGTCATACTGTTTTTTACACCATCAATGATGAGGTTATTATTCAAAACTTGATTTTTGAGCTCATCCATAGTATCAAATTCAATTTTCACTATCAAGTCATATATTCCATAGACAGCATAAACTTCTGTTACTTCTGCGATATCCTTTAATCCTTCTTGAACAGTTTCAAGCATTCCTGTTTGAACATTTAGTAAGATATAAGCTGCTTGTGTCATTTCGATTTTACTCCTATGAAGTCCTTTTTTTCGAATTCATTTAAAAAAACTAACATTGCGTCATAAAAAAATATGAAAAGAGGAAAAAAAGAAAAAAATGATTAGTATTTTGTTATTTTTAACCTTGATTTGCATGCTGGACAATTCCCATTTCCAACAATCCATTGATAAAGATGATTCTTATGAAATGCAATATCACATGAAGGACATCTGATAAGATGCTCTTGATTGTCAATGATTTGTAAGCAGATAGAGCAAGTTACCTTAATCTCATCAGAAGTTTCAACATTATAGTCTAAAATCTTTTCTGCAAAATTAACACCATAAACTTGGGCTGGTGAATATTTTGCTCGTTGTTCTTGCATTTGATAATACTTGTCTGATGGCAGAACTACTGTTGAATGTAAATTCATTCTCTTCTTCTTATAATTAACTCGAATCCCAGTAACGACTATTACAATGAATATAAATGAAAAAATTGCAAGGATTACTATCATTATAATAATCAAGAGATTAGGAATTGGAGGTGGAGGAGGGGGGGGTATAAAAGGATCAAATATTGTCCAATAAAATGAAGGAGTTGATCGTAGAGAATCAATAGGGATATCATTTATGACTTGATTACTTTTCCTTAAGAAAATCCTTCCAATATTTTCTGTTTGATAGTGATCATAGAAAATAGAACACTTAATCTGAGTACTGTTGCTATAATCATCGGTGTAGAATCTTAGTTTGTACCAATGTTCTTCAAACAAACCTTCTTCAGTAATGATCTCCACTAATTCTAAATCACTATAAGAAAAGTTACCTGAATATATAACAATAGATTGATCTAATTCGTTGTAGATTTCACAAGTATAGTTGAATGAAACAACATTTCTTGTTGCTAAATGTAAAACGATCTTTTCAATAGATAAGTAGAACTCCGCATTACGCTCTACTCCAAAAAATACATTATCAAAAGCATTAATATGGGTCTCATATGTCCAAACAGGATAGTCGTCTGTTAAAACCAACTCAACATTAATTGAATCTACTTTTAGAGAAGAGAATTTTATCTGAATTACTCCATCCAACTCTATTTCTGAAGTGAAGTGATGAATTGATGTATCTCCTGAAAGAATCAACCAGCTGTTTAGTGTGCTATCATTTACATCAAAGATTAATTCAATTAATAATCCTTTATAACCATCACCAAACTCAATCCCCCAACTGTTGCATTGAATTGAGAACACAATTATCTGGTTGCTAACTGATACATAATAAGAAGTCTCATTTAGATCTGAATCCACTCTCAATGAAAAATTGGTTTGAGTTTCATCAAGCAATATTTCACTTGAAAATACATCGTGACTGATTAAAGGGAGCATTATCAATACTATTAGAAAAAGTGATGGAAAAAAGATAAAGAGCTTGTTTCTTTTCATTGTCATCACATTCGTTTTCTTCTTAAGATGTAAGCTAAAGCAAAAAGACTGAAAAGAGTAAAACTCCAAAGAAACGAACTGTTTTCTGCATAATAATGACCAGAGGGTTCATTTAGATCTTCATAGTTATACGATATTTCTATCTCTCCGTAGTGATATATAGGATAGATTAAGACATAGCACTTTTCATCTGGTAGTACTACTTCTGAATAACCGCTAATTAACAACTCCCAATTAGATGCATTAAAAACATAGATTTTTGTTTCAACTAATACAGAATCTGCTAGTATACTTCTACTTCTTTCCTCACCACTTTTGTTATCAATCTCTAATAGAACAACATCATCGTATTCAAGGATACACATTTTTTCTTCAGCAAAATTGATGCTCTCTAATATTTGACTACTCACCGATACTCCAGTGTATTCTGCAGCTAGTAGCTGAATTTTGAAAACATGTCCAGCTGGAACGGTTATAGCAATTGAATAACAGTTACTTTCACTTTCTACTATTGCTGATAAATTCAAATCAAGCACTACCAAATCGAAAGCATAATCTAAGTTTTCTGATAATACAATTAAGAATGAATCATCAGTTTGATGACCCTTGATAATCATCATTATGTTTTGTTCAGGTATTAGTGTAACTTCTTGTCTTTTTCCAGATTCTAAGGTAGAAAACTCTTCCTCATCAGTGATTTTGATACTTTGAACTGTTGTAGTTATCTCGTTACCCAACCAATCTTTGGTATAAATTTGATAGAATATTTCGCTAGTAAACAAGTCGTATGGTATAGAAAGCAAATATAGATCCTTTTCTACCTCTGTTCCATTTGAGATCAACCAAAATCCGTTCTTTTCCATTTTATAGTAAATCTCAACATAAGGTACTCCAGTAACATCTTTAACCTTACAATTAACATTCAGGAATCTTTCATCTGTAAATATGTCCACACTAGTATAAACCCAGAAATCTATTTCTGGAGGAAGATCATCTATTAGTACAGTAAACGTTTCAGTCCGATATTCTCTTACATCAGCATCATTTAGATGACTCAAAACAACCTTAATCTTCAGATCCAATTCTACTGCATATTGTTCTACAAGCTCACCTATAATAAATGGTAAATCACTTGTTTGAAGTTCACCATCACCGAGTCTGATGTATGTTCCTCCAGTCAACATCGCTGCAGAATGTAATTGTTCAATAGTCTTATCATTAGAACTTGTAGCAACTATTGAGCAGATTATATATCCTTCTTCAGAGAAATTTGCATACAACTCATACAATAAAGGTCCATCGTAATCAGCTTCCAGTGAATTGGGTGGTACTTCTAATGGACCGTCACCTATAATCTCTCCTGTATCACATGGTTCATCAGTGATCAAGGTCAGAAGCTTGACTGAATTATCTCTCCACGATAAGTAATTTTGTGCAACCCACAAAGCGTCTCCCCAAGGCTCATATCCTCCAGCTGCTGTAGTTGCTGAGAGTACATTTACTATGTGTTGAAAATCATTAGTTAAGTCATGTACCAATGCTGGATTGTTATAGGGATCTTGCATTGGAATATCATAATCCCCTCCAAAGAATACCAATCCAATTCGTATGTCTGGAACTGTGTCCTCAAGTTCTTCGATAACTTCAATTAAATCAGCTTTTAGAACATCAATTTCGTCCTGCATGGAACCAGAAATATCTAAGACAATAGCAACATCAATTGGATCTCCAACAACTGCTTGACTTGGAACAATATCTATAGTATACTCATCTGTTATCCATGATTCTTCAGGATCAAAGATATCTTTACTCGAAGTAAAATTATCGGCAAGTAAACCAAAATCATTGGTTTCAGGAAACATTTCTAATAATCTTAACTGTTGCTCTGAATAATTGGTTAAGTTAAAACGCACAGAAAATGAACCACCTGGTAAAATGCTGGGTATTTTATCCTCTCGATGCGAGTCGATGCTAGGAATCATTTCAATTGTTACATTATCCAATGGATTATTCACTAGGCTAGGAACAATAACCGTTGTTGAATGACTGTTCTGTTCCCCAAAAACAGTTGCACTTGATGTAAAAAATATTCCAAGCACAAAAACTGCAATCAGTATTTCTTTTCTTTTCAGATTCATGTTTATCTATGTAATATCAATATATCGAGATATTAAAATGTTTTGTTGGAGGAATTTGTGGCCTGTTTAAGATTAATTTATCATAATTGTGATATAGTGAGCGTTCTAATTCGAAAATACTTTCGATTTATTAATAAAGATTAATCAGTTCAAAGTTATTAAAGTGACTCGAAAAGTTTAATTTTACAAAGAACATTGTAATTATGAAGGTTACAATCTTGAATGAAATGATACCTGAGATATCTGCAAAAGAATTTCTTTACTTTATCTGTGAATCTTCTCGACTTTACTGATAGTGTTAACAAAAGCAATTGGCAATCGTTTCTATGTTATATTAATTACAGAAAAATTAAGAAACAAATACAGTCATATATGTACAAAGTAGATGGATAATTGAAACATTTAACCTACGAATCCCTTTGAATGGTTCTAGTTTTTCCTTTAATTTGCTTCTAGTATATTATCTATTCATATAAGCTCAAACGATTTTTAACTTAGTTCAACAAATTATGTTTTTGGGAGAAAATAAGTTCTCTCTCAAACAAAACTTAATGGAAGTGATAAAATGAAAAAAGTAAGTTCAATTCTTATTTGTTTTCTAATTCTATTCAACTTAAACATACTACTATGAACTGTGAAGATTTCAATATCACTAAAAGAAATGCTCTCTTCTGTACTGGGACATATGAAATCGGAGGAGATGGAGAACCCGATAATGCAATTGATTGGATAAACATAAACGAAGCGTTTACTAGCTATTCATGGTTAAAAAATAACCATGGAAATTATAAACTAGCAATCTTGGATACTGGATTAGATGAAGGAACATTTGTTTATTTCAGAAATAAGTACTCATCATCTTTGCTAAATCTTCGTCTTTTTAATGCTAATGGTCAAGAAGTTCAACCATATGATGCTATAGATTATGTTTCGGAATTTCATCATGGTACCTTTGTTACAAGTATAATAATACAATTACTAGAAAGAGATTCTCACAATGTTAATGCACAAATTGATGTATATGTGATTGCTGATTCCGATGGTGATTTTGATGAAGATATTATGTATGATCAACTTAATAGAATTAAGACTTGGAATACTCAGAATCCAAATAATAGATATAAAGTTATTACCACTGCTTATAGAGATTCAAAGACTAGTGAACCAAGCTATACTTCACTAATTAACCAGCTTGTTAGTAACCAGAACTGTATATTCATAGCAGCATCAGGGAATTATGTTTATGGTGATCTTGAACATGGTACAGATCCAGACGACGAAAACTGGGGAAGCTATCCTTCGAAACTACCTAAGGTGATAGGAGCAGGAGGAATATATGGCTATAACGTTCCAACAGAATACAGTAGCAAAAAAATAAATCGAATGACTGTACAGTCAGCATTTAGAAAACCTGAATTTAAGACAGGAGGTTACTGGCTTGGAAGTTGTTACAAACACAATGCACCTCTTTCAACTGCTGGAGTAGAATTAGCTGCTCCCGGATTTAAGATTGAAGGTTTCATGGATAAAGATGGTTTGGAAGGGGTAGAGAACTATATAGCTACCGGAACAAGTCTTTCAGCCCCTCAGGTAGCAGTAGCAGCTTATCTTGCAGCAAGAGCTAAATATTACTTGGATTCGTCTGATCCTTTGACTTATGATGACTTTTATGCAGCTATAGTTCAATCATCAGAAAATGATCCAAGTGGTAGATATAAGTCAACATACGACAAAATAAGGCATGAAAAAGTTGGAATACCAACAGCTAACCTTGGTACATATACAACTTATTTCTCATACAGAGTCGGGTATGGTTCTTTAGATGTACATGACATGATAGAATTTATAACTGATCTATCCTAAGGTGAATAGATGAAAAAAAAACAGAAGATTCTATTATCTTGTGGGATTATTATACTAATAAACGTAATTTTAATCCCCTCTGTTTTTTTTTTATTCAACGATCTCCAAAGATAAAGGAGTTTTTATATCCTAACCCTCTTTTCAATAATGGAACATTTTCAGACATGGTTATTGAAAACGATGATAAGATTCATTTCGGAATCAGAAGTTACAAACCTAATAATTCTGGTCCAACATATGCCCTTCTAGATTTTAGAAAGAATGCAGAGAATATTTTTTATTATGAAGCAATTAAACCCACAACTGGTTTTATTGATCAGTATCAAATTAGAATCATATTGGATTCAGATAACAAACCCATGATTTACTATTACTATCTAAATTCTTGGGGATTCTTTCGTTCAAGAATATATATACTAGATGATGAGGAATGGAAGTTTCCTTCTTTCTTCAACCCAACGCTAAGGTTAATTACTAACGGCCCTCTATTAAATTGGTTTAATTTTCAACCAGGAATTACATTTTATTCAAGCATTTATCAAGAACCGAGAATCAGCTATTATAATACTACACCTATTTTATATATGCAAAATTCTAGTACGGTTCATTTCTTAAATTCCTCTTTTATTGAAATTCAGAATGCGGAAAGTTACGCACCTGGCGATTTTCAGATAATAGACACTTCTTTAGCGATTTTATGGACCAAGTATGAAAATTCCTCCTACTCCCACCCTTATTTAACAATAAAATGGGCACGAGAGGGATGGAAAATTTACAAATTGGGAAATGAGTTGGAGAACCATTTCTTAGCAAGAGCAATCATACCTTATGATAACGTTTTCAATGTTTTCTATTATGATAATGGTGAATACAGTAATGATGCAAGATTATTTTTAGAGAAATTTTATAATTCAAGCTACTCTACAAAAGAAGAAATTACTTCCTTCAATGGTGAAATTTTCTTTTATGATGAATCAATTACAATGGTCTCTCCAGATTGCTTTGCGTTTTTATATTCAAAAAGCTCTTATGAACCTGACAGTCAATTTGATTTATACCTAGGAATTTACAATAGTTCATATTATCGTGAGATACAACTAACAGATACTCCAAATTATTCCGAATACTGGGCAAACTGCGAAACAGGGAATCAATATCTTCATTTTACATGGGGACATTTTGGTTATGAAGGTACAAATACAGTTGAATGGCATACTACGAGCATTTTTTATAATAGGATCTTAATTTCAGATCTCAACAATCTTGAAAAGATAGAAGACATTGATTTCATAACATTATCACCACAGTTTGGAAAGAATAGCTCTTTCTCTTTGGTTCTTAATTACCTCTCAAGTTCATTGAATCATAAACAAGAATTTATTATCTTTCTTTCAACTATTCTCTGGAATTTTAAGAAAAATAAGAGGATATAGGAGATTCTTTATGAAATCTTTTGATGATATTATAAATTCCTTTGTAAAATTGCTTATGGAATTAGAAAATTATTCAAGTGTAGTTTCTGTTACATTAGGAGGTTCACAAGTGTCTGGTGTGGTTGATTCATTCAGTGATGTAGATTTGATGCTTATTTGCTTTGAGAATTCAAGCAAGAAATTATATGATGAACTTAAAAGATCAATAAGAAATGAATCTTATTTTAGATTTCTTGATGTGAAGATTATAGAGACATCTCATATACATCAGATTAATAATAGCATATCGTCTCCATTTTTCTATCATTTCATGAAAAATTCAATCGTCTTGATAGGAAAAAATCTAAAAGATGATTTCAAACTGAAAGAGATATGGTGTTATCATGCAATTAATAGCTATCAAGACAAACTAAGAGCGGTAGAGGAATTGATAGAAAATTATCAGAACTATTCTGAATCAAAGATACTATTATATGAAATTGCAAAGCGTTTCATAATTATAGCTGAACTACTCTTCTGATAGATTTGGAAACATCTAAAGATTTGCTAACTTATTATATTGATTATAATATTACTTGGGGATTTGGGAAAATAAATGAGGGTAATTATTCCAAGTTTGGCTTATCAGTTGTTCCAACCTTCTACTTTTTCAATCAAACTGGATATGAAATTAATCTAAATAAGGGAGAAATGAATTTATCACAATTAATTGATTTTATTGATCTTGAAATAAATATAACAAAAACATATGATCTAAAGATAATAGTCTGATAGGTTTACCAATCAATATCAAATGTGAATTCCATAATTGATGGTTCCAGAATTTTTCCATCTAGATAATTAATTAGTGTCATTTTGCTTGCAAGATATTCTTGAATATCACTCTTCAATATTTCCAAAGCAATACTGTCTAGTTCTTTCATTGTGTTTAATGTAACATAGAAAGTAGACATATTACTATCGTATTCAACATCAAATCTCTTGAAAGTGTGTTTAAAGAATTTAGAATTAAACATTTCTTCTATTTCTTGATACCGTCCTTTCAAAAACCATTCAGGCACAATCTCTTTCAGTTCATCAATTGAGCCATCAGATTCTCCTTGCTTTTGTTTGTGAAAAATACTTAACCATTTGAATATAATCTCATTTGTTTTATTTTCTAGAAAATCTTCCAGTCCATTTTTTTTTGCGCAGTTGCTTTTAACTTGATCAAAATATTCAGCAAACAACTCATCGGAATACTTGATTCTTTTAGCTTTGAACCAATCCCCTACTATTTGAAGAATCTCACCAACAGATAGATTAAATGAAAATATATCTTCTTCACTTTCACTCATGGTAATCCCTTTCGCTAATGTAGAATCATTATACAGTTGTTTTTCTCGTTTATAATCATTTCCAAGAATCAAAAATCCTCACACTTATTATTATTAAATTACTATTACCTTACTTTACTGCCCTTAATTGATATTTGCTTATACATCTCAAAATATCGATATATTCCGATATCCTTATATGCGTTGATGAGAAGACTCAAGCAATGAGTGAAAAATATTTCAAGAAGATGATTGAATTATTGGAAGCTATGAATTCGAGATTGGAAAGAATCGAAATGAAGCTTTCTGTAGATTCTACACCTGTTTCTTCCTTAGATTTTTTGTCAAAAATACCTAGATCTCACATTGAAACATTTTCTGCTGTGCAGGAGCTTGGTGAAGCAACTTGTACAGAAGTAGCAGAAATTACAGGGAGGTCTCATAATTTAGAATCACGCTATTTAGTTCGCTTAAAAGAATTAGGGATGCTAAAAAACAAGAGAGTACCGGTTTCTGATTCTTCTAAAAGAGGGACAGAAGTTAAATACTTCATAGAGGAGGGTAACTGAGATGAAAACAATCTGTGTTCACAGTTATAAGGGAGGTACAGGGAAGACAACTTTTCTCTTAAATATAGCGGGTACTCTAGCAAAGAACAAGAAAAAGACTCTCGCTGTTGATTATGATTTACGAGCTCCTTCCTTTCAATCATACTTTAAATTTGAAAGACAAGCTTATTTGACAGATTATCTCCTAGAAGAAATAAGTTTGAATAGAGTAATCTTTCCTTGTGAAGCTTCTGCAGATGTAAGATTGGATTTAATATTTTCCTCAATGGATTTTCTGAACCAGCATTCAAAACAAAGGGATAAGCTATCAAGAGATGATGCAAAATTCCTAGCTAAACTATATGCTCTTCAAAAATCGATATATGGAAACTATGATTATCTTCTGATTGATACAATCCCTGGTTTCTTCTATAGGTCAATAGATACTATGATGGTATCTGATGTGATAATTGTAGTTGCAACCCCCAGTACTTCAAACGTTTTAGGAATACAGGAACTCTGCAATAACATCTATTCCATGCTCAAAGAAGAGAGAAAGATGATCCTAATGATAAATAAAATAGAAGAGGAAGGAATAGAAGCTGATAAAGAGATTTTTGAGAAGAATCTTGCTTCTTTAAAGAAAATAGGTAAGGAGTATTTTGATGAAATGATTGAGATTCCTTATTTCAAGATTTTGAGTGAAAGAATACATGCATTTGAGAAAGAACCTCACACAGAATTCTTAAATTCAATAGATGGAATTATCAAATTGTTAGTCTCTGATTAAAATGAAACCTAGAAATAATAAAACACCAGATAAAGAGATTGAAAAAGCTAAAGATTATTTGTTAGATTCAAAGAAAAATATAGAGAGATTAAAAAGTGGTAAAAAACCAAGGAGAAAACTTAGATTCATTATTGACGAGAACAGATTTATAGTTTTTCTAATCACTGCATTGATAGTTTTTTCTGCTTTTATTCCACTATTTATTCCTAAACCTCCTCCTATAATTGCAGATCCTATGCAAGATACTGTTAATGATACAATATATCTAATTAACTCGAACTTTACAAATGATAATAGTTTTCCTTTTAACAGTCATACTGAAACCACTCCAAGTTCTGAATTAATTTTACTTTTTTCTCTTGCTAACTCATTTTTGAAACAAACCAATTTTGTTCCAATATCAAATGATCTTTTCGTAAGAATCCAAAACATAGAATATATCTTAGAAAATGATAGTTTTGTTGAATATTCAAATTCATCTGAAATTTTAACTATCGACAAACAGTTTCTAGGTATCTACACATTACTTCAAGCTAACCATGCAACAAAAGGTACAGAATATTCGATGGAATTACAGGATGTATATTCAGTTTTAACTTACACATTGAACGAGTATTATTCAGAAGACTTAGAAATGATGGTCAAACCTAGGAGCAATAAGAGTTATCTTATAGATCAAGCAGTGTCAATGTTTACTATCGCTACATTTTCGCTAGTTACAGAAGTTGATTTCATTAGCGGCTTTTCTTTGTTAAGTATTCTCCAAAATTTAATCTATTCTATCACAGAAAATTTCTATAACACATCTACCAATAGGTTTTATCATGAATTTGATTTAACGACAAATACTTCTACTACTAGTGCAAATGTTGAATCTTTAATATTTCTTGATTTAGGCTTATCTAAGAGTGAGAGAAGATTTCCTTATGATATTGAATTCACATACTTCACTCCCTATAGTTTACATCAAGATATAGTAAATGAAAGGGTGGATGATGATTGGATAGTTCATAATTATTTAAGTTTTGATAGCAATATTTCACTAAAGAATCAAGCGCTATTCACACTATGCTCGTACTTGTTGAGATTAAACAATGTAGGTGATGAGTTACTCAATGCTACTCTTGAACAGTTTATTTTTGATGAGGGTTTCATAGAAAACTTCTCCTTGCAAGAAGTCACTTGTGAATCTTGCTTATATGGTTTAATAGCGATAGCTAGCGAAAAATGGACAGCCATGCAAAATGATAGAGAAGGAAGCTATATAAAAACAGAAGATTCATTGTATCCTCTTATAATTATTCCACTTCTCATAGTCACTGTGCTATTTAGAAAGAGACGGAAGAAGAGATTTAAGAGTGGTGGCCGAGGTGGGATTTGAACCCACGATCACATGCATACAAGCTTGAAAGAACGCTTCTTTTCATGTCCCCAAGCATGTATCATACCAAGCTTGACTACCCGGTCGTTTTCTATTCTTTTTCGTTTTAGTTTTATTTTAAGCTTTTCTATTCACTTAATTACCTCAATATTCTGTTAGTAATTGTTTTATATTGATTATCTAAACGTTTTACATGAATTCAAACAAATATTTGCTTCATGAATTATCTTGGGTTGATATCAAAGCTTTAGATAAACAATCTACAGTCTTCTTGCTTCCAGTTGGTAGTACAGAACAGCATGGTCCACAGAATCCATTAGGAACTGATTTTCTCATTGCACAATATGTTGCAAGAATAGCAGCTAAAAACTCTGAAATTGTTTATTGTTTACCTACTCTTCCAATTGGAGTAGCATCTCACCATAGAAATTTCGCAGGAACACTCTGGTTAAAACCACATACCTTTGAGACTATGGTTAAAGAAGTGATTCACTCAGTTCATTATCATGGGTTTGATAAACTCATTGTAGTCAATGGACATGGAGGAAATACCGCTTCAATAATGCAAGCTATTTCTGAATATAATGATGTTCATGATATGCTTTGTGTACTATTTGAATGGTGGAGCGATGAAGAACTGATTAAATCAATTTTTGGAGTTCCTGGAGCTGTTCACGCAGATGCTGTCGAAACCTCTACTGTATGGGCAGCATGTCCAGATCTCGTCATTCCTGAAAGATTCGAAGGATTAACCTCTGCTGAAAAATGGGGAAGAGAAATTGGAGGACTCTTTTTATCTTCAAGAACAGATCAGTTTACAGAAACTGGTATTGCTGGTTCTTTGGATGGAATATCTAAGGATAAAGGGCAACAAGCATTAGATGCAGCTGCAAAGAAACTTGTTTATGTTGCAGAAGAATTATCTAGATATAAGAAATAATATAGCAAAACAGAAAAAATTGAAAAAACGGTAAGTTAATATGAGTGTCAATTTTAAATCACTTCCAGTTATAATTCTAGCAGCTGGTGATTCTCAAAGAATGGGAGAGATTAAAGGATTGCTTGATTATAAAGGAAAACCATTTCTAGCATTTCAACTTGAGAAGTTATTGGAAATAGGATTTTGGGAGATAATTGTTGTTCTAGGAAACGATTATCAGATTTATCAAGATAAGATTCCTAAACTCAAAAATACAGTAATTACTATAAATCCAAGTCCTGAAAAAGGACAGTTTTCATCGATTCAATACGGACTTTTAGAAGTGTCAAAAGTAAATCAATCAGGTGTGTTTATCCTTCCTGTAGATGTACCTTGCCCAGAGAAGGAAGTTTGGGAGCACTTGGAAAAAAGCCTGAGCTCATCCAACGCGAATGTTTCAATCCCAGCATATCAGGGTAAGAAGGGTCATCCCGTAATAATATCAGAAAAATTCAAGGAATATCTTTTAACCTGTAAGACAGATTCAAGACTCGATTTTGAGATAAACAAACAGAAAGACATGGAAAAAGCAAAGATTATATCAGTAAAAGACAAAAACATTACACGAAATCTTAACACTCCTGAAAACTGGGAAGAATTTAAGGTGAATCCATGAATGTAAATTTCACTCTCAATGGAGAAGAAGTAACAGTTGATTTTGAAGAAGGCATGAGTGTTCTTGATTTATTAAGAGAAGTTTGTCTAATCAAAAGCTGTAAGGATGGTTGCTCTGGTCAAGGTTTCTGTGGTGCTTGTACAATTCTCCTTGAAGGTAGAACAAGAATGTCTTGCAGATTGAAGCCTGATACTATTGAAGGTAAAGAGATTGTCACTATCGAAGGACTGAGTGAGGAAGAAAAGAAGATTATATCAAAATCTCTTGTGAAAGAAGGAGCAATACAATGTGGTTTTTGTACTCCCGGAATTACCTTGAAGATTAAAGGATTTCTTGATAGAAACCCAAAATCGACACGGGAGGAGAAGGCAAATGCAATATCAAGCAACCTCTGCAGATGCACAGGCTATCAAAGAATTCTTGATGCTATGGAAACTGCTGAAGAACACTGGGAAAAGAAAGATACAAATATAGCAGGACCTCCAAGAAGAAATGAATTCTTTGGAGAAAAATATGGATTTGAAAGAGAATTTACTCCAAAAGATCAAGGAGTTGGATCAAGTGCTCATCGTTACAGAGGAATTGATATGGCTCTTGGAAAGAAACCATTCATAGCTGATATGGAAGCTGAAGGGATGCTTCATGGAGCATTTTTATTAAGTGAATATCCCAGAGCTATAGTCAGTAAGATTGATACAACTCAAGCTGAATCAGCATGTGGTGTTGTTAAGATTATTACAGCTGAAGATGTTCCAGGTAAACGTATAATTGGACATATTATTCCAGATTGGCCAACTTTTGTCGCAGAGGGAGAAACAACCAAGTATATTGGTGATGTTTTAGTGATGGTAATAGCTGACTCAATGATACATGCTCGAGCAGCTTTAGAAAAAATCAAAGTTGATTATGAGGTACTTGAACCAATAGATAATCCTGAAACAGCTCTTTCTGCAGAAACTGAAAAATTGCATGAGAAAGGGAACCTGCTTGGTCATACTTTCTTTGGTAGAGGGAATGTCAAAGAAGCATTAGATAATTCCAAATATGTGATTAAAAAACAATTCAGAACACAAAGAATAGAACACGCATTTATGGAAGTAGAAAGCTCTCTTGCTGTGCCTACAGAGAAAGGTGTTCATGTTTATAGTCAAGGGCAAGGAGTGCATGAAGACCAAAGGCAAATAGCGGAAGTTTTAGGGCTAAATGAAGAGGATGTTATCGTTGAGTTAGTTACAAATGGAGGAGCATTCGGAGGAAAAGAAGATCTTTCATGTCAAGCTCAAACAGCAATAGCTGCGTATCTATTGAAAAAACCTGTCAAAACAGTTTTAACAAGAGAGCAATCTCTCCAAATGCATCCAAAACGTCATCCAATGACAATGGATTATGAAGTTGGAGCGGATGAAGAAGGCAAATTTACAGCGGTTAAATTAAGGCTTATAGCTGATTCAGGTGCATATGCTTCCGTAGGAGCAAAAGTTGTTGAACGTGCTGCTGGACATTGTTGTGGTCCATATTATGTTCCCAATGTAGATGTAGATGCAAAAGCTGTTTACACTAATAATCCACCTTGTGGAGCAATGCGTGGATTTGGTGTCAACCAAACTTCATTTGCTATCGAATCATGCCTTAATTTCATTACCAAAAAGATGAGGGATGATGGTGTTGATATTGATGATTATGACATAAGAGAAAGGAATATTCTCAGGGATGGACAAAGATTCGCAACTGGACAAATTATGACTAAAACTGTTGTTGGAATGCAAAAATGTCTGGATGCAGTGAAAGACGTTTACAAAAGATCTAAAGTTCCTACTGGTATTGCATGTGGAATCAAGAATACTGGTATCGGTAATGGTCTTGAGGATACAGGACGAGTTCTCATAAAAGTTCTTGAGAATAAAAAAATAGAGATTCTAACAGGCTTTACAGAGATGGGACAAGGATTATTCACAATATTAACTCAAGTAGTAAATGAACTAACAGATATACCTCTAACTGATATGTCAGTTAAATCTATCAGTTATCCGACAACAAAATGTGGAATGACAACAGCTTCAAGGGCTACTGCATTAGATTCAATGGCAGCTAAGATGTCTGCTGAGAAGCTTGCCTTTGCTTTGAAAACCAAGTCTCTGAAAGAACTTGAGGGTGAAGAATTCCATGGAGAATATATCACTAATTTCACTGTTAAACCTGGAACACAAATCGATAATCCAGTCACACATTTAGCTTTCAGTTATGCAGTTCAAGTTGCTTTTCTTGATGAAAATGGGAATCTTAAGAAAATGATAGCAGCTCATGATGTAGGAAAAGTTATGAATCCGATGGCTTGTGCAGGTCAAATAGAAGGAGGGATTCATATGGGATTAGGTCATACTTTATCCGAAAGCTTCCCAACAACTAACGGAATACCTGATTCTCTGAAAATGAAGGATTTACAAATCGTCAAAGCAAAAGATACTCCTGAAGTTGAAGTTATTCTTGTTGAAGTACCTGAAGATGTGGGGGGTTTTGGTTCGAAAGGAGTAGGAGAAATTGGTCTAGTACCAACTGCAGGAGCTGTAGTAGGAGCATTTCATCAATTTGATGGAAAAATTAGAAGCGAGCTTCCACTTCAAAGAAAATAAAAGAAAAATAAAGATTAAATTATGGTACTATTCTGGTTCCTGTTTCACCCTTTAAAGCTCTACTGATATTTTCAGGATTGGTGACTAGAGCTTCTTTACCACCTTGTTCTAGAAATTGAACGATGGCTTTGATCTTAGGTTCCATTGATCCTTTTGCAAAATGTATTCCTTCTTCTAGATATTTTTTTGCTTCGGCAACAGTCATCTGATCCAGCTCTACTTGATCTGGTTTACCAAAATTCAAGGAAACTTTTTCAACAGCCGTTGAAATCAAAAGCATATCTGCATTAATTTTACTGGCCAGAAAAGAAGATGCAAAATCTTTGTCAATTACCGCAGCAGTTCCCTCTAGTCCTTGATCGGTCTCAATAACAGGTATTCCTCCCCCACCCACAGTAATTGTGATTATTCCAGCATCGATCAATTTTTTGACGGCTTCCAATTCCATAATTTCTACAGGTAACGGGGAAGGCACAACTCTTCGCCAACCACGACCAGAATCTTCAGTTACATTCCAACCTAGTTCCTCTTTCCTTTGATTTGCTTCTTCTGCTTCCATAAACGAACCAATAGGTTTAGCAGGAGCTTGGAAAGCTGGATCATTTGGGTCTACACGGACTTGAGTGACAACTGTCGCTACTGATTTATCAATTCCTCTTTTTTTAAGCTCGTTTTGAATATTCTGTTGCAAAGAATAACCAATAGCACCTTGACTATCAGCTCCGCAAACATCTAAGGGAAGTTCATGCATACCCGATACCTTATGAGCAATTTCACTTCGTCTTAAAATGAATCCAACCTGAGGTCCATTTCCATGTCCTATTGCAATGTCCCAACCAGCCTCAATCATATCTACTAGGTGATATGAAGTTTCCTGGGCAGCTTTATATTGATCTTTCACAGTTTGATGTTGATTGGATTTAATAAGCGAGTTACCACCAATAGCAACAACCGCTACTTTTCTCTGTTTTGACATTGGTATCACACTCCACATATTAAGGAGTTTAAATATTTCGTTTTCTGACTAAAAAATAAAAAATAAAATCTTGAACACATTTAAAAACTGTTTCAGAAGTAAATTCTTCTTCTTCCTTATTGAAGTCAACTATACCTTTGAAATCTATAACATTCATCAATTATAATTTAAATCGATTTATAATTCACACACACAAAAAAGCAAAAAAACTAGACAGCTTTTTATATTTTAAAATGCAAATTATATTTTGATATGACAGTAATCCATTGTCCCAAATGTGGAAAAAAACACATAGCAGTTGATAGATATTGCCAATATTGTGGGAAAGATCTAGAAAATATTATATTAATGTTAAAAAGAAAAAGTCTACCATTAAGATTTCAATCAAAACCAAAACCTCAAAATAGAAGAAAAATATTTCAAAATGAAAAAAAAGTTTCAGAATACACTGAAACTGAAAAAAAACTAGAGAAATTTGATGTTCTTCCTGAAAATCTAAATAGTCAAAATTTATCAAATTTTCCATTGATTGAGAGTATGGTCAGTTCATTAGGTCCACCTTCGACTAAGAAGCAAAAAATGAAATTAAAAAGAAAGAAAGACCCTTGGTGGGAAGATTTGATGTTTTGTTGTCCTTTCTAGTATTAAGATACAGTAAGAAATACGCCAATTAACTCCAGGTTCAGAGCTTTTACAGGTTTTTGGAGAGAGAATACTGAGTAGTCCTAAAGATAGTTACCATTTCTGGATTAAAAAAAGATTTAGAGAGATTTTGTATCCCCTAACGCATTGTTAAAGCCATTACTGCTTTCTGTGCATGCATCCTATTTTCTGCTTGATCAAAGACAACTGACTGTGGACCATCCATTACTTCACTGGTTACCTCTACATCGCGATCTGCTGGAAGTGGGTGCATGTAAATAGCATCCTTATGTGCTAAAGCCATTTTCTTTGAATCTGTGATCCAATCCTTGTATTGATTCTGTATTTTCTTTCCTTCTTCTGGATCATTAGTTGTAAGCAAAAGACCCCAAGATTTGGCATAAACTATTTCTGCATCTTTGAAACCTTCTTTCATACTATCGACTACCTCAAATTTAGTGTCGAATGTAGTAGCTTGTTCTTGTGCTTGTTGCATAATCTCTGACATCAACTTAAATTCTGGTGGATGTGCTAAAGTAACATCTAATCCGAATCTGGGCATTTGTAGAATCAAAGACTGTGGTACTGAAATTGGTTTCAGGTACGAAGAAGCATATGCCCATGAAACCACTATCTTCTTTCCTCTTAAATCGCGACTTTTTTTCTCAATGATTGTCATGATATCAGCAAGACATTGGTGAGGATGATAGACGTCACATTGCATATTCAAAACTGGTGAGCGAGAAGCTGATGCTACATGGTTAATGTACTTATTACCAATTCCCCAATCACAATGACGAATAACAATTCCATCAAAATATCTTCCAAAGATTTCTCCTAGTTCTTTTTCGGTATCTCCATGAGAAACTTGAGTTGTTCGACTCTCCATGAATGCTGCATGTCCTCCTAGTTGTGCCATTCCAGCTTCATAAGAAGCTCTGGTGTGTGTACTGGAGAAGAAGAACAGCATAGCGAGAGTTTTATCTAGAAGTAAAGCATGTTACTCACCCAACGCTCTTCTTTTCTTAAGATCCCAAACAATTTCCAAGACAGGTTCTACTTCTTCTTTTGTAAAATCTAAGTCTCCTATTAAGTCATGACTGCAGATATTTTTTTGTGTTATTATTAAGTATTCAATTCTAAACAATTTCAGAGTATAACTGATATTTTTTTATGAGAAAAAATTATATGAAACTAAATGCTGGGGGACATCCTGTTCTTTTGCCTAATGACTTCAAGAATTATTCTGAAACTAAAAATGCTGAATCTTGATTAGATTTTGAAATACGAAAACAGGTTGACCAACAAAAAGCAAAGATTATATCTGTAAAGGATTTAAATATAACACTAAACCTCAATACAATTAAAGAATGGGACGCATTCAAGGTGAAAGAATGAAGGTTTTATTTACTCTTAATGAAGAAAAAAAGACATAGATTATGAAGAAGGTCCTTTCATCAATATGATGGAAAATGGAGTGTAGAACTTCCGATTGCAAAAAAAATAAAGAGTTTGTAAAAATGAAAGATCAAATATTAGCTAAAGTTGAAGAATATAAACTTGATTTATTCAAGTTTTTACGAGATATGATTCGTATTCCAAGTACAAGTACTAAAGAGGAAAAACTCGTTAAGAGGATTAAAGAAGAAATGGAAAAGCTTGGATATGATGAAATTAGGATTGATAAGATGGGTAATATCTTAGGGAGAATAGGAGATGGTAAACATGTTATAGCTTTTGATGGCCATATAGATACAGTTGATGTTGGAAATCGAGAGCTTTGGACTCATGATCCTTTTGAAGGATATGAAGATGATGAAGTAATTTACGGTAGAGGGGGAAGCGATCAAGAGGGTGGTTTTGCTTCTATGGTTTATGCTGGTAAAATTATCAAAGATCTTGATATAGCAGGTGACACTACTGTTTGGATTGTTGGAACAGTTCAGGAGGAGGATTGTGATGGACTCTGCTGGCAGTATATAATAGAAGATAAGGTAATCGAACCAGAATTTGTTATTCTAACAGAACCAACTTCTCTGCGCGTATATAGAGGTCATAGAGGTAGGATGGAAATCAAAGTTACTGTAACAGGATTAAGCTGTCATGGTTCAGCTCCTGAACGAGGTGATAATGCCATCTATAAAATGGCTTCTATCTTAAAAGAACTAAAGGAATTACATCCTAAACTTAAAGATGATCCATTCTTAGGCAAAGGATCTTTAACCGTTTCTGAGATTTTCTCTAAATCACCATCTAGATGTGCTGTTGCAGACGAATGTTCTATCTCAATTGATAGAAGATTAACTTTTGGAGAGAATAAAGACTCTGCTATTGGCGAGATTAGAGACTTACCTTCAGTTAGAGAGCACAATGCCAAAGTAGAGATGTATACTTACGATAAACCATCGTATACAGGATTTCAGAAGAAAGTTGATTGTTACTTTCCAACTTGGCTTATTCAAGAGGATAATCCATTATGTGGGATGTTAGTAGAAACAGCAACAGAAATAACAGGTGAAGAAGCACTTCTAGATAAATGGACTTTCTCAACTAATGGTGTTTCAATCATGGGTATGCACAACATCCCATGTATTGGGTATGGTCCTGGAAGAGAGAACCAAGCTCATGCTCCGAATGAAATCACTTTCAAAAGTGAATTGATGACAGCAGTTGCAGTGTATGCTGCTATACCTTTAAAATACACTGAACTTAAGAAAAAACAGGTGTAATTATGAGATCTAAACTTAGAGGAAAAGACTTCATAACTTTACGTGATTGGTCAAAAGAAGAAATTGATATTCTTCTAGAAGTTTCAGCTGAAATTAAAGAGAAATTCAAGAAAGGAGAAGTAACTCCTTATCTTCCCTATCAAACAATGTTTCTAATGTTCTTTGAGCAATCAACCAGAACGAGAAACTCAATGGAAGCAGGATTTGCTCAACTGGGTGGTCATGCTAATTTTCTAGATACTTCTACCATGCAAATTTCTCATGGTGAAGAAGCACGAGATACAGCTGCTATCTTGTCTAGTTATGGTCATGCAATCGCTTGCAGAAATTGTTTCTGGGGAATAGGAAACAAATATCTCAATGATATGGCAAAACATTCCAAGGTTCCCATCATGAATCTGCAGTGTGATCTATTCCACCCTATGCAAGGAATTGCAGATTTATTGACAATTACCGAACACAAAGGGAAAACTAAAAATCTCAAGGTTTCAATCATCTGGGCTTATGCTACAAGTCATAAGAAACCTATCTCTGTTCCACTCACTCAAGCATTACTTTTCCCACGCTATGGAATGGATGTAACCTTAGCTTATCCAGAAGGTTTTGAACTACCAGACTGGGTAATTGTAGAAGCAAAAGAGAATGCTGAGAAAAATGGTGGTTCCTTTAGAATCACTCTCGATATGAAGGAAGCTTATACTAACGCAGATATTGTTATTCCTAAGAACTGGGGTAGTTGGAGTGGTAAGAAGGGAGATATGGACTTAGAGCAATTCAAAGACTGGAAATGTACAGAAGAGATGATAAAACTTGCTTCACCAGATGTAAAATACATGCATGCACTTCCAGCTGATAGAGGAAATGAAGTGGAAGATTCAGTCATAGATGGTCCTCATTCTATCGTTCTTGATGAAGCAGAAAATAGGCTCCATACTGCAAAAGCTGTAATGATTTTAACAATGGGCTAGAATAAAAGCTTTAGTGAGGCGAGGCGCTTTGAAATGAATCGAGCATTTTGAAGGTATCCTTGATAGATTCCATGTAAAAATCGCCTGCTCGGGTCATTTTAGCATCAGCAAATCCTGTTACCTTATCACCTAATCGGAGCATAGCTGTTTCATGTGCTAAACGAGTCCTAGTGGAAGGTTGGTAAAAAGCTGTTACCAAGGTTTTCTCTTTCAGCAAGTCAACATTTTTCCTGTTACGAGCAATCGGTTCCAATTTTTCTGCAACCTCAAATATTCGCTCAAATTCATGGCGTTCAAAATCTTTTAATGAAAGAATGTCACGCCCTTTAAAACTTCTCATAATTATTCTCCTTTAACTGAAAGTAAAATTTCTTCTAATCTAATTTTATAAAAGTTTCTTTCTGCAATATAAGATATGATTTTTCACTACTCCTGTTCAAAAAATACCAAAATGGATAACTTTTATTTATACTGTAGTTTATGGTCAAATCATGAAAGACAATTTCATGTATGATTTAGGTCTTATAAATGGTAAAGTCTATCAAGATGGAAAATTTGCAGATTTAGACATATACATCAAAGATCACATTATAGCAGAAATTGTTTCTCCAGGCAAAAACCCTCCTTGTGAAAAAATAGTAAGTTGTACAAATATGTTGATCTTGCCTGGATTTATTGATCCACATGTTCACATCAATCTTGATTTAGGTGAATTCAAATCGGCTGATGATTATGAGAGTGCTTCTAAAGCTGCAGCTTTTGGTGGTATAACCACTTTTATCGATTTTCTTGAACCAATTAATTCAGTAAATGAATTTGAAGCAGTGTTAAAGAAGAAACAAAAAGAAGCAAAAGAATCCTATGTTGATTTTGCTTTCCATACAACAGTTGGTAACTATAATGATGATGTAGACAAACTAATCAAGATTTCACGAGAAAATGGCATCCCCTCAATAAAACTATTCACTACATATTCCGAATCTAATCGCAAAATTTCTTATAGCAAACTTAGGGAGTTCTTGGAGCATTCCAGTAAATCAGATACACTAATTTTGGTTCATGCTGAAAACGATGAAATGATTCTAAACGCAGCTGTTGAAGATACAGTAGCTGATTATGAAAGTTCTAGACCAGCAATTGCTGAAATAGAAGAAGTAAAGAAAATAGCAAAGATAGCAGAAGAGCTAAAAGGACAACTCTATATTGTTCATATTACTTGTGGCTCTTCTATTGAGCATCTGGAGGAGGAATACAAGGAATTACTAGGTAAGAATATCTTCATTGAAAGTTGTCCTCAGTATTTCCACCTAACAAAAGAACTCTATGAAAATGAAAATGGGAACCTATACCTTATAGCTCCACCATTACGTTCAATTGAAGAACAGAAGAAGCTTAAGGTTAATATCTCATCTATACATACAATTGGAACTGATCATTGTCCCTTTACTAAAGAAGAAAAAACGCGCTATGAAGAAGCAAGTAAAATCCCTAAAGGTTTAGGAAGTTTGGAATTCAGTTTTTCACTTATGTATCATCTTTTTGGTAATGAAATCATAGATAAATTCTCTCTAAATCCTGCAAAGATTCACAATCTCTATCCAAAGAAAGGTATAATCCAAGTTGGTTCTGATGCTGATTTTGTTATTTTTGACCCTGTGAAGGTATTATATATAGATTCAGGAAATTCTAGAACTGACTATTCACCTTACGAAAATATGGTAACTAAAGGTATTGTTGAATCAACTATTTTAAGAGGAGAATTTCTTGTAAAAAAAAGAAAATTGGTTGGAGAAAAGAGGGGGAAATTTATTAATAGAAAATAGATTAATTACGATTTTTCCGTTCCATCCTCTTCCTAAGATTTAGAAGAACCGTCATAAAGACAATTGAAGGAAATAGCATCATAAAATTATAATCTATTTTTTTTGGTATTTTACTTAATGGAAAAGGATCTGTAGAAACATATCCCTACTACCCATACAGCAGGTATTATTTTGGATCTAATGAATTATGGAATACTAGCTTTATTCCCGAAGGTTCAGTAGTAAAGATGTTCGTAGAAAACAATAATTTAGTTATAGGAACAACAACAGATTTGTATATTCTAGATTCACAAACTGGACTTCAGAAGAATAGAAAAACCTTTGATAAAGAAGCTAATTATTTTGCATCTTTAGATGAAGGAATATTAGTAGCTTACTGGGAAAATCTCCCTAATAATTCTAGTTATGTGTTCGAATATTATGATTATAACTGTAAAAGATTGTGGAAAGAAGAAATAGAAACAGAATTTGCATCACAATATTTAGCACTTATACAAACCAAAGGACTACATTTTGTTTATCAGAGAGTAGAAAGAGGTGAAGATAAGGAGTTGATGGATTATGGAGCATATGTATACAATAGTAAAGGAGTGCTCCAGACTCAAATAATCTACGATTATTCAACACATGATTTTTATACGAAGGGCTGGTTCTATTATCTAGATATTATGCCTTCTTTAGATAATTCCGTCTATTTTATTATGAAGAATGATACTGCGGAAAATCCGTACACTTTGAATAAATATACATATACTGAAGTAAAGGGAATCGATGGTTTTTCATTTATTTCTAGTATATTTTCAGGCATAATAGTAGTGATTATGGTTAAAAAGATTAAAAGAAAAGGAATCAGAGGTGATTAAATGAAAAAATATTTCTCTATTTACCTAATTTTACTTTGTTTTTGTGCTAATAGCATCTATAATTCAGCTCAAGGTACAAATTTTTATTTCTCTTCATATTTAGGTGTTGGTGATACGATCTCATGGTATGTTGATAAATTTGTATATGAAGGGGAGAATGTCACAGAGCTTCTCCAAACGAATTTTCTAACCTTTTTACATGAATCAGAGATTAAAATAGAAGTTCTAACCGATCTAACAGATTATAATTTAGGAGAACATTTTTTAGATTTTCTTGGAAATACTTCACTTTTCTTCGAATACCGAATTAATGATGAGATTTGTTATGATAATTCTTCAGTAGGTATGACCATATTATTCACCTTAATTCTACCTGGTGAATATAGAACAGGTTCTGATATTAACTTTGATATTATAGAATATTTTGAAACAGTAATTTCTGGTTTTACAGATTGTTCATACAGCTATAAGTCAGTAGATAAATTAATAGAAGTAACTAATTATTCTGGTGATGAAGTATACTATTTCAATAAGGATACAGGGATTCTGGATAACCTTGAAATTATTCAACAAGGAATGGGTTTTGAATTAAAAGTTTCTGTACAAGAAATGAATTTATCTGGTATAAAAGAAACTATATTCTCAATTCTCTTGATTCCATTTATTCTCATAGCAGTAATTGCCTATGTTAAGAAAAAAAGGGGAAAGAAATTAGAATTAGTTTAAGTGAGTGCTAGATTAATTTTATGAACCAATATCCCCCTCATAATAATTTCACTTTATATAAATTCTGAACCTTATAATGAGATGGAATTTATAGGTGAATTAGTTCAAGAGCGTTAAGATTAGAGTTTACTGAACAAGGAAAACCTGTAAAACTAGTTGTACTGAATGCAGAAGATGAAGAACTTGAGTTTAAATATATTGAGTAATGCAAAAAAACAGTTGAGAGAAACGAGAAAATAGATGATTTGTGTTCTAAAATAGGAAGAAATCCAAAGACACTCAAACGTTCACTCTTAATATATGGAGAAAAAGCCTTAAACTTATTTGAACAAGAAGATAATTTCTCTAAGTATGTTGAGAAATATTCTGGAATAGGAATAGAGGAATTCATATTCTATTATTCAGGGAAAGAAAATATGCAAAAACACTTGAAAAAATTGCTAAGGAGATACTTCCAACTTTTCGATGATATTTTCCTAAAAAAACAAAATCGTAATGTAACAAAATCGTAATGTATTAGATAATCACCAAAAAATCATACAAAAATTATATAAATCTCTCAGAGTTAAGTGAAAATAGAGGATTATGAGAAACAAAATTAAGTATCTATTATTCTTAATTCTTGCCTTGTCATTAACTTATAATTTTCAAACAGAAGCTTATAGTCCTTCTGATGTGAATTTTCATGAAAGTATACAAATTGGAGAAACTTTTCATTGGGAATTCACAAAATACATCGCTTCTGATGTACATTATCCAGATTTAAGTACTGAATATAAAAAAGGAGATATCATAAGGGCAGAAATAGTTGCAGAACCAGTATTCTCAATTTCTGCTTCATTGATTCCTCAACCTATAAAAGAAGATGGGTGGATTGAATATTCACTCAATGAAACAATTATAGATATATCAACAGGAGTATTTACTACGATGGGAGTTTATCCATTTAGTTTCTTCTATCCTTTGAGTTATTATGATTCAGCTGAAGATTTGCAAGATTATTTCACTGAATACTTTGATTATTTTAATCAGTATTTTGTTAGTCAGAGTACAAGAGATAATGATTACTGGCAAAAACTTAGTGATGATTTCTATGAAAATAGATATACTAGAAGAGATGAAGATGGAAGAGGATATGTATATCTAAAAATCCATCTAGCAACTGGATTTTTATCGCAAGTTGAAGTTGAAAGACACTCTTCTGATAACGAATATGATGTTCATTATATGCTTGAATCAGTAGAATATAGAGCAGTAAAATTTAATTTTTTAGTTACAGGATTTTCACTCTTATTACTCACTACAGTCATGTTAGCATTACGAAAGAGAAAGTAAATCCAAATAATGAAATAACAGTAATATATCAAATAATATTTGATATCAGTCTAAATTTATTGCAAATATTAATTAATGCTCTTTGTTAATTCCAGTTATGAATTCAAACAGAAAATTTCTGCGTTTTTTTGATTCTGAAGAATACGAAAAAGTAGTTCCAGAATCAGATGAACAAAAGAAGGTTGCTCCTCCACTATTCCAACAACCTTATCCTGAAGATGCAAAACTCATTGATTTGATTCCTCCTGAGAAGTTTACTATTGGAAAAACTCCTTTTCTTGACCTTGTAAACAGTAGGATAAGCAGAAGAAAATATACAGAAGAACCTATATTTCTAGAGGAGCTGTCATTCTTACTCTGGTGTACTCAAGGGATAAAGAAAATCTTAAAATCAAGATTAGGCGTTAAAAGAACTGTTCCTTCAGCTGGAGCTAAAAGTCCATTAGAAACCTATCTGGTTGTAAATAGAGTAGATGGATTAGAACCAGGATTATATAGATATATCTCTTTTACTCACCAATTAATGTATATCAAACAAACTGATGATGCTGAAGAGAAGATAGGTGAATTAGCTTTCAATCAGAAATTTGTAGGAAGAGCTCCATTGATTTTCTGCTGGACTGCTGTTCCATATCGGACAGAATGGCGTTATACAATTCTTTCACATAAATTCATTGCTATTGACCTAGGTATTGTTAGTCAAAGTCTCTATATGGCTTGTGAGGCAATCAATTTGGGAACAGTTGCAATTGGTTATTATGAACAGAATAAAATGGATGAATTATTTGAATTAGATTCAGATGAAGAATTTGTTGTCCTTCTTGCTCCAGTTGGAAAATATAAAGAAGAAAAGAAGCTATCTGAATTTTTCAAATATCCTAAGAGGGAAATCACCCCAGAAGACCTAGCAAAATTAATAGGAAAATACAAACGAAAGAATGAAGTTGAATTCATTGTAAAAGATGATAATCTAGTAGTCAAAGTAGGGGAGTTTGAAGAAATTCTAGATCCATATAATGAAACAGAATTCATTGGAGAATTTAGCTCAAGAGCATTAAGATTCGAGTTTACAGAAAAAGGAAAACCTGAAAAAGTAATTGTATTAACTACAGAGGATGAAATAGTAGAATTGGAATATTTAGAATAAAATAATGATTATAGAGATAGTTATGGCCTTATTAAAGTTCAAAATGTATGGAGAGCGATCAAATGAAATATGATGAATATAACATCAGTCAGAAAGAAATCAGATTATTAGAAGAATTAGAAGATCTAATTGGAGATCCTTTGCCAATTGTTAAGAACATCAATTGGGATACATATGGTATTAAAATAGAAAATGGAAGGATTACTGGTTTAGGTCTATATTCAAAGAATTTAACATTTCTTCCTGATAATTTCGGAGATTTAGTAAACCTTAGAGAATTATATCTTACAAATAATCAGTTGACATATCTTCCGAACAGCATAGGGAAACTATCAAAACTAGAAATATTATGGATTATAGATAACCGTCTAATTACTTTTAATGAAAACATCTGTGATCTTACAAATCTTAGAATTTTGTGGATTACTGAATGTTGGATTGGAAATCTTCCAGAATGTTTAGGGAATTTAAGAAATCTTAGAATCTTTAATTTTAATAACAATAAACCATTATCATCTCTACCGAAGAGTTTTGGTAATTTAATTAATCTTGAAGAACTTCATTTAAGAGGAAATAAATTTAGTTCTCTCCCAGATTTTATAGGTAATTTGCATCTTTTACGAAAAATTAATCTTCAATGCAATAGAATTACTTCAATTCCTGAAAACATTTGTAATTTGAAGAATTTACAAGCTTTACATCTAGATGTTAATGAACTAACATCTTTACCAAAAGAAATTGGAAACCTTCAGAATTTGAAATTCCTTGATGCATATGGAAATAAGATTACATTTATCCCAGAAAGTATAGGAAAATTGAAAAATCTGATAAGATTGGATTTAGATGAAAACCTCTTAAAAGATATCCCTGATACTCTCTGTAATTTAATAAACTTAAAAGACTTAGGTCTTTCAGCGAATAAATTATCTTTTCTTCCTGATGATATTGGTCAATTAGAACAACTAAGGAAATTATCTTTAGGTCTGAATAAATTATTCAATCTTCCAGAGAGTTTTTGGAATCTACATAACTTAGAATGGCTATCTATAAGAAATAACAAGCTAGAATTGTTGCCAGAAGAAATTCAGAATCTCAAGAAACTTCATACTCTTCGAATAGCTCGTAACCCATTGAAATCTCATCCTAAATCTTTAAAGAATCTTAGGAATCAAGGATGTGATATTGATATAAGTTGAATTTAATTTAGATTGATAATCTCAAGAATTGCAAATTCAAGACATGAAGCGTTTTTAACATGCTTAAAGTTTTATTACTATTCTAAAATCAGCTTTAAACTCCTTCAATAGATGATGCATTTCATTAATAGCTTCAGCTTCTAATGAATCAATTTATTAATAATTCATCTAGCTAGATTGAAGACTATTTTGTTAATTTGTTTTGAGCTTATTGAGTAAATGGTTAGATTTATAAATAGTTATTTTTGTGAATAGTTAGAAAACTAACTATTATAGCTTTTTAGCTATGAGGTCTTTTGTATGAAAATAGGGAAAGTAACTATGTTTGCGTTTAAAAACGCATTTAGAAGGAAAATTGTTGCCATCTTAGCCATTGTAGGTATAAGTGTAGCAATTACTATGCAAGTGACAATCAACACTTTTACAGCAGGAATGGATGAAACATTTAACGATATTTTTGGCGAATTAGTTGGAACATTTCAGATTCAGGAGAAAGATTCACCATTCTCATATGCTTCTCAGCTTCCAGCTAATATTACTGAGACAATTATGAGTTTTGAAAACAAATCAGAAATAGCTGTAATAGCAACGGAACAGAATTTACCATCTACTGTAAACAATTATACATCGGAATTAGGTTTAAATGAATTTGGTATTCCCATGTCCATAAATATTCGAGGGATAGAGGATTTGGAATCATTCAGTGGAGTGTACTCTGAATTAGAAGAATTGACTGAAGGTTCTAGAGTATTCGAGTTTAATCAAAACGAGTGTATCATTCCATACTCTCTCTATGAAAACAATTCGGAATTATTCGATATTGGAAAAGAATTCTCAATAATGATTAATACTAGCTATACGTATGATTTAGAAATTGTGGGAATAACCTCTGCTGAAGTGGGGGGAATACAACAATCTATAATGGTTATGGGATATGATGTATATGTACCAATTAATGTAACTAACAATGTTCTTTATGAGCTTCTGAGAAATGATACAACAAATCATCTCATGCACTATGAGAGTAGAGGATTGGATAGCACACAGTATGGAATAGATAATCCAAATCTAGTAGCAATACGAACCTTGATAGACAACTCAAAAGATGTCAATAATTACATAGATGATTTGATAGCTTATTTAGAATCTCAATATCCTGGAGAAAAATTTTCAGCATTATCCTTAGCTTCAGCTCTTGAGACTATGGATGATTTAATGCAAACACAAGATATTGTAATCAGCATAGTAACAATTGTTGTTGTTATTTCCGGTAGCATGGGAGTAGTTATTGCTCAATTAGTTGGTGTCGAAGGCAGATCGAAGGAATTTGCTATCTTAAAAGCTACAGGTTGGAAAGAAAGTCACATAATCTATTCGGTAATAATAGAAAGTGTTACTCTTGGTGTTTCTGGATCAATTGTAGGTATTATACTCTCTGCGTTAGCAATCAAAGGGATAGAATCTTTGATGACGATTGGTATGCCATTTGCTGCAGTAATAACTCCTGCTATTATCTTTACTGCAGTAGGAATAGCAATGGGAATAGGGATTTTAGGAGGACTTTATCCTGGAATAAAAGCAAGTTCTGTAAGACCAATGGAGGTCTTGCAAGGTAGTTAGGTGATTATGATGGCAAAGACAGAGAAAACACACACACAACTTGCAGTAGCAAGCGAAGTTGTTGCTGATTCAGCTGAACTTATTATTGAGATTAAAGACCTTTGGAGAAAATTCTTTGAAGACACTCCTGCAGAAGTACAGGCACTACGAGGAGTAAATTTCAGAGTTGAAAGAGGTGAATTTATAACAATAATGGGGCCTAGTGGAAGTGGTAAAAGCACTCTTTTAACAATACTTGGTTGTATGGCTCCAGCAACAAGTGGTCAAGTATATATTGATGGAACTGAGATAACAGAAATGAGTCAACGAAAATTAAGTGAAATCAGAAAAGAGAAAATAGGGTTTGTTTTTCAAGACATATTCTTAATTGAAACAATTTCAGCACTTGATAATGTTCTCTTACCTCTTTTACCATATGGTATAACTAAAGAAGATCGACAAAGAGCAATAGAGCTTATGAAGACTGCAGGTCTTGACGATCGTATGAAGCACAAACCAACAGAATTATCTGGTGGTCAAAAACAGCGTGTAGCGATATGCCGGGCATTGATTAATGATCCCCCAATCGTTCTAGCAGATGAGCCAACAGGTAATCTAGATTCTCAAACAGGTGGAGAAATTCTGGAACTCCTTAGAAAGCTTAATTATGAAAAAAGAATAACAATTCTAGCTGTTTCTCACGATCCTAAACTTGCTGAATTCTCTTCCAGAGATGTTATGATTACAGATGGAGAAATAACCAGAGATAGGATTAATCCATTTAGAGATCACAATTTGAGCTAGATGAAAAATGACCACAGATTATCAAACCACCATCAGGAAATACGAAGAGCGATTTATCAGAAAGCTAGGAGAAGTTGCTATTCTTCTCCACCTCTCAAAAACTCCTGAAGGATCTCATGCTTATGAACTGAGATCACAAGCTTCTGAAATACTCTTCGAAAGAAGAAAGATAGGCTCAGAATTCCTCCAAGATGTTCTGGAAATTCTTGAGGAAATCGCGAAAATTCATTCTGAAAAGGAAAAGGCTTCTGAGGAGACAACCAAATCTGAAGAAATTTTGAAGAGATTAGATAACTACCCAATCATTAGATTCAATATCAGGATTCAAAAACTAGTACTGGAACATGATTTAGTAACCTCAGAGGATATTGATTATCTTAATGAAATAATCGATTCTCTAAGGATTTTAGATAAAGAAATGCATGATTCTACAGAAATTTGGACTAATATTACTAGTATCTATCCTGCTATTGAATCCTTAGAGAAAAATGAATTAATAGTGCTTGATAGAGAAGTACCTGAAGCAGGTCGTTTAAAGAAAATCTACAAAATCACTAAATTAGGAAGAGATTCAGTAGAGAGGGTGATGTTTCTATTAATGGACATATTATCTTATGTACTTGAGACAGAAGGAAGACATATTCTTTTTGGTGAGAGAAGTATTTTCTCATCCAAAATTGTCCCTTTCAGAAACTTACTAGAAAAACTAATAGATGGTTTAAATCCAGATTTCCGAAGAGAAATGTTTTCTTTTAAAGGAAAAACGCAAGATAGCTCATTTATTAATATGATGACAGCTCAAATGGCTGCAGTTCCAATGTTAAATATGCTTGTTCGTTTTCCTAAACGTATGAAAGAGCAATTGGAGTCAATGGAAACTGAAGAAGAGAAGAAGATGATAAGATCGTTTATGAAGAGAAAATTAACTGAACAAAGAGATATGATAAACCAGATGTTGAAGGAGCTGTAAATTAACTCAAAAGGAATCTGAGCAAATGGTAATTCCATTCCAGAAAGAAACAAAATTAGGGTTTAATTACTGTTCTAAAATCAGCTTTAAATTCTTTCAACTGATGATGAATCTCATTAATAGCATCAGCGTCTAAAGGAACAGTTTTTGTTACAACTTTAGTTAGATCTAATTTTCCTTGTTCAGCAAGATTTAACAAGAAAGGTATTTCGGATAGCAAATGATCAGAAACTCCAATTATCTCTTTTTCTCTACAAATCGCTTCATAAGAATTGACATCAAATGTTTTTGCAGTGATGCCAACTAATCCTAATCTACCGAATCTAGCCAATGATCTAACACCTTGATCCATAGTTAATGGAAGACCAATCAGCTCTAATGCAACATCAACACCCTCTTCATTAGTTAACTCCATTAATTTATGAATAGGATCATTATTCTTAGCATTTATTGGAATAGCTCCCATTTCTTCCGCTGTTTCTAGTTTTCCTGAATCGATGTCTATCGCATAAATCTCTCTTGCTCCAAAAGCTTTAGCTAATTGGAGTGCAGATATTCCCAATCCTCCTAACCCATAAATAGCTAATGTTTCTCCTGGTTTGAAACGAGTTTTTCTAAGTGCATGAAGCGAAGTTGAAGAAGAGCACATCATAACAGATGCGTGTTCAAATGAAAGAGAATCAGGTAATTTGAAAATTCCTCGAGTAGGAACAGCAATATATTCAGCATATCCTCCATCAACATTCTTCCCGATCATTTCCCCTATAATACAGAATTGTTCAGTCCCTTGAACACAGTATTTGCATTTTCCACAGGTGATCATGTAATTGAGACAAACCCGATCTCCGACTTTGAAATCAGAAACATTAGATCCTAGTTTTTCAATCTCTCCTGCAACCTCATGTCCTAATGTTATTGGAAGAGAACCAACAAAGGAAATACCATCTCTATAATGAACATCAGAATGGCAAATACCAGCAGCTTTTATTCGAATTAAAACTTCATCAGGCTTAGGTTCTGGAGTTGGAATTTCTCGATTCTCTAAATCTTTGTCGATTTCAATCAACTGAACAGCTTTCATAATTAGGTTTAACACCTATCGTATTTAAATTATTTTTCGACTTTAGATAAAAAGTATCCTAAATCATTGAAATCTTGATTATCCTCTTAAAAAGGGAAAATTCTTATGAAAGTAAGATATTGTAAAATTATGAAGGCTATAATCAATGTAAAAATATATGATTATGAGACTTATATTGAAGATGGTTATTGTATTTACGGTAAAGAAATCATTGAAGTTGGAGAAATGAAGAACTTTCCTGATTTTGATGATGAAATTATTAATGGGAAAAACAAAATCCTTCTCCCTGGTTTAATCAATTTCCACACTCATATTTATTCAACACTCATCCGTGGAGCTTCAATTCCGTTTAATCCTAAGACTTTTAGAGACATTCTAGAGCAGCTCTGGTGGAAATTTGATAGTAAGCTAGATAATAATGCTACATTCCACAGTGCAATGGTTTATGGTTTAGAATCTCTAAAGAATGGTGTCACATCGCTAATTGATCATCATGCAAGTGGTATAGATATTATCGGTAGTCTTGATGCGTTAAAGAGTGCAATTGTTGATAAATTAGGTATGCGTGGTATATTTTGTTTTGAAACAAGTGATCGTTTCAATATGGAAGAATGTATAAAGGAAAACTTAGCAGGACTGAAATTTAATTCTTCTGACGCTAGAGGAATGTTTGGTTTGCATGCTTCTATGAGTCTTTCAGAAGAAACCCTGGATAAAGTTTCTAGGGTTCTAAAAGGAGCTCCCATCCATGTTCATGTAGCTGAAAGCATAGAAGATGAAGAAGATTCTATTGATAAATACAGAGTGAGAGTTATCAATCGTTATCTCAATTATGGACTTTTGAATAAAGATTCTATCCTCGCTCATTGCGTTCATATTAATGAAGATGAAGCTAATTTTATTAGCCAAAATAAAGCTGTTATTGCTCTTAATCCGACATCTAATATGAATAATGCAGTTGGAGCTTTCAATATTGATCTCTTCAGAAATAATAAAATTCCGATACTTATAGGAAACGATGGACTTGGGACAAACATTGCAAAAGAATGGACATATTTCTTCTTTGCAGGTAAAGCTGGAATAAAAGATGCTGCTGGTATTGGTTTTGATGAATTGTTAAAATACATTAATGATTCTTATGATTATTTTAGTCGCCAAATGGGTATAAAGATTGGAAAAATCAAAAATGGGTACGTAGCTGATTTTGTTCTAGTTCCATATCTTAATCCTACAAAAATGGATGAAAGCAATGCTTTTGGTCATGTATTCTTTGGTTTGTTTGACAATTTCAAACCATCTTGTGTGATAGTAAAAGGTAAGACTCTGATAGAGAATTACAAGAGTATTTTCGATGAGGAAACATTATATAAGAACGCTCATATGGCTTCTAAAGCCTTATGGGAAAGGTTAGGAGCTGCCTAAATGGATCTTTCAGTAAAATTACTTGGTCTTGACTTTGAAAATCCCCTTGGACCCGCTGCTGGTCCTCTTGTTGAAGGACTAGAAAACATGCAGTTTTTTAACAATAATTCATGCGGTTATAATGTTGCCAAGACAATATCTGTTGAAGGAGCAATTGTTCCAAAACCTTGTATTGCTGGAACTACACAAGCAATTTATAATTGCGAACTTTGGTCTGAACATCATTCGGATGTTTGGATAAACGAAATTCTACCAACACTTCAGAAAGAGAAGAAGAAACCAATAATTATCAGTGCTGGATATAAAGAAGAAGATTTTAGATATCTCATTCCGAAGCTTGATTCTTTTGCTGATATGTTTGAAATTTCTACTCATTATGTTTCAGAAGATTTACTTCCTGGTATAGTAAAAAGCATCAGAGAGAACACTGAAAAACCTGTTTTTATGAAACTTAGTCCGCATATAGATGATTTTATTGGTTTTGTGAAAACAGTTATCGATGCAGGTGCAACAGGCATTGTTGCTATTAATTCATTAGGTCCAGGAACAGCTATAGATTTGAAAGCTCGTTCCGTACTTCTTGCTGAACAAATTTGGATGAGTGGTCCACCAATAAAACCAATCGCTCTTCATAGAATCTACAACATTAGAAAAGAATTTCCTGACATTCCTATCATAGGTGTAGGTGGAATAGGGAAGGCTGAAGATGTTCTTGAGTTCATTCTTGCTGGTGCTGATCTTGTTCAGATGCTTTCATCAGCTCTGATTAAAGGAAGAGGATTATATGATAAGATAATCAAGGATTTACCAAAAGCTCTTGAAAAATATGGATTTAATTCGATTGAAGAAATCAGGCAAGTTAGGAAAGCAACCATTTTCAAAGATATCGATACAGCTGTTGATAATCATCCATCTTTCAATGAAAAATGTACTATGTGTATGATTTGTGTGAAAATCTGCCCTGCTGGAGCTTTGTCAGCTGCTGAAGAAAGAATTGTTGTCGATAAGGAAAAATGTATTCACTGTGGACTTTGTGAAAGTCGTTGTCCTGTAGACGCTATTTATGGAGTGCTTAGATGACAACGTATATTCTAAGGTGTATAACCTGCAAAAAGGAATTTGATTCCCAACCAGGTCTCTATTATTGTGAAGATTGTGGGAAAATAATGGGGACTTTGGAGGTTGTTTATGACTATGAATCTATTAAAGAAGATCCGGTTGTAAGAGAGAAGAAATTTGATAAAAAAGCTTCAATGTATCAATTCAGTTTTCTTTTACCCACTATATCAAAACTGCAACTCGATGAGTATGTTGGAGGTACTCCTCTGTATAAGTTTGATCTTCTTGGTATGAAAGATGTACTCGTTAAGTATGATGGTTCTAATCCTTCTAGTTCTTACAAAGATCGAGCAAGCTCTATTGCAATTAACAAAGCTATAGATGAGGGTAATGATATTCTGTTTTGCGCATCTACTGGTAATGCAGCAGCATCATTAGCAATGCTTAATGCATATACTGATATGAAAACATACATTTTCGTTCCTGCAGCAATACCTGATGGTAAAAGAGCTCAACTTGAAATATCAGGTGCAGAAGTATATGCAGTTGAAGGGACCTATGATGAGGTTTATGACTTATCCCTTGATTTAGGTCTCGAAAAAGGATGGTATTGTAGACACGCTGCAATTAATCCCTATCTTCTAGAAGGAAAGAAAACAGGAGCTTTCGAAATAGTAATTCAAAATGATTTTGAGGTTCCTGATTACGTTTTCATTGGTGTTGGTGATGGAACAGTTGTTAGTTCTCTTTACAAAGGATTTTGGGAGTTTAGAGAAATTGGCTTAACAGACAAAATTCCAAAAATAATTGGTGTTCAAGCTGAAGGAATTCCGGCGATAAAGGAAGCTTTTGAAAAAGGAAAACCATACAAACCTATTGCAATTGATGGGAGTACAGTAGCTGATAGTATATCAGTAGGAAAACCCAGAGATGTCATCAAAGCATGCACTTATGTTGAGGCTAGTAATGGATTTTTCATATCTCTCACAGATGATGAGATTCTCGATGCAATTAAAGAGTTAGGAAAAACAGGAATATTTGCAGAACCAGCTGGAGCTGTACCATACGGAGGGCTGAAAAAACTTATTTACGAAGAAAAAATCACTGAATCAGACACTGTTTGTTTAGTTATTACTGGAAATGGACTAAAAGATGTCAATGCAGTTAAAGACGCGATTAGTAAAACAATATTCACTACTGAAGAAGTAATTAAAAGGTTTGAAGAATGAAATTTATATTGAATCAAAAAGTCATGGAAACAGGTGAATCACCAAGTTTCCATACACTTGATTTCCTAAGAAAGATTGGAATAAAAGGAGTAAAGGAAGGGTGTCATGAGGGAGATTGTGGGGCATGCATGGTTTTGATCGGGGAGCTCAAAGATAGCCAAGTCAAATACAAAGCTATGAATTCATGCATACTTCCATTAGGTAGGATTGAAGGTAAGCATGTAGTAACAATCGAGGGATTGAATCTAAAAGAAAAATTGAATCCTATCCAACAAGCACTTTTTGATGAAGGTGGAGTACAATGTGGTTACTGTACACCAGGTTTTGTCATTGCTTTAATGGCTTATTTCATGAACATAGATCTTGAGGACACAGAAATCATTACAGCAGTTGAAGGAAATATTTGCAGATGCACCGGATATAATTCAATTTTACGTGCTGCAGAAAAAGCTTCCAATGTTATCTCATCTTTAGATGATTCAGAAGGAAGGATTGCTGCACTTATAAAAGCAGATTATCTACCTAGTTATTTTTCTGGAATAATCAATCAATTAAAAGACATACAAATCGAACCTCAGCCAGAAAAAGGAACTTACGTAGCTGGAGGAACTGATCTGTTTGTTAACAGACAAACTGCTGAAAATCCAATATTTTTAGCAGAATTAGGTTTTGATAAAATCTGGTCAAATGAATCTCATGTCTATGTTGGTGCAGCAGCTGATATAGAAACTATACGAACGTCTGAAGAGTTAAACTTTCTTTTTGATACTGCACATCATCTAGCGAGAGTATCATCACTTCCAATACGACAACAAGCAACTATTGGTGGAAATGTAGTAAATGCTTCTCCTATAGGTGATCTTACAATTTATTTTCTTGCTCTTGATGCTGAAATTGGTCTTGTTTTGGGAGAAGATAAACGAATTATGAAACTCAAAGATTTCTTCAAAGGCTATAAAATTCTAGAGCTTCAAGATAGAGAAATAGTAGAATGGTTCCGAATTAAAAAAGAGAAAAAACTGCTTTCTTTTGAAAAAGTAGCAAAAAGAATGCATATGGATATTGCGAGTGTAAACAGCGCATTATCACTCAAAATTGAAGATAAGAAGATTAAGGAACCTCACCTATCTGGAGGAGGTATCGGACCAATTCCAATGTATCTTGAAAAAGCTTCACAATACCTTGAGAACAAAGAAATATCCTCTGAAGTAGTTAAAGAAGCTGCTAGAATAGCTGATACAGAAATAAATCCAATTGATGATGTCAGAGGAAGTGCAAAGTACAAGCGATTACTCCTCAGACAATTGATTTATGCTCATTTTGTGAAACTTTTTCCTGAATTGGAGGTGTCTTTATGAACGAATTGATTCCCCCTCATACACGAGGTGAATCTGTCTTTGTTGATGATATCCCTGAACCAAAGAACATGCTACACACAGCTGTTTTTGTTTCAGATATTGTTCATGGAAAAATAAAAAATCTAGATATTAGAATAGCTGTGAAAAGTGAGGGGGTTGTGAAAATTATCACTGCAAAAGATATCCCAGGAGAAAACCAGCTTGGTCGAATCATTCAGGATGAAGAGCTTTTAGCAGAGGAAAAAGTAGACTTCATAGGGCATCCTATTGTAGTTGTTTATGCAGAAACAAAGGAACAAGCAAATAGAGCTAAAGAGTTAATTACTATTGATTATGAGGAACTTCCTGCTATTTTTGATCCCAGAGTTGCTGCGAAAAAGGGTTCGTTAATAGCTCCATCTCGAACCTTTACATTAGGAGATGTTGATTCAATATGGGATAGTTGTGAAACTATCGTTGAAGGAAGAGCTGAGTCAGGAGGACAAGAGCATATCTATATGGAGCCTCAAGGGAGTTTAGCAATTCCAAGAGAAGATGGTCGAGTGCTACTCTATTCAAGTACTCAGAATCCATCAACTGTTCAAAGCACTGTCGCTAAAATCCTAGGTTTTGATATGAACAAAATAGAGGTTGATGTAACAAGACTTGGAGGAGGATTTGGAGGAAAGGAGGATCAAGCAACTGCATGGGCTGCAATTTGTGCTTTAGGAGTTTATTATACCAGTAGGCCTGTAAAATTAATTCTTGATAGACAAGAGGATATCACAATCACAGGTAAACGTCATCCATATTCCACAGATTATAAAATAGGGATTGATAAAGAAGGAAAAATTCTCGCATTTTCAGCGGATTACTATCAAAATTCTGGTGCAGCTGCTGATCTTTCAACAGCTGTACTGGGAAGAACTTTATTCCATGTAACAAATGCTTATTTTATTCCTAATGTTCGAGTGACAGCTTATCCGTGTAGGACAAATCTTGTACCTTTTACAGCATTTAGAGGATTTGGAGCTCCACAAGGAATGTATGTAATAGAATGTGCTCTATCTCATATTGCAGATGAATCAGGAATCCCCATTTCCATTCTACAAGAAAAGAATCTACTAGAGGATGGAGATCAATTCCCTTATGGGATGATTACTAAAAACACACATGCGAAAAGAAGTTTTGCAAAAGTTATTCAAGATTCTCAATATGAGCTTTTGAAGAAAGAAAAAGAGGAATTCAATGCAAAAAGCAAGTTTCTGAAAAAAGGAATCTCTATCATGCCCATCTGCTTTGGAATTTCATTTACATCAACCTTCATGAATCAAGCTGGAGCGCTTGTGAACGTCTATTATGATGGGAGTGTAAATGTTAGTACAGGAGCTGTTGAGATGGGACAAGGAGTAAATATGAAGATTAAGACAATCGCAACTCGCTTTCTGTCTATTGACTCAAAACGGATACGCGTTGAAAGTACAAACACTAGTCGAGTCATAAATACTTCACCGACCTCTGCTAGTAGCGGTGCAGATCTTAACGGCAAAGCAACAGAATTTGCATGTTTGAAAATAATTGAAAGATTAAAGAATCTTGCCAATGAGAAATTGGGTGAAGGAATTATCACAATAGAAAACGAAGTAGTTTATCTCGATGGAGTTAAAACAGAATTAGTTTGGGAGGAACTTATTTGGTTAGCATATACAAATCGAGTTAATCTGGCTGCACAGGCTTTGTATGCAACACCTGGAATCTACTTCGATAATGAAAAAGAAAAAGGAAAACCATTTGCTTATCATGTCTTTGGGGCAGCAGTAATAGAAGTAACTGTAGATTGCTTGAGGGGAACCTATACTATAGATAAGGCTCATGTAGTCCATGATGCAGGACGAAGTCTGAATTATCTCATAGATTTAGGACAAGTAGAAGGTGGACTTGTTCAAGGGATAGGATGGATGACTCTAGAAGAATTACAATATGTTGATGGAAAGCTAATTACAGATGCTTTGGCTACCTACAAAGTACCTGATGTTCACTTCGCACCAGAAATTAAAGCGACCTTCCTTGAAGATGCAGACAACCCTTATGCAGTTTTAGAATCAAAAGGAATAGGAGAACCACCGTTTATGTATGGAATCGGAGCTTATTTTGCCTTGAAAGATGCTGCTCAAGCTTTCAGAAATGATAAAGAATGGGATTATACTGCTCCTTTGACACCAGAAAGAATCTTACTCTATCTCCATAACCTGGAATAAAATGCAAGAAATATGGTGTATTAATTGTGAATGAAGAAGATCTCTGGGAAAAGATAATAACAGAACTTGAAGAAGGTAAGAATATTGTACTTGTTATTATAATCCATAGAACAGGTTCAGCTCCAAATGTACCAGGAGCAAAGATGCTAGTTATGTCAGATAACGTAATGGGGACTGTGGGAGGTGGTATTTCAGAGCATAGATTGCAGGACTGTGCTCGAGTTATACTTTCTAAAGGAAATTTAACTGTTGAAACTCTTCATTTAGATCACAATGAAAATGCAACAGAGAATCGTTCTGGAATGATATGCTCTGGATTACAAAAATTTGCTCTGATTCTGTTTAGTAAGGAGCACTTACCAATGGTAAAAGAGATCAAGGAGTCTCATACTAGGGCAGTTGCTGGTGTTTTTACAATAAATGAGGAAAGTATCTATTTTGAATCAGGAATCTCGCTCAAAGTAGATAGGATTTATTCTGAAGAAGGCACTTCTTGGACTTATAAGGAGAACACAGGTGTTCAAGATAGATTCTTTATAATAGGTGGAGGGCATGTTTCTCTTGCGCTATCACGTATTCTAAAAACTCTAAACTTCCATGTTACAATAATTGATGATAGAAATAAATTACCAACAATGATTTCAAATACTTATGCAAATGAGAAGATAGTTGCATCATATGATAGCATTACTGAAATTATACCTGAAGGAAAGAATATTTTTGTTGCGATAATGACTTTTGGTCACATATCAGACCAACAAGTACTTGAGAAGATTATCACGAAAAAGTGCAAATATATGGGTATGATGGCGAGTTCAAGAAAGAAACAACAGATTTTCAATAACCTTGAGAAAAAAGGTATATCAAAAATCCTTCTTGATAAAATACATACACCTATTGGAATTAAAATCAAAAGCCACACTCCTGAAGAGATTGCTATTAGTATCGCTGCTGAAATTATTCAAGTAAAGAATTCATAGAAAAATACATTTCTCATTGAACCTGAATAGATACAAATCATAAAACAATGCAGTGTTCTTTAAAGAATTTTATTCATCGCAGTAAACTCTTTAGTGAATATCCACATAGCATTACTATAATACAAAAGAGTGAGTGACTACAAATGAGTCGAATTGATGCTTTTCAAGACTATATTGATGACACTGAGGAGGATAAATTAGCAAAAGAGGTACAAGACAGAAGACGATTTGGGATTTCAAAATTCAAAGAGAGTAAGTTTTATGGTTTCTTTATATTTTTATACATAATCTTTTTACCAATTATCCTTTTAATCCAAGCTATGTTTTTAATATCATATAGTTTCAGAAGAAGATATTGAAGCATGAAAATCAAAAAACTCTAATTAGAAGAGTGTTTAATTATCAAGATGCTATTGATAGTATAAGAAGTTCATAGACCATTCTAGTAAAAGTTTATAAACACTTAAGGTTACAAAAGATTGTTCAATATGACATCTGCTGAAGGCTCATCATCTACAATCATTAGAGAAAGAAAAAGATATGAGAAATTAGGATTTGCTCTAAATAAAGCAGGAAGCATTAGTACTTGGTTGAAGGTTTTATTTGCTACAACGCTTATTTTAGGATTACCAACACTTCCTTTGTTGTCAGATCCCTTAAAAGATGGGACTACAACACTTTATCAAATTGTTATTTTCGGCTTTAGAGTTCTATTGATTGCAATGATTATCTTTCTTGCACTGAAGATAACTTCTCAAGTATACACAGCTAAGAATGATTTTGATATAAAATTAGCGGAAATTGGTTTCAAAGATCCAAATGCAAATACTAAGGAAGAAAATAGGCTCGTTAATAGAAATGTAGTATTTACAGTGATGAAAATACTTATCTTAGTAGCCTCAGGACTAGGTGTGTTCCTAGCAGGATCAAGAGATAATTATGGATATATCATCGGGCAAGAGGTAGTATATATTGTCCTTATCTCCGGATTAGTTTTCACAATTAAATTCTGGAGTTCTAAAGATCCTAAATACTCTCCAAGGATGGGTGGGAGAAATTTAATACTGGTTTTTCTCCCTTTGATATATCTTTTTGGATTTGAGATTATTATCGATTTCTTCTCTGTGCTAAGCGAACCTAGATTTCATTTTAATACACTTCAAATCACTTGGGGTCTAATGTACCCCTTCATGTTCATTTTCATCCTTATAGCTGTTTTAATAAGCTCAAAGAAAACAATTAGAGAAAAAATCACAATGCAGGATGCAAGACTTGCTGAATTTAAGAGAAGAGAATCACTGCTAGAAGACAAAGGCTTTTTTGCCCAGTTTAAATATAGTACAAAGACTAATTGGAATGAATTCTCGCAGATCTTTTTCAGGAGAGAATCAGCTGAAAAGAGAGATATTGATAAAAAACCTAACGAAATTCTAGTTAAGAGTATCTGGATCTCTTTATTTGCTATATTCATCCCATTTGGACTTATCCTACCATGGAATCTCTTCCCACATGATGGGCTTTTGGTTATTGCAGCCTTGATAGTTGGCTATCAATATTCAATGATAAAATATGATCGCGAAGAAATCGATGTATTATCTGAACCTGAAAAGAATGAGGAAATAGATCCTCCTGAGATTAGAACTAACAGTATGGCAATAAATACTACAAGGTTGATTCTTTTACCAACAATTGTTTTCGTAGTAACTCAATATCTAATAAGTGGAATAATATCAAATCCTTTAGCTGTAGTAGGTTTCACATGGATTTCTTTGCTTCTTGTAATACCGATTTCAATTCAATTAATCACTTATATCAATGCAAATACAAAGAATAACAGAACACTTGAGAATATAAGAATGCATAGAAATTTAATGGTTATACTAGCTCTAGTTCAGCTTGTCTTTCTGGTAGGTTCTGTAATAGGAAGATATATGGGTAAAGAAATGGGATTGGAATTCTTTCTCCCTACTATTGCTATCATTATGCAAGCAGTGCTGCTTCTTGTTCTACTAATTGTACCAATAGTCTATCAATATATTCTACCTAAACTAGATGACAAGCAATTTAAGATTGTCAGAATTGTTTTTTATCTTCTAATTGCAATACTAAATGTATTAATTATTGCATGGTTTATCGTTGATATCCTAAGTACTTTTGGAATATTAACTTCCGATTTCTACAATAATTTCTTCAAACCACTATAGGATGAAACCATCCTTCTTTTTTATATATTTTCTCTTCGGATTAGCTGCACATATTAAAGACCAATATATGTACTAGCCTTCTTAACTGGTCCTTCAGAGGTAGAATCAGCGTAATAATGGAATAAACCAGATTTGTTTGTTACACCAACACATTTACCTGATTTATCCATTGATAGAATGTGAAGCACTCCTTCCTCATTCAAATCCTTTAGCTCTAAAATACCCATTTCTGCAGCTTTTTCTATTGCTATTTTTTGATGAACTCTTTCCACAACCATTCTTGAAGTGCATAATCTGATTGCAAGTTCACCTGTGCCTGTGCAAGCACTTCCTACTTTACTAGAACAATAAATACCCGCACCAAAAATAGGTGAGTCACCGACTCTTCCAGGAAATTTCATTGCTAAACCTGAAGTCGAAACTCCTGTAGCTAATTCTCCATCTTGATCTAATGCAATTACATTGGTGGTCCCATGCTTATCAAAACTTAGCTTTCTGTACCATTCCTTCACAGGATATTCTTCCATTACTTCTTTAAGATGAACATCAAAGTGCATGAAGAGCTCTCTAACTAGTTTTTGTGCTTCAGGTGGTATATCCAAGCTTTTACCTTCCATTATATTATGATAGTTTCTTATACCCAATTCGTCTAATATTTCTTCTTCCTGAAATCCCAAAGCTTTTGCAAATCTTTCAGCTCCATCTCCAACTAACATAGCGTGAGGTGTTAGTTCCATGACTTTTCTTGCAATGGAAATTGGATTACGATAATTTTTTACTGCTGCTACTGCACCAGCTTTACGTGTTTTTCCTTCCATAATAGACGCATCTAATTCTACTATCCCCATTAAATTTGGAAAACCATTGAATCCCACTGTAATATCAAAAGGATTGTTTTCAATAAGTTTGATACTTTCTTCGACAGCATCTAGAGCTGATCCTCCTTTTGCTAAGATTTCAAGTCCTTTAGGGAGACCTATAATAGAATTTCTTGTCCCGCAGATTGCATAATCTACATTCATTGAGTTTTTAAATAAAGAATAAATAAAAGCATATCCTATACAACATATTAATCAAATCTCTTGAAAATCCAAAAGCTTCAGGAATTAACAAAGATGAAGAAGTCTGATATACTAGGTTATTCTGCTGCTATTCTAGGAGGATTTTCTTTTGGTATAATTCCTGTTATTTCTGGAGTATTAAGAAATTTAGATGCATCTAGTGTTGAACAATCCGTTTTACGTTTGTTTTTTGGTGCTATGATAGCTTTCGGTATTATCTTATTTTTCCTTTTCAGAAAGAAGGAAGAAATTAGAGTGTGTCTTTCTTGGAAACCTCAGCTTTCTTTCATTCTCCAAGGAGGAATTCTTGCTATAATGATAGTATTATATCTTTCCTCAATTTCTCTTTATACACCTGCGGGTGAAGCAGCAATTTTGATTCAAATCCATCCTGTATTTACTTTACTTCTTGGATGGATTTTCCTTAAAGAAACAATCACAAAATCAAAGTTAGTTTCAATTGCTTTAGCATTGTCCGGAATTGTCGTATTAACTCAACCATGGCAGTGGTCTTCTTTCATGTCTTCAGTTGTAGGAGATTCTCTTGCTATGTTTCTAGGTGTTTTATATGCAGTATACCTTCTCATCAATAGGTGGGCTTCTGAACATACAAAGAATGCATCCTTTTTATTGTTAATTGCATGGGTTTTATTATGGGCAGTAATCATTGGTTTACCGATGTTATTATTGCTCTCTGTCTTTCCTTTACCTACTGAAATAATAGGTTTCTCATTTACTGGAATTTTGACTCCAAAGATTCTTGGATATGGGTTTCTACTTGCATTTTTTGGGAGTCTTATCCCGTATAGCTTAATTATGATTGCAACTAGATACATTGAATCATCAAAGGCATCACTTTTACTTTTAACAGAGCCAATAGGTGCAGTTGCTCTAGCTGCTATAATCCTAAAGGAAACTATAACAATTTGGTATATAGTTGGGGGACTAGCAATAATAGCAGCTGCTTGTATAACAATTCTAACTTCAATAAAAGAGTCAAAAATAAATTCCGTAGAAGAACTACCAAATAACTCTAAATGAAAGTTATGAAAAAGGTTTTAGGAAGTTAATTCTGAAAGTTACTTCCTTTTTCTAAGATTAAGTGTTAAACAAATGATTGCAGGTATTGCAGATAAAATGAAAACAATATGAGATTTGGAGTATTCCTCAATGTAAGGTATTCCAGTTGAGTTAGATAAGAAGTAGTTTACTAAATTATCAATAAACATTTGTCCGTAATGAATACCTCCATTATATATACCACTTATAGTATACTGGTCATACATATTCATGTATTCAGCAAAAATAACTTCACCTGCTAGTATAATATAGCTAGTATTTTTACCAATATTGAGTATTTCGCAAACCACAGCTGGATAATTCCCGTTCTCTAGAGCAGTAAGATTATCTTTAGAATACAGATCATATTCAGTCATACTAAAATCAGTATCAACTGCCGTAGCATTCACACTGTAAGAAAGCAGGATCTCTACTCCTTCTAGAGTATTATTTCGTAAATCTACAACAGTAGAATCATTATATCCAACAATTGCACAAGGAGCATGCATTGAAATTCCAGCATCACAATTTTGTTTAAGAATATCTCCGATAGTTCCATTTCCATAATTCACTGCAAATATTCTCCAATTTTCGCCATCATTGATAACATCATCATATATAGAAGTAGAATCCATACGTATTTTCAATCCTAAAAAAACAAGTAAATCATTAACAAAATCTGGTTGATAGTAACCTCCATAATCCGAGTCTCCTCCAATAAAGAGAGTTTTGTTACCTTTTGATAAGAATTCTAAAATAGAAGACATTTCTTGAACTGTATAACCACTATCGGGTTGGGAAATAAAAAGAGCATCCATCCTTTCAGGAAGCTCAAAACTTTCATTAGCAATTATGACTTCATTATATGCATCAGTTAGATTTCCTATAAAATCATCAAACTCAGTATGATATGCAGTTCTGCTTATATCCATTACTACTGTAGTTCCAACAACTGTTATCTCAGTAAAATAAGCTTCAGATAGAGTTCCTTTGCAAGATATCAGAATTAAACTTATGCACAGCAATGTGATTAGCTCAATTTTACAATTAGAAAACATTGATATTTCTTTAATTGTAAATATTTAAGTCTTCTTCAGAACAATGAATCCGAAGCTAGAAGTTCGAAAATAAAATGAAAACATAATTTTAAGAATGCATCTGTTACAATTAAATCAGAATGTCTGAACTAATGGTTCAAACTACACAATTATCAAAGTATTTCAAAACTGTACTAGCAGTAAACAAGATTGATTTGGAAATCCCAAAAGGATCAATTTATGCTCTTTTGGGACCGAATGGAGCGGGAAAAACAACAACCATCAGGATGCTCTTAGGATTACTTAAACCAACTGAAGGACAGATTCTTGTTAACGGAATTGATGTTTCTTCGAATCCCAAAGAAATACGTGGGAAGATAGGATTACTTCCTCAATTCTCAGCAGCTTATTATGATCTCACTTCAATGCAGAACATCAAATTTAATCTTGAACTAAACGATATTAAAATGGAAACAGTTCAACCTGCTTTATCTGATTTCTTCAATAGATTGGAGATAACTCAAGAATTGCTCAACAAACCTTTCTCCAAACTTTCTGGTGGAGAACAAAGAGCCATTTGTTTCATTATGTCAGCAATCACAGATAAAGATTTTCTGATTTTGGATGAACCAACAAGTGGACTGGACATTGCAAGAGCTAAATATATCAGATCAATAATCAAAGATCTTTCAGAAGTACAAGGGAAAACTATTCTTCTATCATCACACATAGTTTCTGATTTAGAAGAATTAGCAGAATATTGTGGAATTCTTGTAAAAGGTAAGTTAGTCTTTCAAGGTAAGAGAGATGAAATAATTGAAAAATATGCTCCCGAAACCAAGGATTTTGAAGATGCCATAGTTCGCGTATTTAATTCAAAGAAGAATGATGTGAAAACGCCTTTAGGAGGGATTTGAATGGCAAAGTCTAATATATCAACTAAGCAATTTCGAGCGATTCTAAAAAAAGACCTTTCCATGTTATTTAGAAAAAGGGTTGCTATCTTTGTCTTTGGAGGACCTTTCATTATGATGTTTATTCTCTTAGGGTTGCCTTCACTTTTTACTTCACAACAAGCGATAACTCTACTTGTATTCAGTGATGATCTAGGATATACAGGAGTGAACATAGGTGATGCCATAATTGGTAACATTAGTTTATATTATGAAAATGATGACACAATAACAGTTGAGGAAGCAGATAATTTTACAGAAGTTCAGCAAACTAGAGCACTTGGTACATATATACCTTCTAACTTCTCAGAATTATCGTTTACTGGTTCCCCTTCTATTTATACAATAGATGCTACTCAGTCGCTCTTTACCTCATCTCTTTTTACAGAGATATATACGATTGCTTCAAAAGTAATGAGTAATTTTGTAGCAAATAGATCAATCCCGAATATTCAGAGCATTCAACTCCCTCCAACAGCTTTAGCTGAAGAAGAAATACTAGGACCAAAAGCTGCAGCAGTTGCAATGCCTCTGAGTTATATGATTTTTCTCTTAATAGCACTTAATTCAGGTTCATATTCAATAATTGGTTTTGCACGAGAAAAAAGAATGAGAACAATGGAAATACTGTTAGCTTATACTCATAAACATAGTTTATTGGTTATCTCGAAAGTTATCACTGGTCTTGTAGCCTCTCTGGGATCAACGCTTTCATATGTTTTAGGAATTCTAGTTGGTACTAGTCTTTCAGGAGACGCAACAGGAGATCTCTTTGATATATTCGGTTTAAATTTCAAAACTTTGGGAGGAGGTGCAATTGTATTAAGCTTCATATTTGTTGTTTTAGCACTTCTTATTTCTACTTTAATTACTATGGCAGTGGACACAAACATGGCTAGAGAAGCAGCTGAAAGAATCAGTCCGTTAGTTTCAATTGGACTTGCGATGTTCTTCTATTTCATAGTATTAACTAGTCCTCTTACAGTTTCAACGATACTCCTTATCAATCCCTTTTACTGGTGCTATAGGCTGTGTTTACTTTTGGTAGCTGGTAAATTCACTACTGAGGTGTTAATCTACTTCTTACTGATTGCAGGCTTAATTTTCATTCTTATACAACTAGCAACAAGAGGAATACAAAAAGAAAAGAGTTTGTATCTAGAGTAAGATTCTCAGTTTTTCTTCTCTTCCTTTCCTTCTATACCTAGTATGAAATCTCTGATTTTGTTAGATGTCACTCTATCATGAGTCTTATGATAATGAACTAGATTCTCGAAGGTTGAATCAGGAATCTTCTCTGCAATATCAACACTATCTTGATAAGAATGCATTTTATCAGTAGAAGCTGCAAAAATGTAAGTAGGACATTTGATTTTGGAATAATCTATTTCTGATTTGTAGTTAAACATATGCAATGCACATTTCTTCATCCTTCTGGGTTTGCTAGTTGTCATATTTCTCTTATTGAGATAATATGTTCCTGCATCATTTTTCATATCAGTTCTGAAATGCTTTAGAACCATTAAAAGAAAAGGCAGAAGAGGATAATAAAGCCAATGAGGAGCTACACTAAACAATTTTTTCATCCATCCTGAAAATGCAAAACTCTTTACTGGACTTATTAATACTAATCCCTTAGGTGTTGGATAACCCTTATCTAAATAAGTCACAGCCATCTCACTTCCAAAACTGTCTCCAAAAAGATAATACTCATCTAAATTATAATATTGAGTAATCTTGTAAATATCATCTGCATAGGTTTCCATTGAGAAATCTACATTTCTCTTTGAGTGTATTGCTGAACTTTTCTCTCTTGACTCAATATGATATACTGTACCTACCTCTGATAACTGCTTATCTAAATCGATCCATCCAATGAAATGAGAAACAAGACCAGCTACAACTAGGATTTTTATTTTCGAATCCTTATTCTTACAGGATATTTTGAAAACTCTGAGTTTAACTCTCTCCTCAACTTCTACATAATCAAGCTTAAGCCATGGAAATTCTCTATAATCTATTTTCCTCTTTGAGGATGTTGGAAGTTTTTCCAGAGGCATATCTCGCATATGAATTTAAATGGAGCTGTACTCTTTTTTTAAGTTTTTTATAAATGAGTTGAATTGTTTAATCTAGATCAATTTTTTCCTGATCTTAGCTCTTTTGTAGATAGAATTAGGAGAGGGATTATAGCTAAAAATCTTGCAGCTGCGATTATTAACATGTAAATTTTCATTATATACAAAAAATCATAAGTTTCTAGTAGATTCCCAAATATTGCTCCACTAATAAAAGAACCTGCAAAAGTGATGATTCCTGTGAACAAATTATAGATTCCCGTATATGTTCCTCTCATTTCTGATCCTGATATATGAAGTAACTCTGAATTTAAAGCAACCATAAAAAATCCGTTCCCAATTCCACCAAATATATTTGCGATAAGAATAATATACCATGAGTAAGTGAAAGCTAATATCACTGGAACAAAGCACAAAATAATGAAACCCAACGCTGTAGTAAATTTCCTGCCTATTTTGTCAGCGAATTTTCCGCAAATCAATTGACCAACTGCGATAAATCCAGAAAAAACTGCTGAATATACAGCAACCTGCCATGTAGTTGGAGAAACACTGTCCATTATAAAAGGGGAAATAGGCCATAGGAAACTCATTACAAACCACCAAAGCGCAGTTGATCCCAGAAACACTAGAAATGATTTTTCTTTCAAAGGGAAGAATTGAGAAATTTTCTTTTTCTCTTTTCCTTCTTTAAAATTAGTTTCTTTTATTAATAAAACAAGGATAGATGCAATAGCAAAGAAAAAAGAACCAATTAATATCATAGTTCTATATTTACTGAGCAATTCTCCCTGTAATCTATCTGTTAGAAATCCGAGTATCAACAGAATGGTTGAGGAACCTAAAGTTGCGATTATACCTAGTTGACTTATAAAACGTGTTCTAGTTTCCTCTGTACTCATATCTCCCAGTAAAGCATTCCACGTTGGAATAATCATACTTAGACCGATCGAATACAGAGCAATAATAATCATGAAGATTAATGGATTAACTAATCGTGAAAGCACTATCGTGGTGATTGTAGCTATTACAAATCCCATAATCAACACTATTCTTCTGCCTATTTTATCAGACAAACGACCAAAGAATCCTTGAAGTAAAGCTGACCCCAGATTTTGGATAGCTGTTATGAAAGACATCTGGATTGTAGATGCTCCTATACCAACTGCAAGCAAAATCCCATAATTATAATAAAGTTGCTGACCTCCACTGCTTCCTATGGCTATTGCTTTAGCAAAAAGTGTCTGCTTTTTAGAGGCCTGTGCTTCTAATACATTTTCTTTGTTTGATTTCACGATTTCCATTTCTGGAGTTTATAACAAATAATAAAGTCTTTGCATACATGATGAAGAGGGAGTGTATATTGAATGAAGTATTAATAATTGTTGAAATCTTAAAAAACCTTTAATATTTCCGTAAAATACAGTGCATACAGAAACTTTAAAAATGTAAATTCATCTCGAATGAACAAATAATAAGGTTACTTGAGGTTATATAGATGAAGGCAGCGAAAAAAGGACAAAATCTTTTCATTGTGACTTTTATCATAATATTATTTTCAGTTGGATTTTTCAGGGGAACCGCTCATAATTTTATAAAAATGCAACCCCCTATTGATGGTCTATGGGATATTACAGGTCAAGAGCTAATTGATTATGACGTTATTTTAAATGGTTCAGTTAATATTCAAGCAAGCGGAGAACTAACAATAATTAATGCTAACGTTTTATTTGATTCAAATAGTACTCATTCTCTTACAATTGACGTCTATGGATCACTAATTATCGAAAATAGTAATATTTCAGTTACAAATCTGAATTATAATTTTACAATTTCTGGCAAAGCAAGTTCAATAATCTCTATTACAGGTAGTATGTTGGATAACGTACGTTTTTCTTTGCTTATCTGTGATTTTACATTAGAAGGCAGTACTGTAAACAATTTAATGTCATTTAATGCATTTTATCTGGATGCATTTATTTTAACAGATTCAATATTTCAGAATTCTCCAACAGGTATTAATTTAGTTGATTGTGGTTATGCAACTTTAACTAGTAATGATTTTCTAAGCATTGAATTTGGAATTAATATTGTTACTGCTGATAATGCCACATTCACTGATAACCTATTTCAAGATATACCTACAGTAGGTATTTACGTAGAATCTGTGGGAGTAATCTATGCAATAAATAATGATTTTGTAAATGTGACAACAGGCATTCATGTTAGTGAAAGTGAAGCACAAATTATATCCAACAGGTTTGAACAAAATGATATAGCTGTTCTTCTTGATAATGCTGATTTTAGCACAATTAGTTTAAACAACTTTACAAATATCCATGATATAGGATTAGAAGCATCGTTTGTAAGAGAACCAACTATTGCTGGTAATCGATTTGTTGATTCTCCAACTGGTATAGACCTAATGGGTTCTATTGATCCTTATGTATACGGTAATATTTTTGACAACATTGAAAACGCTTTCGTAGCAATTGATTGTGATAGAACTACATTAGAAAATAATGATTTTATGAATATTATAAGCATAGGTGTTGAAATAACAGACAGCTGGGATGTAGTTATTTTAGAAAATGAGTTTGTTAATGCAACTGTAGCTATTAATATTATTACAGGAAGAAGAAATCTAATACAAGGAAATAATTTCTTGCAAGTTGCAGAAGGTATAGGCGTTATCTCCTCAAGGGAAATTGAAATCCTCGGAAATATTATTGAGGAAACAGTAACAGGAATATATCTTGAGCAGACACAAGAAGCTATCGTTACAGCAAATGGAGCAATAAAAGCTACTTATGGAATATCACTTTGGTCTGTTAGTGATGTTACTCTTGCAAGCAATGGTGTATTCGATTCTATATATGGATTCTCTATCTGGTTTTCTGAAGGAGTAAGATTACTTGGAAATGAAGTCAATACTTCTGATATTGGTATAATAGCAAGAAGCTGTAATAGGCTCCAAATAAGAGATGGGAGCTTGAAAGCTTTGGATATAGGTATTCAACTAATCGAAACTACCAATCCTCGTATTTCTGGAAATACTTTTGATGAAATACTTGGTGAAGCTATTGTATTAAAATACAGCAATGATTTTTCAGTCTACCAAAATAATTTCAAAGATGTTGGATCTTATGCTGATATAATTGACTGTTTAGGCACTTTCTATAAAGTGGTTGATAATGAAACAGCTTATGGCAATTACTATAATGAAGTCGTAACGGGTCCTGTCTATATTGATACTGTAGGTATCATCGAAATATACGATGAATATCCATTAGATTTAGCATATGTAGTCAAACCAACAATTGAGTTTGTTTCTAGAGATAATGCTATTCCAACTGATATTGATGATGTTACAGTTGAAACACAAATTTTCGTTCCAACAGGAGTAGCTATTACTGTTTATCTTGAGTATATAGCTAATTATGAAGATGATTGGACAGCCATAGATATCACACCTTCTGAAGATCCAGTTGGTCAGATTGGAGCAATAAATAGATATTCAGGAATTATCCCTGCTTATCCTTACGATTACACAATCATCTATAGAGTAAAAGTTCAATATTCAGAGCAAAGTGTAACTGCAGATATTATAACAGAAAACAGCACTTATACAATAATTGAATCACTTGAAACACCAATAATCATTGGAGATCCAGACGTTTTAATTGAAGTTGAAGATGAAGAGGGGCTTGTAAATACTATCGCAACTAGTAGTTTCTATCAAGATGAGATATATATTATTTCTGTTTTCATCATAAATAGAACTGACATAGGAAGACTAGCAGGATTTAGACATGTCAATTTAACATGGACAGAAATTAACACATTAACTAATGAAACAGAAAGCGCAACAGCAATTATGTATTACAATGAAACTGCTAATGATAATATCTATTCTTTTGCATTTGAACAAGGTTATGATGCTGGAATTCTGATAGATTTCTACATCTCCGTAGTTGATTCCAATGGAACATTGTACAGATCTGTTGGTAATATTACAATGACAATTAATGTCCCTCCTGGTGAAACAGGTTTTGATACGATAACACTTCTGAGTATCGGAGCTACACTGTTGATTGTTCAAGCTTTAGTTATTATTAGAAGAAGACGAAAAAGAAAAGAGGAATAAAAAACTCCTCTACTTTATTTCTTTAGTTTTTGTTTAAAGCTTATAAATATCTAATTTCACTTGATTCCTTGCTGGCATAACAAACTAAATAAATACTTATTTTTCACTAGAGATTGAAGAAAATGCATGGGATACCCAAAGGAAAAAGGAAAGTACTTAACAGAGAAAATTTGGTACAGCAAGTAGTTTTTGGCGTAATAATTTTTGGATGCTTTATTTATGCATTCTTCTTCTCTGAAAGTAAAGTATTGAAATTTCTTACTGCAATAGCTGTTGGTGGTGTGGGAGTAATGCTAGTTATATATTATGTTCTGGAATTCATGTCAGGAAAAGGTTCTGGAATTGCAGCAGCTATGAATGAGTTAATTTATTTAGTATTAGGTATTCCTCTTATGGTAATCGCAGCTGGTTATTTACCAGTTAGTATCTATTTATCATTCTTTAGCAGAGGAAGTTCTCAAGCTATCAAAATAGGATTATATATTGGTGTAGGAGTATTAGAAATTCTTTCAATATCTTATCTAATAATTAGACACCTTAGAGATAAAAACATGAATCTATTCCAATATCTCAAATATCTCTTTGATTTTGAAAGACGAACTGATGAAGTTAAAAAAATCAAAGAACGTAGAGATCAAATTGATACTTTCTATGATGATTTACACAAGGTAGAACAAAAAATAGCAACTAAATTAGAAGAAAAATCTTCTGGCTTTGATCAATTTGATTGGAAAGAAAGAGTGGGTCAAATAGGAGCTAAAACAATTCAAAGCAAGAAATGTTGGAACTGCCAAGCTACAAATGATGATGATGCTTTATTCTGTGAAAATTGCCAAGCTCCTCTTGAAGGTAAAAATTAGGGATTTTTTCTACCTAATTATCCTACTAGACTGAAGATATCAATACTCTTATGGCGATGAAATGAAAAAAAACTCTGCTAATCCCCTGCTAATTATTTTCGATTTTGATGGCGTTCTTGCAGATTCAAAAAGTGCCTATACAATCCAAATGCAAAGAACTTTAGAAATGTTTGCTAACAAAGAAATCTCAGCAAAAGAAATAAGATCTCGAGTAGGAAATACGGACCAAAGAGACGATTTTATTGAATTTTTAGGGACTAGTGATTCTAAGATAATAGAATCAGCTATCGAAATTTATGTCGAGTTCACAGAAGAGTACGCGTATATGAGAAATTTATATCCAGGAGTGAGAGAAGTTTTAGAAAAACTCCATAAAGACCATTTTACTGGGATTGTTTCTAGAAAATCCCAAAAACGAATGGAATATTGGTTAAAGCATTTCAAAATCACTCACTTGTTCGATATAACGATTGGAACATTAGAGAGAACCAAAACACCTGCGATTCTAAAGATAATGAATCAGCTAGAGATGGAAAAGAACAGGACAATAATGGTCGGGGACACTGAGTTTGATATTCAAAGCGCTAAAGATGCAGAAGTTCATTCAATATTAGCTTTATATGGGGCTTCTGAACCTGAAAAGGTTCTAAAACTTAATCCAGACTATACAATATCACATATCACTGAAGTCCTCAACGTCACAAACGAATTCTAATCTCAGTCTTAATCTTTTATTCTTCCACAAATTTATATAGAATCAATATTCAAAATAGATATGAAAGTAGGATTTCTTCAATTTCAACCTATTTTAGGGGATGTAGAAGAGAATATTGATAAAATTTCTAGAATAATTAGAACCACTGATTCTTTTGATTTGATAGTTATTCCGGAATTAGCTAATTCTGGTTATATTTTCGCTGATAGAAAGGAGTTGGAGAATATCTCTGAAGAAATCCCTTCTGGTTTCTTTGTAAACAAGTTAATCGAGTTAGCTAAAGAAAAAGATGGTTACATTGTGAGTGGAATTTGTGAGAAAAAGGGAGATCTTTTCTTCAATTCATCTGTTTTACTTGGACCAGAAGGCTATGTCTCTAAATATAGAAAAATCCATCTTTTCGATAGAGAGAAACTCTTCTTCGAGCCAGGAGATGGTCCTTTCAAAGTATATGATGTAAGAGGAATGAAAGTGGGATTGCTAATATGTTGGGATTGGATTTTTCCAGAAGCTACAAGAAGTTTAGCAATTCAGGGAATGGATGTTTTAGCTCATTCAGTGAATCTTGTTCTTTCTTTCTGTCAAAATGCAATGAGTACACGTTCAATCGAAAATCAAATCTATGCAATTACATCAAATAGAATAGGTAAGGAAACCAATCAAGAGTTCAAACTACATTTTAAGGGAAACAGTCAGGTTACATCTCCTGATGGGAAAAGGTTGGTTCAAGCAAGTACTGATAAAGAAGAATCACATATAGTTAGCATTGATCTTGAGAAATCTAGAAATAAATGGTTAAGTGATAGAAATCATATTTTCAAAGATAGACGTCCAAATATGTATAAACTTCTAATTGAAGAAGAAGAGTTTTAAAATTGCAAATTCTAAGGAGCATAGAAATGAAAAATACTCAAACCAGAAGAAAATCAAAAGGATATGTTCCTCACAAAGCTGCTGCTGAATTTCAACCAACGATGGATTGGTCAGTTGAAGAAGCAAAGGATCTATTCTCAGGCAAGATTTTTACTTTTGAGGTTGATAAGATATTCTATTCAGATTGTATTGAGGGTATGCAAGATCTTCCATCTGAAAGCATCAATATGGTTATAGCAGATCCACCCTTTGGTTTGAATTTTGGAGAAATGGAGACACTCTATAACAGAGATAGTGATTTGGTAGCTGAAGGATATCATGATGTAAAACTGGATAATTACACTGAATTCACAGAGAAGTGGATTTCAGAACTCCCAAGATTATTAAAACTAGATGCAGGAGTATGGATTTTTAGTGGCTGGACAAATCTAGTAGATATTTTGAATTCTTTAAAGAGAAATAAGTTGAAACTCATTAATCACATTATTTGGAAATATCAATTTGGTGTGTTTACTAAAAGGAAATTCGTTACTAGTCATTATCACTTATTATTTGCAGTTAAAAATGAAAAAGAATACTTCTTTAATAAGATTGAACATTACCCTCAAGATGTTTGGGAAGTGAATAGGGAATATGATAGAGGTGTCGAAAAAAACGCAACTAAGCTACCCCCTGAAGTAGTTCACAAATGTTTTGATTTTGGTAGTCGGCCAGGGGATTTAGTTCTAGATCCATTTATGGGGAACGGAACAACAGCTACTGTTGCTAAAAGCTCCTTCAGACACTTCTTAGGATTCGAAGTAAACCTGAAACTACAAGATATAATTGAAAAAAATATTGCCAATGCAGAATTAGGAAGTAATTATATCCCTTATTCAGACAAACCAGACGAACTTGTAAGAAAAGCAAGAGAAAGATTCGGAAAAAAATAATTTTAGTCTTCTTCCAATTTAAAGCTTAGATTAACTTTGGCTCTAAAAGCCTTAACCTTATCATCTTCCAATCTTACATCAAGCTTAACAACTTCAACTACTCGAAGATCTCGAATAGACTTTGATGCTTTGGCTACAATAGAATGAATTGCATCTTCCCAGGATGTGGGGGAAGAACCAACTAGTTCTACAACTTTGTATACTTTTCCATCTTCCATTTTTATACCTCTGATAGATTTTTTTACGAATTTTGTAATTATTGATAAAATCAGTATCAGATTTATTTAAAGCTTCTTTCAAAATAATGAAAATGACTGTCTTTAGGAATTAATTTAAGTATGAAATTATATTATGTATTTCGAGGATTATAAAAATGAAATCTAAAACATTGATTTACATAGTTCTTATAAACATTGGATTATTAATAGTATTTGCCGATGCTCAAGTAACTACTAGTATGCTTTTCAATGATAATGACTCATTAGCAGGAAGTTACTGGGTAAGATACCAGTATGAGATTTCTCATTCAGATACAACAATCAGCGTTGACATAAATTCATCTGAACCCATTGACTTTGGAATCTGTGATAAAGACGAAATGGAAGATTGGCAAAACGGGGAATCTGAGCCCTCATGGTACGTTTATAGAACAAATGTTACATTAAACACAATTACTGTAACAGTAAATAGAGGTACTTATGATTTTGTACTCATCAATTGGGGAGTTTCAATCAGTTATTATGAAATAACAACTTATGAATCTTATGATCCTTCATTTAGTTTTGGAAATAAATTGTATTCAATTATAGGAATTGGGATTACTATATTTGTTGTAATAGGAATAATTGCATTTGTTAGATCAAAAAGGAGAAGAAGAACACCTGTTCAATATCAAACTCAAGTTGGGTCTTATCAACCATTCACACAACAGCCTTCAGAATATCAACCCCCTTCAAGCGAGCAAACAGTATTTGAAGCTAAACCCAAAGGCCTTCAAATTTGCCCGAATTGTGGTGCTGATGAAGAAATATCAGCAGCATTCTGTACAAATTGTGGTGGTAAACTAGATAACTAAGTTTCCTCTTTTCTATTTTCTTTTCTTTATCTTAAGAATTTCCTAAATGATTTTGGTCTTTAGAACTATTTTTAAAAGATACAATTTATCGAATTTTAAAGTTATACTATTATTACAAGGTGATAAAAATCACTTCAGAAAAAAATGAAGTCTCTTTAGTTGCAGAAATGATTAAAGAATCAGAGTATCTTGTAGTTTTTACAGGAGCAGGTATAAGTACTGAATCAGGTTTAGCAGATTTCAGAGGAAAAAATGGTCTCTGGACAAGGAGGGATAAAGGCTTACCTCCTCCAAAATCGAAACATTTCGATGAAGTGGAACCAAATCCTGCTCATCTAGCATTAGTTGAGCTGCAAAATCAAGGAAGAATGAAGTTTCTAATTTCGCAGAATGTTGACAATCTTCACTTACAATCAGGAATCAAGTTAAATCAAATCTCAGAACTACACGGTAATTATAAATTAGTTAAATGCCTGAAATGTGATTCAAGATTTAGCAGAGATGAAGTTGGTTGGATACGAGATATTCATGGAAGAGGTTCAAGAAAAGAACCTCCACAGTCAAACCAACCCATCTGTAAGAAATGCCAAGGACGTCTGATATCTTCCGTGGTGGATTTCAATGATCCCATGCCGGAAAAAGAAGTAGAGCTAGCAAAATACCACTCACTTGAATGTGATTTAATGATTGTAGTAGGTTCCAGTCTTTCTGTTTTTCCTGCAGCTAATTATCCAAAACTAGCTAAAGACAATGGCGCAAAACTAATTATAATCAACACAGATCCTACAAGATTAGACCACTTAGCAGATTTGCATATCAGAGAAAAAGCGGGGGAATTTCTCCTAAAGCTCATTAAAGAACTAGAAAAACGTCTTAAATCTTAATTTCAGAAAAAAAAACTCACTTATGTAAATTTCAATGATTTTTTAATCTAGAGGAGATTCTTCATACATAGAATACCTATAATTGAATAAGATATAGAAAAAAGAGGTCTAGTATTTGTCAAATATCTCAGCTAAGGAAATGGAAGTAGTAGAGAGATTCATCAGAATTGGTGAATATTTCGAAGCTTTAGAGTTGATAGATATTATGATAAAATGGGAGAATCTTGATAATTTGGATCTTCTGAAAGTTAAATTGTATCAGGTAGATATTTTTTTAGATTTGGGAAGGTATAAAGAAGGTCTTCAAACAATAGAAAAAATCATAACTGACAGTCAAAAATCAGGTTTCAGGGAAATAGAACTATCAGCTTTACTAATACAATCAAAACTCCTAATCTATACTGGAAGATTCAAAGAATCTCTAGATATTCTCCTTAAAATAGAGCTCAAATTTGATACTAATCTTAAAAGCAAAACAACTTTTTCTAAAACTCTCAAAGTGAGATTCTTAAGACTAAAAGGAATATGTTGCAGAGCAACAGGAGATAATGAATCAGCTGAATCCTCCATGATTGAAAGTCTAAGAATTGCTGAAGAATTAAAGAACGAATTAGAAGTTTCAAAAACGCTTGACAGACTAGCAATGCTGCTTCACCCAAAGGATACTAAAGAAGCGCTAAAATTATTAAAAAGAAGTTTACTCATTAGAAAGGAAATCGGAAATAAATATTTCCTAGGTCAAACTATGAACAGATTAGGTATAGTTTATCTTAGAAAAGGAATGCTAGATGAATCATTAGCATATTATATTCGGGGTTTGGAGTATACGAAATCGTATGAAAATAAAGATTTTCAAGCGATTATCAATATGAATATAGGAACTATCTATAAGAATCAAGGAAAATTAAACAAATCATTAGAAAATTATATCAAGAGTCTTAATCTTTCAAGAGAAGTAGATAACAAAAATATGATATCAGCTTCACTCTACAATATCTCAGCAATATATCGTCAAAGAGGGGAATTAAACAGAGCTTTAAAGTATCAAGAAGAATGTTTAGTTGAATTTAAGCACCTAAATTATCCCAATGGAATATCTGCTTCATTACACAATATAGGGATTATCAATTATCACAAAGGAAATCTTGAGAAAGCAGATAGTTTTTTCAAAAGGAGCTTAAGTATTAGAGAAGAAGCAAAGAATCATGTGGGTACAGCTGCTTCAGCTTTTTATTTGATTCAAATATCCTTAGATAAAGGATTACTAGATGACACAAAACATTATCTAAGAAAATTAGAGTTTATTAAAAATAAAATCGAGCATAAGCTTGTGAGTCAACAGTATTCTATAGCTGAAGCATTATTACTGAAGGATAGTGCTAGAATTCCAAAGAAAGCGAAAGCAGAAGAACTTCTAAGGAATGTAATTAAGGACGATATCATAGATCATGAGATAACAACACTAGCATATCTCCTTTTAAGTGATCTCCTTCTTGAAGAACTAAAGTTAACTGGAGAAAATGAAGTTTTAGAAGAAATAAAAACTTTAACAGACCAGCTTTTCGAGGTGTCGAAAAATCAACAATCATCATCTTTAATGGCGGAAACTTTGTGGCTTAAATCTCAACTCTTCCTTATCAGTATGGAAATGAATGAAGCAAAACATCTTTTGACTCAAGCACAACTAATAGCTGAAGAAAAGGATTTGAAAAGATTAGCTTTGAAGATTTCAACTGAATATGATAAACTTATCAATCAAATGAATAAATGGCAAACATTAATGAAACAAGATGTTCCATTAACAGAAAGAATAGCAATAGCTGATATCGATAACCTTCTAATTAGAATGATAAAAAGAGAAGAGATCACTCTTCTTGAACATGAAATTGAAGATCCAGTCTTTTTAGTGATTCTCAATAAAGATGGGCAAACATTATTTACTCATAGATTCTCAACTCTTTCAAAACTAGATGGAGCTCTTATTGGAGGTTTTATTGCAGCAATCAATTCTTTTGCTTCAGAGATACTTAAAGCTCCTGGAAACATAGAAAGGATAAAATATCAAGAGTACAATCTAATAATCAAAGCTCATGAAAAAATGCTTTTCACCTATGTTTACAAAGGACAATCTTATTCTTCTTTGAATAAACTAAATAATTTTGTAGAAATCATTAAAACTACTAAATTAGTTTGGGAAGCATTAAATGAAGCAGTTGAGAGACCATCTACTCTAAATGAAATTATAGAAACCACTTTAATTAAAAAAGCTGATCAGATATTCGTGACAAATTAGTAGTTAACTAATTCTATCTCCATTCTACATAAACAGATTCTATCTTTTCTGGTAGATCAATGTTTTTCAGATTGAATATATCTAAGGATAATCTTTTTGGGAAAAAGATGAATTTAGCTTTCTTGAGAGGTTTAGAATCGAAATAAGGAATGTAAGGCGTTTGAATACCTGCCCAACCGATTTTTTTAGCTTCGAAGCACAATCCTTTTGCTAAGTCAGATGCTTCTTTTGAAGACAATCTGTGTATATGTACAGCATCTAACCAACCAAATGGAGTTTGGTTACCAAAACCTGCTAGGACGAATTCCCAAGCAAAAATAAAACCATTTATTTTACCAATATCATTTTCATGTACAACACAAACTACATTCGGATTATTTAGCATCCACTTGAGATCCTCATAATTAGGAACAATCGAAATTTGGTTTCTTTCAGCGAAATCTCCAATGAGCTCGAATATTTGGTCAATATCGTTTTTCTGATATCTTCTGACAGATGAACTTTTCGATTCTCTTACTTCTTGTAATAATTTGAAAACTAGCTTTTCGTACCACTTTAATTTTACAACGGAAGCTGCTATTTTTGCATCAAAAATTCTAATAACATACTTAGTAAGATAAAAAGCTCTTCTCATTGGAATATTGGTCTCTCTTGCAACAGCTTCTGCTGTATCAATCCCTCTTTGTTCTGGTTCAAAAAGAGCGAAACCACAATCATAACCTGCTGCTAGTCCCATTTCCAGCATTTTCTTTCCCATTGATTTTGCTAGACCTTGTCTCTGATGATCAGAACGAACAGAAATCCAGGAAGGAATTGCTGATTTATACACTTTTTCGTTTACAGCTAGTTTTCGAGGAATCAAACCAAAAAAACCAACTAATTCATTTGTTGGTTTATGTATTACTCTAATAAAGAAGTCTTTATCGATAGAAGGACCTCCAAAAATTGTTTTAAAAGTCTGTTCTGTGAAAATAATACTAGCTCCAACTAGCTGTGCATCTGCATCAGCAAGAAAAGCTGTAGTAATCAGTTTTGAATATTCTTCAATATTGCTCTCGTCTAGGGTAAATTGCTCAATACTGTATTCCGATTCTTCTTTCTTATTCATATAATCACTTGAAATTACTATTTATGATGATTTGCAGATTCGTTTCTTTAATTGCTGTTTTATATAAATCTTACTTGAATTTATGAGAGTAGGGAAACATGAAATTTTGAAATTAGTTTTTTAAACAAGTTATTCAGTTTATTTTATATGATTGATTTCAAAGATTTAGTAAGAAAGAATTATTCCATTGTAATTCTATTCACAATACTCTTCCTTTTCTTCCTACAAGCTCTCTCTGACATAGTCGAGAGAATTTATGCTTTTGCTTTACTTAACCTGGAACCAGATGAGAATATTCTAGGACTTTTATTCTTCTTATCACCAGTAGTTTTGCTTTTTTTTAGAAAGAAATTCCCTGAAATAGCAATGTTAATAGTAGGAGAAATAATGATTATATCTAGACTAATTGAACCTCTTGTGACTAAGCAAGGAATCTACATCACAGCAGGATTAACAGTAGCAAGTTTTCTAATATTCCTCCCTACTTTTTATGGGAGAACAAAAGATAAGAACAAGAATATTGGCTTAGATTTGGGTATAAGTCTCGCAATTGCTGTTTCTCTCTCAATTCTTTTCAGAACAATCAACGCTTCAATAGATATCTCTCAATACAAACTAGGGCAAATTATAGGATGGATATTAGGTTTAATTGCTTCATTCATTCTATTTGGTTACTTCCTAACAGAAAAAGAGTCAGTAATTAAAGACGAAGAGATTGAAATAAAAGCTAGTTTCTGGAAAGTTCTAGGATTAACAATAGGAATTTTTAGTATCTTTGTGATTTTATGGTTCGTTTTCATGAGTCCGACTGTGATAACAAGATGGACTGAAGGAGATTATATAGGAATTATAGTTGGAATTCTATCTATGATAGCAATTTCTGTAACAGTAAAACTGTGGAGACCTGATGTAATAAATAAAATTAAAACCTGGATGTTATGGGTTTGGAACGGTTTATTCTGTTTGTCACTCACACTAACAGTATTAGTTCATCAGTTGAGATTTCCAGATGATCATACTCTTTATCCCATAGTTGCTCCTCAAACTGCATGGTTCCATCAGATTCCCCTAGCACTGATGATTATCAGTTCACCAATAATATACCTTGATTTCCTTTATTTAACAAGAGAAATCATTACACTAAAACCATCGACTAGAAAACTAGGTGGAGCATTTTTAATAGGTGGATTGTACTTGGTAATTATGCTCTTTTTCCAGATTCTTCCCAACATATGGGGTTACTTAGAACCTATAAGTCCAGGATTTAGGGACAAATACTGGCTAGCTTTTCTTATTCCAAGTCTTCTAGCAGGTTTGGCAATAATTCTAGTTAAAAAGGAATCTTTGAATCTTGGAAAATTAAAAAGATCATATAATTCCAAAATTATAACTGTTGTAGTAGTAGGAATGATTTTTGTGGGAACCTTGGTTGGTGCATTTATAACTGCTCCAAAACCAGACTATTCTGCTGCAGGTAAAACTTCCCTCATAATTATGACATATAATATTCAACAAGGAGTGAATGTTTCCGGAGATAGAAATTACGATGGACAATTAGAGTTAATCCAAAGCATTGATCCAGATATTATTGGTTTACAGGAATGTGATCCTACAAGAATATCAGGTGGAAATTTAGATGTTGTAAGATATTTTGCTACTAAATTAAACATGTATTCATATTACGGTCCGAAAACAGTCACCAACACGTATGGATGCGCAATTCTTTCAAAATTTCCTATATCAAATGCGGAATCATTTTTCATGTTCAGTGATGAAGAACAAATAGGTTCATCACAAGTTCAGATTACTGTAGGTAGTTCTATCTTCAATGTATTTGTAAATCATCCTTCAGGGGACGAAGACATAACCACTGTTTATCAACAGCAAGAGATTTTGAGCAGGACAATAGGTCTTTCAAACATCATTTTTATGGGTGATTTCAATTTTAGACCTTATTCACAGGAATACAATCTGACTTTAGATGCAGGATTAGAAGATTCTTGGTCTCTAAAATGGGGAATACCTGCGGATGATAGAATAGATCACATCTTTCTTAGTACAGGAAGAATAGTTCTTGGTGCACAGTATATTGAAGAAGGACAATCTGATCATCCCGCATATTGGATAGAAATGCAACTGTAGGTCTAATCACCTACTTTCTTCTTATTTTTTGTTAGCAAAATTTGTGCTTAATCCTTTTAAGTGTCTAAGGATTATTTCTGCTGTAAATTTGAGGAAGAGATAATGTGGATTTTATAATTCGAACTATGAAGAAGAACGACTCTTCAGATAAGGAGTTTTTTGACTATACGAATTTCGAATCTTATAAAACAACGTTAAAGGATTCAGAAAAATACTCAGAAGAAGAGTTACATAAGAAATTTCAGCAATTTGAAGAAGATGATCCATTAGATATCAATGAATCAAAACACTCTGTTTTCATTTTGGAAACATATAATGGAATAAAAGTAGGTTTAATTTGGATAACTAATCGAGAACCATTTTGGAGATTCAACGATCAACTTGCATGGATTTACAATTTACATACTATTCCTGAGTTCAGAAAACAAGGATTAGCGAGGTTATTAATGATTAGAGCAGAAGAATGGGCAGTTGATCAAAATTTGAATTCAATTGCATTGCATGTGTTGAATGATAATACATTTGCAAGAAATTTGTATGAATCTTTGGGATATGAGTTAGTGGTAACTCACAATACAAGTTGTTTTTATGAGAAAAAAGTGTAAATACATTGAAATGATTTAGTTTAATCAAAGCAATCAATAATTCTTTTAAATTCTATTTAACAATGTAACATATGTCGTTTGATCGTGATATAATTTTGAAACATAGAAGAGTCCTAAGAGCTTTTGATGAGGATATTGAGAAATTTCCAAAAGGATTCCAAACAGATCAAGAGAAAAAAATCCCCAATCCACCTCTGCAGAAACCTTACCCAAAAGATGCGAAAATCTTAGATTTAGTAGAAATCGATGATATTAAATGTGGTAAAGAAATTCCATTATTCTTTACTTTGGAAATGAGAAGAAGTCATAGAACCTTTACTGATACTCCTTTAACATTTGAAGAGTTTTCATTTCTTCTGTGGTCAACTCAAGGAGTACATGAAGTTACCAAACATCATGGTGCAGGAACAAAGAGGGTTGTACCAAGTGGTGGTGCTAGACATCCATATGAAACATATTTAATCGTCAAACATGTAAAAGGACTAAATCCGGGCTTATATAGATATCTTGCAACTGAGCACAAATTACTCCATCTAAAGAATATAGGTGAGAATGAGCAAGAATTAATTGAAGAAATAGCAAATCAAAAATTTATCCCAAAAGGAGCTGTGATTTTCGTGTGGGCTACAATTCCTTATAGAATGGAGTGGAGATACTCTATCATGTCTAATAAGGTGATTGCAATTGAAGCAGGACACATATGTCAGAATTTGTATTTAGCTTGTGAAGCATTGGGATTAGGAACATGTGCAATTGGAGCTTACAATCAAGAAATAGTTGATACTCTGTTTGATTTAGATGGAGAAGATGAATTTACAGTCTACTTAGCACCAGTAGGAAAACTGAACTAAACCTGAAATTTATTCTAGTTGTATGCTTCCTTGTTTTCTTCCCACCATTCTATCCAATCTTTTCTAAGTTTATCTCTATTGTTTTTTGAAACTCCACCAACAAAACTCCAGAAAGGATCATCAAAGATTCGACGCAAAAGAACAATTTGTCCAGTATGCCCCATAAAATGCAAAGTGATTCGTTGCATCATGTGCTTCAAATTTTCATTATTGTCTGGGATTTTAATTCTGTGAAAATCTTCATCAGTTAGAATTTTGAGTTTTCCAAAGAATTCTTCAGAGATAGATAAATAAATATCGATCAAATCATTAAAAGAAAATGGAAATTGTTCTATTTCGTCTTTTGAAACTCCATAAGCGTGATACTTCCGTTGTTTATCTGTTAGCTTTCTTTCTTTACTAAACACTGAAAGATATAAATCCATATGAGATATACAATGACCAATTATCCAAGCAATATGATTAACATCATCATGAAATTGTTGAGTAACTATCTCGGATTTGATTCCTTTGAAAGATTGAAGAAAATTGATTTCAGCAATCTCAAATGTTTCAATTAACACTTCTTTTGAGCTCAATATTTTATTTGCTGCTACCATAGTAAATCGACCTTAAGATTAAGCTGTTCAGGGAATTAAAAACATTATGCGATTCTGAAACAGTCTATTACTACGTAACACTTATTTAATCTGATACTTTATCAATTAGTTAGAATAATGATAAGTGGTTTCAATGAATAAGAGAAATATTTGTATTATAAGCACCAGTATTCTATTTCTGCTAGTACTGGTTAACATTCCTGCATTAAATGCTGTAACCTATGAAAGAGGTTGGAAAGTTGGTACTGCAATGGAGTACTCTTGGGAAGGTATAGAACGGGATTCTGTTGAAGCAACTAATGACACGACTTATGTGATTTATGAATTCAAGATGCAAGCCCTGGTGAGAATAAATATTACAGAGATAGATGAATTAAACAAAGAGGTTACAGAAGTCCAAACTGTAGTTGGAGGTTATTCAGGTGAATCTGTTAAGGATTTCGACGCAGATTATATAAGCAATGAGTTAGCTAGCAGTCTATTTGATTTCTACTATTACTGGGATTATAACTTCAATCGAGCAATATTAACATCTTTTAGTATTGGTTTGTATGGCTTTTTACCCAACTTTCTGGAACCGGATTGGACAACATTCAATGAAAATTTCGTTACAATTATAGATGAAAATCAAACAATCGCAGCAATTGATACAGGTTATGAGATTCAATATATCTATCTAAGTGACTTTCTAGAAAAAGTCTCATTTCTCATAAATGGAAAAGAAAATCTTATTGAAGCTAAGAATTCTTTTACTTCAGATACTTCAAAATGGATTTTTGTGTTCGAAGTATCAGAATATATCTTAGACCGTGATTACAATTATGATGAAGATATTTATGAGTATTTTGAATATGATAAGTATGAAGTGAAATTTGAACTGGAATATACTAAAGGTGGTATACTAACTGAAATGAGAATTAGTAGTTATTCTTCAATCACAAAGGATAATGTAAAACATATTTATGAAGAATATTATTCGTTTGTAGAAGGGGACAAAGGAACATCTTCGATAAGTTACAATTTGCTTTCAGCACTTGTTGTGTTAGTCTTACTACCTGTACTATTACATTTCAAACGAAAAAAGAACTGAGATGATAGAATTTCCTCTTCTACTTCTCTTTTTCGAATTCTTCTTTTGCTTTTGCTAGAAGCTCTGGTTTTGTAAAAACATCCAATGCAGTCATTGCAAGAGCTTTCGCAGCTACTACCATCCTATTCTGACCAAATTCAGATATTGATGCGGCTGTAAAATCCTTTGAATGACCATTGATTTCAGTTTCACTTATACCAATGTAAGGGTGAATTGTTGGAACTTCATGACTTACATTACCAATATCACTTGATCCTAAACCGCTTCCTGGAGGAATTGGTCGTATTGGAATCTCTAGCGTTTTTAGATTTTCAAGAAAAGCTTCACCAAGGGTTCGATTGACATTTCTTGATCTATATGAGTGCCCCATTCTTTCAAATTTAAGTTTCGCACCTGTACTCAGAGCTGCACCTTTAGCACATTTTTCCACCTTGTTTACGAGTTCTTGACAATAATTATCATCCAAAGCTCTCACATAGAATGAAGCTGATGCATAATCTGGGACTATGTTTGGTTTAACTCCTCCATGACTTATAATCCCATGAATTCTTGCATCACTAGGGATATGTTGTCTAAGAGCACTTATAGAGTTGAAGGTTTGAATAACTGCATCCAATGCATTGATGCCTTTTTCTGGTTGAGAAGAAGCATGAGCTGATTTACCAAAAAATTCCATTTTAACCTCTACTATCGCAAGTCCACCTCTCCCAACCATATTGTAAATTGAAGAAGGATGAAACATCATCGCAGCGTCTACATTCTTAAAGAGACCTGCATTAATCATATAGATTTTTCCTCCTCCTCCTTCTTCAGCAGGTGTTCCCATAAAGATAAGTTTACCAGGAATCTCAGATTTTAGTGATCCGATAGCTAAACTCGCTCCAAGTGCAGCGGTAGCAATCAAATTATGACCACAAGCATGGCCTATTTCAGGGAGAGCGTCATATTCTGCTAGAATAGCTACAACAGGACCTTCACTCTCTTTAGGATGTACAGCAAGAATAGCAGTATCCAAATCCGCAACACCTAATTCGACCTTAAATTCAGCTTTTTTGAGCTCATCAGCTAACAGTTTGGATGCTTTAAACTCTTCGAAACCTAATTCAGGATTTTCATGTATCTCTTTACTGATTCTAAAAAGGTAATCTTTATTCTCATCTATAAAAGAACAAACTTTATCTTTTGACATAAAATTTCACATCTACTGAAAAGAATAACATCCTATCTCTATAAAACAATTTCTAAGTCTATTAAGACGAAGTGCATGTTTTTTTCTTGGAAACATTAATAACTATTCAGCTTTTCTGAATCAATAATGGGAAAACTCAGCTTAATCTCTAATGAAATTTATACAATTTTGATATTAGCTCTGGTTTTAGGTTTGGATTTTCCTTTAACATCTGCGAATTTATTTACTCTTGATTTTAATGAGACAAATGCCTACAATCATATTTCAACTCAATTAGATTTTGGTTTTAGGGTTCCAGGAACAGCTTCACATAATAATTGTGCTGATTGGATAGGTGGCCAAATAGGAATCTACACAGATGAGGTAATGATTCATGATTATTCGATTCAGATTGGAGAACAACCGAGTTATTTCTGCCAAGATATTTTGGGAAAACTAAATACTGAAAAAAACAAAATTGTTATACTTGGAGCACACTGGGATTCAAGAAATGTTGCTGAGAAAGACACTTACAATCAAAGTCAACCGATACCTGGTGCAAATGATGGTGGATCAGGAGTAGCAGTTCTAATCGAATTAGCTAGAGTTCTGTCTCTTTACAAAGATAATCTGGATTGTCAAATCTGGTTCCTCTTCATAGATGCAGAAGATCAAGGTTATTCCCGGGGGATGTATGGGTTAGAATACTGGGATTGGAGTGAAGGCTCAAGAGTATTTGTAGATGATATAGATGAATTCTATGATTCAAGCGCAGAAAACTTCGATAGTTTCATATTGCTTGATATGGTAGGTGGCTCAAATTTACAGTTTATTAGAGAAGCAAATTCGGATTCAAACTTGCATAATAGAATATTTAGGGAGGGTCAAAAGCTGGGATATAGTAGTGCATTTCCTGAAAATCCAACTGTTATGTCAATTATAGACGACCATATTGCTTTCAAGGATTTCGGGATGCCTGTTATTGATTTGATAATCGATTTTGTAAATGGAGAGTGGGAATACCACCATACTCATTCCGATAATTTGGAAAACATAGATCCTGAGAGTTTGAAGATAACAGGTCAGACAGTAGAATCATATATGAAGAATTTCTACACTGTAGGTTTTCCCGTCTGGGCGTATTTTGTTATCATCTTAGGTTCAATAATCCTTGTAATCATTCCTATAGTACTTCTTTTCAGAAAAAGACGATAAAAACCTCTTAATTTTTCGTCCATTCAAAATAACTTTTAAACTCAATACAAATCTTTGATTGATTAATTTGACAAAGGAAATTACAATAGAAAAATTAGCTTCTATTCCAACCATTATGTTTGTAAAACCAAATAAAGATAAAGATGAATTTGGTTTCTACTGGAATAAAACAAAAAGACAAGAATTCTATACTCTTAAACCGGAAACATTGGAATACAAGCAGATAACTGACGGTCACCTTCCTAAAGCTATTAGAGCAGGTTATGTGTGGCTAAATGATAAAAAACACATTACCTATACAAAAGATAAAGATGGTGATGAACAACATAATTTGTATCTTTTTAACCTAGAAACTAAGGAAAGTGTTCAATTAACAGATACTCCAAAAGCTCAGGAAATTCCTATTACTGTAAGCCCTGAAGGAAATAACTTGCTCTTTCTTTCTACTCGACATGGTCAGTTGAATCATTTCATTTTGAACATTGATACAAAGGAAGTCAAGCAATTAACTGCTCATGAAAAACCTACTTGGGGAGATGCAGTATGGAGCAAAGATGATTGGATATATTATAATTACAACGATTCCTACAGCATTAAGAATTCAGATGTCTGGGCAATACGAAGTGATGGAAGTGACATTAAGAAACTCTTCAGCGTATCAAATCAATCAAATGATGAAGTTTTCTCTGTAAATAAAGATGGAACATTGTTAGCTGTATCTAGCGATTCTATTGGTATTGATCAAGCTGGTGTATTTAATACTAAAACTTTGGAAACAAAATGGTTTGGTAAAGGAAAGTATGAAGAAAGGGCAGTACAATTTTCACAAGATGGTAAGAAATTGCTTGTTAGCCGCAATCTTGAGGCAGAAGTTAAAACTATTATTTATGATATTGAGACAGGAATTGCCAAGGAAATTGATGCTGAAGGCTATACAAGTAATATAGGATTCTGTTTAAAGGACAAATACTTGCTTTACACAAGAACAAGTCCAAAAACTCCAATGATTTTCGTTAGATATGATTTAGAAAAGGACATAGAAGAAATAATTATTCCTCCTCAGACAGAATTCACTGAAGAAGATTTCTATGATGTAGAATATGTCAAATATCCAACTTTCGATGGACTAGAAATAGCTGCTTGTTTAGGGAAACCAAAACTTGAACCAGGTAAAAAATATCCAGCTCTAGTAAACGTACATGGAGGTCCAACCAGTCAATATTACAGAAACTTCAACATCTTTACTCAGGTCTTTGCTCATAATGGTTTTGTAATTCTCCAACCAAATATCAGAGGTAGTACCGGTTATGGTAAGGAATTTATGGAGTTAAACCTAAAGGATTGGGGTGGAGGTGATGCTAAAGATATAATCTGGGGTAAAAAATATCTAGAGTCACTTGATTATGTTGATCCTGAAAGAATTGGTGTTTTTGGCGGATCATATGGTGGATTCTCTACTTTTATACAATTGACAAAATATGCTGATGCAGGATGGAAAGCAGGTTCAGCTTGGATTGGTATTTCTCATCTCAAGAAGATGTTTGATAAATCACTACCCCATTTCAAATATCTCTTAATTCAACATCTGGGTACTTATGATGAGAATAAAGAACTTTGGGAAGATCGTTCTGCATTGAATCATATTGAAAACATAAGTGCCCCTATCCAAATCATTCATGGAGTTCATGATCCAAGATGCCCAATAGAAGAAAGCAGGCAATTCAGAGATAAACTCGTTGAAATGGATTGGAAAGAAGGAAAAGAAGGGGACAAAACTTACGAATACTTAGAATTCGAAGATGAAGGTCATGGTGCATTTTCTGACATCCCAATGAGAATCAGAACTACCAAACTCTTCATTGACTTCTTTCAGAGAAGGCTTTAAAGCCTGCTCCTTTTTATTCTATTTTTTCAAATATCTGTAAGCTATTAGTAGGTAAAGTTTAGTTATATCTCTAAAGGTTTTAATTTCAGCATATTCATTTGCAGTATGTGCATTTCTTCCACCTGGACCAAGAATGAATATATCTTTCATTCCTGCTTCTCTCATGTTCCCACCATCACTAAAACCTGTCATAAAACCAAATATTGGACTAGTCTCATAAAGTGCTGTAAAAGCATTCTGCATTAGTTTTCCAAATTCAGAGTTAGGATCTGAAGCTGAACCTTCACCAACAGTTAGAATTGATATTGTTATATCGACTGGTTCATCTTTAAATTTCTGAATAGAATGTTGAAGGTTTGTGTATCCCTCTGGAATCTCAATACGATAGTTAAGTTTGGTACAATACTTTACTATTGCATCAAAAACTTGTTGAGTAGACAAACCAGGCATTGCTCGAAAATCTACTTCTAATTCACAAGTATCAGGAATAACGTTAGTCTTTACTCCAGCTTTTATCTGATTGAAGCTGAAAGTTGTATTGTAGAGTATTTTTCCTCTCTTTGTCTTGTCCTTGTCAAGTGGGCTTTTCTCTCCTGTATATGCCACAATCTTTCTGTAATCAGCGAAACTTACCCTTGATAAAAGCATCTTGATTTGTTGCCATTTAGTAACTGGAGCTTTTCGTTTGGGAAATTTCAAATTGCGTTTTGCTTTGCTCATGAATCTTACTGCTTTGTTTAGAGCACTGCTTTTAATTTTAGGCCATGACCCGTGTCCAGCTACTCCGTGAAAGATAAATTTCATCCAATGAGGACCTTTTTCTCCCAAACTTATACCTGGACTAGTTAAAGGAACTCTTACTGTAGGTTCGGAAACAATAGTTGCATCTGCATTCACTACATCGAGATGATTTTTTACCATAAAAGCTGAGCCATAAGCACCATGCGTCTCCTCATCTGGAGTAAACCACATTTGTAATTTACCTTTGATTTTTACTTCAGAATCTTTAAGCAGCTTCATTGCAATCATCTGACAAGCTATTCCTGCTTTCATATCTACAGATCCACGACCATACAGCTTACCTTCTTTAATTACTCCTCCTAAGGGGGGAGTATCTTCATCCCATTTGTCAGGATTGAAAGGGACAATATCTAGATGACCATTAAACTGGAGAGTTTTACCTGGATCTTCTCCTTCGTATGATGCAATTAAATTGTAATAGAACTCATTTTTCTTATTACTGAAGAAAGGAGCTTTAAAGAGTTCAGTTTTGAATCCCGCATTATCCATGTAATTTTTTGTAAAATCAAAAATCTTGTTTATGTTATGATACTGGAATTCAGAATAGTTGAGTGAATTTATTTTTACTAACTCTTGCAAGAGCTCAGCAATTTCTTCTTCTTTATCATCTACTAAAGCTAGTAATTTCTTCTCCTCTGCTGTTAGAGGTATCTTTGGAGTAATTTTCTTCTCGATTATGTTTATTGCTGTCACATTGTGAAGCTAAAAATGTTACTTATTTACTTTTCTCAATATCAGTGAGTTTTAAGCTCATTGTGTCTAAATAGAGCAATCACACTCTTTTGTAATTGAAAAAAGTAATTGAATATGCAATAATTCAGCTTGTATTCCATTAGAAATCAATATTGCACCCTTACCAGTTGTTGGACTACTAATCATCATACATACTGCACCCAGTACATTTGTCCTAGGAAGGACAAAAAATATGCCGTTTTTATTTTCAAATAGAATCAAACCTAAGCCCTGCACAGTAAAACCAAACATTTTGATTGGATCTAAGCAAATTCTAATGATATCATATGTTTGATTATTTTTTTTGATAAAATTTTCTCGTATTTCCCTTGATATGTTTTAATTAATTCCACAACAAACCTTGCTATACCAGAAGGAGTTGAAACTAATCCTCCATGACCAAAGACTCCTGAAATAAACCCTAAATCTGTTGCATTACCTTCGTTATCGTGATGAATATCATTCTCTTCCTTAATTCTTCAGATGGATGTTGGAAAAAACTATTTTACATCTCCAATGGAAGGAAAATCTCTTCTCTGATATAATCGGATAAGCTGTTTCCTGTAATATCTTGTATTAATTTTTCAATTATTATATATGTTAAATTTGAGTACTGATGATTAGTTCCAGGTACAAAACAAACCTCAACGGGATCATTCAAAGTTGGTGATTCTCCTTTGAGAATTTGAATAAGAGTTGGATTTTTCCCTTTTTCACTAATGAACATTGAATCTGGTCTATTTATACCAGCTGTGTGAGTTAATAATTGTCTTAAGGTAATTTCTTTATCTTCAGTGAAGCTATTTTCTGGAATCTTCCAATCTTTAAGCTTAGTATTTACGTTTTCATCTAAATCAATCAATCCATTTGTAGCGAGTTGAAGAGCGGTAACTGCTATGATAGTTTTTGAAGTAGAACCTGCTTCAAATAAGGTATCAAATGAGATACTCTTATCTTCTCATGGATCTACAATTCCATAGTTTTTTTCCCATTCTATCTTAGAATCGTTGATTAATGAAATACTCAAGCCTAGAACGTTATATGCTGCCAATAGATTTTGTAGGTTTGATTTTTCTTCCCAGTTAGGTGAAGGAATTCCTTCTTTAAAACTAGCTTGAGGAATAGATGATTCAATCCTTTTAATACGTTCTTGTATCTCATCTATTTGGTTTCCGTAAATATTTGTTTGATTTTTCTTCATTTGAATGCTTTCATTAATGATACTCTATGTTCAATTCTCATATGTAGATATTACTATATGCAAAATACAAAAGAGAATTTGAGTTCATCTCTTCTTAAAACTACTTCTTTTTTCCTACTTCTTTAAAACAATCTTGACAATAAATAGGTTTTCTAGCTTTTGGTTTGAAAGGAATCATTATCTCCTTTTTACATGTTCTACAAGTTGTTGTATGCATTCTTTTGTTTGTTCTGTAAGGACCTTTTCTATCACCAAATCTTTCAACAACTTCATCATTTTTGATTTGATTTTTCTCTCTTGCTGGTGTGGATTCGGTTTTTGGTTTTCTTGCTAGCTTGAATTCAGTTTTTGGTTTTTTACCTTGAAAACACTCTCTACAGTATACTGGTTTGTCTCCTGTGGGTTTGAATGGAACCTGGGTTTCTTTCTTACATTTAGAGCATATAACTGTATGGAGTTGTTTAGATCTACCATCAGTTCTAGTTCTGCTTCTATCTTCATATCTTGATGATGATCTGTTTGAAGATCGATAATTTGGTTTAGTTCTAGATTGTCTATCTGAACTTCTTGAATCTTTATATCCATCTTGAGGTTTATGTTTCTGATAACACTCTCTACAATAGACTGGTTTAGCTCCTGTTGGTTTAAAAGGTACTTTAGTTTCTTTCTTACACTCACTGCATGTTGTAGTATGTAATTCTCTTGTTCCTCTCTCTGAGTGTTTTCTGTTTCTGTCATCATATCTCCTAGATGACCTGTCAGAAGATCGATAATTTGGTTTATCTAAAGATCTACTGGCAGAACTTCTTAGTTGTTTGAAACTCTCTGGAGGTTTATGTTTCTGATAACATTCTCTACAGTAGACTGGTTTAACTCCCGTTGGTTTGAACGGTACTTTAGTTTCCTTCTTACACTCACTACATCTTGTAGTGTGGAGTTCTCTTGTTCCTCTATCCGAATGTCTTCTGTTTCCACCGTCATATCTGTTGGATGATCTGTCAGAAGATTTGTAATCTGTTTTACTCCTAGAACGACTAGAAGGACGTTTTCTTGATCTAACTACCCCTCTATCTCTAGAACGATTGTTTGGTTTAGCACCTGATTTAAATTTGGGTTTGTCTCTTGCTATAAAATTAGCTTTTGTCTTAGAACTTCCTCTGCTAGACATTTTTTTTGCTGATTTGAGATTTTGAGCGTTTCTTCCAGCTCTGTTATTTGACATGAGTATTCACTTTTGTTGCAGTATATTGTATAATAGTAAATTCGAAAGATCTGTTCCAGAATTGAAAAAAGAATTCCAATCAACCTTCACACTTTAATACATATTGTTAATCCGATACTGCACTAAGCTCAAACCTTTTGCTTACTTTTAAATCCGACGATTTAAGTTCGGAATCTGATAAGTTGATTTCATCTTGACTTTTTTAAGTTGCTATTTTAATCTCAAAGTAAAATTATATGAAGATAAGTTTAAAACTATGACATCTTTTTTTGCCTATGAGTTTCAAGTTCAAAGATTACAAACATGAAGAAGATTTTACAAGAATAAGAGATTTTCTTATTCATTCTTATAAAAAAATTGGCAAACCTTCTAATTGGACTTTAGAGAGATGGAATTATGCTTTCTTCTTCATTCGTGATATGTTTGGAATAACCTTACAGGAATGGGAGAAATCTATCGGTATCTGGGAAGATGAGGGGGGTACAATAGTTTCTATAGTTAATGCTGAAGGATTAAACAGGGGAGAAGCTTTCTTCCAACTGAAACCAGAAGATTATGATGTTTTGCTTTTGAAGGAAATGTTTACTTTTGCAGAAGAGAATCTAATTCTTGAGGATGATGACAAATACATCTTGAAACTACGAATTCGCGATAAAGATGTATCTATAGAGGAAATTGCGAAGGAGAGGGGATATTTCAAAAACGAGAAAGCATCGGAAACCACTTCTATAATCTCACTTGACAGAGATTTTTCTTATCCTGATCTCCCAGAAGGATATTCTATTAGAAGTATGGCGGATAAAAATGATGTAGAAAAACGAACCATTGTTTTTGCTAAAGCATTTGGAAATTATGGTACAAAAGATGAGGTACAACCTAGTTCGTATCATGAACTTCAGAAAGCAATTGATTACAGAAAAGACCTAGATATATACATTGAATCTCCAGAAGGAGAATTTGTATCTTTTTGTTTAATTTGGTATGATGAGAAAAATAAAATTGGGATTTTGGAACCAGTAGGAACAGATCCTGACTATAGGCGAAAGGGTTTTGCTAAAGCAACTAACTATGAAGCAATTAAACGAGTAAAAGAGGAAGGAGCAGAAAAAGTCTATGTTGGTGATGGACAACAATTCTATATGTCAATAGGTTTCAAAAAGCAATCAGTCAGCAATATTTGGATTAAGGAGATAAAGAAGTAGAAGATAAAGGATTTCAATTTTTCATTTTCATTTATTGATTTTTCTCCTTTTTAGAATTCTAATGAAGACAAATGCACCAACAAACAGTGTTATTAAAGTAGCACCAAAAGAACCTATCCAGACCCATTGTCTTATTCCATGACCAGGTTCAACGTCTAAAGTAAGATTCTCAACATAAACATTCATATTTAGTTCATCGGATGTAAGGTTATATCCTGCTCTAACTAGCTCGTCTTTTGATTTGTTTAACCATATACCAAAAGCTTCTGTTAATCCTGTTGTGACAGAGCTGTCAGGATCTAATGAATATGAGTCAATATGACCAATCAGCTCAGATGTCTGAAGTAAAACATTTTTAGCAGACCAGTAATCTAAAGCTACAGGATCAACACCTGCTATCAATATGTTAACTCTTGTTGCCATATTATAACTAGTTCCTGGTCCTACAGTAACAGAAGATTCTGGATTCGCATTGACCCATATTGCATCAATTATGTTGAGTGTTGGAAGACCACACTCTACCATTAACGTACCCATTCCACCTGTAGCTACTTTATCATGACCGTTTGCTAGAGCTTCTGTTTGAACCCCCATATAATTTTTCAGAGTAGCAGTTACTCCATAAATACTATGAGATTTCAAAACTGGTAAGTTGATTACCTTAAGATTATGTATGTATTCTGCATCATTCCAGATACCTTGTTTGAAACTTATTTTTGTACCATAATCAGTCTCGAATTTAGGATAAGAAACATATATCTCTGTTTCTGGATCTTCATCATCATAAACAATATATCCATTTTCCATATCTCCTTCTGAATACTCTTGAACTTCATTTCCTCGAATGTTATCCCATAAAAATGTAGAAACATCATAAGTTAGAGCAAAACTATCAACAACTTCTTGAGCTGATTGTTCCTTATCTTCAGAATTGGTTTTGCCAAAGTTCATACTCCCTCTCCCTTGACCATTGTCTGCAACTACTATTTCTCCATCAAAACCATCAGGATGATCAATGATAGCTTGAATGAGTTCTTTCAAGAAATCAGTATTCGTTCCCCCACGCTGAGACCATTGACAATTTGTCTTCAATAAAACAACATCTGTTGCTGAAATCAATCCATCTGGTCCTTGATTTACTCCTGAAATTGTTGATTGATAAAATGAGAAATTTTGCGATCCCATCAGATTAATTAAATCAGTAACATGAGCCACTTCTGGACCATTTACAACAAATATCTCTGAAACAGTTTCTGATTCAGAAGCTCTAGGCAGTATTTCTAAAGTAACCTCCTGGGGTGAGAATGCAGAATTCAGTATTACTCCAGTTGAAACTGTTGATACGGTTAGCATAATAATAATAGCTGCTTTGCCATATGAAAACCAAGTTTTTACTTTCAACCAAATAATGCTTAGTGAAAAAAGTGGGATGATTGCACCAATGCTTATTGAAACATTCTTTAGAGCATCTTGTTGACAAGGATAAATAATACGACGTGGTTTGGTTCCAGTACGGAAAATAAACCAAAGTAGATTGAGAAGACCGAAAATTAGTAGATTTTTCCGATATTTTTTCTTCTTTGAGAGGTTATCTTCAAGGTGAAGGTCAAAACTAGGGATTTTCATCGATAAAATGAGTTGTATAAACATTTCTAAATGTTTTGCTGTGCAAATTTATGCACAATCAAGGAAAAAAAAGAAAAGAATAGAATTGGAATGAATCTCAAAATGCTATTCTCTTATCTGGGAAAGTAACTTCATATTTATGCTTCTTAGTTTCATCATCTAATGAAAACAAGTACCAATCATTGTGAGTGGGTGGTCCAAAACAAACCTCGATTTCTTTTTCCATAACATCGAAGATAACAGACCATAAAGTTCCAAAATTATCTGTATACCAGTGACAGGTTAATCCATCAGGAAATTCTTTAGATAAAATGTCTCTAAAATTATTCTTAGTTAATTTTGGAGAATTGTTTTTGAAAGCTGTTTCTATTATCTTATACCTTTGTTTTGAATTAGGTAGGAGCCAAGGATTGTTGTATTTGTTGTTTTCCTCGTTTTCTTCGAGATTATAATGATTCGTTGAAATAATGTATTTTTTATCGGAATCATTATCGAATTTCCGCTTATTGAAAATACTGTCTAGACTTTCAAGATATGCTGCATTTCCTTTATTGTCTGTCAAGATGAAGTTATTTGTCCCTTCAATAGGAATGCTTTCAAGTCTGTCCAAAGCTTCACTAACATTCTTACAATTATCTAGTAAAACTCGAACTGCTAAAGCCCAGTTAACTCCTTTATTCTTTCTAGGAGCACCCCATGCACCTCCAGAAGAAGCAGTTACACAGAGACCTTCCTCATTCAATCCTTCGAAGCGACCAAAAATCATTCCTGCGAAGCCCAGGTGTTTGTATTTTCCTTTAGCTTTTGTGGTTCGAAGTTGTAAATCTTCTTCTAAATGATTCCATTCATAGCTTCTACCTGCAAATGTGTGACCATTCTCTGTGAAAGGAGGAAGTGCAACCATTTGACTGCAGTTATTCTGTATTGAAGTTGGGAAATCATAAATACATATTCTTTCCAAATCCACTCCAAGAACCTCAGCAAATCCCTGTGTTTCATCACTAAAACCTGGACAATGTTCATCAAAGAAATCATATACATCCTCGAAATTTGAAAATAACGACTTTTTCGCATCGAATTTTCCTGACGTATAAAATTTGGTCATGTGATCATATTTTTTAATAATCTCACCTTGTTTTTTTCCTATTTCATAGTGAGTACCTACTAGATTGTGGTGCTCAAAGATAGTTTTGTTTATTGTGTATTTTTCATTCATTTTTGAACCTCTCTTGATTCTAATAAAAACAGGAGTTTTGGACGTTTATATCGTTTGGTGTCCTATTTTTAATTTCATTCAGAGAGATTTAAATTGTTATTTAATACGCCTTACATTTTCTCGATTTTTCGTGTGAAAAAATTGTCACATTTATTTAATTTCATCTACAGAAATTTACATTGAATTTAAATATGCCTTACTTGAAAATATAGGGCCCAGAGAGATTTCTATTTAAACGATTATTGAAAGTTTACGAATTTCTCTCACATTTTGAATACTATTTTTTCAGTTTCAAATGCAGAAATCAATGCATGTAAGATTTGTGATTTGTTTTTTAAAAAAAAAAGAAAATGGTTTTTGTTACTTGTTATTTTTCTTCTTTTTAGATACAAGGAAATGTGTTGTTAGGATAAGTATCGGTAGGAATATGAAATAATGAATTGATCCAAACTCTGGAACAACTGGATTGACAGTTACAGTCACAGCATCTTGTGCAGTATTTCCTGCAAGATCAGTAACTACTATCAAATAAACGTATGTTCCTTCAGCTAAACCATCAACAGTTATTTCTATTGGAGTATCAGAGTTCCACGTATCAGTATAGTCCTCTACACTGTCTATATAGATGGTATAAGTTCCTGGATGCGTATCTGTAACATCCCAGCTTATGATATTACCTGTTTCTCCTATAATATAATCAAAATCTGCAACATCGGACACATAGGGATTGCGAAAATCAATGGTTGTTTCTATAAGATTTACTTCCATTTGACCAGGTACTTTAAAGTAATACATGATATTTGAGCCTTGTTCACTATATATAACAGTTGTAGTATCCATATACTGTAATGTCCAGATATCTGTATAGCTCCAGGATTTACTTCCGTTAACCGCCAGAATTTCAAACCATTCAGTCATCACTGTTTTATCTCCAACTTGGGGGTTAGGTAATAAGCCAATGAAGGGGAAGAAATGTTTTGATAGAAATTGAGTTGTTGAATCTACTGAAACATAACCATTTAGCACATTAATCACAATATTATATTCTAGATGCATAGGAACAACATCATATATATGCATAATAACTGCAGTGTTCATTTCAAAAGGAGAAAGCCAATTAGTAAATGTACAGTTATAATCAATTTCTTGTGCCTCAGTTAAAATATCATATTTATAATTTAAAATGTCACCTTCCTTGAGATCAACCATAGGAATAACGTTAATAGAATTAATATCAACAGAATCAGAAGCAGTAGACATATCAAGCCAGTAAGCTTCTAATTCGATAGTATTTGTTCCATTTCCAAAAACAGGGACAAAAAATTCTGATTGGAAAGGTGGACCACCATCTACAATAAATGTTGTTATAAGAACTGTATTGACATTTACTTCAATGTAATTTAAGTTAAGTATATCATTTGCATCGCAACTAACGAGAACCAATCCTCCTTCAATAGTTTCACTATCAGAAGGAGAGAGGATGTCAATTGCATGAACAATCGGATCTAGATAGAGATCCAACTGTTCTGTGTCTCCATCAGTTACAATCGTTACAGTATCTTCTTCCGTTTCATAACCAGTCATTGAAGCTTCAACATAATATGTGTCAGCACCAAATCCTGAGAAAATGTAGTATCCATCGCTAGCTGTAAAATAGACATCTATTTGGTCATCATATTCGGTGAGTAAACGAACCCATGCTCCTTCTATAGGATCTGAAGTACCAAAAGTATAGATATAACCTTCAATTTCACTGGTTCCAACAACATAACCAGGATTGAGATAGAGATCCAACTGTTCTGTATCTCCATCAGTTACAATCGTAACATAATCACTGTTCGAAAAATACTCCAGCATAGATCCTTCAACATAATATGTACCAGCACCGAGCTCGATGAATGAGTAGAGACCATCACTATCTGTAAGTCCTTCTGTTATAAAATAACCTACATCATTGGATAATTGAACTACTGCTCCTTCTATCGGATTTGAAGTGGCAAAATCATAGATGTAAACATTAATGGAACCGGTTCCTGGTGTGTAAACTAGATCAAGGTAGAACTCGATAATTTCATCTCCATCATCAATAATTGAAACAGGTGCGGAATCATAATAATAACCATCAGCGTAAACTTCAACATAGTAATCGCCATCACTTAGAGCGGTGAATTCGAAGAATCCATCAATATCAGTAATACCTTCAGAAATATACATCATGAAATCCTCATAGAGTATAACAGATGCTCCTTCTATAGGATCACTAGTAAGTGAATCATAGACATAGACTTCGATGGAAGCTGATTGAGCCTTCACTAATAAAGAAGGGGAAAACATTGTTGCCATTATTCCAAGTAACAAAATAGATAAAATAAATCCAAAAAGGAATTTTTTACTTTTATTCATTTCAATAACATCATTGTTATTTTGATAAATTTACAAAAAAATTCATCGATAAACAGTTTATATGTTGTTGATAAAGGTTTCTCCTAATATTATATACTAACATACACTTATTGTACGAATCTTTTATTTATATTAACTATTTGTAAATTAAATAGATTTTCTAAATTGAAGATAATACTTTAAGCATTTTTTTCTTTAAAATTTTAATTTCTTCCTCTTTTATTGTTAATGGAGGTAGGAGTCTGATTAACTCTTTTTGAGTACTGTATCCAATAATAATTCCTTCTTGCAATAATTTGTTTTTAATGGTGTAAATGATCTCTTCAGTAGTCATATTACTACTTGATTTAATTTGAATTGCAAAAATCATACCGAATGATCTTACCTCTTTTATGCAAGGATGAGTAAGCGATCGGAAGAAGGAATCGAGAAGATTGATTTTCGATTGGATATTCTCTAATATCTTTTCCTCTGCAAAAACATCAATAACTGAGTTCACTATTGCAGCACCAAGCGGATCTAATTGATGAGACTGAGCATAGTAGAGCTCTGAAGAGGAACATTTTGTTTCAAATTGAGACTGTGTGATGACTGCACTAACAGGATACCCATTTCCTAATGCTTTTCCTAAGACTATCACATCAGGAGTAATTTCAAAGATTTCGTAGCCAAACTTTTTTCCTGTTCTACCAAATCCTGTGGTAACCTCATCAATAACTACAAGTCCTCCAACATTTTTTGTTTTCTCACAGATGTATTGAATAAAACTTGCACATGGTTTAAAAATACCTCCGCTAACCATAATTGGTTCTAGAACAAAACAAGCGATTTCATCTTTGTTTGTTTTGAAAATAAAGTCAATTGATTCTTTGTGTTTTTCTAAACAATCGCAATCAGTTTTATCACATATAGGATATCTAATTTTCAGCTTAGATTGTTTAGAAGAAGTGAAAGAAGATTCTTTTGATTGACCATAAGCACCAAGATAGGAATCTTGTAGAGATAAAACTTTTTCTCTCTTTGTTACTTTCTTAGCAAAACTAATACTAAATTCCATTGCTTCGCTTCCACTGTTTAAGAAAGTTATCTTATCGTAATCGTTTGGAAGGAAGTTAAGTAATCTCTCTGCAGCTTCAAGAGTTGCGGGAGTAAGAAACATCTTGTTTCGGTGCCAAATTTTATCTGCTTGATCTTTTATTGCTTCAACTGTTTTAGGGTGATTATGACCTAAATTAACACACCACATTCCTGATTCGCAATCAAGATACTTTTTGCCATTTGTGTCCCAAACCCATGATCCTACAGCTTTATGTAACAATAATGATTCAAATTCATTTGTTTTTAGAATGTGAGATTGCATCTTAGACAAATATGTATCTATTAGAATTTTAATTAATTTATCTGAATGTATATGCTCTCAAACTGTTATTATTACTCATATTAAATTTTGTTCTGAATTCAATCGTTTCTTAAGTTAGAGATTATATCAGTGAGACTTAGATTGTATGTGCTCTGAAAAATTTCATAATTTTTAATCATATCACTTGATGAGATAACAATCTCACAAAAAGAGAAACGTATATAAATGCCAGTTGAGCTACTAGCTAAAATCTATGAAATAAAGAACTGAAAATAGAATAGATTGATACATTGGTATAAAATAGGGATGCAGTCTAAGGAAATTCAGAACAATAATTTGGTACATCTAGAATCAGAAGTTTAGTGTTTTTCTTGCATTCCTACTTTATATATCAATGTCTAATAAGTCATTAAGTAAGAAAAATCATGAGTAGATTATATGACTGATATATTGAGTTTTAAACAAAAGTTAATTGATAAGGATAATCCTCCAGAAAAAACTGAAGCTGCAATTTCCCTTCTTACAGATTTTCATAATTATCTGCAAGAGCGAGATAAAACTTTCCTAAAAATTACAGATGAAGATTTCTATGCATTTTCAAATCATTTAATCAAGAATGAAACAAATACGCGTTTCAACTATGAAATAATAATAACATTTGGTCATTTTTTAAATAATAAAAATCTAGTAAGATTAGGAAGAGAAGTATTCGATGGAATAGAAGTTATAGAAAATTTATCAAAGAGATTAACAGAAGAATATAGTAAAGATTTCAGAGATAAAATTTTTGGAAGAATGGATTTACCCCCTTTAGGACTAGATCCTAAGGCTAAACCAGATTATACAAAGAAATTGATTAGTAAGCTTGTAGAGGAGATCGGAGAAGTAGAGAGTGAAAAATTCCTAGCCAAAGGATTAAGAGATTCTTACTATGAGTGGAGGAAACCGGATCGTGAGAAATTCCTTAAAGCAAAAAATATTGATGAATTTCTTAAAGAAAAAAGAGAAAGGCAAATTGAAAACCTTGAGAAGCATAGAGACGAAGAAACGCTTTATTTCACTCAAGAAATTAATGATGATGTTGTTGAATATGTCAAAAACGATCTACGAATAGAAACAGGTGTAAGAGAAGGGAATATTCTTACCACAACTAAAATTCCTCATGAAACATTAAAATTCTTGAATGAAACAGATGAGAAGATGAAAGCATACTACTATTGTCATTGTCCTTGGGTCAAAGAAGCAATAAAAGATGGAACTGTTGACCAAATCCCAGATGTTTTCTGCAACTGCAGTGGTGGATATTATAGAAGCTATTGGGAAATAGTTCTTGATCAACCTGTAGAAGTAAAAACTCTGAAAACTGTTATTAGAGGAGATCCTGTTTGCGAATTTGCTATTGAGCTTCCAGAAAACGTAGTAGAAAATTTGAACTAGCTAGATAGTATTTGTCAGATTTTTACTCCCTTTTTCATTTTACATTCTGAAAAAATATCTTTAACAATATCAATTTTAAGAAACTTTTTTCATTATTTCTCTCGCAAACTCTTTAGCACGTTCTATCCTTTTTTCATCAGGTTGACCCTTTGATTTTGGACTTTCTTGTGCAAAATAACGTAGCGTTGGATTTTCTGATTTGTTCAATGAATCTATTACCATTTGAGCTACTTCTCCTTGATAATTAGATAATCCCAAGAATTCTGCTGAATTATCTAAAGAATCACGACATTGTTCTAACCATGGAGTGAGATAATCACTAAACTCTGGAGATCCATGTGTGACAAATAAAGCGATTCTTTTGTTTGAAGAATTCTTTTCTAGAAATTCTTTTACATTATTAGAAGGTCCAAAATTTTCTATTGGAAATCCAAAGAAAATTATATCATAACCATTAAGATTTTCTAATTCATCCAGCTTCTTGATTTCTTTATCAGTCTTTATCTCTTCAAAAATCGCTTTAGCTATTTTTCCAGTGTTATTGGTTCGTGTCAAATATGCTACTAAAACTTTCATTTATTCATGAATATTTTATTTATATAATAAATTTTTTCTTGTTAAGTAAATAGAAAAAACTTAGGAAAAAATCAAGTTTGGGAAGTAATTAGCTTGTTTGAATTGCTTGTTTAAATTCCTTCAAAGTATGATTATAATCTGCAATTCCTTTTTCAGTTTGATAAGATTTTATATTCAGTTTCAGTTCATCTACTGTTTTTACACCAAAAACTACTGTTTCAGCTCCTGAGTCTAATCCATAATTAAAGCATTGAGCAGGTGTTGTAGGTTTATTCAGTGTTAATGTGAATCTATTCCCTCCGCAGAAATAAGCAGGATAATCAGTTTTCTTAGTTGTGAATGCCTTTCCTTTCAGAAGATTCTTTATTGCAATCACAGCTATACTTCTTTCTTTGCAGCATTGTATAAGCTTCTTTGTTGAATCCAGAATACCTGTAGCAAAATTTAAGGGTAACATTATGACATCGAGTTCATTCTCTTCTATGATCTTAATAAGTAAATCAGGTTTATGAGCGCTTAAACCAACTGCTTTAGCTTTTCCTTCCTTCTTGAGCTGAAAGGCATAATCGAGCAGACCATTTTTAACAACTTTCTCATAATCTTCTGAGTGAGTTACAAATTGAATCAATGCAATATCTGCATAATCAACATCTAGATTATCAAGCATTCCTTCATATGTTTGCTTTATTTTGTTTAATGAGCGTGTCTTTGAATGACCATTAGCTTTTTCGTTGTAAAAACTACCCAAATGTGTAGTGAAGGTGATTTTTTCTCTTTTATCTTTAATAAATTCTCTGAAAACATCAAAGAAATAAGGTAAATTGAAAACTAGATCAAAGTGAGTTATACCAGACTTGTAAGCTTCATCTAAAATTAATTTGCTGTTTTCATCTCGTGTCAAATTAGTAGCTTTCCGCACTCCTCTAGCAAAGTGCTCAATGCCTAAACCCAATGTACTGAGATTTATTCCATTTGATTGATTTTTCTTATTTGAATCCTTACTCATTATGAAAGTTTCTTAATAATTCAATATAAAAAGATGAACACAGCATAAGGACTGAAATAACAGTTAAATAACCGTTTTAAGGACTGGATACACAGAATCTTAATACTTCTATTTAATCTCTCCATCCTTTCTTAACAAAGGGAATCTACTCCTTCCTACTTTTTTTGGTTTTAAAGGACAACTTTTTTATCTTATAAATTCGAATTTTTCTTGTGATCAAAATGATTGAGGAAGAAAGTAGTTCTACTGATTTAGCACAAACAATTTTTAATGAAGTTATGGATGAAATTGAAGAAGAAATAATGGATGGTTTAGGAGAATTAATCACTGAAGAAAAACTCAAAACCATAATAACAGAGATTCAAGAAGCTGTTAAAGAAAAAATATCTGAAATAATTCCTGAAGATGTTTCAGAAGATATTTCAGAAGTTCAGAAGTTCATTATTGGGGAAAAAATCGCTCGAGTTGTTACAAAGGATGCAAAAACAAAACTAGCCGATTTAGTCTCAGTAATTGTAGAGAAGACCTACGAAGTATTGTATGAACTTCGAAATGAGATTATTGAGGAAGTCTTTGAAGAAACAGAGATAGAGGAAGAAGAGTAATTTTTCTATTCCTTCCATTCTTTTGGAGCAACAACAGGTGGATGCACAAATCGGCGAATTATTGAAATTTCATCAATTTTATGTAAATCCTCTATAGGTAATTGAATATCTATTGCTCCAAAGTTATCTTTCAAATGGTTTAAACTTGTTGCTTTTGGAATTGGAAATGCACCCTTACTAATCACCCAAGCTAAACATACTTGAGCTGCACTTACCTCATTTCTTTTTGCTATTTCTTGTATTGCTGTATCTTTTAGCGCATGTCCTCTAGCTAATGGAGAATATGAAACTACTTGAATTCCTTTTTTACTATGATGTTCAAGTAATCGTTTTTGTTGAAGGTAAGGGTGGTGTTCAATTTGATTTACAAAGATTGGTTTGTCACAAACTTCCAGAGCTTCATCAATCATATTAGGAGTGAAATTGGAGACACCTATCTGTCTAACTCTACCTTCATCAATCAACTTGCTAATTGCTCCCAAAGTTTTCTTGTGAGAATATCCCAAAAGAAAAGCAGGAAAATGTACATATAAGATGTCAATAAAATCTAGTTTTAGTTTTTTGAGAGATACATCAGTTGATTTCAAAACTGATTTTGGTCTAAGCTTGAGAGGATGAAGTTTAGTAGCTACTGACACTTCATCTCTTTTGACAATCCCATTATCAAAAATCTCTTGCAGTCCTTCTCCCACATACTGTTCATTTCCATATCCTTGTGCGGTATCAACATGTCTATACCCAAGTTTTATTCCTTCAATGGTAGAATATTTAGCTGCAGATTTTTTAAGCATCCAAGTTCCTAAACCAATTTTTGGTAGTATCAATTCAGACATAATCTATTTTTTTTCTCTACATATAAAAAATCTTTGCAAAAAATAGCTTTTTATCATTTCTACCTAATATTTTAATAATAAATAGAAAATGAAGATTATGGAATACCGAATGGTATTTGATGTTGGTTCCACTGCTGTAAAATGTGCTATAGCTGATGAGAATAATAATTTGGTTTCTATTGAATCTTTCATTCCTAAAGCAATTAGTTTTGCTGACGGTTTTGGGAGAATTAGAGACTCAGTTACTTATTGGGAGAATATACTGAAACTTGCAGAGAATTCTATAAAGAGAGCAAATATTAATCCAAAAAATATACGATATCTTACTTCTACTGCAATTAGACCTAGTGTTGTATTCAGTGATGAAGATTTGAATGCTGTTTACATAGGTGCTAGTTTTGATATTATAGGTATGGAGTATGGCGATGAAATTGAAGAGAAATTCATGGAACTAAGTGAAGATACTTTATATCAAAGAACAGGGCATTTTCCAAATTTCTATATGGTGCCAGCAAGATTGGAATGGTTACGAAATAATCCAGAGATGTTGGATGGAAAGAGAATAGCTCATTATTTCCCAGTAGATAGCTGGATTCTAGCTAAATTAGGAGGAGAAATACACACAAACAAATCTAGTGCAATGGAATCAGGTTTCTTTGATGTAGAAAAGGAAATTTGGATGGAAGAATGGTTGTCAATCTTCGATTTGGAAGATGATTTTTTTCCTTACCATGTCCTATCTGGAGAAATAATTGGGCATGTATCTGAATTTGTTCAAGAAAGGTTAGGTCTCGATTCTGAAGCTGAAATTGTTGCAGGTTTACCTGATACTCAAGCTGCTCTGTTAGCTACAAACTCAATAACTCCAGGATGGATAGGTATTGTTCTCGGAACTACTACACCTGTGCAAGCTGTAGCAGATAAGTATCACGTAGATCCTGAAATACATACATGGTCATCTGGAATTTTTATCAAGAATTTGTGCAAAAACTACATTGTAGAAGCAAGTTCAGGAATAACAGGGCAACTTATCAATTGGGCAGCACGTATGTTTGATTCTGAACAAAAGCAGGAATTCTCTGATCCTACAATAGAACAATATGAAACACTTAGAGTACGATACAAGAAATTTGATGAAATTGAAGAAGCATCTTCAGAAGAAAATATTACCTCTCAAGCTGTATACGCAAGTTTAGGTCCCATGCCTTTAGCTACCACTCACACTGATAGAATGGCTGGTGAGTTTTATTTTCCAAGTCCAAGTGGAGTAGAAGAATCTTATCTTCATCAAAATCAGTTTATTGGTGCTGTTTTTGATAACATTACATTTGCAATTTCAAAAAATGTTGAATATGCAAAGAAGATTGCTAAATTAGATGAAGTTTCTTTATCAATTTCAGGAGGAATATCAAGATTCTCATTGTTATGTCAGAGAACATCAGACCTATTAAACAAACCTTTGCATTATTTGAAAAGACCTGAATCTTCTATCTACGGACTTCTGAAGCTATGTGATATAGCTAGTGGAAAAATCAGAAATATGGCTGATTTGAAAAAACAATCAGCAGAGAAGAATGAATTCCAAACAATGGAACCTCGAATATCAATGACTAAAAAACTACAATTAAAATATGAAAGATGGTTGCAGATTGTGGACTTTAATCTATAATCAACCAAAATTCAAATCCTTCATAATGTCAAACATCTCTTTTTCTGCTTCCTCTGCTTCTTCAGGAATCGCATATACAGTTCCTAACAAAGCAGCTCTATATTGGATTTTAGCTGCCATTTCAACTTGCTGACATACAATCCACGCTTGTTCCAATGAAGCTCCACAACCTACATTACCGTGATTTGCTATGAAAACAGCTAAGTTTTCTCCAAGAGCGTCCACTGCATTGTTTGCTAAATCATCTGTTCCTGCCATTCCGAATTCAGCAACTTCACAACCACCAATAAAAGGAATAACTTCATCAACTATAGGGCCTATAGGCATTCGTGCAATTGATAAAGCAGTTGAGTACGGAGCATGAGAATGAACTATTGCTTTGATATCTTCTCTTTCTCGATATATTGCTTGATGAAGTCTCCTCTCAGAAGTTGGATTTCTTGAACCAACTATTGTGTTTCCCTCTTCATCAATAAGAACAAGATCTTCTACCTGCATATCTTCATATTTAACTGTACTAGGAGTGACTAAGTATGCATCTTGACCATTAGGTAATTTGACTCGAGCGGAAGCATTACCTGCTGTTCCAATTATGAAACCTTTGTCTATCATTTCATTACAAATGTTAATTATTTGTTGTCCTTGTCTTGCATAATTTTGAAGAGAAATTTCGATATCTTCAAATTCATCTTTTTTAACTTGAGTTTCAACTGAAGCATTTCCCTTCAGCACTTCAGGATTTTTTACATTATCGGGAATTTGATTGTTGAGGATTTGTTTTATTCCGTTGACCATCAGCATTGAATGTTTGTGGTTAGTATCGAATGTATCTCCTCCAATGTGAGGTGTAACAATGACATTATCGAGTTCCAGAAACTCGTTATCTTGATCAACTGGTTCTATTGAAAAAACATCCAAAGCTGCTCCAGCAATCTTCTTCTCTTTTAGTGCATCTAGAAGAGAATATTCATCCACGATTGATGCTCTAGCTGTGTTGATGAAAAGAGCATGTGGTTGAATAAGTTTAATTTGTTTTTCTCCTATCATGTCATCTGTTTCATCTGTAGGAGGACAATGCAGTGTAATTATGTCTGATCTAGATAATAAATCCTCTAGATCAACTGATTCTCCATTAATTGCATCTAATCTGCTCTGATTTACATAAGGGTCATTGACTAAGAATTTGACTCTGAATGGCAGTAAAAGCTTTGCTACAGAAAATCCAATTCTTCCTAATCCTATTATACCCACTGTTTTTCCTTGTAATTCAAAACCCTTGAACAAATTATAATATTTGATATAATCTTCAAACTCGTTAACTTCAAACTCATTTTCGGAATGAAGAATACGTTCAACTGAATGTAATTTTCGTGCAAGAGCTAATATTAACCCAATAGTCAACTCTGCAACTGATATGGTATTTCTATCTGGAGCATAAAGCACCGGTATCCCTTTCTCTGTTGCAGTTTCTAAATCAATATTATTTGGATCTCCTCGAGTTGAACCAATGATTTTAAGGTCAACATTTTCGATAACAGTTTTTTTGACATTATCGCCCTCACAAATGAAGATTTCAGCATCTACCTCTTTTATTTTTCGAATAAGATCTTCATCCTTGAAATATAGATTCTTTGTTGTTCTCCAACTTTCGTAAACTATTTCATCATTCAAAATAGCTTTTAGTTCTTCGAGAGCTTCTGAAGAGAATTCTGCTGTAATAAACGCTTTCATTTTCTACACCTCATTAAAACATTAATTTTCTCAATTTCAACATGTTTTTCATTTCACCTTTAACTTCTAAACTACCACTTGAATATGCTTTGATAGGATTGATTTGTTTGGTCATCATCTTTACAAAAACTGTTGAATCCATATTTACCTGAACTGCTGCATTCTCATCAACACCTTCAGATAACTCCAGACCTTCTTCTCCATTAATCTTAAACAAAAATGATTTTGAAATATCTGGAAATGTAATCATTAGTGTATTATGCCACTTTCTGAAAGCCTTTTTGACCTTTTCAGAGTTATACCGATCTACAATATTCTGAATCCCATCTGTATAACTGAAGTCAGAAGGAATTTGAGAAGGAGTAGATTTAGTAACAGTTTTAGCAACTTCAGGTACTGATTTTACTGGTTCTTCTTTCTTGAGTGAAGGTTTTTCAGTGACACGTCTATCCGAAACTGTCTCTTCAGTAGAGCGTATTTTTTCTGTTTTTGATTGTGTATGGGGACGAATAATTTGTAATTTGCTTTGAGATTCATAAGATGATTGATTTTTAGAGAAAGAACTTTCCAGTAGTTTGGGAAATATCTTATTTACTCTTCTAGAAAAAGATAGACTTCCAATGAATCCAAACAACAAAAGAGTCAATCCTAAAACTGCAAATACAATCATGAAAACTAGGAATAAATTGATTTCTAATGCATTCGTATTTTCAAAAAGACTGTATCTAGATAACAGATATGTTGCTAGCCCTAATAATCCAAAACCAGTAATCATAGATACTGTAAAAATCTCTGTTAAGCCTTTAATTTTCACTTCTTTTCTCTGTTCTACCATACAACTGTCTTTATTTTGAAGTTTATAAGAATTATCGCGAAATTTTAAAATCAAAGTGCTTAAAAGGGTAGAATTTTCACCCTAAGAAGCTGTACCATATTTTATAAGTGTGAATACATCAAAAAAGAAGAAGAATCTTTGGAAAGATTTGTTAAGTATTAATAGTGCAGCAATTAATGTAGAAGAGGAATAAAAATGAAAAAAATTTTCAGATTCAAAGCTATATTTTTAATCATTGTATTTACAGGATTAATTATCTCTTCTCTATTATTCTTGTTAGTAAGCAGTTTATTCTGAGCAGAAATCAAAACTCTAAAAAAAAGATTCTTACCTACATTGAGCTTAGATTCAGAATCTGATAGAGTAATACTGGATGGTGGAATAAAAGACAGTTATATAGAAGATTCCTATCCTTTATTAGAAGATCCATAGGAATACATGATTTCTCTAATTTACTACTATATCTTGTTCTAGCTAATTGATCTATTTCTCACCGTTAGAATTTCTTTTTTTCTTGCTTACAGATAATTTGAGCAACAGTTCTCCCGCTCATAAAAGCGTTTGGTACTCCTCCACCAGGTACGGTCCAATGTCCTATCATAAAGAAATTTGCTAGATTTGGTAGTTCTTTTTTTATTGGTTTATTTTCAAAAAGATTCTCATTTGCCCAACCTTGAGTAGAACCTTGCCAATTATTTGTATATCTATGGAAAGTAGCAGGAGTAGCAACATCAATCATATCAACATTTTCCTTAAGATTCTCGAAATGGTCATTCAACATATCAATAATTTGGGATGCGATTTCAGTTTTGATTTTCTTGTATTCTACTCTATTCTTAGCTCTTAACTCTCTCCAATATTCAAAATTTCTTGTTGAAAGTTCTACAATGAACAATGTTTTACCTACTGGTACTAAAGGAGTTTCAAAGTTGAATATTCTCAATTTAAGAAGATCAAACACATTTCCATCAGGAGTCTTAAATGGTTTTTCAAGATTTATGAAAAAAGTTTGTGATTCATCTTTATACTCTTTATTTACTCCAACTGAGATCAAGATCATTGAAGGATTTAGATCAGCTTTGTTGTAAACCTTGCTTAGTTTTTCATACAGATATTGTCCATCTAACAATTCGAAGAGAGTTGAATACCCATCCATTGCACTAATAACAATATCTGTGGAAATATATTCTCTATTTTCTAATGTGATTCCGGTTACTTTGTCTTTCTTATTTTTTTCATCATAAGTTGTGTTAATCTTAGTAACTTTCGATTTATAGTGAATTTTTCCACCTAATTCTAGATATCTTCTTTCGAATTGTTTACTAAAGTTTAAGGAACCCCCTACTGGGAATCCTGAACGCTTCAAATCCATTTCTGTAAAAACAAGTATCTCAAAGAGAACAGGTGACAAGAAACTTCTCACAGCTTCCTTTATAAAAGGGTGCTTAAACATTTTCGAAAATTCTTCAGCAGTGATTTTTTGCCATTTCTGCATAATTTTCAAAGCTGGAAGTAATTTAACCATTTTTAAGTAATCAAATATATTATAAAATTCCATAGGTTTTCCAGCTATTATACTAAAAGCATCCATCTTCTGGAGTTTTCGTATATCTTTGATATAATCTTCAATAATAGGGGAGTCTTCAGGAGAGATTTCTTTCATATACTTCTCTAATTTCTCCAAATTGTAGTATTTGATGAATCTTTTCTTGTCTCTAGTAATAATGACAACTTCTTCTCCATCAAAAATTTCTAGATTCTTCATGTCTATTATTTCATCCCATAAATCGTACATAGGATGATCTGGGGAAGAACCTACTAAACCATGAATACTACCATCTATTGTGTAATCTTTCCTTTTCCAAGAAGTTACACATCCTCCAGGGAGATTGTGCAGTTCGTAAATTTCTGTTTCAAATCCATGCTTCTGTAGATAGCAACCTGCTGTTAAACCTGCAATTCCAGCTCCAATAATAATGATTTTTCTTTGTGTCACATAAATCACATACTTTGAATTAAATTGTCGATTAATATTTCTAGAAATTCATCTCTTTGCTTTTTATCATAGAAATCATAACCTGTTGTTTTTTGAATAACATCTGATCTGATAAATGCAAGTTGAGCACTAGATAATAATGTGTGTGCGATAATCATGATTTCCTCTTCTGGTTTATTATCTCCATAGATCTCTCTGAAAATCATCATGTATTTATCTATTGAACGTGATGTATTATCATCCACAGCAGGATTCAAATAATCGTGAATCATGGATATTCTTCCAAAGAGAGGATTGGTATCTATTAAGTCTCCTGTCCCCTTTAACATTATTTTAAGCTTATCAATTGAGGGCATTTTCATTGTTTCATAAATCGCATCCCAACGATCAATAATCATGTTAGTATCATAACGAATAGCTTCGCTGATAAGTTTGTCTTTAGTTCTGAAATGATAATTGATGATTCCTACTCCCTTGATACCAGCTTTTTGTACAATTTTACGAACTGAAACCTCATTTGTGTTTCCAGCTTCTCTCAATAATTCTAAAGTAGCATCTATGATTTTCTTTTTAGTATTTTCACTGCTCTTGCTTTTCATATTGAACACCGTTCTCGAACAGTTTTTCATCTTTAGGCCATCTGAATACTAGTAATGCTATGATCACAATTCCACTAACCACAGGTCCTGCTACCCAAGAAATTGGTTCTGGTGCTAATCCATCCCATAAGAACAAGTATGCAATCAGAGAGATGAATGAGGCTACAACTGCAACAATTCTCCATTCTTTCCGTTTCAAAAAAATTATAATTCCTGCTGCAACAAATCCAATTATTGTTAGACTCCAAAGCATAAGACCAATAATTGTAACAGCTGTTTTCCCTAAAGCGTCAGATAATATCCATGATTGTCTAGTCCATCCAACATAATCACTTACTAAATTCAAACATTATATGTATTAAACCATGAATTATAAGAAAGGCTGATAATAATTTTCTTTTCATTTTTTTCACCAATTATTGAACACTGTTTTGAACACTGTTCAAAAACATATATAAACCTTTTGAAATGAAAGTTGAAAACAAAAAAAAGAGATAATTCTCCAAGCACTTAATCATCTGTTAGTTCTTTTAGATCCTCTATCTTTTGAAAAGAAATTGAAGGAGTGTTATAAATAAAAATATAACAGAGAGCTAATAATACTCTATCAAAGAAACTATTTTTTTTCCGATTTTGGTTTATTTAATCTGATAAGGTGATTCTCTCATTTGTTTGGAGAGTTTTTTCAAAGTAAGAACTTGCTCAACATTCTTCTTCCCATAACTATCATAGAGTTCTGCAGTCGTAAATCCATTGTCACTCGCTACTAAAATTTGATCAACAATTGAGAAACCTCCTAAAAGTTCTCCTTTGTTATCTATTCCTGGCATCACATCAGGATCTGCATATTTTTCCCTAATGAATTTAGGAACCTCTAAATATTCTGCTATCAGTTCTAATTGGCTTCGATAAATGTGAATCAAAGGCATTACATCTGCACAATGATCAACTCCCCATTTAGAAAAAGTTCCTGTTAACCATTCTGTTTTGTTAGCAGCTCCCACAACCATGAGATTATTTATCTCTGCATATTGGTAGAGAATTACCATTCGCATTCTGTGTTTTGTTACCGCATAAGCGTTACCTTTAGCAATCCAAGATTTTGCTTCTGGTTGTAAACGACCTGCTAATAAATTCTCTTCCTCCTCTTCAGACAGAATTTTAGATTTGCTTTTTCTTACAATAAAACAACGTAGTCTTCTGCTTGGAATGAATCCAATAGGTAAGAGTCTGTATCCCTTTGCAGCTTTTACTAATGCAGTAATTTTTTTAGTTTTCAATTTCACTCCTAAATGCTTAGCAAGTTCGTTTGCATGTTTTTTATGTATTGGTTTACTATCCTTTTCAGGAAGATTGAATAACTGAACTCTTTCTGCACCTAAGCTCTTTACAGTAAGGGTAGCTGTTACAGCTGAATCCAAACCTCCACTTAATCCTACAACAGCACCATCCTTTCCAAGTTCTTTCATAGTAGTTCTGATGAGAGTCTCAATTTCCGTACAGATCGCTGGAATATTGATCTTGAGTTCTTGGAGTACTGAATTCATTGTAGACTACCTACTGTGATGAAAAATATATTTAGATAATTTAACGCTATACTAAGATAGGATATTTAAAAAATTTGAGTAAATTAGTTTACATATTTTTAGAATTTAGATTTTAAGATTAGAAAATTAAAAGATCTTGAGATGAATTTAAAATTCCAAAATTTCTAAGTATTGAATGAGTTCGATGAATTTTCGGAAAAAATTTTAAATCCAATAACGAATTACTCTTGATACAGATATGAGTTTTGTTTTAATGAAAGTACTTGAGTCTGCTCCTCATAGATATGACAAAGGGATAAAGATTCTCACCTTGGGAAAGATTGACAAAGCATACGACAGATTAATTGAAAGTATAAAGAAAGATGACAATACTTTAGATATAGGTTGTGGAACTGGAATGTTATCTTTTAGAGCTGTTCTCAAAGGAGCGAAAGTTACCGGTATTGATATTAATCCAGAGATGCTTGAAATTGCAAAGAAAAGAGTTAATGAGCTTGAAGTAAAAGATAAAATTGCGTTCCTTGAGATGGGAGTTGCAGAACTGGATCATTTTGAGAATGATTCTTTTGATGTAATAATGAGTGGTCTCTGCTTCTCAGAATTAAGTGATGATGAAATTTCTTTCACATTAAATCAAGTCAATCGAATCTTACGTAACGAAGGAAAATTTCTACTAATTGATGAGATAAGAAGTAAATCAATAGTTAAGAGAATCATTAACTGGTTTCTGAGGATACCTCTTGTTGTAATAACCTATATTCTTACTCAAACTACTTCAAGAGCCTTGAAAAATATTGAAAAACGAATAACAGAGTCTAATTTACTAATACAATCTCGTAGGTCTAATTTCCTAGATAATTTTGTAGAATTTATTATAATTAAGGGGGATAAGAAATGAATATTTCAAATTATATTTATTATGGTTTTTTCACAATTATTGAGACACTTCTAAGAATGTTTCCCTTTCCAGCTAAAACAGGATATCAAAAAGTAGGAAAACCAAATGAAGACTCTCCTGTCTTGTTAACGTGTAATTTTCATCTAACAATCTTAAGACTCAAGAAAGCTACTAGAGGTTTGAACTACCATCTTTTAATTGCAAACAGTAAGGGAATAAATGTTTGGTGTGCTGCTACAGGTGGTAGTTTAAACAATCACTCTGTGATTTCAGTCATAAAAACAAGTGGAATTGAGAACAAAGTAAATCATAGAAAAATAATTTTACCTCAATTAGCTGCTTCTGGAGTAGAATCAAAAGTGATACAACAAAATGTTGGATGGAAAATTCTTTGGGGACCAGTTAACGCTCAGGATATTCCTGAGTTTTTTGAATCAAGCTTTGAAAAAACCAATGAAATGAAACAAGTGGAGTTTAGATTTGTTCAGAGAATTGAAATGGCAATCATGTGGATTTTTCTTGCCACTGCTGTTTTGATGCCTATTTGGGGACCTTTGTTTAAACTTGAAGCAGCATTCTTATTGGCACAGATTTGTTTTATCTATTTCTTAGTTCTAATTTCTTTCCCAATCTTTGAAAGAATCTTTCAGAAAGAAATTGAAAAGAAGAAAGCGTTTTTCACTATAGGGAATCTTGTTGTTCTTTTAATAAATTTAGTTTATGCTGCTATTGGTGTAGTTTTGTATGTTATAGTATATCAGAAGGATTATTCGTGGATTTTACTTAGGTGGAGTATAGTATCATTCCTACTAGTTCTATTGGTAAATATGGAACTTAAAGGATCATCTTCAACTTACAAAAGTGATTCTCATGCAGATAAGCTGTATGATATAGCAGTAGATTTGGAGAAATGCAAAGGAACTGGAATTTGTGTTGATGTTTGTCCTCGTAATTGTTATGTTTTGGATACTGAACAGAAGAAAATAACTATGCCGAGACAAAAATTCTGTGTTCAATGTGGTGCCTGTATTGTCCAGTGTCCTTTTGATGCACTCTATTTTATGAATAGAAAAGGAGACATAATCCAGCCTGAAATAGTAAGAAAGTTCAAACTAAATTTAATGGGAAAAAGAACCTGAGAAAACATTCACAAGAATTTAGCTAGCTTTATCAAAGCCTATGTATAAAATTTCTCAATATTCTGTGATGGAAATGAGAAAAAATCAGAACAATATTCTTGTGTTTTTCATAATTAGTATCTTAATAATATCTTCTTCAATCCTTCTTATCTACATGAACAAAATTAATTTTCAATCAAATGAAGAACCAATCGCAGATTCCAATTGTTCAATTTTTACAGTAAAAGATGAAACTTCAGTTTTCTTTGGAAATAATGAAGATGAAGGTGGAGATCGTAAGAGGACAGATATGTGGTTTGTTTGTGCTGCTGATAATCAATCTTATGGTTGTGTTTATGTAGGTTTTGCTGAGAACGAACCTGGAGGGGATGATGTTGATGGTATTGAAATTGGAGGTATGAATACAGAAGGACTCTGTTTTGATGGAAATGGTATCTTTCCAGGAGAAGATGTCAATTATAGAGAAGATTTAGGTTCTCATTATTATTATCTAACAAGTAGAGGGATAATTTTACGCGAATGTGCAACTGTTGAAGAAGTAATTGTTTGGTATCAAACCCACAATATGGGAGGAACTTGGTGGGGACAAACACATTGGGCTGATAAAACTGGAGCTGCAGTTGTCGTGAGTCCTGCAGTGGATGGTAGCATAGCGTTCACTCGAATATCAGGAGATTTTCTGATATCAACAAATTTCAACGTTGATCATCCTGGTGGAACCTATTATCCATGTCCTAGATTTAATTTTTTGACAACAAGATTAACTGACATAATAACAACAGATAATGTCTCCATAGAGACTTGTGCAAACCTATTGGAAGCAGTTCATGTTCCTCAAACATTTGCATATGCAGGAACTGTTTACTCGAATGTTTATGATTTAAAGAAACAAATGATTTACCTTTACGTTCAAGGTAATTATGACGATGTTGTAACTCTAAATCTTTCTGCTGAATTAGCTAAGGGTTATCATAGTTATATAATAGAAAACTTGGAAAGTTCTACTCCTGAGGAGCTATATAATGTCTCTAATCTCTGGCCAATAGAACCAAAGCTCAGTATTTCTTCTCTTGCTATTCTTCTTACGCTAGTTGCTGTCCCAATTTTCATTTCTGCTGGATACTGGATTTTTGTAACAAGAAATATTCGTAAAGTAGATGATAAAAGAGGTAAGAAAGATGGTAATTGAGTTGCAAAAAACCTCATCAATTTTACTGGCTATCTTGATTCCAATTATAATTCTTGTACTAACAGTTATTATTAGTTATCTAGCTAAAAAAGAAAGTAATTCGAAAATAAATAGAGTTGCAAAATTCCTAACAGAACCTTTCCAATTTAAACCTTTATTGAAAGATTCTGACTTGTCAGAACTACCAGAAATTAAGACACGAAAGATTATTGGAAAGGAAATACTTTTCCGTTTAAATCTTGTATATTATATTATCGTGATCTTTCTCCTTTGCAGTTTCTTAGGAGAGCTCTATCAAGTTCTTGCTGATCGTACATTATTAATAATCTTCACAAATATTGTATCTGATTCAGCTCCTTCCAGCTCTATCTGGTCAACAATTGTAATTGAATCACCTTTTAGTTCTGGTTTTAGAGGATTTCAACCATGGTATGGAATGTATCCCAATCCAATACTAGAATCTCAGTACTACCATCAAACATGGGAATGGATTTTTTACACTAGTGGAGTGTATAACAATTTCTTTCCAAATATGCAATATCACTTCTTTGGAGAATCTGTGAATACATTGGTGTTTTCATTTTCAGGATTGCTTATGGTTTTCATGCTAATAATAGGAACAATATTTCTTCTCCCATTGCTTTGGAAAGAAATACGAAAATCCTTTCTAGCTTCGTTATTCTTTTTGGAAGCAGGAATGATAATCGGAACAAAAGGAGTTTTTTCAAGCTTCGCTCAAGCTTGGAAAATAGAGGTAAACGATCAATTATTGCAGTATGGTGCGATTGCTATATCAAGAGCTTCAATTGCTGCAGAATGGGTGATTCTAGGACTAATCCCTGTTATAATAGGATTCTTCTTCTTCTTCCTCTGGATAGGAAAAAGAATCTGGAAAGTTCACTACTCACAAACAGAATCAATAAGTAAGAAGACATTTCTGATTGCTGTAAGTATAAACTATTTTGTAGCACTCATTGTTCTTCTTTTCTAAAACCTAAGCTCTAAAAAGACTTGAGATATTATCCGAAGATGATAATATCTGAAGGCCATTTATCAATCAGTAGTGTAATTATGTTAACTATAGCAATTATAGGACCCAAAATGAAGTATTTTGGTTTTGGTTTTAATTCATTCCAGAAGAATGCAAATGCAAAAAGTGAGATGAATGAAGTAATGATATCAATTATTCTCCACGATTCATTCTTCGAGAGAATTACAATACCAGAGACAACAAAACCAACCATAACTAATATCCAGAGAACAATACCAACAATCTTTACTATTTTCTCATCAAGGAATCTATCTAGTAACCATGATTTTCTTGACCATCCAAAATATCCTTCTTCCTCAGGTAGTTTAATATAAATTAGAAACATAAAGAAAACCAATCCATGAATTATGAGAAGAATTCCAAAAAGTATGTGCAACATATGAGATTTTGGACTTAGTATCTATTTAAATTTTCTCCAATTTAATAAGAAACACATTTATTACATTTTTCAGTTCTTTATTTAGGATGAAAATTGAACAGCAAGAATCTATAGTTAGTTCTGTACAATCTGAAGTTGCTGATAAATCAGAAAAAGATGAGATCAATTTTGAAGAGAATAAGAAACGTTTTCTGAGTATTGATTTATTTAGAGGTTTAGCAATTGTAGGAATGGTTTTTGTCAATATTCTTACTGAGTTTGATAATACTCCTAGCTGGTCTAAACACGCTGTAGATTATGGTTTAACTTATGTAGATTTAATCGCTCCTTTCTTTATTTTTGCAATATCTTTGACTTATAAAATGTCCTTTGATAGTACATTGAAGAGAGAAGGTTATGTGAAAACATATACAAAATTTGTCACACGATATGGTGCCTTAGTGGGTTTTGGATTCATAGGAACTCTCTCTATCTTCACAAATGAAGGAATAAAATTTTCTTGGGGGGTTTTGCAAGCTATAGGTTATGCTGGTATTTTTACACTATTCTTTATTCTTCTTCCAAGAATTGTCAGATTTGTAATTGGTATAGGAACATTAGTTGGATACCAATTTATCCTTAATATTTCAGTAGAAGTAGAAGGTGCAATGATGACTTTAGCAGATTTGAATTTACTAGATGAACACGGGGGAGTAATAGGTGGGATTGGTTATGCAGCCTTGATGTTAACAGGTACAGCTATCATAGATGATTTTAGAGAAAAAAGAAAACTTCCAATACTAGTTAGTGGAGTTGTTTTTTCAGCTATTGGAACAACAATTCATTATATCTGGAAGTTCAAAGGAGTTCCACTTTATGGAGGATTGTCTAAGGAAAGAATGACAGTATCTTATGTGTTCCTTACATTGGGTTTAGGTGCAGTTTTGTTCTGGTTGATTTGGTATCTATTTGATAAAAAAGAAATTACCAAAGGTAAAAGCAAAATACTTCAGCCTTATGGGAGAAATTCACTTTTCTTGTACCTTCTTCATCCTCTTTTTATTCTGTTCGCAATTCTCTATCTACCAGAGAGCAGTCATGCAGCCTTGGTAATGTTTGTAGCTGCAGTAAATGTAGCAATTCTTTGGTTACTTGCATTTGTGTTGGATAGAAAAAAAATATACATAGTAATCTAAAAGATATCCCTAAACCATTCTTTCAAATCTTTAGGAATTGGAATAATTTGCTTATCTGATTCAACTCTATCTTTGAATTCAGGAATCCATTCTTCTAGTTCTTGTAAAACTCTTTCAGATGCTGTTTTTTCTTTGTCTGTTTCCACTAATGTTGCATATATGTCAAATTCTCTCCATTTGAGGAAGTCTGGCAAATAATCTAACCACTTTCTATCAAGATTGTATTCCTCACAGTATCCTTTCCATAAGCTTGGAATGAAACGATTTGCAAATTCCCTTTTCTTTTCATCAGGAACATCCCATACTGCTTCATGAATACTTGCTGCTAAATCATACATAAAAAAGAAATAATAAGAATCATCAAAATCATATACAATAATTTTCCCATTATCTATGTTGAAATTATCTGCGTGAAAATCATATTGTATTAAACCAAATGCATTATTATCTCTAGGTAATTGACTAAGCTTATCTTTTAGTTCGTTGAATCTTTTGATTACAGTACTTTCAATAAAATCTAAACAATTGTCAATTTGAGCTTGAACACTCTCAAAAGCTGTTAATCTTTTAATATCTAGTCTTTTGGAATTATATTTTACTGCAGCTGAATGCATTTTTCCCAAAGTTCTCCCCATTTCTTCCCATAAGTCTTCATTCCATACTTCTGGATTCCGATAATCTACTGCTATTCCAGGAGCTTTTTCGAATACCATGGCGTTAATGATTTTTTCTTTATATTTTATTAATTCCAGATAATTCTTTTTCTTTGATTTAATAGGAATAGATACTTTCACTCCTGAAGAGTCTAAATATAGAATCCAGTCTAATTCAGCTTGAACTTGCTCTGAAGTATGACGTGTTCCTCCCCTTAATATATACTTCTTGTTATTTTTTTGATATTCAAAAACAAAATTATTATCCATTGCCCCAAGAAAATTCAAATCAGTTAAAACAATATCATAAAGACTACAGATCTTTTCAAGTAATTGAGTATTCATATCTTCTGGATTTCCAAATATCATTATCTTATTTTTGAGGACTTTCACAAATATTTAAATTAATCTAAAAAGAAGGAAACCGTGAAATAAAAGTGAATCCTCTAGAAGAAAAGCTGCAAGATTTCGTTAGAAATACAGTTGATAAGAACAAATACATCTTTAATTTTCTATTAACGCTTTCAACAGGCAATAAAGAATTTAACTGGTCAGGAGCTGAAGGTGTTATTAGTAGAGAACAAAGAATTATTGCAACTCCAACAACTCCATTCTTTATTGCAAGTATAACTAAGCTGTTTACAGCAACAACAATCATGAAATTATATGAAGAAAAGAAAATAAACCTAGAGGACAAAATTGTTGATTATTTGCCTGAAAGCTTAGTAAAAGGACTTCATATCTTCAAAGGTGTTGACTATACTGAAACAATTACAATAAGACATCTCTTGAGTCATACCTCAGGGATAGCTGATTATTTTCTTGAGAAACCGAAAGATGGTAAAAGTTACTTCAAGATGGTTTTGGAGAATCCAGAAAAAGAAATAACTATCGATCAAACTATTACAATTGCAAGAGAGAAACTTCAACCAAACTTTGTACCTGGAAACAGAGCCAAATATTCTGATACTAATTTCCAACTTTTAGGAAGAATAATTGAATCTGTTGAGAAAAAAGAACTCCATGATGTTTATCTTGACAAAATCTTTACTCCTCTAGAAATGAAAAACACTTGGCTATACAGGATGTCTGAACCAATTGAGAAATCAAAAGAACCAGTCGCTGAAATTTACTACAACAATGATGTAATCTCTTCTAGTAAACCTTTTTACGCTGCTTGGGCAGATGGAGGATTAATCTCTACTACAAACGATAGTTTAGTTTTTTTGAGAGCTCTTTTCAATGGTGAAATATTAGATAAAGAAAAAACATTAACCCTAATGCATCATTGGAGAAGTATAGGTTTTCCATTGAAGTATGGACTGGGAACAATGTATATTGAGTTTCCAGCTGTTATGACTATGTTTCGCAAACTTCCTGGTTTAACTGGTCATTTAGGTTCAACTGGAACTTTTCTTCTATATGCAGAAGATATTGATTTATACCTTGCAGGAGCTATTAATCAAGCTAATTCTCCTTCAAAAGCTGTGATGATAGTATTAGAATTACTAAGAAAAATAGGAAAAGAATTCTAGAATGATTTCAATTATTCAGATTTCTTTTACCTTTAAGAATAGCTCAGAACTATCCCAATTTTTATGGTGTCTTCTGAAAAATTTCTCCAATGCTTTAGTTCCAAAGAGCTTAACTTGAGATTCATAACATTCAAGAGCTAAGAATTTAAGTTTTTCATAACCTTTGATTGAATTTATTTTAAGTCCCCAATCAATGTCTAAATATTTAGATGAGAGAAGTTTTTCAATTTTCTGACCAGAAATCATCGAATTAACAACAGAAGTGATCATAAACCATTTTATGCTTGATTTTTCAGGTTTCTTAGTTCCTAATGTCATGAGTTTGTTTCCTAGATAATGCTTCCTTCTTATTTTTGTGCTAGCCATTCCATAGAAATCTATATAGAACAGAAAATTATCGAAGAGTGCATTATCTACCATAAACATCAAGGAAGCAAGAAAAACTTCAACATGATCAAAATGATTTCCTATTCCAAGAGGAGCATAAATACATGACTTCGGATTTTCCTCAAAAATTCTTTCTAGTTCTTCTTGTATCTCTGCGATATTCAAAAACTGCTTAATTCCCTCTGATAGGTTGATCTTGAACACATCTGTGGGTTTCTTGATTAAAGGTGTTCTATAAGCTCTTTCTTCAATATCCATCCATTTATAATCTGCACTCAGTTTATCAAGTGCTTTTTTATCTTCTCTTTTTCTTTGGTCGTAAATAGCAAACTTATGGAAGTTTTTTGGAATTGATTCTAAATCAAGTTCCTTAGTATAGACGGTTATAATCAGTACTTCCTCTCTTTCATAAACTAGTTTAGCAATAGTTCCTCCACAACTGGCTACAGCATCATCTAAATGAGGAGAAAGAAAGATATGTTGCATAACCAAGTACATTTAACCTAAATTATTAAGATTACTGCTCATTATCTTCAGAAAGCTAGTTTTTTCAATTTGAAAATCTTGAGATAGTTTAAAAAAGTCCAAAGTATATTCAACTAGATAGAAATGAGATTAAAGACTATCTTGAGATACATCGAAGTTTTGCTAATAGTAGGAACAATTCTTACTCCAATAATCTTCTATTTTACTCCTCTGAGTATATTTGATAGATTTGCATCGTTTGGTTTTAAAGAACTTCTATTTGATTAGTCAGTGGTCAACAGTTGGTGGAGGAGTACCTGTAGGAATCAGGTCAGGTAGAAACATAACTCAGGTTATTTGTAAAAAGGACAAAAGAAAGTTCATTACTTCTTGAACTTCTACTGAAATCATTCAGCAACATCTAGTTCCTTTATTCGTGGTTGTAGAACAACCACAAGTAGAAGTGGGTTCTTTTTCACTAATTTCTTGGTTAAGTTTCTCGATTTCCACAACAATTGAGTCTTCTTGCAAAGAGCTATATCTTGCAATTTCCTCTTTTAATGCAGGATTTAATTCCTCAGGAATTTTTCTATTTTGTTTAATCCTTAATCCTTTTACAATCATTGAATTAAAAGTGTCAACACAACAAATACCTTGAGGATTTTTGTATCTACAAGTATTTCCAAACCTTCCCTTGAGATAAAACATAATGTGTCTCATATCTCTTAATCCGGTCTCTATAACTGTTCTAACGATGTCATCTTCTGTGATATTAGTACAATAGCAAGCATATATTGGATCAGCTCCTACTTTATACCAGAGTGGTTTTTTAAACTCCGACTTGTGAACAGTTTTCTGTACTTCATTGTTGTAATAACCAATCTCACATTGAGGGTTTTTGCACAAAAAGAAGTCAGCATCTGCAATTTTATCTTTAATTTTCTTATTTACTATTCGTCTAACTGTAAAATTCTTAACTAGCTGTCCTTCTGTTCCACATTGAGGACATTTCTGTTGTTCAATCATTTTATCACCTGTTAATGAAATCAATTTCGTATAAATACCATCAGAGCTATAACGAAGTAGTATACCTGAAAATAGCTAACCATGAATCTCTCTGCTAATCCCATATATGGCCCACCACCAAACTTACCTGAAATTGCCATTAGGATAAGCACAACTGGTACTGAAACAATTGAAAACCATCCAAAACCAATCCAGCCTTCCAATGATTTCATTCGAAACCACAGAAAAATCATTGATATCATGATAAGAATGCCCGAAATAACAATGAGAATTAGATGCATTTTTCCGCGAAAAGTAACTAATTTTCCATCTTCATCTAAAGGGAAAAATAGAGTTACTAGTAATCCAATGAAAGTACTTATCAGGAATAGAACTGGTCCAACTATTGAACCATCATTTTCAATCCCCCAAAGTAAACTAAATGAAAATGCAAACGATAACGCACTACAAGAAATAAAGAATGAACTGAACAACAACCTATTAGGTGCTCTAACTGCAAAGAGAGAACTAACGTCGTCACGAATGTGATCATAATCCTCTACAATAAATCCTCCAATAATCCAAGCTAAGGTATAGATAATCGGGCTTAGCATTCCACAAATTGCTAAAATTTGAAGAACATTCATGATATTCACACGAAATTTTACAGAACATAAAAAGGTTATGTAAAAAGTAGTTTTGTTCTTAGAATAATAAAATAAGAAGAAGGAAGAGGAATTACTTTTTCCTATTTATTAGAATACTTAGTACGAAGAAGATTACTTGTGCTCATAACAGAATCCCCATTAAAACAATTAGATCTTTGGAAATGAAAGAGAATTGGTTGGTGTCATTTCATTTTTTAAATAGAATTTTTTGTTTCAATAACTCTTAAATATTACTAATAACTACGTTATTTTTGCATAGTGGAAGGTTATTGATATGGAAGGAAAAAAAGAAGCAAAGGAAAAAAAACTTACAACTTTAGCTGGAAGACGTATTGCAGATAATCAGAATTCTCTAACAGCTGGTGATAGAGGTCCTCTATTAGTAGAAGATTTTCAACTTTTTGAAAAGTTAGCTCATTTTAACCGAGAACGAATTCCAGAACGTATCGTTCATGCTAAAGGCGCAGGTGCTTATGGAACGTTTACAGTTAAAAGAGATATTACTCAATATACAAAAGCTAAAGTTTTTTCTGAAATAGATAAAAAGACTGAAGTTTTTCTCCGTTTTTCTACAGTTGCTGGAGAGAAAGGTTCTGCAGATACTGTTAGAGATGTCAGAGGTTTTGCTTTGAAGTTTTATACTGAAGACGGAAATTGGGATTTGGTAGGAAACAACACTCCTGTGTTTTTTGTACGTGATCCGTACAAATTTATGGATTTCATTCATTCTCAAAAACGAGAACCTCATACAAATCTTAGATCCGATGCAATGCAATGGGATTTCTGGTCATTAAGCCCTGAATCGCTACATCAAGTAACAATTCTCTTTTCTGATAGAGGGATTCCGCAAGGATATGCACACATGAATGGATATGGAAGTCATACTTACAGTTTCATAAATGCAAAAGATGAAAGATTCTGGGTAAAATTCCATTTTAAAACGCAACAAGGAATTAAGAATTTTACTCAAGAAGAAGCAAATGAAATTGTAGGAACAAATCCTGATTGGGCAACACAAGACCTGTTTGAAAGAATTGAGAAAAAAGAATTTCCAAGGTGGACTGTATATGTACAGATAATGCCTGAAGAGGAAGCAGAGAAATACAAATGGAATCCATTCGATTTAACAAAGGTATGGCCCCATGCAGATTACCCACTAACTGAGGTAGGAGTTCTTGAACTAAATCGAAATCCTAAAAATTATTATGCAGAAGTAGAACAAGCAGCATTTGCTCCAGCAAACATAGTTCCTGGTGTAGGATTTTCACCTGATAAAATGCTCCAAGGACGTATTTTTGCATATTCTGATGCGCATAGATATCGTTTAGGAATAAATTATGAGTCATTACCAGTAAACAAACCTAAAGTAGAAGTTCAGAGTTACCTCAGAGATGGTTTTATGAGACATGATGGGAATTTCGGGAATCAAGTCAATTACGAACCTAATAGTATGGGAGGTCCAAAAGAAGATCCTAGGTATAAAGAACCACCTTTGAAGATTTCAGGAGATGCAGACAGATACGGACAACCAATTGTAGATACTGATTTTATTCAACCTGGTAATTTGTATAGAATAATGCCTGCAGATGAACAGGAAAGACTCATCAAGAATATAGTTGGAAGTCTAAAGAAAGTTCCTGAATATATTCAAAAAAGACAGTTAGAACATTTTCTCAGGGCAGATAAATCATATGGTGAAAGAGTAGCAAAAGGTCTAGGCATTAAAATTTGAGGAATAGAATAACTCCTCTTCTTTTATTTCTACAACTGAAAGACACTTTATCTCATAATTGTTTTTATTCTGTTAATTTTTCAAGATTTATAAGGGCATTAAGATAATCTTGTAGAGCATAGAAACGTTCTTCATAGCTCTTGTTTGGATCCATGAATGTTTCTCTACTCATCACATGAAATCCTCTTTCTGTTCGTTCAATTATTGTAGTATTCTTTGTTTTTATTAGTCTAATTCTAGGCATCTTTTGTATGTAAGTAATTAACTCTAACCATTTTTCAGCTGTAGAAGGATTAAATCCGATATCCTGTAAACGGGATTTTGGAAAAGGCTCATATTCATATTCAATCTTTTGAAAAATTGCTTTAGCTCTTTCAATCAATGTTCTTCGATTCTTAGATTGACTCATAATACATTATTGTATTTTTATAATATAAAAATGTATTTAAATGAGATGTAATTTTTCAATATATGTCTAGGAAAGCAGCTAATGAATCAAACGTTAGAGTTGATGTTGAAAACCAAAAATGGGCCATAGTAGGTATTATAGGTGCATTTCTAGAGAGATATAACAAAGACAATGCAAAGGAATTAAGAGAAAAATTCTCAGAAAAATATGATGCATTAATTAATCAACACAAACACGACGATTTAACAAAATTGTCTCAATTTTACCGACTTATTTCAGAGTTTAGATTAGCACTTGAATCAATTCTAGAACCAGGTCCAATTTATGAAAACCTATGTGACAGAATGGTAGAAATGTTTGATATTACATTAGCTGGCATTCAAAGACAAATTGATAATAAAATCCGTCACCCTTCTGATGGTCCGATTCTTCCAGGTAGTGATAATAAAACCTCAATCAAATTCTTCTGTACAGTTTGTGAACAGTTCTTAGATATTCCTGAAGTGTTGAAGGAGCAGCTATTAATTTCTGATGAAAGAATAGAATTACCTGAACATCATGATAAAGAATTAGAGATAAGGATTGTAAGTACAGAGGAAGATACCTTAGAAATGAAGAGCAATAAATCAGTTTCAAAAATAAAATCTGCAAGAGAGCTAATGGGGTATTCCAGTACAGAAATTGAAGAGATTCAGCAAAATAAGGACAAACTAGCTAAGATATTTCCTGAAATTCTTTCTCAAGCAGATAATGATATTGGTGAATACTTGAATGTTTTAAGTGTTGGAATTGATGTTGGATCTTCTACATCACATCTTGTATTTTCAGGTTTAACTCTGAGAAGAGAAAGAAGTTTCTTCAATATGTCAAATCGCTTTTATCTGATCAATCGGAAAATAATCTATGAGGGTAATATTATCGACACTCCTCTAATTGACCGTTTTACTATAGATATTGATACAGTAGTAGAATTCTTTGAAGAGGAGTACAAGAAAGCAGATATTAATCCTGAGATGGTAGATACAGGAGCTGTTATAGTTACTGGAGAAACAGCGAAGAAACAAAATGCAGAAGAGATAGTGAGGAGATTATCCTCAGAGACAGGTAAATTTGTTAGTGCTGCAGCAGGACCAAATTTTGAGTCACTTCTCGGAGCTATGGGTAGTGGTATAGTAGACCTTTCTCTTAAGAACGAAAATACAATAATGAATGTAGATGTTGGTGGTGGGACCAGCAATCTAGCTATCGTATCTAAGGGTAGTGTTCTCAGTACTTCTTGCATCAATATCGGTGGGAGATTACTAGGTATAGATAAAAAATTCAAGATTTGGAGAATAGATGAGCCAACTGAATTTCTTATGAAGGAGTTGAATATGGATTATCATATTGACGATATCATTCCTGAGGAAGATGTCAGAACCATTGCACATGAATACGCAAAAGCTCTGGTTGAGGTGATGAGAGGACCAGCTAAAAGTAAAATAGCAAAGGAATTGATGATGACTAGTAATCTGGATTTTTCTATCCCAATTGACGAATTCTCGCTTTCAGGCGGAGTAGCGGAGATGTTTTACGGTGATGAGACTGAATATAATGATATAGGAAAGTATCTCGCAGAGGAAATTAAATTTTTAATGGAAAAATATAATTTAACCTTACTAGAACCCGAAAATAAAATTAGGGCAACTGTTATTGGTGCTGGAGCATTTTCTCTTTCAGTTTCTGGTTCCACCTGTTATTTTGATAAAACTATCTTGTTCCCTCTTGAAAATCTTCCAGTTATTAATATAAATATACGAAAAGAAAATTATAGTCCGAAGAAGCTTAAGGAAGAAGTCATTAGAGCTTTCAAGAGATTTGACATGCAAGAGGGTAAAGATTTAGTAGCTTTATACTTTAAAGATCCAATCCATAGAAATAATTTTTATCTGTCAGATTTCGCTAAAGCCATTGAAAAAGTTTTACCAAATTCAATTGCTAACAATAAAATGGTTATCTTGATTTTTGACCAAGATATGGGCGGATCTGTAGGTATTGCACTTCGCAGAGAAACATCATTACAGAACAACCTAATTTGTATGGATGAATTAGAGCTTGAGGAAGGCGATTGGATTGATATCGGAGCTCCGCTCTACTCAGGTCAAGCTTTCCCAGTAACTGTAAAGAGCTTGGTGTTTAACAAGAACAAGAATCACTAAGACTAGCGAAATTGATCCTTTTGGTCCATCAGGTGGTTGGGGAATTGTAGAAACCGTATGGAACTGCAGTAATCTGGCAATGGTTTTAATAGGGGCTTTACTTACCTTTTCATCGTTCTGGATTGTGAGTAAGGTAGCAGAAGTAATCAGCGCAGCTAGTGTAAGTTTCTTTAGTGCTTGTGCTAATTTCTTTGCTGTATTATTTAATCATATGAGTAGTGTTGCAATGATAGGTAGTGCTTTCCTGGCATTTCTACCTGCTATAGTTAATTTTATCTTAACTAAACTGATTCCTAAAATAGCTTGGTACTTAGCAGCTGCAGCAATTGCTGATGTGACTGCTCAAGCTGCAGCGATAGCAGCAACAGCTGGAACTGCTCTTGCTATTAAAGTATTGCAAATTATTTCAGTAGTTACAACAGTTATATGGTGGATAGTAGGATCTATTTCGGACATTACTGATACTGACGATATATGCAATATGCCAACATGGTTATTTAGTGGATAAATTATCCATTCAAAAACATTAAAATATTGAAAATGGAGATGGATTTGAAATGAAAGGAATTAATTCATCTCCAAAGTTTTTTTCTCAAAATAAAGAAGATTTACAAATTTGGAATTTCTCCAGAGAAAAATCATTAAAGAGTTTAATACTGATATCACTTATTCTGTTTATTTTTGCAGTTTTTTTTCTATTATGGGGATTAGTAATTACTTCAAGATACAGAGTGTATTGGTACGATATTTTTAACCTCATCAGTTTTTTAATGATTATAATTGCAGGAGGATGGATTAGTTTTACATCAAGTGCGATAGCGTTTTTAATAAAACCAAGAAAACGAGAAAGACGATTTATTATGGGCATGAATTGGTTAGTAGCTATTATTGGAACAATTACTACAACAATAGCCTATGTTTTAATAATCCTTTTTGTTTGGATTCCTTCCTTATCTATTTCCGATCAATTGATTCCTTCCATAAAATATGGGTTACCAATTATCCTACCAGTAATAGTCTGGCCTTCTGTTTTTATCATTTGGTTCTCATATATTCTCTTAACAACATATACAAATATAAAAATTGATCAGAATATTAAGGAAATATTAATTTACGGACGTACTGCGAAAAGGGATAGATTCAGTTATATTTTTCCTCTTTCACCAGAATATCAGATAGCAATTATGAAATATAATGTAAAAAACTTGTCAAAAAAATACCGAAGATGGGGAATATTTCTAGAAACCGAAACTCAGCTAATAAGACTTTACTCTGGATATGAAAAAGGAGTTAAGCAATTTCTTGAAGAATTAGTAGCAATAACCGATTGGTTAACAGTTATAAAGATAGATGAAGAACCACCAAGTATATTAGAAATTTGCTCTTCTAAAGATCTTTTTTAGATAGTTAAAATATAAAATTGATTATCAAAAGTAAAAATATTTTGTTAAACAGGGATCCTAATCTAAATAACAAGAGATGCTCATTCTCAGCAGTTGCTTTTTATCATGATAAATTTCTAGATTTAAAACCAACTATATACTAGAAACCCAAAAGTATTAGAATGAATGAATAGGTCACACCCAACAAACCAAGAGCTAATGTTAAAGGTAGCATCTTTTTGACATATTTAAGAAAGGATATAGGATAACCTTCCCTATTTAGTATCTCAAGTGACATTAGAATAGTAATTGATCCAAGAGGTGTCAATGCTCCTCCAATATTCCCAGAAAGAACAAAACCGATCCATAAACCGGTTAATAGTCCTGCTGGTAAAGTCATAAAGATATAAGAGAAAATAAGTGCCGCTGAAAAGCTATTCAAAAATCCTGCTATTGGTAATCCTACAACACCGATTATTAATGCAACAAGAATCAATCCTCTTGTTGTTATCTCTGTACCTAACACTTTTGTAAGTATAACATTTAGTGGTACTAAAGCTCCTGCAGCTGTTAGAACTCCCATTAAAATAAACAGAGCGATTGCGAAAATAATCATCTCCCATTCGACGCCTTCTCGAAGATAACGTTTCAAATTTTCTCTGAATAGAATAAGACCGAAAAATACTGTTATTAAAGCCATTAAAGCTACATCTAGAGGATTACTTGGAATACTTGTAAGTATAAATCCTATAAAAAGAAAACCAAGTAGAATTAATGATTTCCAGATGTTTTTTCTATCATCAATCCCTGACCAAGGATTAATTCTTCCTATTTGTTCTTTTTTCTCAACAGTGACTTTAATCCGTAGTTGCTTCCTATAAACCACAAAGAAAAACGCTGAAGCAAGCGCAAAGAAAAGAATTGCAATAGGGAACATATACGCTGTAAATATGATGAAGTTCATTCCTTCCCCTGTATATAAATTAAAGAAGATAATATTTGGTATCGAAGAAACAGGCGTAGGTAATCCCCCAATAATAGTATTTATACCTACGAATAATACATAAGGCTCTGGATTAAGTTCTAATTGTTTGCACGTAACAACTGTTAAAGACCCTATTAGAATGATAGCGCTTAAATTATCAAAGAACATACTTACAAAAAATGTTAGGCTTCCTATTGCTAACAATAATTTTTTTGGATCACCTCTAGTCAATTTAACAATATGTAGTGCTACAAAGTCAAAGAAACCCGCACCCTTGGTAATAGCTACTATTATACCTAGAGAAAATATAATTAGTATAGCTTCTATATTCACTGTTTTTGCTAAGGCCTCTATATATTGGTGAGGTACTTCTTCAAATGCCAAGTTTTCTTCAAAACCTTTCTCCCAGTCCATCAGTATTAGATATAATAATGAAGCTACTAATGCGCCAATAGCAGTTGTTTTTGTAGAATCAATCCCTCCCTTTGTTAGTAATATGATTGTAATTAGAACGACTATTACAATAAGTATTGTTCCTATCCACTGTAACTCTCCTAACAATCCTACCAATTAAACTCTTCTCCATCCGTCACTTTTTCTTCCTTTTTTCTTCCTCTGGGATATCTTCTTTTCGATTTTCTTTAATAGGCGGTGTTATCTTCTTTTTTGCAATCAAAATTGGAAAAGTTATTTCTGGATCTTCTAAAAACTCAATGAAGAAACCTGCAAGACTTGAATGTTTCGTTGGCATGTAAATTATTAAGAATCCTAAATTTTCGCCACAAACTGCTAATAGATTTTTTATGTCATCTATTTTATCGGTTGTTGAAAGATTAAATTCTTTAAATTTTTCAACTTCCTTGAATAATTCAAAATTTGCTTGCACAAATCTATTTAGATCTTTTTTATTTCTGTTAACAAATTGCTCAAATTCATCATCAGTTTTTTCTTCGTGAAAACTGCGAGAAACGTTAACTAAACCCCTAATCTCTGTGTTCTTTAAACTAAATCTTAGAGCTTTTTCGCACATGTAACTTAGTTGCGTACTATTACCGAGAAAAATACAAATGTTCTTCCACAGCATTTTTAAATTTACTTTTTCACTTTCAACAACTAAAACAGGAATATCTTTTATATCTTCTAAAAGATAGTCAAATATCTCTCCTATTACTACCACTTTTGCTTCTGTTTTTTTTAGATTTTCATCTTTCTTCTTTTCTTTTTTCATACCTATGACTGAAGAAGGAATAATAATTAGATCATAAGTTGTATTCTTAATAGTATTATCCAGAATTATTTTTAACGTTTCAGTATTTTCTACTACTGGACCTTTAATTTCAATAACTTCACTTCTTAGATGTTCATAAGTGAAAGCTAAAGAATCTTCATAACTCTCTTTTGCTATTTCTTCTGCAATTACTGATTGTTCTGGATAAAAATGAATAATATCTATTTTAGTATTGAAATGTTTGTTTAACTCTCCTGCTATTAGTATTGCGGTTCTAGATCTAGCTGTACCATCAACGATGATTAAAGCATTCTCTATTGGAGGTTGCTCAAATCCAACAGAAGGTAAGAGTTCAGAAATTTTTTTGTAAGTTTCTTCTAAAATGATTTTATGTCCTTTTGGATCCCTGAGGCTCATTACGCTTCACTAAAAAACCTAACCTAAAAACGTTTACACTTCACTAAAAAACCTAACCTAAAAACGTTTAGTTATAATATCACACATATTGTTCTTTAAATAGCTGTAGTCTTGAATTTTGAGAATTCCACTGATTTTCAAAAAACCTAATTTATAAAAAATGTAATCAATCTATTTTAATAAGAATTAAGGGTGATATTAAATCAGGGAAGAAATTGAATATGGGGAAATCTTGTGTTCAATTTAGGAAATTGGAACAGTCACCCCTTGATATTATAAGGAAAATTGTAGCTCATACATCAGTAGATGAATTCATTAAAATCTACAAACATGCAAGAAAGACATATACAAAGAAAGGTAGATAGATTTTGTTTTAGAAAAAGAAAAAGGAGAAGAGTTAATTTACTTCTTCTTGTATTTTCTCCAATGATTTTCCTTTTGGTTCATACTTATTTAAAAACAGAGTTAGAATTGGAACCAAAGCGATAATTCCTGCGACTATAAAGAGTATCCTATAGGTTGCTGCTGATTCTACAAAAAGTATCGCGGAGGCAATTAAAGGCCCCACAACATATCCCACTCGAGAAAGTGTTAATGACATACCAGTAGCTGTTCCTCGTATCTTTGTTGGAAACATTTCTGGAATATATACTAATAGAAAGCCTAGGAAACAAGCCATAAAGTAGTAAGTAAAAACCATAAACACTGGATGCCCATGTAACGCTAAACCTAGATAGGATAGTGTAGCTCCAACACTGCTGAAAACAAATGCGAAAATTCTCCCAAGTTTATCCATAATGATGCCAATGGACAATGCTCCTAGAATTGTAGCAAGTCCTGCAAAAATGAGTATTGTTTCAAACCTTTCTGGTGTGAAGAGAAGAACATTTTCATAAAACGAAGCGACTGTCCCAGTTGCCATTTTGAATGCTATGTTCCAACAAATATAGATTGTACCAGTCAAAACAACAAAGAACCAATCTTTTTTTGTGAAAAGTTTGATAGTTTCCTTAAATCTTACACGTTTTTCCTTGAGTTTGAATTCTTCGCGATGTTTGGTCCATCTCTTTGTTTCCTTCATAAAGAACCAAGCGATTATGAGAAGTAAACCAAAAGCACCCATCAATCCATACATCCATTGCCAACCAATAGAATCTGCTATCGCTTCTCCTACAAAGGCATACAAAGGAATTAAACCGATTAAGAAAGCCATACTGCCATTGAAAGCTCGTTTTTTAGGAGGAGATTCTTCAGAGATTGGGATTGTCCACAAATTTACATTAGTCCCCAAAATTAAGAGCGCATAAAAGACCATAAATACCCAAAATGAACTAGCTCCAACTATTCCTATTAACAGAGCACTTCCACCCATCAGAATTAGAAGGATCAATATTCCTATTCTTCTTCCCCAGAGATCAGCTAAACCTCCTATAATAAAGACTAGGAAAGCTACGATTCCAAAAATTCCTTGCCAGAGTAAGAAGTAGTCAAGAGTTATACCAAAATGTAAGTTTATCTTAGGGATGGCTGTGGTTTCGATTAAAGAGAGATAATTATCAACTAAAGCAATAAGACCCATGAAAGTAACTAAAAAATACATATATTTTTTAGAACGAGGTCTTGCTTCACTTAAATTTTCTGCTGACATAAAATTCTGTAAAGAAGCACTTGGTTAAAAAGCTAACTTGATTTTATCATGAAAGAACATTCTGATGTTAATGATTTGCATATTCTAAGTTTTATAAATAATCAGAAATCTTTTTCAGATTTTTAAGAGTTTATTAGTATTTTCAATAAGAATCTTTGTTAACCAATCTTCTGAAGTCATTTCTGAACATGAAAGAAATAACGTTTCTCAAGCTGTTTATCTATTCTTTGAATCAAATCCTTACTTTGTACAATTCTTTGTTGGCATAGATCATGATTTCCTTCTTTCTTGAAAATCTCTTCTAATTCTTGTGCTATCGCTAATTCACGAACCCACACATTCCGTCCAGTTTCTGTAAAATCAATTGTAGTAAATTGCAATCCGTTTTCTGCAAGCGCTAGACCAACTTTAGTATTTTCAGGTTTTATTTTTTCAATAGAATCATCTGATTTTCTCCCTTGAGCATAAAAAATCCCCATTTGTCCGTCTGGTTTAAGAATCTCTTTCATCTTCTTTATGACTTCAACGAAATCCTCTGCATAATATAAAGTATCAATTGAGATTATTGCATCAAATTTCTCCTTAGGGAATTGCAACCTATTTAGATCTCCAACTTGAAAAACTAATTTTCCCAAATCTGTTCTAGTGTTTTTTTTAGCCCATTCTACTACTTTAGCAGCATTATCTATCCCAATGAAAGAAACACCAGTTTTTTCAGCGATATATTCTGTAATCTTTCCTAAGCCACATCCTATATCCAAAACTAGCTGATTGGGTTGTAAGTTCATAACTTCAAGCATTGTTTCTAGTTGTTCCATATCAAGAACATTATATTGACATAGATTCTTGCCAAAAACTTTTTCACAGAAAATTGCATGCGCCATACTTTCAGCACTTCTTATTAAACCATCATTATAGAAATCAATTAACCATTGCTTCCTAACATCTTTGCTTATAGTTTTACCATTGTCTGTAAGACTGTACAAATTATTCTGTTGAATTATATGACCTTTTGATACTAAGGAATTTAAACTAGATTCGTAATTTTCCTCAAAATCTCTCAAACGTTTATTTCCATATTTCATAATTCCCTCACTAGAAGGTTTAATTCTTAGTGATTCATTGATTATGTACTCATTAGTGTCTGTATCTAATTTGAAATCTTATAAACTCCCAAGTATTCCTAGAATTGTTTCTTCTACAATATTACACTCACTATCAAAATCAGGCATATTCATTTTTTTAACCTCTAAACACGAATATTGATCGATATATATTTAGTAATGCTCAGACATTTTTGTTTTTTTCCTATATTTGTTGTTAATCAGAACTTGTTTCTATACCTAGTAATCGATGGAAAAAATGATATGTAAACTATGAAGAAAAAAATAACTAAAAAGAAAAAGAAAGGAAACCTAATAGAATCAGATAGGATTAATCTCTCTTCTTTCTTCTTCTTAGGATTATGGTTAAAGTACATATACTAATAATACCAAAGAGAAATATACTTGTTACTAATGGAAATTCATTTACCTCTGGAAGAATTACTCCAATTGAAACAACATTAGAGAGTGAACTATTAATAATGTCACTAGAAGCTATAACTACATAATAGTAATAACCATTAGGTAAGTTAAGATCAACATAGGAATATGCTATTGTAGTTGCTATGGGAGTCAAAACGTTAACAGAAGTAATAAACGTGTTTGATCGATAGATATGATAGCTATTTGCTTCTGGAACTGCATTCCAAGCCAAGTTAATGTCACCCGTTGTACTTGGATAAGGAGTAATTTCATTTAAAACAGGAGAAGGAAGAAAACCAAGTTTTTTATAGAACACATCAGTATCAGTACCACAATTATCAAAATTGGATTTATCTGCCCAAGCTATACTAACATCGCCTATATCATTAGTTGCTATAGAATGATATAAATGATGACTTTCAGGACTTTCAGTCGAAATCAAAGTTGTGCTAGTCCATAGTTTAAGTGTAGAGTCCCATTTTTTATAAAATATATCTGAATCTGAATCTCCTGCACCATCATAATCGTCGATACTGTAAAAAGCAACATGGATATTATCTGCAGAATCAATAGCAAGTCTGGGATAAGCTGAAGAATCAAATTCATTATCAAGTATTATTGGACTATTCCAAGAGATGGTAGTGGCATTCCAAATTTTATAATAAATACCATAATCTTTACCAGAGCTATAGTAATCTTGTGTATATTCAAACCAAGCAAGGTGGATATTTCCCAAAGAATCAGCTACAAGACTCGGTTCATGGGAGAGATCAGTACTCCCAATTGAAAGCAATGAAATTGAACTCCAAGATTGATCAGTAATATTCCAAAACCTATGGAATATATCTAAAACTGATTCTCCACCATAATAATTATCTGTACTATCTGTCCAAGCTATATGAACGTTTCCTGATGAATCTATTGCCATAGAATGACCATAACCACCAGAAGAATCTGTACTCCCTATCGAGATTACTGTTGTTGTATTCCAAGTTTGTGTGGTTGCATTCCAGAATTTATAAAAGATATCACGATCATATCCGCTTCCATCATAATTATTACTATCACTCCATGCAATATGAATATTATCTGCAGAATCAACTACTAGGAATGGATGAATTCCTCCATTACTTTCAGTTGTGATTTCAGAGGTTTCATTCCATGTTTGTGAAGTTACATTCCAGTATTTATACCAGATATTAGAATTCTCACTCCATGCAAGATGGATATTATCTTTAGAATCTACATCACAATGTAGCCCATATATCCCATCCCAACTTTCAGTGGTAACTAGCGACGTTTTCCAAGTTTTGGTGGTTTCATTCCAGAACTTTAAGAAAATATCAGGATCTGATCCTGAACCGAGATAATCATCTGAGTAATCTAACCAGAAAACATAAGCGTTTCCAAATGAATCCAAGGTCACAGAAGGTTCATATGATCCACCGTCACTTCCATTAGAGATTACTTCAGTTACAGTCCAAGTTTCTACAGAATCCAAAATCATGTTCTTAATTTGGATTCCTTTGTCTGATGCATTTGTGCTAAAAATCATTAATTTTGGTTGGCAAAAAATAGAAAAAACTAGTATGAATATAAAAAAAGAGTCTTTTAAAGAAAATTTCTTTGTTTTTATCATTTAATTTTCACATCTATAATTTTAGTGTTAACTGAAATATATAGGCAAAACAACTGTATAAGAACATTCTCCTTCAATTTTCTAATGTGCATATGTATGTGTTGTATTCAAACCTGATATATGTAAACAATAAGAGAAAAATATTTCTTTCAGGATTTAACATAGTAACCAATCTGTTTCTTATTAATTTTGTATCTATATATTAGAATCAATTCTGAAAACATGTTTGGAAACATACAAAACACTAATTCTATACTATGAGTTAGGCTTTGTAGAACAAAATTATTTCATCAAAACTATCAGAAAATTGTAGGTTAGAATTGCACGTATTCTTCACGTGCTCAAGAATATTGATATGGCTTTATCAGTTGCTTTTGATAGATTCAAGGTTAAGAAAAAAAAGAAACAAAGAAGAAGGCTTAAGCTTATCTTAAAAGTCCCCTTCTCGTTTCTTCCAAACTCTATTAAATCTTCTTCTTAATCCTATGCTGGATTTTTTAGAATGAAGAAGAAACAAGACATTTTTTACAGGATTTATCCTTTGAAAAACTTTCTTCAAAACAAAAGATAAATTACAAGAAACTGAACTTGATGAATACTTAGATACTTTTCCAAGAAATCTAAGCGTTTTTATTGGAAAAGAGAAATGATTTAATTAGTTCAGAAATATGATTGAAGATAGTGGATCGTAAATAAGTTTTAATTTGAATCTCAGGTAGAAAAAATAAAAGAAGAGAGTATATTAATCTCTTATTGTTTTTTTCACATGCTTCTTTTCTTAATTTCACCTTAATCTGTAAATTCTTTGATATTATTTACACTTTCAAGCAAATAATGAGCTAAATTAATATAGCAGTTACTAAATTCTAACCAGCACGAAATTTCAAATAGGATGAATAAAATGAGAAAAATGACATTTATTAAAAGAAAATTAGCTATTTTATTCTTAATTGTATTAGCATCATTATTGTTCTTGAATGGAGAAAGATACACCATAAATGTAAAAATGAGTGTTGAACCAAATGATAATCTAGTCACAATATCAAGCCTAACACCACATCCTTATATTTTAATTACTGATGATGGAGATTTCACTTCTTATAGTTTTTCAGGTGATGGAAGTGAGAGTACTCCATATTTAATTGAAAACTATAATATTACAACAGGAAGCTATGGAATTTACATAACTGGAACAACTAAACACTTCAAGATTCGAAATTGCTATATTGATTCAATTACACATGGTATATACATTAAAAGTGTCCAAGCAGGTACTGCAATAATCATTAACAATACCTGCGAATACAACAGTGAATACGGAATCTTTCTAGAAGAAGCATCAGGAACAACTCTTGAAAACAATACCTGTAACAACAATAACTATGGTATTTACATGATGGGGACGTTTTATGTATATTCTACTAATATCCGATGTATCAATAATACATGTAACAGCAATACTAACAGGGGAATTCAATTAATCTATTGTAGTAATATCTTAATTACTGAAAACGAATGTAAATACAATATTTATGGAATAAATACAGGTTCTTCTTCAGATTTAACTCTGATAAATAATACCTGTAACTTAAATGAACATGTTGGGATTGATGTCTGGGGTAGTAATAATAATGTTACTCTAATAAACAACAAGTGTACCGAAAATTGTACTCCAGGAAACTCTGGGGCAGGAATTCGATTGAGCACATCAACTATCGGGATTCTTACCAATAATACATGTGATTACAACAACGATTGGGGAATCTTTATCTATGATTCTTCTGAGGTTACTCTGATAAATAACACTTGTCGAAATAGTAATAGCCATGGAATTAATCTACAGGATTCTTTTGATGCTAATCTAATAAATAATACGTGTAATTACAACGATAAAAATGGCATAAATGTTTTTAATTTTTATAATACATCTTTGCTTGATAATGAATGTAATTACAATCTTAATAATGGTATTTATGTAACTTCATCTCCAAATGCCACACTGACAAACAATGTATGTAAGGATAATATTAACGTAGGTCTATTTGTTTACACTTGTCACAATGCTTCTATAACAGAAAATGAATTAAAAAACAACAACATCCAACTGGGAAATTCTAATAATGCTAGTCTAGAAGACAATTTTCTTTATAATTGTGGGCTAGTTATTTTAGGATTTAATCTAGATTCATTTTCTACCTGCAGTATTGAAAACAATTGGGTAAATGGTAAATTATTGGGATTTTTCACACAAGTAATTACCAGTACAATTTCATCATCGATTTATGGACAATTAATTCTGATAGATTGTTCAGATATAACAATCAGTGACCAAGTTTTGTTTAATACTTCTAGTAGTATCTCTCTCTATTCTAGTGATAATATCTTTATAACCAATAACGTCTGTGCAAACAACAGTGAAAATGGTATATTTGTATCTGACTCATACTACATAACAATAAGTGAGAATACTTGTAATAACAACACCAAGGATGGTATCTACGCTAAAAACTCTAAAGAGACATTTATACTCAATAACGAGTGCGGATACAATTCTAATGGAATTACATTATACAATTCTTCGAATGCAATTATCTTCAATAACACATGTAATAATAACAAAAATTATGGGATATATCTAACCGGAGAAGATCTGAAATCTCTTGCTTTCAATGAGCTAAATATTAAATTGACTACTTCAGATCAATGCCTCATAACGTATAATAGATTAATTGAAAATGATGGATATGGAATCTATCTTAAATTATCCAATAATAACTTAATTTGCTACAATTCCTTTATTGATAACAACCTAGTTGGTACTAGTCAAGCATATGATAGTGGCAATGGAAATAATTGGTACAATACATCAACAGATGAAGGCAATTATTGGTCTGATTGGTCAGGTACTGGTTCTTACAATATTGATGGTGGTGCAAGTTCAACTGATCCATATCCTCTCTCAGAAATACCTGTTATCCCCGTCATAGGAGAATATTCTAACCAAAACCTATTACCATTAATAGCTCTTATTCCCCTAATCCTAATAGGAACAGCATTCCTGAAAAGAAGAAATTAATGTGGGGAGTTTTCCCCGCTTTTCTATTGTTTTTAAAATGAGAATACAATATTGATTTATTTCTAGTATCTCTAAACAAAAAGGAAAAGTAGAAGAGTTATTTCTTCTTACTTTTTTTAGCTTTTTTCTTTGATTGAGCAGAGCTTTTCACTAGTGAGTAGGTGATGAATGAACCTAATACTTGCAAACCTAAAATTATACCTGCAATTATCAGTATTTCAGTTAAATTTAGGGAGGAAAATAATTTGTCAGTCCCATCTGTTATGGTAAAATCAACATATTCAATATTAGATAAAACACTCTTACCATATTCATTTCGGGCATTAACTGCATAATAATATGTCCCAGTTTCATTCAGTGTATCGACATAGATGTTATCCGAAGTAATAGCTAGTGGATTTAAGTCAATTACTGACCAAATATATGAGTCAGAGCGATAAATTGAGTAATCTTCAGCACTTAGGATGTCTTTCCAATTCAAGGAGATATTTGTCAAAGAAGTTGGATTAGGAATTATCTGTAATAGTTGTGGTGAAATTGGTACACCAGCAAATTTACGATAGAATAAATCATCATCAGTACCTGATTCCCCAAGATCATCTGTTTCTTTCCATATACAGTGAATAAATCCAAAATTATCTGAAACTATTGAAGCATATTGGGAGAAATCAGAACTCTCTACTGACACAACATCTGATAAAGACCATTTATTTGTTGCTCTATCTTTAAATTTAAAGAAAATATCCCAATCTGATCCCCCTTCACCACTTCCCAAATAATCTGTAAAATCATTCCATACAATGTAGACGGAACCTTCTCTGTCAAGGGATAGTTTGGAACTAGCTGAATTTGACGTGCTCTCAGTTGAAACAAGCTCGATACTGTTCCAAGTAGCAGAGGAAGATTCTCTTAATCTGTAGTAAATGTCCGAATCAGTACTTGAATCATAATAAGGATGACCATCAGTCCAGGATATAATTACATCTCCATTTTGGTTTACCTTCATACTGGGATCAAGAGAAGCGCTTGTGCTTCCTTCTGAAACTAGTTCGGCATTGGTTAAACTTGAATTATAAACATTCCATTTACAGTAAAATAAATCTAAATCAGAACCAGCACCAAGAATATTCATATAATCCTCCCAAACTATATTTACATCACCAGCTATAGAATCAAAAGCAATCGAAGGATCAAAAGATGAAGCTGATGATTCAGTAGAGATTAAGACTGTATCAGACCATGTTGTAGATGTATTATTATAATATTTTAAGAAAATATCTTGATCCGTTCCAGCTCCGAGTATATTGGTTAAATCTGCCCATGAAAAATATACATTATCATTTCCGTCCAAACACATATCTGCTGCAACGTTGAAATTGCTTTCAGTTGTAACAACTGAAGTAGTTGTCCAAAATCCTCCAACATTTTTCTTCTTATAAAATATATCTCCATCTGTCCCTGCACCTGATATGTCTGTATAGTCCTCCCATGCAACATATATATTATCGTTTGAATCAATTGCAATTACAGGGTCATATGATGAGCTTGTACTTTCAGAGGAAACTAATTCTATTGGTGACCATGTTTCAAGAGAAGAATCGTAGTATCTATAAAACACATCTAAATCAACAAGTGACCCAAGTAAATCGGTACTATCTGACCACACAACATGAATATTGTTTTCTGAATCAACAGCTAAGTTTACTAATTGTGAATCTAAGGTACTTGAATCAGATATTACTTCAAATTCTGACCAGAACCACGAGGAATTAGCATCTGTTGTAAACAAAGAGAAGGATTCGATTGGACTAGCAACTGTAACGACACTGAATGGAGTAATTAGAAGAACAAAAACTAGAACAATAAAAATAAATCTGAATATTCTAAACTGCCTTTTCAAAAGATATCCACCAACTCTGTTTACTGAACAGGATATCTAAAAGCTTTATCCTTCAGTCAATTCTCTTTTATCTACTTCATACTCATTGATAACCTTAACACTCACAAACGAAATTAAGAATAGTAGTTTAATTGAGTTTGAATCCGGAGGACTTTTGCTTCATGGACAAGTAGATAAAGCTAAATCAGAAATTGCGAATTTTATTAAAGATTTTATTACGTGATACTCAAATTAGGAAAGAACTACAACTGATAGAAGAATCCAAATTCTTAAAAAAAGTTAAAAAATACTAGAAGAAAAGGATTGGTAATTTCACAATGACTGTAGTGATTCAGATAGCAGGTATTCTTTTTCTGTTCATAATCATTCTTCTCTTTTCATGCGATTTTCTTGGTCATGGAGTAATCAGCGATCTAGATTCAGAAGCTAAACTAAGCAAAATTAATGAGAATCCAAAGAAATTCAGGATAAGTGTTATACTACTTATCATAGAAAATGTAACTATAATTGCACTTTCAATAATGTTGTTCATAGCATTTAGATCCTATAGCTTAGTATTAGGTATTCTGTGGGTTGTATTCAGAATAGCAGAAAGTTCTATACAACTCTATGATAAGAAAAACTACTGGGGACTACTTAATATCGCAAAAGAATATGCAGAAGTGAATAATGAGAGGAAGAAGGAATCAATAGATGCAGGACTAAATAGTCTGAAGAGAAAAATAAATATCTTTACAATTTCACAGCTATTATTCTCTTTGGGAACATTGGCTTATTCACTAATGTTTGTGATCTATGAAGCTATACCTTTATACATTGGATGGTTCGGAATTGCTACTAGCATAGTATATGGGGCAGGACATACTGTAAAGCTAGTAAAACCTAAATTCGAAATACTTTGGAAAATTGGAGCTCTACTAGTTTTTATCTTTGAATTGGGTATAGGGATCTACCTCTTATTTTATCCTCTTTTTTCTTAATCTCTTTATGAATTCCTTACAAAATAATGAAATACAAATATTCTTCCAAGAAAGAGGTTTTAACCAACTATGGTTTATACACAATTCAGTAAATTGTTGCATTTGTTTATCATAAATCATCTCATTAATCTTAAGTTTGAATTAGGTCCACTTCTTGGAGCTTTCAAACTCTTTGAATACATCTTCTTACTTCTATTTAGAAATATGTAATTGAGAGAAAAAGTTTTTTAAGTCTATGCTCAAGCAAAGGATTGAGGATAAAAATTATGACAACTGTTCAAGAAAATGATTCTTCAAGATTTTCAAATATTATCGTTAATATATCCACTGTGGTTGGAGCAATCCTTATAGTATTTTATATCTTAGTACTTTTAGCTGCTTATAATGTGTTAAGTCTACCTTTGATAACAGATAACTTCTCAGCTTTTGTTGGGTTATCAATTTTTGGATTTGGTGCATGTATGGCAATTTTTGCAATAAGAGCAAATTTCCAGAAGGATTTTAAGTGGTTGAGTGTTTTTACCATTCTTGCTATAGTTCTAGGTACTTTAGGAGCTGCACTAATAATCTTAGTAATTCTAGCAGATCTTGGGATTATGGCAAGCATTCCTGGGATAACTATATATCCAAATGCATTCATCATACTATCAGCAATTGTTTTTGCAAAATGGATTTTAGGTACAGTACACCTATTTTTTAAAATCTAAATATCTAAATTAGAGATTATTCATTTGCAATTGGAGTTGTGAAAAGTGGAGCAAATTGATCTTAAAGCTGAATATGAAGAAATATTAGAGGCTTTAAAAAATAATAGGGGAGAAATGGACTATAAAACACTGACTGAGACCCTAGCTGATAAATTTGAAGGAATAAGACTAAGACTCAAAACTATGAAAGAAAAAGGGTTAGTTGATTTCGAGGGAGTAGTTCCTTCTTTCAATTCAATAATCACTTTGGTCAAGGAGAAGGAAAGCGACATATCCAGAATTGATAAATAAATGAGTAGAGATCCAAACCAAATCCTTCCCTATCTACTTTTCCAAATGTGATATTAATATCATTTGCCTAATTGCATCGACCTCGTTATTTTCATCAACGTTTTATGCTTCTTATTACCAGTGGTAGCTATCAAGGGATTAAACAAGCAAAGAAAGCCCATGCACCTACAGCCTCTGGAGGAAAGGTTATTAGCAAAATCGGTGTCATGAACTCTCCAGGTATGAATGAAAAGAAAATAAAGAAACAATCTCAGAAATTACAAAAAGAAGCATTAAAATTCGCAAAAAAAATGAATAAACCCTATATTTACAACCCCTCGTTTGGTGAACTAATTTGGTTTGCGGCATTTAAATCATTATCAAAAGAAGAAACTAAAGATAATATTGCAGATCATAAGTATTATTCTCAGAAAGAATACTTCGTCGATTTGGACCTCTCATTTGTTCAGAGGTCTCTAATAAAGATGTTCAAAGGTCTATTCGGCTTTCTTGTACGGATGGGAATGGTATAGTCAAAGAAAAGAACCTCCCATAGGAGTAGCAAGTGCATCCCATAGTGTCTCTCTACCAACATAATTGTTGTTTACTATGATAGTATGTTTTACTTTCGAATTAATTGAAAATCAAACCTTGTCTGAAGGTCTACTTCTTGGTTCTTCCAAACTCTTTGAATATGTCTTCTTATCTAAATTCTAATTGTCTATAAGAAAGAAGAGGAAATAAGAAGGCATCTTCTTATCAAAGAGAAAATCTGAATTTACATCATAATGAAAAGTCTAATTGATATTGTTATGTACTGCAATATAAATACAACTTCGTTTCAGAGGAAATCTTAGTAGTGGCTTTATCCT
>JABLTJ010000095.1 GCA_013166775.1 Promethearchaeati archaeon
TACAAATACCGCAAAGATAAGCTAGTTTGTTCGTTAATCTAGTTGGAAAAGTGAATGCTTCTCCACGGGCACTGGTAAAGCGAAGAGAGGTTTCATTAATTGGAGCGTTTAGATTTGGTTTTAATTCGAAGCAACAGCGAAAGATTGGGAATGGGAGTGAGCGTTTTTTGAGATAGTTCAGGATGATCGTTTTCCATTGCATAACTGATTTGTTAATTGATTTGTAGAAATAGTCTCGAACCATTTCGCTCATGAGGAGAATATCTTTCCGGATTACTTCCTTTATCTGCTCAGTAAGCACTAGAAACGGAAATCGGGCAATGATTCTGTCAGAGCTTTTCGTTCGAACAAAATCGATCTTGCGAGTCATGATGCCATAGAGGTTCTTGAAGGCAAGGTCTTTGTTGAGAACTACCTCTAGTCCCTCCTTTTGTATGAGTGTGTTTGCTGTCTCCCAATCATTATACTTAATCGGTTTATCGTCTAACAGTAAAGGATCAGTCGACCAGTGCAGCATTAAAATACAACCAAATAGTACATTTCATAGAATTAGTTTTAATTTAAATTAATAAACTCACAATGTTTTTTGTTCTAATCTGGCAAAGCAATATCCTTAGTCAAGATTATTCGTCCATCTTTATCCTCAACAAAAATCACTTGATCACCTAAAGCAACTTCTAATTTGTTCCGTACTTCAAAAGGAAGTGAGATTTGATTTTGACGTGTAATTTTTGAGCTTCCCAAGAATTTCATATATTTTTCCTCTTAGTAGTGTCTATATTATTGTTAGTATTTTTCCTAAAAAAACTATCTCTTAAAAAACGCTGGGTTTAAATAGTTAAAACTACTAGTTATAGTAATAATAGTAATAATACTATGAGGTAGATAAAATGGAAGTAACTCGAAAATTCAAGCGTTTGGTGGTTGAGATAGAAACACCAATAGCAAAAACAGGTAACGGTCCAGCTGTTGGAGGAAAGGTAAACAACCTATTACTTCTAGGAAACAGTTCAGAGAACAACAAAGAAAATGGGAAAAGATACCTAGTAAAAGGTATTCGTGGTTGGATTAATCATGCAATGATGGCAATCGCGAAAAAAGAGGGAGTAGAAGTCTGTCACACATCAGACAAAACAGAGACACAAAAAGGTGTAAATCTATTACCAGAAGGATTTCATGCAAATGGTGAATGTTACCCAGAGAAAGAGTGTATTAAGCATAGACTCATGGGTTCAATAGCAAAACGATCTATACTGAAATTTGAGCCAGTAATAATTATCTTAGAAGCAAACAGTAAAGGAAAGAAAAATACAGTAACCCAAGCAGTTCATGTGGCAACAGAGCGAAGAAACGCACTGAAAAGTAACGTAAAGATTAGTATACAAGACTTTGGAGAAAGATACTTCTCAGGGGAATTAACAATCAAAATCGAATTTTTAGAAGATCTTACTCAAGAGGAATTAGGATTCCTACTAAAAGGTATACTCTATGCACCTGAACTAGGACTAGGAGCAAGTGTAAACAATGGAGGAGGAAAAGTGCATATGAAACGAATAACACTCCAAGAAGTCGTTCGAAGTAGTAGTTTTGGTAAACAAGGAAAAGTTATCCAGCAAGAAAAAATTCGAAACCTTTGGAAAGAAATGAAAGAAGGTGTAGAAGCTTGGCCAAAAACAAACGCTTAAGACTTATAGGTGAACTAATCACACCAATAGTCGTTAACTCTCCTTTTTTCTTTATCAAGGGATGTAAGATTTCAATAACTAGAGAACCAAAAGAAAACAAGAAGGGATACCTTCCTTTCCCAAGAAGAGAACATTATGGAAAACTAGTCAAAGGTGAAAGAAAAGCACCAACAATAAGAAAATGCTTCCAAGGATTTATCGTAGTAGATTTTCCAGGAAACAACAAGCAAACAGAAAAACGACTCCAATGGTTCCTCAGTCTAAGGGGATTAGGAGGGCATCAAAACAAAGGGATGGGAAAAATCCGATGGTTGGAAAGGCAAGAAGTTACTCCGGTGAAAAAAACTCCTCAAGGAAAGAAACTAACAATTAGAAAAGGATTAGGGAAGCACCCAAAACCAATACAAACAGCTATCAAAGCATTACTTTTACATGACTTTGTCCACACAGAAAAACATCAAAGTAAGATCTATCAAGAAGTAGAGATAATGAACAGCTTCATTCGAGAAGCGTGCAAGAAGCATCATACAAATGGAGATGAGTATTCAAACAATTGGTTGATACCAATAATTAAGAAATATGACGGATTAGCGTCATTCTTGAGCAGAAGAATTCCAAGAAAAGAGGAGAAAAGATATGACTATGAGAATGGGGAAATAGATTGTAAAACAATAGCAGAAGAAATTACTGAAAAACAGCACATCATCTACTCATTATATAATTATATTTACTACAACAAAACGTTCGCAAGATTTTATGAAACAATAACCTTCGCAAATAATAAACTAAGAACACATCTACTACTAGCAGTTAACCTATTAATCAATGATTTTAAAAAGGGAAAACTTACAATCGAAAACAACAAAGTGAAGATAGTTTCAATACCGGCTAAAGATAAAGGAGAAACCGAAAAACCTATATCTAAGTCATTGGTGCTGAAACGCATCAACCCATCGAAAAAAGGGGTAGAAAAACAAACTACTACCCTTCAAGAACGGTCTGTGAGGGATGAAAACCATCCACTAACTACAGAAAAAAAACCACTTGCGAGGGGATAACTAAAAATAAGTATTTATTTAATAAAATAAAAATCTAAAAGTTTAGTGAGTTGTTAAAACTTGGTTCGTATTAAAAATCCCGACGAGATTCGCGACATGGTTAAGAATCATCCTATGGATCAGCGTCGTGTCTTTAGCATTGCTGCTCATATTGATCATGGCAAGACTACTACTAGCGATTACCTTCTTCGTAGGGCTGGTCTTATGTCTGATGCTGATGCTGGTCAGAAACTCATGACTGACTCTGATGAAGAGGAGCAAGAACGTGGTATTACTATCTTTACCAGCGTTGTTCTTCTCAGTTATGAACGTGAAGGCAAATCCTATCTGATTGAGATCAATGATACTCCTGGTCACATTTCCTTTACCGGTGAAGTTAGTC
>JABLTJ010000096.1 GCA_013166775.1 Promethearchaeati archaeon
AGGTAAATGGCATGTACAGTCCTTCTAATCCAGGAGCAGATGTATATGGTTATGTTTATACAGATCCTCTTCTGCCAGACACTGATTCAGATGGATATATAGATAGCGTTGAACTCTTTTCCGATTCTGATCCAAATGATGTTCTAAGCTTTCCTGAACCGGAAACAATAACAATCACTCCTCCAACAGAAACGATTACTCCACCACCAGAAACGATTACTGAGAATCAAACTGTTACAACGACAATTGAGGGTGGCATTGTTTTTGGTGTTACAGCAGCGACAATAGGACTTGTCTTAACAATTACAGTAGTTATCTCTCGAAGATTAAAAAAGAAATAAGAAATTTCCAAATTGGATTTTTCTTTTTACCTTTTTTTTGAGTTGATTCTTTTTTTTCTAATTCTAAAATTACAATACTTTTTGCTTATTTAGCTATTTGTTGACTATTTTTTTTATTTACCAGATAAACTATCAGCAATAATAGTGGGATTATAAGTGCACAAAAGTAAACAATTCCTCCAATAAAGAAAGCAGTTGAATAACTAGTTTTTCTTATAATGGGTTCAAAAACAATTGGTGATAAAGCTTCACCAATGTACCACATGGCATTATATCCACTGATAATTCTACCTCTGTTTTTACTGGTAGTACTATTACTAATATAAAGATTAAAGTTTGGCAAAATTAATCCTGTTCCAAGACCACCAATAACAGCCGCAATTAAAATCATATTATACGATGTGTATGCACCAGCGTAAGAAATTATAATAAAAAACTAGTTGTAAATCTAGATTAACTATATTTAACTAGAAGTTAAACCTAGAGGGATTTGCTTTTAAAAAACAGAAAGGAAATTGACTAGAACAATTTCATAGTTATGAAAATAGAAAAGCGGGATTAAATAATCCCTTAATACAAGTTTTCAATCGTGTTCTAACTTTTTAACTCCAATACCAAGCATTTTATTGCACTTGGAACATGTTGGGATTGGAATTTTTTCCTTACATATTTCGCAAATCAGATGACCATCCTCATAATCCATCCTTTGGGTACAATGGATAGGGAATTGCTGCTCAAAATTACATGTGAAGCATTTTAAGAAAGGCATAAATTTTGATCCTTTCCCAATTCGAGCAATATCCTTCTTATCTGGTTTTTGAAGCTTAGTTGGAAGATTATCCAGTGTAACCTTCATTTCAGCCATCAAACTATGTCTGGAAGCCTTTTGTAATTCCTTCTCATCTAATACAAGTAAGTCCGGCTTCTTACCAGCCTTCAGCTCGGATTCCTCAAATTTATGCGTAATAAATACGAGTTTTTGTATGAAATTACGTTCCAGAGTAATCAAGACTTCTAATTTTATAAAATATCAATTTGATTTGAAAGTTTTTAATGTATGACTAGGGTATTAGTTGATAAAAACTAGGAAACTAAAATTAAGATTAAGAAATTCAATAAGGAAGAATTTAAGCAATCATTAAGCAATGCTATTGAGTTAATTCCAGAAGCAGTAAAACTTGGCAAGGAATTAGGTAAAAGAAAAATTAAGCGAATATTTTTTGTTGGCTGTGGGGTTCAGAGAAGAAATCTTATGACGAGCTTGTTATAAATACTGGAGATATAATTATGCGAGGTTAATGTCAGAAAAATTTCTTTTGTAGAAATTATAGAGTTTATTTAAATACAATTACAAATTAAATTAATAATAATTATGTGGTGAGGATTCAAGATGATTTACGAATATCCACAGGAAAAAAGAGCTGAGCTTCTTCCATTGTTCCAAGGAATTGAATATCTAGATGCATTAGCTTTGGGTGTTCTCCTTTCAGAATTAGGTGAATTATTTGTTGATGATTTAGATAAACCAAAAAATGCAATATTGATCTATGAAGAGATGATGATTGTTGTTTTTGGTGGTTCAGGGGAAGGAGAAACTGCTAAAGAGTTATTTTCAAAAATGCCAAAAAGAGCTGCTTTTATTTTTCCAAATAAGAAATGGGAAGAGCTGATTAAAGAAAACTATGGAGATAAATTAAGATCCCAAACAAGAACAAAAGTTTCTTCAGCTAATTTGGATCTTAAGCATATTAGAAAAATTAAAAGTAATATCCCAGATGGTTATGAAATTGTAAAAATAAATAATGAAATAATTGACATGTTCGAGGAAAATACAATAAAAAAAATAAATCGTTTTTGTGGGTCTGTGGATAAATTCAGAAAAGATGGTTTTGGTTTTTGTGCTTTATATGACGGTAAAATAGCTGCTGAAATATCTAACGGTGGAATATCCTATAAGAATTCATTTGAGATAGATATCGAAACACATCCTGACCATCGTAGAAAAGGATTAGCAACTTTGCTAGCTGCTTTTATGATAGAATATAGTTTAGAAAATGGCTTGGATCCTAGATGGGATGCCGCTAATAAACCATCAGCAGATTTGGCATTTAAATTAGGTTATACTGATCCTGAAGAATATGAAGTTCTGATTTATATTGAAGAATAGATCGTAACATATAGAACAACCAAAATGAAATGGAAATGAATGCAAAGGTTGTTACCAGAAACAGAAAGTATATTGCAAGGGAATGTGATCAAAAGAATGATACTTTAATTACAACTCTTCTTTTATTTTTCTTAGCATTTTTTCAGAACCAAAGGTTTCTGATAATTCTTCTAGTAGAGACCAATCCAGAATGCCAGATGATCGCAAAAGAATACCTCTAACATCATCAAAATCCTTCTCTGACTGAAATCCTGGTAAAAGCTTGACTACAATTAATGATTCAGGTGATGAAATCCAAAAATCTTTTCCTGATCCAAATAGATCAACTTTTTTCCGAAGATTGTACGTTGAATAATCCAATTTTGTTCTGATTTGTTTTAAATCTAAACGCAGTAAAGGACTTTTCAAATCAAAACAATAATATGAGAATGTTCTTCTAAACCTTGAATTAATTCATTTTTGGTTATTGATAAATGATTACTTTGAAGACAGTGAATAAAAGTAGCCAGGATATTTTCTCCGAAGGGATTCATAATAAGTTTGTACTAAATCGTCAATCAAGCTAGCTTGTAATTTCATGGATTCGCTTACAGACAAACCTTTCAATTTTGATATGCGTTTCTTTAAGGAGACACTCACTGTTTGCACAACCAAGATATCTATTACTATTTTACTATTTAGTTATATAAAATTATAACTACTTGCTACTTTTGATAAAAAGAGAATTCTCATTAATCTAAAGAAAAATAATATAGAGAAATTTACAAGTAAAATTTGAATCTTCCAGAAAAACTAGAACAGCAGAAATTTAGG
>JABLTJ010000034.1 GCA_013166775.1 Promethearchaeati archaeon
TTCAGGATGATTATTTGGTAACAAATCTGTTTCGAGAGCAACGGTTGTCACAGCAATTATCCCATGTCCACACATAGTACTATATCCTTCATTATGAAGGAATAAAACACCAAAATCGGAGTCTGGATTCTCTGGTGGAGTAATTATGCAACCATACATGTCTGCATGACCTCTTGGTTCCCACATTAATGCTGTTCGAAGGAAGTCATAGTTTTCTTTCACATAGCGTCGCCGTTCAAGAATAGTAGTACCTTTTGTCTCTGGGAACCCATCAATCAGAATTCGTAGTGGTTCACCAGCAGAATGAACCTCAATTGAAGTAATTTTTTGCCAATCTTCCGGAGGTTGCCAGATTTTTAGTGCCTTTTTTCTCCACTCTAAATTATCCATCTTGTTCACCTGCAATTGGATAAATATCTGTTAGAACTAATTAAATTACCACTATAAAACGATGATGTTGTTAAAAATATCAAGAATTTATTCTAAGAGTAGTAATTTTTAGCTAAAACTCATTAGTGAGGTAATTCTTCAAAAATCACATCAAGGAATTGTTCAATCGTTCTTTTATCATACGAATCTTCACAAAATGCAATACTGAAAGAGATTCTCTTGTTAAAGGAGCTTATTCCCATACTAAATGAAGGAGCCCAATTAATTGGTGTAATAATATAGCCATCAACTACATCAACATCTCCAAAATATCTTTTCTGAGCATCTACTCTTCCAACATTAGTAATTATGGGATGCATTTTTCCTCGTTTGTATATTCTCCCATAGATACTGTTTGCTATCCATCTGACCCAAGCATATCGTAATTTGAAGAAGTTGTTTATCATATATGTCTGACCCATGCTTAAGTAAATATCCTTCTTCTTGATCATTTGCTTGTTAATATCTAATAACATCTCATCAAAAGTTGATTCTGGGTTGTATTTAAGAGAAACAAAAGTTGCTGAAACCAAGTTTGCAATAGTTTCTGCTTTCTTTGTTGGCATGAGAACTCGCAGGTCTGTAGGTATTGCAATTGTCATAGGTTTATTTTCTACTGGCTTCTTTAACTCAAATAAGGATCTGAAAACAGCTGTGAGAAACATATCATTTAATGTTGCTTGTCTTTCTTTACCGCATGCCTTTATTCGGTCAAATCGATCTGGTTCGATTTTTCTTAAAGTAAAAGTTTTCTTTGTCCTACCAGTTCCAATCGCTGGAAATGACCAAGTAGGTATATAACCTTTATCGCGAAGTAATGATCTCATTTTCTTTCTAAATTTATAATACTTGAAAACTTGATTTAATTCTCTAGTTGCAAGAATATTCGGTTCAACTTGATAATTTGGATCTTCAATCAGTTTGTTGTATGTATCACATAAGAGCGTTAAATAATCATAAAATCCCCCACCATCCATCACACTATGGTCTGATTTGATGAAAAGAATATCATTCATTTTAGTTCGTATTATTTTAATTTGTATAATGGATTCTATACTTGGATCTATTTGATAAAGAACAATTTTTCTAATATCAGCTTCAGGATTATCTGATTCAATTAATGTGAAATACTTGAGATTATCAAGGTCCTCTCTTCTCTCCCAATAAGTTCTCCGACGATTTATAACATACTTGCAACCAAGAACAGGTTTTGCATCCATTGTTAACCTAACTGTTTTCTTCATTCGCTCAGGGTCAATATACCCGTTTAAGTGAAAAATGAAATTAATTTGCTGGTCAGTTCCACTTCGAGCAAGCGATTTAGATTATCATTTGCAGACGCACGTATGCATTCAGGAACTTTCCCGACTCATGAGTATACATTGACTAATCTCCTGGGAATATAAAACTAGTATAATGCCAAAACTAGGTTTTCTAACGTTAGACTAGTTAAAAGAATTTATCAAATAATAATTAAAAGGTAGCTCTATGATTACTATTTTTTGGATTTTCAGAGCAAAAAACATACGATATATTATAAGAAAACCAAAAGAGCAGGTAAATAGTCATTAGTAAATGATAGAGAATTTACTGCAGAAATTAACTGCAAAAACAATAACCTCAAAAAAATGGATGAATTTAAATTAAAAAGTTTTTTATTTGAAATCGGAATAACAAAATCAGATAATTTTAAATCTATAAAAGAATGGTCTATAAATGGGTGCAAAAATGAGAGATGAATGTTTAGAACTGCAGAAACAAGCAGTGAAATTGGAGAAAAAGAAATTAACCAAAGAACCATACGAGGTAATAGAAGTTTTTAGGAAATTAGGATTGTGTTACTTTGAACATAAGTATATGTCGTTAGGTTTTGAAAATTACGTTAAACTACTTCTTCTTATAACCAATCACAAGGAAAGAGAAAAAATAATCTATAATATGAATTTCACCGAGTTAACGGGAATCTTTCAGAAGATAATCGAGCATTTTGAAAATAATCACAAAGGGTTAAAGAGTACAGAAATAGATTCATTGATTGAATTAGTCCACATTATTTTAGAATATAATAAAGGGAATATTAAATACGAATTCCTTATCGCAGAGATACTTTATAATTTAACCGATAAAGCATTAGAAAATGGATTAATAGAAAAAGCAGTCTATCAAACAACAATAGGAATAATAACCGAATTAGCAGAAGATGTCTTTCTAAGAGGGCAAAAAAGACTTGAGAAAACTGATTTTGTGATAGCACAAGAGTATTTCTCCATGACAGCAATATTGTTTCAATTGATAACCGACCCGAAAATGGATTTAGCTTTCAAAGAATGCGCAAAAGCAAACCTCTTACAAGGAAAATATCTTGTTACAAAGAAAAAATACCTCAAGGGATTGGATGCCTTGATTGCTGCTGTAAAGATCTATCAAGTGATTGAATTATTCGAAGAAAGCGAAAATGGACTAATTATAATAAAGAAAGCTTTTAGAGCTGGAATAAATTATTTCGAGGATAATTACAAGAAAGATGATCCTAGACTCAAGAAATTACTTCTCTTTGAGGAAGTATTCAAGGATTTAGAGAGATCACAGAAAAAAACTAAGCAACAAGGAAAATCTAAAGAGAATATTATAGTAGATAATTTTATGAGAATACCATATCCGAAAACAATGGAGTTGATAGATGAAAAAGCAACAAAAAATCAATTGGAAAAGGAACTATATACATTAGAACAATCATTAGAGAGTATTAATCATGCTTTTAGGGATGGTCTTATCAGTTCAGAAGATTATGCAAGATTATTACTTGGGTTAAATAGAAATATCTACAAAGTCAGATCTTTATTGGAGAAAAAAAAATAAGTAATTAAAAATGTGGAATTTAAATGGTAATTAAATCAGAAAGACCTATACAAAAGGGAGAAATAGAAGCGTTATTAATGCAAATTGACAAATTCAGGAAAAACCATATAACTTTCATTAAGAATCAAACAACTAATTTTTTGGAAAATATAAAGACTGATGAACATTCCATTAAGAAATTAATAGAGATTTTTTATGAGGATTATTTGAAAATTTCTTTTATTGAACTCATCAATGATAAACCTATATCTATTTCTATAAGAAGAGCAATTAAAAAATTGGATGAACAATCAGAATTATTAAGAAATTACATTAAGGATCAATATTTAGATACTAGTAATAAAAAAACTAGAAAATTACTGTATATTTTAAGTTTCAATGTTTATAACTTAAAAGAAGGAATTAAAGAATTAATAAGAATATCTGATATTTTTAATAAAATATTGAAGAAAATGCAAAAATTATTTCTTGAGAAAAAAGAATCTTTAGCAGGTGAGATTCAAACTTGGTTCTTTAATTTCAGTAGAGATGTAAGTGAAAGTAAGTTAATTAATCATCGAATTTTAGAAATTCAATATAAAATATTGAAAGAGAATCATAATATCTGATGAATCAAATAGAATCAAACAACTCATCTGATTTTTGAATATTGTTTCTTATAAAATTCCAATAGTATCTAGTAAGAATCTCATTTGAGATATTTTTCATAAAATTGTATTGAGTTTCAAAAATATTGATTCCAGCGTTAACCATAGTTTCAAACATGTGATTGATATGTTCTGTTATGAAATAATTATTACCTGTTGAATCAGAAATAACAATCTTTTTCAATTCTTGTAATAAAGGAATAATTGTCATTAATGAAAATTCTTTTACTGAATTAGGCAAGTTTGAGTTACTAAAAGCAAATGGAAGAAATGGTTGATTGTTTTTAAGACATTTCTTATATTCTACCTGTTTTGATTTTAGGAATATAATTAATTTCTTTCTAACTAATTCTAAGCTAATATGCTCTATCTTTCTAGTTTTTGTATCAATAAATATCGGAATAGTTTTCAAATGCTTATTAATGCGCTCATTATCGCTTCTGTTTTCAATTTCATCATTATAGTAACTATGATAGCTAACAATAAATTCTACTTCAGTAGCTTTTGTTATTTTTTTATTAGTACTAATTGTGAAACGTCTATCAAATGTTGGTTTTTCTAGAAAATCTAACCGATCCAAAGAAGTATCTTTAGGATAAATAATTAAATCATTTATATCTGGACTATTGAAATAAAATATCGGATTTTTTAGATAACCTGCTTCAACTTTAATGTGGACTTCGATGTTAATTTTATCGTTTACATCTCTTATTGTCGGATAAGGTTCTTGTATGCTACACATAGAAATAATCTTAGGTTCTGATAAGTCAAGTTCGAACTCGATTATCTTTGTATCAGATTGTTTTCCATGTATAAATGAAACTTGTATTGAAGCCTTCTCTCCAAATTTTTCAGATATAGGAACTAACTTGAAATTTTGTTCAATAACTGTTCGATTACTTAGATTGCACTGTTTAAGGTCATCAAGTACTTTCAAATTATTAGTTAATGGTTTGATATATGGTTTAATTCCTTTAATCTCAACATCATTTTTTCCTATCGTCACACTGACAAGAAATGGTATGCCGAGTTGTGGTTTGTCACCTTTAACTGCTTCATTCTTAACTAATTCAATATTATTTATATGGAAAATGGGAATTTTATCCTTTATTTCAACCTCTATTTCTTTTTCAACAAAAACTCCATCAGTTGTCTTTATTATTAATGGACCAATTTTACTTTTGCCAATCTTCTTTGGTGTAAAAGATAGATAATCAGTAATTTCTTGTTTCCCGGGTGAGATTTCTCTATTTAGTAACGTTTTAAAACCAGGTTCATTCGGTACAATATTCTGATCAAGTTTCAGAGTACATTCAATTATAGTTATTTTTCTTACTGGTTTAATATTAATTTGATAATGATAGATAAGATCTTTTTCTAAACAGCTATCTTGAACAACTAATGGTCCGCGACTTTGATTAACAATTACTGGAGTAGCAAGTTGTAATAGTGTTGAACATTCAAAATCAGGTATTATTAGTTCAGATTTCTTATCGATTTTCTTCTCATCAACAATGATAGAATAGATTAGTGGTAATTTGATATCAAGATTAATAGCAGCAGATGTTTCTAGCCATAAATTATATCTAATTGTACTCTTAGGTTTCAATATGTCAATAAGATTCTCCTCTTTACAACCAAGATAAATATCTATGGTATTTTCCTTCAAAATGGATTCAATTTTATCAAAGTCAAATCTAATATCATAAATATTTGAAGTAGATGGATTGTGTAAATCAAAAGAAAGCCTGAGAGGATAATTAACAACTAGGTTTTTACCGAAATCTTTTGAATTGATTATTTTCTCTTTTATAATCTTTAAAAATATCTGATCAAGATTAACCTTTTCTAACTGAATTGCTTTCTTTTTTTGCAGATCAATGTGGTGTTTTCGTTCAATACTTTTAGTAAAAGCATCATATTTAACACGTAATTTTTCTAGGTTCTTCTTTGTATTCTCTCTCATATCAGTACGAGGAATAATTAAATCAATAATATCAATAGAATCCATAATGACTTCTAAATTGATTTGTTCAGCTTCAAATTCATCTTCATAAAAATAGAAACAATCCAAAGCGTGAGTAAAGAATAGGTCAATATCATTCATTGTTTTGTTTGCTGAAACAATATATATACTAAGAGTATCATCATCAATAATTTCATAATTGGTCTGTACATAAAATGGATAAATCATTATAGATGAGACTTCATCACTGAGAAAATCATCAGTTTCTTGTTGAAAAATAACGATAATGAAAGTTATTCCAAGTTTATTATATTGATGCGAGAGAATATCAATAGGTTTAAGTTTAAATGAATCATCTACTTGAATTTCTTCTAAAGAGATTAATTCCACATCTTCATCTGTTAAAAGATTCTTTAAAAGCGAGATTTTACCGATATTCTCAAAATCTCCGATAACTAACGGAGTTGGTTCTTTATTTGTTGATTCATGATGAGTAATACTATCCAAAAAATCTTGATTGATTTCCAATTCTTCTTTTGTGAGAGTTTGACCATCATATTTGAAATAAAATACACCATGTAAAGTTTTACTGATTAGATGAGCTGTTTTTTTAGAAGCATCAGGTATATAGCAATAGGTTTCTATTATGAAGGAATTCGTTGATACGAGGTCACATTTTAAATTTGATTTGCCATTTTTGACTTCTAAAATACATACACTCTCGTCACTACATAACAAAATCTCAAAATTATTTTCATCAACTAATGTAATCAGATAACCATCTTCAAGATTTGAGGGAATATCTGTACCTATAACCTTTGAAGAATCATAAAGAAGCTTAATCTGATAATTACTTACTGAATCCTTAACAATTTTAAAAATACTAGCTTTATCTCCTATTATCAAAGCATATGTTTCCTGGTTGAAATAATAGGTTTTCAATTTGATAGCAAAACTAACAGCATTTGAGTTAATCCGTTCTAGTAATTCAAGCTTCTTTCCTACATTATCATATTCATAAAGGGTAATATTGTTATGTTCATCAATAGTTAATAATTCTTCTTGAACGAGTTCTGATAAACGAATGCCAGAAAAAGCTAGTATTTTATTCTGAAAAGTTCCTAAGATATTTTTTTCAAAACCTTCATTGGATAAGTGGAAAAAACCAATTTCATAATTAGGCCCATCATCATCCTGAATGTAAACTAATTCAGGAATAACTCCTCCGCCCTCTAAATCAATTAGATTGAATATCGCTTTACTAAAAGGCAACTCAGATTTTGTTTCTTCCCAATTGAATTTCTTTAATATCGTTTTGATCATTAGAGAACGTTCCTAAATTTAATTCGTAGCATAATTACCTCTTAATAATTTTATATCAAACTTTTTCAAGTACTTCGAAACATGTCTTTCAATATCAGCTGCAATTTTTTTGGAATTTGGATCTACTTTATCACTTTTTAATATACTAATTAATTGATTTTGTAATTTGCTAGAAATCTCATAGCTAATATTCTGTGGACATTTTTTAGTACTTATAATTGTAAAAATACGTTTCATATACAATAAATATCCTTCTCTAGTAATTTTCTTATCACCACGTAATAAACGGATGTTATTGCTTAGAACTTCAATAAAATTATAATCATCGAAGTCACTCCTCATGGCATTTTTTAGGTATGAATCTAATACTTCTTCATAAAATGATATATTCAAATGCTTAATGTCAATATCACCTAACTTCAAAATAGTATTATAGAACACTTTGCTTATCATCGGATTATTCTTGTTAGCTTTACCAAGTAATTTGAGTATATCATCTTTATAGACCATAAGAAAGTTCTTTCTGTTAATGCTAGTAACTAAATTATTGTATATTCCAATAATGTTTGAAGAATCTGCAATTAGATCTACTTTGATATTTGAATGCAAATCGAATAATGAGAATATTAACTCTCTTCTTTTCTTAAGTAATGTACTATACTTTTGTCCTTCACTATGAAGAAGGTTTAAGGTTTTTGTAATAACAATATTTAGAATTTCAGATTTGCTTTTGTTACTATATAGATTTGCCAATTTCTTGTTATATTCCATAAGAAAATCAGTAACCGCATGCACAAAAGAAACATCTTTTATTATTTCTGAATATTTACTTTCAGCTATTAATCTAAATAAACTAAAATAGAGTGTCAAATAATTAGTTAATGCAGAATCGTTTAGCTTTTTAACATTGGCTATTTTTTCAATGAATGCACAATAGATTTTAGTTTCTTTAGAAATAATACTTAATTGTTTAATCATGTTTTCTTTGTATAATTGAGTATATTTACTGTCAAGTTCTTTATCGAGATAGGTCCAGAATATGTCAGTATTAATCTGATTAAATAATACTATTCCTTTATTGTCCAAGTTGTTTTCAAGAGATCTAAAGAGAGTATAAATTCTAAATTTAGTGCAATTCTTTTTCTCAAGCAATGTTTTATAATCAGCTAAAATTGCATAATTTTTCTTAGAATTGTGATAGAATAGTAATAATAATTTCACCCAATCATTAGTTTTCAACCATTCAATTGTAGATTGCTTTGATTCTTGAGTAAAACTAGTTATTATTTCAGACCACGCTTCAAGAAGATAAACAGGATTATCCTCTTGTTTTACATAATCACTTACTTCTTCAAAGAATGTTTGTTTTCTACCCTGCCTTATTGGTAGACCAATCAAAGTAATTTTAGCTTTATTGATAATCATTTCATAAACTTCCGATTTTGGTGTAATTTGCAATATAGGATTAATTAAATCCAAATTAGCTGATTTCCGAGCAGCATTAAGTAATGAATCAAGAAGAATAATCAAATCTTTATCAACTAGAGAAACAATTTTTGGATTGTTAGTATATTTTGCATGAATATTATTTAATAGCTCTCCATAAAACATTCTTAATTCTTCATTTTGATTTGCAAAAATGGTTTTACTTCGAGTCAAAGTTAGTTCAATATTACTAATATCCAAATGGCTAATGATGAAATTCTTATGATTATTTATTTTCGCTAGTTTGTTGTAATATTTTAAGCTACTTGATAATGCTATGAAATAAAGATTCATTGCTTCATACTTTACTGTTGTTAAATTAGCAAGGGAGAATAATAAATTAATAACTTTTGGCAGTTGATTTGGAGATTTTTGTGCAAGAGGATAAAGTGTCTCTTTGACAAATACTGTAATATCTGTTTTAATTCTTGTAGAATAATTACTTTCTTCAATTTTGTTAAACAATAATTCTAATTCATCTTGTCGACCATCAACTCCAGAATAAACATATGCAAAGAAAATTCTAAATAACTCATGAGTTAATTTTTCTAGTTTTTCATTTTCCGCATGTAAATTATGAGCATTTGATAGAGATTCTGCGATAATGTCTAATTGCTTATCTTGAATTTCAGCACTCTCTAATGCAATACCAAATGGAGCTTTGAGTAAAAAGTCGAAATAAATAGGCAATTGGTTTATAAAATGATGACCATCATAATTAAGTGCTCCAGTTACTGTTTTATTATATGAAGAATTGTACCACTTAATTTCATCATCAAACTTATTTGAAATAATAATTGCTTGGTAGTTTTCTAATTCCTCAAATAACCTGGAGTAGTATTCTAAACTTGGGGTAGTTTCAACGAGTACAAGTAATTTTTCTATGATTTGTCTACTTTCAAGTGATTTAGCAATATCAGATACTTTAACTCTAAATCGGTCTTTTGGTAACGTTTTGCGAAATTTAAGAATAACCTTATCTAAGGAAGTATTTAATGAAAGGAGATCTTCAAGAGAATTACTCTCTAAATATTCAATAATAGAATTAGCTAGATAATTATCTAAGGTTATATCTTCCTCTCCGACGATTTTATTGCCATTTGAATCTAAAATAATTGTATTAGGCATTATTTTTGCTGATTTTACACAAGAACGAGGTGTAAAAATTAAGTTAAAATCTGGTTTTGATAATGTATTATAAGGGTTTGTTTGTAAGAAAGGATCATAAAAGAAAGTAGCTAAACGAATTAAACAACGAACAGATTTAGGAATTATTTTGTAAAGTGTTTGTAATTCAGTGAGAGGTTGAGTATCTTTATACAAAACAATAATCGTTTTACCTGATAAAACTCCAGTTATTATCTTCTGAATAAGAATTAAAGAGAATTTCTGTTTTAAATACTGTATTGCGGTTTGTTCTACTATAGCTTTAGTTTTCAATGAAGCTAAAACAAAATTAGTAAAATCAGCATCAGCGAAATCATTACGGGTAAACACTTCAGCAGCATTTAAGAGCAAAGGATCAAAGCCAATGGCTTCAAATTCACTATCAGAGAGAATGATTGTATGGGTTTGAGTACGTCCAGGGCGTCCATCATAATTTCTACCAGCATCCATTAAACGACCAATTGCTACTCTACTCTCATCCAATTGATAACAATAAATAGTATCAGTTACCTCAATACGACAAAGTACATTCCGATAGGGGTTAACTCCGAAAGAATAATAAAGAATTTTCAATTTATCCTGATTACTTATTCCAGATGGTGATAAACTTGTTATTTGTTGGCCTGCTTTTGATTGAGTTTTTGCTGAAGTGTATAGCAAATGAGGCACTTTAAAATTACTCTTTTCAGACATTTGTTTCCCTCATAACTATTTTCCGTTTATAGTTTATTTTAATTACCTATGATATACCTATTTATCAAGAAAGAACCTTAAGGGTTCTAGAACATTTATTGGTCTTATATTTTCTTTCATTGGATATTGCCTTGTTTCTGCATTATAGCCCAATGATGATATAGGAATACATTTGAAATTATTTTTGAAATTAATTTCTAGATATTTGTAAGTAAAAGGCATTTTTTGTTCTACGAATTCCCTTGCATCCGGAATATCTATCAAATCAGATTTTGAGATACAAAAAGCAATTTTAATTCCTTCAACAATACCATACCTTTTATCTTTTTGAGATTTTCTTTTGCCTTTATTCTTCTTAATTATCCGCAGGATAATCGTAAACATTGTATCTTGATCATCGAAAGTAGAACCTATTGGGTTAGGATCAACTAATAAAATGAAGCAATCTCCAGTATATAGCATATTCATAATTTTCTTTTGACTTTCTTTAAATTCAGGAGGTATTATTGATTTTCTTATTTGGGAATGAAATCTAGCATCAAATATTATATTAATATCTTCGCCGGATAAATCATAAGTAGAGATTAGTGCTGCAGTTTTTACTTTACCATCTTCTTGATAAGATAATTTCATGTTTAACTCTTTGAATTGTCTTTCAGGAGTAGAAAAAGTACTTCCTTGTAACACTAAATCTTCGAGAACCATCGAAAGATAATCCATTGAATCAGCATGATCTCTCATGTCTAAAATGTAATTTTCAAATCCATATCTGTCAATTTCTCCAAATAAAACTGACAAATAAACTGTTTTACCGGCTTGAGGAATACCAAAGATTCTAACTCTTCTATCCATTGAAAATCACTATTAACGTCTATTACGATAATCTGCAAATTGTTTTTTGAACCATTTTAAAGGTTCATCAATATTTTCTGGTTGTATAATATCCGGTACAATAGCATATTTACTACCATCTTCTGCTGTTTCGTTTTTAGTATTATATCCCAGAGAGGTAATATAAAACGATTTGACTCTGTCTTTTACGAAATAAAGTTTTTTAGCTCGCTTCCATGATTGTGGGATTAATTTGTTTAATTCTCTCTCTGTATGTTGATTATTATAATATAAATCTGATTTTGTTAAAACAAAAGCTATTGAAACGTTTTCTATAACACTATTAGATTTCAAACGATTCTTCTTTTGATTAGTATCAATGATTTGATTCAAAATTGCAGCTAAAAAACGATCTTGTTTATGCCTACCAATAGGATTCGGATCAACCATAAACATAAATGATGAGGATTCCTCAATTAATGAATTGATTGTTTTTTTCATATTTATAAATTCAGAAGGTTTATTTTCATCAGGAATATTTTCGTTAGGAATTTCTACAATTTGATTATTGGATAAGTCAAGGTTTGGAGCGAAAATATCTAATAAAGTATCTCCTCCAAAATCATAGGTTTCCATTCTAAATACAGTTTCTACAGTATTTTTTACTTGTCTACTCAAGTTAAATGCTACTTTACGAATAGATCGTCTATCAGTCATTTCTGGTAATACTTTTTTTTCATATAAATCTTGAGCAATACCACTAAGGTAAGCTTCCGAATCCTCTTCGTTTTTAAAATCCAAAACAAGTTCTGCTTTTAGTTTATTGAGATATTCATATAATACAACGAGATAAACCGTTTTACCAGAACTAGTGGTACCAAATAAACCTACTTTATTATTCATAACTATTTAATTCCCTTGATTCAACTGTTATATAAGTAACAAAAGTACTTTAAAACTTTTTAGGAGAAGAAGAAAGTGCTTATAAAAATAAAAAAAATCACTTCTTTATGAGAGAAATTTTTATTTATGAATTAAAGAACATAATATAGGCAAAAGATTGGGGTTAAATCAGTGAACAAATTTTTTGAGTTCTTTAAAAGAAAGAAATTTTCAATTGATGATTTAGAAGAAATGAAAGAAGATATACAAGAATATCAAATGAATCTGCGCAGCGGGCTTAGAGAGAATAAAGCAAAATTAAAACGTATTATTAAGAAAGGTAGAACTCCATCACCAATGGCTGTTATGAGGTACAAAAAAGTACAATTGATGGACAAGCAAGTAGGTGGACTAATTGATACAATTGATGGTATGATGTTTGAAGTAGAATTTCAAGAAGCAATAGCTTCTATACGAACTATATCAACAGATCTCTATGAGTCATTAAATATGTTCAATTTTTTTAAAGAAGTAGATAAACGCATGAAAGAAGTCATGAATGTTCAAGTAAATTACACTAAAAATATGGATAAAGAAGTGAAGAAACAAGAATTTTGGCTAGAAAATCTCGAAGAAAAAACCGAAGATCAGAGAATCGAATTAGAAGAAGAATTTGATTATTTGGGAGATGAGTTACTAGTTGAATTTATTATGGAAGACAAAAAGCTAGTTGAAGAATTACCAAATGAGGTAAAAGAAAAACCAATAGTGAAACAAGTAATAATGATGCTTGAAAAAGGATAAAGATTTTAAATTAAAAAAAACGATGTTTACAAAGTTATTTAACAAGGAGGTTTATAATTGAAGTTTTTTAAGCAAAAAAAATCAATTGAAAAACAAATGAAAGAAGTCGATGAAGCACGAGATGAAGTACAAGATAGATTGTACAATGTCAATTCAAGATGCAATACCTTGAAAAATGAAATCAAACGTGATTTTAAGAAAGGAAAGAATCCTTCACCAGCTAAGAAAATGAATTACAAACGAGCACAAATTATCCGTGATGTAACGCAGGGATTATATGATACCTTAGATGGTATCTATGGTGAACTCGAGATGGCTGAGGACTTTAAGGATCTCAGAATTGACAAACTATCAAGTATGGTCACTAAATATGATAAAGTGTTTAAAACAAATAATGCTTTTCTAAAAGATTTATTCAAGTTGCAAGAAAAACAATTGGGCAAAGTTAAAAGTATTATTGATAAACAACACTTTCAATTAGAAAATCTTGAGGAATTAGCATCAGATTACGATGTTGAAATAACTGATGATATTACTATAGATATACTACAAGAATTCTCTGGAGAAGACAAGGAATTCGAAAAAGAACTTCCAGATAAATTCAAGAAAGCATTAGAGAGACGAAAATAATCAGTTTGACTTTCATGAGGTTTATACATTGACTGAATTTGATAAAGCTAAAATGTTTAAAGATAAGGGAAATAAAGCAGCAAAAGAAGGGAAATTCGAAGAAGCAAAGAAATACTATCTTGAATCAATAAAATATCTTACAATTTTACGAAATCGAACGAAACCTCCAATAAGTAATAATTATCAAATGATGATAGATGCTGTTGCTAATCTAATCAATAAGCTAAAAGATAAGAAGGAAAAGGTTGGGAAGAAACCTGGTAAACCATATATAGGTAAAATCAAGATTCCAATTAACCTACCTGAAAATTGCAAAGATTTAATTATTCTAACAAATCGTGATTTTGATGATATAGCTGGATTAGATGACCTCAAAAGTACCTTGAAAAAAACAATAGAATATCCATTGAAATATCCAGATAAAGTGGACAAATGGGGATTCGAAGGTGAAACAGGAATTTTAATGCATGGCCCACCCGGTTGTGGTAAAACTTTCCTAATAGAGTGTACTGGTGGAGAATTTGGTGTACCAATTATCTCACTAACACCTGATTGCGTTATGGATAAATATGTTGGAGAATCAGCAAAAGCAATTAAAGAAACATATAAATGTGCTAGTTTTTTAGCACCAGCAATTGTCTTTTTGGATGAGATAGAAAGAATGCTATTTAGTAGTGACAGTTCTGGAGTTAATGCTCAAGTTACGAGTCAAATAATGCAACAATTATCCGGAATAACAGGAACAGCACTAGTTTCATCTGAAACACCAATAATAACAATAGCTGCCTCAAATCATCCATGGAAAATTGATGCGGCATTGATTAGAAGAGGACGCTTAGGAAAAATAATCTATGTACCTCCACCAGACAAGAAAGCAAGGAAAAAACTTTTTGAAATTTATATTGGAGATTATCCCCACGAAAAAGGCATTGATTTTGATAAATTATCTGAATTAACAAGTCCGGATAAATCTAGTGGATGGCAATATTCTGCAGCAGATATTAGTCATATCTGTAAAGAAGCAAGAAACGAAGCATTTGAATTGGATAAAGAAGGACATTCGAATATAACAATCACAGAAGAAATGCTGAGAAAGCATATTAGGAAAACAAATCGAAGTATTTCACCAAAACAAATTAAAGATTATAACGATTGGGAAAATAGATCAAATGAAAGCATGTAGGTGTCTTAAAAATGAGTGATATTCCAAAAAAAGTAGATAAAAAAGTTAGAAAGGTTATTGAGGATATGGCAAAATATCTTTTGTCACAAGAAATTAAGAAAAATCCTAGAACTATTATAAAAGAAGCAGATAAATGCATATCAGAGGCTAAAACGTTATCTAGCAGACAAAGATATGAATATATGTCATTTTTTAATGATTTTGTTGCTGATGAAATGTTATTCTGCAATCAACAACATGCTAATTTCACTAAAAAATACAAAGATAAAATAACCGAAGCAAGAAGGAAAATGGAAGCCAAAGTTATAACAAAAGAAACTCTTGGTTTATTATTGAAACAAGCAGCTGAATATCGTTATAGAGCAAATGAATTTGATAATAAGAAATTCCTAATTGAAGGTCTTACTTCACAATTCGAAAATTGGTTTGTAGAAGGTAATTCTAAATATATTGTAAATTTGACTGATCAATTCATTTCTTTAGAAGGATTAAGAGATGAAGCTAAGTATCAAAGAGAAGCATTAAATGAAGTACTTAATATTTCAGATAAAGAATTAGCAGCTTTAGGAGAAGAATTGGGATTTGATCTTGAAGAAAGTGACGAAATAGCTGATTTATTAAAGGATGATGATTACGAGGAAGAATTTAGTTAGTAACAAAAAAAATTTTATAACTATTTTTCTCCTATTTTTTCGGAGAAAAAAACCATAAAATGTGGTTAAGAGAAATGGTGTACGATGATTTAATTGTTGAAATAGATATTCTCTTGGGTCAGTATAATGGTGAAATATCACATTCTTCTTATTGGAATAACGAAGTAATTCCTACAAGATTCTATAATATTGATAAAGAAATTATGACTGAATTACCATTAGATTATCAAATAAAAAAGATGATTGATATAAAAAAGAGATTGAAGAAAAAGAAGGATATAAAGGATAAGCATATTGAACCATTAAAAGAGTCATTAGTATTTGTAAAGAAAAGTCTGAAAATTGCAAGAAGTTTTAACGATTATTTCAAAAGAATTGACAAACTAGAATTAGAATACAAAGATACTTTTGATAAGAAGAAATTTGAAACTATTAAATCTATCTTCGCAAAATTGCGATATGAATTACAAACTAGAGCAATCATACTTGATCTTTATCTTGATGATATTGAAGAAAAAATATCTCAGCTTGAGGAAAGAATCAATAAAGAGTCTGGTATAAAGTATCGCTCCTTAGAATCAAAACCATTATCAGTAGCAGATTCTTCTCCTATCACCGATTATCATTTAGATATTGATAACATGATTTCTGAAATAAATCAACATTTCGATTTCTTAACATTTAGTCGAACATTGACTTTGCGTATTAAGGAACAAAAAGCTATAGGGGAAAATTACATTATTTGTAGTGACATTCCTGAATCCATTTGCAGAGCATATATTGACCTACCTGAGAACAAAGGTTTGAAATTTGTGAAGGAAACTGGTTTAATTTTATTAGAGGAAAATTCAGAGCAAAGCACTAGCTAAATGTATGAAGTGATTATATGGACTGGTTAAAGAAATTAGATCCAGCTGCTTATAATGTATTAACCATTATTCATGAAGCAACCCCCAGTGAATCCTTGGAATTAATTTTCATATCAAATAAGCATGTTAAAGGGATATTTAGTATTGATGATCATAAACAAGGATTAGAGCAACTTGAGTTAATGGATATTAATAGTAGCTACATTACTGAGTTGAATGGCAAAGTTAGAACTATTATTGGTAACTTGGGGATTTTTTCACTTAGTGTACCAGTTAAAAAAATAGTCAAAAAAGGACTAAATGAAATTAATGACAAAATAGTAAAAATAGGTTTAGCTCAAAATTCTTTCCCTGTTCTTAATAGTTCAAAAAATATTATTATGGGTGAACAAATTGAGATAGGTGATGGATCTGGAATAAAAATAGGAATTGTTGATTCCGGAGTTGATCAAACACATCCTGACTTGAATGTAACAACTCAGTTCGATGTTACCTCAGATGATGGCATCCCAGAATTAGCTAATAAGGATAAAATGGGTCATGGTACTCATGTAGCTGGTATAGTTGCTAGTAGTGGTAATAAAAACTCCACACTTAAAGGGATAGCTGCTGGAGCTGAAATTATCGCTGCAAAAGTTTTTTCAAATAGATATATTGGTGCTTATAGAGACAAAATATTAGCAGCCATTGAGAAATGTATTAGTCAATACAAAGTGGATATCATAAATCTTAGTCTTGGTGAATTGCCAATGGACTACTATGAGAAATCACAGGGGTTCCAGTACCTTTCCAGAAATGACGATTCATATCAAATAGCTTATGAACGAATTAGAAAAGAATATCCTCAGGTAATTCTTGTTGCTGCAGCAGGTAATGATTCAGATGTTGGAACAATAAATTTACCAGCTGAATATAATTCATTAATTGCAGTAGGTTCTGTAGAGAAAGATAAAAAACTATCATATTTTAGCTCGAAAGGTCCCACTCGAGATGGTCGGATAAAACCAGAGATAGTAGCACCAGGTGGAAGCATTTACGCATCTCGTTCTGTATTTTCAAATGACAAGTATATAGGGAACGATTTCGAAGGGAATGAATACTATACTACTAAGTCAGGAACAAGTATGGCTACACCACATATTGTTGGTATAGTAGCTGTTATACTGAAGGAACTTAAAAAGCACTCGCAATATCAAAATACCAAATACGATCGTCATGAATTAATAAAAAGAATATTAATGCATAGTGCTTCAGATCTTGGTTTAAAAGCTATTGAGCAAGGAGCTGGATTAGTATGTCTCCCAAAAACCATAGAGCAAATTAGGAGCGGAAAGGTTTTTGAGCCGATAAAGTTAACAGAACGAAAATTAACTATTGAATCAATAGAACCTCAAGTAATAGATGAATTTGTTCCTTTTAAGACAATTATACCATATTCAACGGATTTAAGTGAAAAAGTTGCTGTTATATCAACCCTAGCGAAAAACTTGCAAAAAATACAAGATAAATTCATACTAAGCTCAATTGGACCAATTGGAAGAAAAATACACAAAGCTGTTTTAACTAAGGAAACAACACAAGGATTAACCACATTTAGATATAGCTTACCGATTAAGCGATTACAGATGGAAATACAAGATATTCTAGAGCTTGAAAAAATCCATGCAAACTATACAGAAACTAAACATCTATACTCTGAAATGGCTAATGCACTTTCAATGATCGAGCAATTGGAAACTAGCAGAAAACAAATGACGATAAATTAATAATTAAACATTTTAGTAATTGACAAAGAGGAAACGCGAACGATTTTAGCAAATAATTAGAAAGTATAAAATAAAATTTGATGTTTAATCATTTTATCATATTTCTTAGACATCTTATATCCAATTGTTCGTTTTCTATTAGTACTAATGACTATTAACCCTCGGGATATCTAATGATCATAAAGTACGCTAAAAGAATTAGTGGATACCTAATAACTGAGTATTATTACTAGGAAATATGGATCTATTTTAGTAAAAACGATATCAAATGATTGTAAGTTCACGAATTTTTTATTAATTATTATCAAATATTATATCAAGAGATTGAAGTTTGAATTTAAAATTAGTCAAAATTAGATTCTATATTAACTAAAAGATAGAGGAAGGGTTGTTAGCAAGATGCTTGATGATGTATCTGAAGACGCAATATATTGTGGATGTATTGTATTAGCTCTAGGGGGAATAATTACAGGGGTAGTTATCGGTTTCAGACGCAATTAGTTTTTGACCTTAGCAATAGTAAGTACAATATAATTGTGCATACTATTGATATTCGGTTATATAGCTGCATGGGAAAAAATAACTAAGTACATAATTGGCATTCTTTCAGTTTTAGTAGTATCAGGTGCAATTACATGTGCTGTTATTAACTATACCTGGTTTTACTCTTTTTTTGAAATGGAACGAAATGTTATGCTCACAGTTTTTATTGGTGGTGGAATAGCCATAATACTTAGTTCGTTATTTCTTTCTGAAGCTGTAGCTTTTGATATAACATCTTCAGAGTACGGAAGTGATTGCCCAGGATTGATAGCTTTTCTAACAATAGCTTTTTCACTTATTTTTGGCAGTGGTCCACACCTTGTTGTTTATCTCATTTCGGTTTACCGTTATTCATCACAATTATTAGCAATATTATTGTCTATTATCATTCCTTTAACCATAATACTGCTTACAATAGATATTATAGGATAGATTTCAGATTGGGGTAATGGTTATCGATTTATTTTTGGATTACCATGTGGAATTATCTCAACAGTTGGAATTATATTTGGTACAATGGATTTCACTAACTTACAAGATTACATACAAATTAATAGAGAAGTATCCATAGCTCTTTTTGCTGGTGAGGGAGTAATACTATTCCTTAGTATGCTTCTATTGTCCGAGGGGTTTGTAAAAAGAGCAAATGAGTTAAACTATGCTCTCCCTAGTCGTATAGCAGGTAGTTTGTTATTACTTTCAGCGATTACAGGTGTATTTCCTTCTGTAATTATTAAAATTCAATCAATACAAGAACAATTAACCAACAGCAGTTATTTGCTTGCAATAATAGGGGCAACTTTGGTTCTATTAGGAGTATTCCTTCTTATTCTCCGAATAATAGTAAACTAAGAATTAATCAATCAAACGTTGAGGAAAGACGAGATAAACGAAGTGAAAAACAACAACAGAAAAAATATGAACAGGAAATAAAACAACAACAAAAAGAGTAAAAAACAAAACAAAATTTGGAGATGGAATTACTAAAAAGAAAGAGAGCGAATACAGGAATTATTGAACATCAAAAGGAAAAGCATTTACAAAGTAAATATACAAGCTTTGCTTCAAGAATTGAATATTAACTTAGATCAGTTTAATAATGCTGTTTTCAGTAATGAAACAATCTTAAATTCTTGTGAAATAACAAAGAATGATATTGTTTTCATAAAAGAAAGAAATGAGTATTATGACGAGAAAAGAAAACAACTCGTAAAAAATCTAGAAGAAAAGAAAGCAGCTGTTTTTACAATTGACTTAGAGCAAATAAGTAAAGAATTATCAATTAACATGAACGTATTAAGGCAATTACTTACAGCAGATATTCTTCAGAGTTTTGATGCCAAACTTGATCGAAAAAGAATTATCTTTACGATCAAAGAAGGATTATATGAAATGATAGAAGGAGTCAAAACTAAACTTGATGATTTTTATAAAAAGACTATCCGGGACGAAGCAACCTATGAAATATTAGTCGATGTACGATTTGAAATCGAATCCGCTATAAAACATGCAGAAGAACTAGGAGCTGTTGGAGAGAAAAAAGAATGTGAACGACTTCTTCGAACAATTAAGGAACATATTAAAGAATTTGATGTGTGAAATAAAATAATAATGTTGTTAATACAGTATAAATGAATATAGAAAAAGAAAAGGTGCCTATTCATTCTTAGAACCATAACTACTTTGTTACAATCTATGAAACAGCTTGATAATTTCTGAATTGACTAATTTAATTCTTAACTTATCATCTTTAATTTTAAATGAAAGACATGAGATTTTATCTCTCACCTAAAGGCAAATAATGAATTGATTCTTTCAAATCCTTATTTATGGCATTTAACTTCAAATAATATTTCTGCAAATCAAGTTTTTGTGCAATGAGCAAGGCAGCTGCTATGTCAATTTTTGCTTGAGCGATATTCTCCATGGCTTCTTCTTCTGTGGAACAATGTTGTGAAGTAGCAATATTAATTTCAATTCGATTTATCATCCTATCCAGTGTTCGTTCATCAGCATGGTAAATTTTTTCATCTATCAGTTCTGCTTCAATAGCTAATTGAGAATCTTGCAATGTGAAGAAATCTTGAATCATTGTCGTACCAATTTTCAAATCGGTTGAAACTTTACTTATAGCAATGGCATCCATTTTAGTAAATGCCGCTTTTAGATATCGAGTTAATCGTTTAGAAGGATGATTATAACGCTTAGAGAACTGAGCTATCATTAGACCAGATAGAACAATAATAAGTATCCCACCACCGAAATAGAAGATCAATTGATAAAGGATTTTTCGATTAGGAGTACTCTTAGCATCAAGAGGATCTGTACCTTTTTGAATTTCCTCGAAATCTGAAAAACCGTCTCGGTCTGAATCAAAATCTTTGGGATCGGTGCCGTAAATATTAACTTCTTCTCCGTCGAGAAGACCGTCACCATCATAATCAGGGTTTTGTGGATCTGTTGAAGCAGCAAATTCCTCTAAATTGGTGAGATTATCATCATCATCGTCACCTGTAGCATCATCAACATTAGGATTTAATCCGTTATCAATTTCCCAACCGTCAGGCATAGTATCGCCATCAGAATCGATAAGTAAGGGATTAGTGCCCTCGTTAAATTCTTCTAAATTAGTTAACCCATCATGGTCAGCATCTTCGGAAGCATCTGAAGCATCCAAAGGATCAAGATCATAGCTGTCTTCCCAACCATCGGGCATTAAATCATCATCAGAATCATTATCTATTGGTGAAGTGCCAAGAAGATATTCTTCGACATTAGTAAGGCCATCGTTATCATTATCATCAGCACTATCATCAGCGATAGGATCTAACCCATAGAGAATTTCATAATCATCTGGCATTGTATCAGAATCGGAGTCTGCTGAGGAAGGATCAGTTAAATGAGTGTTAATCTCATCAAAATCTGACAAAGAATCACCATCAGAATCAACTGCATTAGGATCAGTATAGTAACCATCGGAGCCAAGAGTTATCTCCTCTAAATCATTAATGCCATCGCTGTCAGAATCAGGATTTGTAGCATTAGAAATAAAGTAACCGGTACTATTGCTAAATGGATTCAAAGGTTGATAATAACCAAGAATTTCCTCGCCGTCAAACAAACCGTCACCATCCGAATCAGGGTTAAAGGGATTAGTCCCACTATTGAATTCCTCAAGATTATCTAAACCGTCAGAATCAACATCATTTGATGAATCATCAACTGTTGGATCAAAACCGTGAATTACTTCGTAACCATCTGGCAGACCATCCGAATCGGAATCAGGATTGTTTGGATCTGTAAGATAACCGTCAGAACCTACAACTAATTCCTCATCGTCAGTGATACCATCAGAATCAGTATCAGCTAACTCAGGATTGGTAAAAGAGATGTCAATTTCATAATCATCAGTTAAACTATCACCATCGGTATCAGGAAGTAAAGGATTCGTAACAAAACCATCAGAACCAGCCAGAACCTCTTCGCCGTCTAGGATGGAATCACCATCAGAATCAGGATTGTTTGGGTTTGTGCCATAAGAAAATTCACCACCATCATTCAAACCATCGAAATCACTATCAGGATTTGTAACGTTAGTCAGATAACCATCAGAACCCAAAGTGACTTCTTCCTGATCATTTAAACCATCAGAATCGGTATCTGGATTTAACGGATTAGTGTAATAAATATTAATTTCGTCGCCATCTAACAATCCATCATCGTCGCTATCCGGATCATTAGGGTCAGTCCCATATGTGATTTCCTCATCGTCATTCAAACCATCGCTGTCAGAATCAGGAATAGGATAGTCAAATGGGTCAGTAGCATTTGTCCCTTGACTTATTTCATATGAATCATTATACGAATCAAAATCAGTATCTATCTCGAGAGGATTTGTTCCATAGATTAGCACCTCTTCTCCATCAGTAAGATCATCATTATCACTATCTGGATCTTGAGGGTTTGTACCATTTGTGTATTCACAGTAATTCAATAACAAATCAGAGTCAGCATCTCCAGATGCATCATCAGTTAAAGGTAAGAGACTATAAGTCACCTCCCAACCATCAGGCATACCATCATTTTCAGAATCCGGGTCTTGTGGATCAGTACTTGCTGTATATTCACCAATGTTATTCAAGTTATCACCATCAGCATCAGCTGATGCATCATCAGTTAATGGCAACAAACCATTTTGTACTTCCCACCCGTCTGGCATGCCATCATCTTCGCTATCTGGATCATTTGGGAAAGTATTAGCATTAAATTCTGCTAAATTATTCAAACCATCACTATCACCATCACCTAAAGAATCATCAACTAAAGGAAGCAGACCATAATTTACTTCCCAGCCATCAGGCATGCCATCGTCTTCTGAATCAGGATCATTAGGGTAAGTTCCTGCAGTGTATTCATCCAGATTATCTAAATTATCACTATCAGCATCTTCTAAGGAATCATCAGATAATGGATTAAGACCATAAGTAACTTCCCAACCATCAGGCATGCCATCGTCTTCTGAATCAGAATCATTGGGGTAAGTTCCTTCTGAATTTTCTTCTAAATTTGTTAACCCATCCGAATCTGCATCACCAGCTGAATCATCTATCAGAGGATTCAAACCATAAGTAACTTCCCAACCGTCATCCATACTGTCAGAGTCTGTGTCAACATTATTAGGATCTGTGTGATAAGTATAGATTTCAACATAATCGTTTAATGAATCGCTATCAGAATCAGTAGCAGTTGGGTCTGTCCCAAAATTGATTACTTCTTCTCCATCTGAAAGACCATCATTATCATGATCAGAATCTGTTGGTGATGTAGAATAAAATCTCTCAGTTTCATCATCAACTAAATCACTATCAGTATCAATCCATCCTGTATTGAAAAGTGTTCCATGCTCTGTATACCATGGAGCATCACCAGAAGAAGATACTCCTGTGATATCCAAACAAAAAACTCTTCCACCACTATTCACAGTTATAATTTCGTAAATCCCATCCGCATCTATATCAGCAATGGTTGTGCTTACATGATCAATATCTCCACAATCATAAGAATCTATCAAAGTGCCCGTATTGGAATATATTCTTAATGAATCTTCAATAGGAGGGGAAGTATCTTCACATTTTGTTATTATTATTTCTAAATTATTATCTCCATCTAAATCTGCTATTGTTGGTGAGCAATAACTTCTCTCATCCAATGTTACCTCTCTTTCAATATTACCATACTGATTGAGAACAAATAATTTCTTACTATCAGAAGTTGTTACAATTGTTTCAGCATATCCATCTTTATCAATATCAACCACAGCAGGAGAACCATAGATAGTTCCACCTGCATCAAAATACCAATCATCAATTACAGTACTAGTTCCACCTTCTAAAGCCCAAACTTGATTATCATTACAACCAAAAATTATTTCTAGTGTTCCATCGTTATCAATATCAGAAATTACTGGTGAACTATAAATGTTATCAGTGACAGTATAGGACCATTGATGGGTACCTAAATGACTGATACAGATCATTTGATCATTTGTTCCTCCTGTTCCTACAAGAATTTCCAAATAACCATCTTTGTCTATTTCACCAACTGCTGGAATAGTTTCCATTGAAGCAGCTACAGAATGAATATATTTCCATTTAAATGCTCCATTATGTTCTAAACAATATACTCGTCTATAGTCATCACCAAAAATAACTTCAAAATAGGAGTCACCATCAATATCTGCCAACGTTATTCCACCATAAGAGGAGGCACCTTCAATACCATTATATGTCCATTCTTCATCTCCTGTTGAATTTAAACAATAAATTGTTTTATAACTATCTTCTACAAATAAAATCTCAACTTCATTATCATTATCAACATCAGCAACTGTAACTCGGTGTTCAATCTCTGCAGAAGCACCAAAATTCTTTGTCCATAGAACATTCTTCTGATAATCCAAACAATATAGGATACCACCTTCGTCAGCAACTAGTATTTCCATATAACCATCTTGATTAATATCAGCAGCAACAGGAGTTGTTCTGTGACAACTTGTTCCCATATCATAAGTCCATTTCAAGGATAATGTGATTGCTCCATCTACAGGTTCAAAATTGATAACTATTCCACTAATTATTAAACTGCCAAACAAAATTAAGGTTAGAATGTTTTTGGTTATTTTTCCCATTAATAACTCAACCTCTTCTTGAAAGTAAGAAAGATTTACTCTGATATCAATACTAAAAAATTAGAAGTAAAAATTTTTCGGTGTTGAAAAAGAAATGAATTTCAATAAATCCTCTCTTAAGTAGAAGAGGATTATTTATTTAAATCTTCTAAAGACTGAATCAATTTCTTCCTACAAATATCCGCAATTATTCTGCAGAGGTTCAAAGAATCGAATAGGAAATTGAGAAAAAAGTGGATTACGCTAAAATTATTAGCGAATATCTAAACTTAATTCTCTAGTAAATTTTTCAACAAGCCATATCAGGAAATCTATCTGATTAGTATAGTTTTTATTTGGACTGTGTTTCGCTCGATCTTTTAATGCTGAAAGTTCTATCTTGAAATATGATAGCTCTTCAATTTTAATAGGAGAAGTTGTTCTACTGTTAAATAAGGATTGAATTTTATTACTAATTAGATTTATATCTGAAGATAAACCAACATTATTACTGAAATAAAGGAATTCACTATCAGAATCAATTTCTGTATTTAATTGATATTGCAATACCGCGATGTTGTTAAGTATTTCATTTTCCGTTAAATTGGATATTTGCCTCAAATTGTTAAGCGAAATCTTGTCGACTTTTTTCGATAAATCAATCAAAATTCGTTTTAATATGTTAATGGGAGTATTCCTATTTTTCTTCGTGGCTCGGACAGCAAAATATAATATTAATACAAAAACCAAAAAACCAGCAATTGATGGTAATAATATTTTTAGTAGACTGTTAATAGAATCTTTTCTAACATTATCTTTGCTATCAAGAGGGTCTGTACCAGCTTCAATTTCCTCAAAATCAGTAAACCCATCTTGATCACTATCTTGTTCTAGCGGATTTGTCAAATAAATTTCAATTTCTTGATAATCTGTTAAACCGTCAGCGTCTGTGTCGTTATTATTCGGATCTGTATTATAACCCATTTCTATAATATTAGTCAAATTATCCAAATCGTAATCCAACTCACTATCATTAACCAATGGATTCGTTGAAAATTTAATTTCCCAATTATCAGGCATTAAATCAGAATCTGAATCAGCTAAAAATGGATTTGTATTATGAATAAACAATTCATCATAATCACTAATTGAATCCAAATCAGTGTCAGAATTGTATGGATCGGTATTATATTGATTTATTTCATCAAAATCATTTATTCCATCGTTGTCTAAATCCACTGAATATACTGATAAATCTGAATCTCCACTTGCTGCGTATATTAAACCATTATAATATTTAACATCACAAAAATCCTCATTTGTATAATAATACATTGATGAATAATTGGTCATGTCGTTGATATCAGCAATTACTAACCCAGAGTATCCCCCTGCAAACAGTCCATAATCTAATATAAAATCAGCACCACAATAACCATCAAATAATTGTATAGATTTTGATATTAATATCATATCAGAGGGATTACTAATATCTATTAAATAGATATACGCCTCAGTTATTGCATATAAGAAATTATTATTAATAGTAATAGAAGCAATATTTTCACTAAAATAATCTACAAATTGTATTAACCTGGGATTGCTTAAATTATTGCAATCTATACTGTATAGCTTTGGATTTCGTGAAGGATAACTACCGCTAACAAATACATTTGCTCCAATTAGAATCGAGCTTGATGTTATTCCAATATGTCCAATAGTGAAATAGTCAAAATTTAATGAACCAATAGTTACTGGGTTATATGGATCTGTAACATTAAATATTGTGATATCAAATGAATTACCAGCCAAGAAAAGTATGTTATTGTATAATGATATTTCTTTAACATTATCACTAATTATCTGAGAAATTTCTACAGGTGAAAAAATATCACTTATATCAATAATTTCAATTCCATCAACAATGTCTACCAAGTAAGTTATTGTTGAATTGACTTCCAAATCAACAATATCACCACCATCATTGAATTGTGATATAAATGTTGGATTATAAGGATTGGAAACATTGATTATAACTAATCCTGCTGCTCTACAAGCTAAGAATGCAATATCCTTTTGGATTATTATCTCTGTTGCGTAACCTAATGGGTCTGTCCATCCACCAATCTTGGTTAAATTAAAATCTGAATTCACACTCATTTCTAAGAGTGGAGTGTCTATTGTATTGGAATTACTAATATCATTATTCAAGGAATTATCTTCTTGATTAATTTCTCCAATGCTAATTTTTGAAATTGATATGCACATAAGAAGAATTACTATTTCAATAATTAAAATTCTATAAATTATATTTCTCTTTTTAGTTCCAATAAACAAATCTAACCACCTAAATATAACAAGTACTAATAAATTAATGGTACTTTTTTCGTTTGTCTTTTACTTAATTGATTCCAAATTACTAATTATTCTATTCGTAAATAAATATATTTCAGATGACTTTCAATGAATTCTCATTTTGACTTATTGTGTGATTAAGTTAATTGTGATGATAATATAAACAATCATTTTATTTTCTAACGATCGAATTTATTTCATCTTCAACTTTTTGACATCTATTTATAAGATTTATATCTCCTAATTCTTGAGCAAATGCTTGCGCGGCTTCCACTTCGGTTTTGGCGTCAACCAAATGATCTAATGCTACATCAGCTTCACTTGCTTTTCTATAGCGAACAAGTAATAATTCAATTCGATTAAGGATTTGTTTTATTGTTTCTTCATTATAGAAATAAACTAGTTGATCTTTTATATGGTATGAGAATTTCTTTTTGTTTTGGAGTTCCTCTAACAATAACCTCATATCAGTTGGGCTAATATTTAACTCATCACAGATGTCATCTATAGGCATTTCATTTTTAACCAATTGTTTTCTCTTCAAGTATCGTTTTATAATGACAATTGACTTACTATTGTGCTTGACTACTCCTCTTATAGTTAAGACTAATGTTAAAACAACAAAGATGCCTATTGCAGTAATTATTGAATATGTTTTGATATTCTTACTTCTTGGATTATCTTTTGAATCTAATGGATCTGTTCCGGCATCTATTTCAGCTTTATCAGTAAAACCATCATAGTCGGAATCCTCAGCATTTGGGTTTGTTCCATAAACATTTACTTCCTGCCCATCTGTTAGTTGATCATCATCGCTATCATCATCGTATGGGTCTGTGTTATTCTGATACTCTTCATAATTCGTTAGATCATCCGAATCGTAATCAGCATTTGCATCAGGGATCGTTGCATACGTTCCTTGGTCTACTTCCCATTTATCAGGTAATAGATCAGAATCCGTATCGCTGTTTTGCGGATTGGTTCCTTCTGTATATTCCTCAAGATTAGTTAACCCGTCAAAATCATCATCTTCAGAAGCATCACTATTATCTAATGGGTCCAAACCATTATTCTGCTCCCAACCATCGGGCATGGAATCATTATCAGAATCAAAATTATCTGGTTCTGTTCCTAACAAGTATTCTTCTAAATTAGTTAGTTCATCACTATCGTAATCATCTGCAGTATCATTAGAATTTGGATCTAGATTATGATTCACTTCAAAATCATCTGGCATAGTATCAGAATCAGCGTCTATGGTTGTAGGGTCAGTTAAATGAGTATTAATCTCATCTAAATCTGATAAGGAATCACCATCGGAATCTGCACTATTAGGATTTGTATAGAAACCATCTGAGCCAAGAGTTATTTCTTCAAAATCGTTTATCCCATCAGAATCTGAGTCGGCATTTGTAGCGTTTGTTACAAAATAACCTGTTAAATTGCTATAAGGATTTAATGGCTGATAATATCCTAGGATTTCTTCTCCGTCTAGTAATGAATCATCGTCCGTGTCATCGTCAAATGGATCAGTTTCGTATGTTATTATTTCTAATCCATCGAGTAGTTGATCATTATCAGTATCATTTACTAGTGGGTTGGTTCCCTCAAGATATTCTTGATAATCATTCAAGTAATCATTGTCTGTATCGTTTAGATTTGGATCTGTTAGAAAACCATCTATTCCCAGTGTCATTTCCTCGTCATCTGTCAAGCCATCTTGGTCACTATCATTATCAATCGGATTTGTGAAGCTAATATAAATCTCATAATAATCAGTATACCCATCTCCGTCCGAATCTGGATTTGTTGCATTTGTTATCCACCCATCTACTCCGAGTATAACCTCCTCTCCGTCTGAAATTAAATCACTGTCTGTATCGTTGTTTAAAGGTTCAGTAAAATACGTATGCACTTCTATTCCATCTAGTAAAGTATCATTATCACAATCTATATCCCATGGATCAGTCAAATAGAATAATTCCTCTCCGTCTAATAACTGGTCATTATCGCTGTCGCTATCGTTAGCTAAGGTAATGTATCCATCTATCCCTGGAACAATCTCTTCATTATCATCCAATCCATCCGAATCAGTATCGTCATCTACAGGACTAGTATGGCTTACATCAATTTCATAATTATCAGCTAAATTATCTCCGTCGGAATCGCTATCCGCAGGATCAGTTATCCACCCATTAACCCCTAGAATAACTTCCTCCCCATCCCAAATAGTATCACCATCCGAGTCCACATCCCAAGGATCCGTTGAATAGGTTAACTCAGCACCATCATTCAAACCATCAAAATCACTGTCAGGGTTCGTTGCATTTGTTATGTAATTATCAACTCCCAGGAAGACCTCTTCATAATCATCAAGATTATCATTATCGGTGTCGCTATCAAGTGGATCCGTCAAGTAGGTGTAATATTCCTCTCCATCCGTCAAATTATCATCATCGCTGTCTGGATCATTCGGATTTGTTCCTAGTTCACTCTCCTTATTATCTCTCAAACCATCCCCGTCTGTGTCTGGTGATGGTATTGACAACGGATCATTAGGATCACTGTCAGCGTCAATTTCCTCCCAGTCCGAGTAAGTATCCTCGTCTGAATCGCTGTCCATTGGATCAGTTAAATAGAGATGAACTTCTTCCCCGTCTAATAAATGGTCACTATCAGAATCGTTATCGTATGGATCACTACCGGCAAAATACACTTCTCCCCAATCATTCAGTAAATCATTATCGTAATCACTATCAGTATGATTCGTACCAAAATAGGTTTGTTCTGTTAAATCATCTATTCCATCGAAATCTGTGTCTTTCCATCCTGTATGAAAGATTGACCCTTTAAAGCAAGACCATGGACTTCCTCCGGATAGTGTAACATTCGTTAATTCTAATATGTAAAACATTCCTGTTTCTGTTCCAACCGTTACTTCTAAAATACCATCATTATCAAGATCAGCTAAACAGGCAGCTGCTGCAATATCTCCTGTTAAATAACTCCATAGAAGTGTTCCATTGTAACTTAAACAATAAAGTTTAGTATCTCTTGAACCAATAACCACCTCGTACTTTCCATCATTATTCAAATCTGCAATTGTTGGCGATGACGAAATAAACGTTGAACTAAGATAATAATCCCATTCCTTTGCACCGGTATTATCAAGACAATAGACATAACCGTTATCACAACCAAAAACAATTTCCAGAACGCTATCTTGATCAATATCAAAAATACAAGGTGAAGTGCTTATATCTGCTGTAACCGGATAATTCCATTCTTCTGTCCCAGTGCTTGATATGCATTGTAATTTATTCAAGGCAGAACCAATAATTATTTCTTGTTGATTGTCATTATCAATATCTTCTATTGCTGGATTTGAAGCAATATATCCTCCTAACCCTACGTTCCATAAATCATTGCCAGTATAATCCAAGCAATACATATACCCAGATTCTGTCATCACAATTGTCTCGAGATAGTCATCACTGGTAATATTTGCTACTGAAGGTGAACATGAAAATCCAGATGCACTAAAGAAATCCCATTTGTAAGTACCATCATAATTAAGACAGTAAATGTACCCATCCAAAGAACCGAAGATTATTTCGAAATAACCGTTACTATCAATATCTGCTACACAAGGCGAGGAGTATAATATTTGATCTCCTGTATTGTAATCCCATTCGTAATTACCAGTATGATCTATACAATAGAAATTACTATTATCAGCACCGAATAATATCTCCAATGTGCCATCTTTATCCAAATCTGCAACTGCAACTGAGGAGGTAATCTCAAAACCAACATTATAACTCCAAAGGGTAGTCCCAGTACCATTTATGCAATACAATCTGTTATTGAATGGGAGTAAGATCTCATTCTTACCATCAAGATTGATATCAACAGCAGTTGGCGAAGCTTTTACATTTGAAGTTGTTGTCCTTGAATATCTTAAGGAGATACCCATCTCACCTTCTTCTTCTGGACCGGTGTAGGGAAAGTCTAACGGATCATTTGGATCCGAACCAAAATCAATCTCAATCCAATCAGAATAGGTATCTCCATCCGAATCAGCATCATTTGGATCCGTTTCGTAATAGTAAAGTTCAACCCAATCCTTGAGATTATCAGAATCTGAATCATCACTATTAGGATTGGTATTATAGAACCATTCTTCTGTTACATCGTCTATTGAATCACTGTCAGAATCAATGACTGCGTTATTTGTATTGCTTCCTCTAAAGGAGCCATAATAGACTTCGCCAGATTGCGTGACATCAGTTAGCTCCCAACAATAGACTTTCTGATCAGTATTACAACCGATTATTTCTAAAATACCATCCCCTTCAAGGTCAACTACTGTTGGAGTATCAATAAAAAAACCATTCCCACAAAGATACTCAAATTCTAAACCACCTGTATGATTTATACAAACTAATTTATTGGCTTCATTACCGGTTATGATTTCAAAATCATTATCATCATCTATGTCAGCTATAACAGCAGAGGACATAGTATCACTCATAGAATATAACCAATCAGTAGAACCAGTATGAGTTAAGCAATACAAGCCATTACCAGTCCCAATAATAATTTCCTTTTGATTATCATCATCAATATCAACTACCACAGGTGAACCATCTACTATACCAGTTGTGCCGTCTAAATCTCTCATCCATTCTAATGAGCCTGTTCGACTAATACAATAGACATCATCTGCTCCACCAACAATAACTTCTTTTGCACCATCTTTGTCAACGTCATTAATTATTGGAGAGGAATATTCCGTGCTTGATATGGCGTATTCCCACTGTTTTGCTCCAGTATGACTTAAGCAGTAAAGCTTATTATTGAAACTTACAAATACAACTTCTAAATATCCGTCATTATCTAAATCATCAATTGCAGGTGAACTCGCTATGGGTCCACCTGAATTAAATGGTGACGACCAATCCTCATTACCATTTTTGTCTAAGCAATATAGATTATTATCTGCTGACCCTACTAAAATCTCCAACTCACCATCTTGATCAATATCAGCTATTGTTGGTGTCCCATCAATATTGCCACCTGTATCATACTGCCATAAAAATGCTCCATCTACATCATAGCATTCTATGTCATCACCTACACCAGTAATTATCTCAAGATAACCATCATTAGTAATATCTGCAATAGCAGGTGTTGAGAGATCTGTTCCCCCAAGAGCTTGGGTCCAACGAAGAGTACCAATCGCATTAAAGCAAAATAGATTGTTGTTTCCATGTACAATTATTTCCATTTCGCCATCTTTATCTAAATCAGCTGTTTTTGGTGAATTGGTTAATGAATCTGTTGCCGAGACATCAAATGACCATCGTAGTGATATTCCTACAGCTTTGATTTCCATATCTTGAGGATCATTATCAAGTCCCCCTTCAACTTCAAGAATTAACGAAATGCTTGAGATAACTAGCAAACCTACAAATATTATTGAGACTGCTCTTCCCTTCAAAAGTAAGACATCCTATAATTGATCTCTACTATTCAAATTAACTTCCATACTAAATTAATTTTATCCAAATTTGGATACAAAAACTTGAAAGGGATTAATCCTTATAAATTAATTTGAGTGATTTATCTGTAAATGATTAATATTAAATTATTTTGGGATTTGAATGAAAACTGAAATACTAGCCGTTGGAAAGCATGCTGTAGGAAGAATGGTTTATTTAATGGCACTTTTTCAGGAATTAAATCGGAGCTATTATAGTGACTTAGTACTCGATACAACTAACGATAAATTGAAACAACTGTATAATTTATTAGCTGATTTATAAAAAAAACAAGATTGGCCTTTAGCTACAGACTATAGATCTTTTCGTGGTCATAACTTCAATTTATGTAAAAGTGAAAAGGATAAGATAAAAATTGTAGCCAATTCCATCTTCTTCTATTTAACAAGTGAGATGTATATGGAAAGGTTTTCTACAATAAATGCCAAAAAAGGGTATTATGATATACCAGATGAAATAATAATTGAAAATGATAAAGATGATAGTATAAAATTTATTTATAAATTTACAGATAAATTAGTAGATCAAAATGCTGTTCTTATGATTTTAATTTGAATTATTGATTCTACACTTGGGTCTATTTGATAGAGAACAATTTTTATTATTTCAGCTTCAGGATTATCTGATTTAATTAATGTGAAATAATTAAGTTCGTCGAGGTCATCTCTTCTCTCCCAATATGTTCTCTTGCGATTTATAACATACTTGCAACCAAGAACAGGTTCTGCATCCATTGTTAATCGAACGGTTTTTTTCATTCGCTCAGAATCAATATACCCGTTTAAGTGAAAAATGAAATTGATTTGCTGATCAGTTCCACTACGTAGCAAGTAATTTAGATTATCATTTGCTGACGCACGTATGCGTTTCGGGAACTCGCCCGATTTATGGGTATACATCGACTAATCTCCTGGGACATAAAACTAGTATAATGCCAAAACTAGGTCTTCTAACGGTATGCTAGTTAAAAGAATTTTTCAAGTAGTAATTAAAAGGTAGCTCTATAGGAAAAAATTACACAGTTTTCAGCAAAATTCTGTAAAGTGCTTCATCTGAGAGTTTTACAGGATTGTATCCCATACTCGAAGATTTCTTTGCTTTCCCGATTATTTTCTCAAAGTACTTTTCTGAGAGTCCATATTTTGATAACTTTGGTATTTTCAGTAATCTTGAGATTTGTTCTGTATATTCAATAACTCGATCTGCTGCTTCTCTAATATCGTCAAAAACGAGATCGACTAATAATTCGCCTAGTGTTGCATATTTAGCGAGTGTTTCGTTGAATGGAATTTCAGCTATCATTTGTTGTATATTCTCTTCAATAACTGGTGAGAGTAATGCTCCGCACACAACACCATGTGGAATTCCAAGTATCCCTCCTATTGGAGAAGCAAATCCATGAACTGCACCGAGTCCAGCATTAGCTAAGCAAATTCCACTAAGTAAAGCAGCAAAAGCAAGATCCTCT
>JABLTJ010000097.1 GCA_013166775.1 Promethearchaeati archaeon
TTGGATTTGTATTTGTTATCCCTCTGTGTGCGTTTGTTTTCCGAAAGAGGAGAAAATAGCTTCTCCACATTCCATACAAAAAGAAATATCACAAACGAAAGAATCAAAATTTATATAGCTAAATCTAAATGATTTATTAAAATTAAAAAAATTGGTGCGAGAGACGCGATTCGAACGCGCGGACTTCTAAAAGAAATATGTTCTACTTGAGATAAAATAACACCAATAAACACTAAATTCAGTAAAATAGAATAAGGTATACTATGTAAATAATAATGAGAAAAGCAATTTGTTCGTGGTGATGGGAGTTTTGAAAAGAAGTGGAAGAAGACGTTCAATTTCTACCTTGTTTAAACTGTTTTGTATTTGTTTTCTCATCTTTTCTGTTTCAATGAATAATACAATTATAATGGGTGAAGGGTTTTTCATTATAGATGAAATTAGTTTTACTTTACTTGAAGAAGAGGAACGTGGAACTGTGTTTGCTCTACAAGATGATCTACTTTATCTATTTGTATCAAATTCAACCCAAGAAGGATCATTTGCAGATTCTATTCGGATAATTGATGTTCAACAACCTGAAAATCCAGAAATTGTTGGAAAATATGATTTAGATAAAAATGATTGGGTTGTAGATTTTAAAATAAAAGATAATATTGCCTACATTCTAAAACAAATTTCCTTTTCAAGAGGTATTAATTGGACAGTAACACTTCTTAACATTACTAATCCATCTAATCCAGTCGAATTGGGAATTTCTACTGTGGAAACGGCAATAAGTTTTGTATTCGGTTTGGGTTCCTGGAGTTTGGTTAATCACGAAAATTACACCTATGTATGTACAGATTTCGAGTTGATAATTTTTAACACAAGCAATCCATCTTTACCAGAGAAAGTAGCGAATTATACCTCTACTGGTGGGGAATTACATATTAGTAATGAATATCTATACCTTGTTTCTAGTGGAGTTAAAATCTATAGTTTAATGAATCCAGTAAATCCCTTATTTTTAGGAGAAGTTAATACCACCAAGAATATTGTTGCAAGGAGTGATTTGTATGGAAACTATATAATTAACGCTTTTTGGTATTATGGGATACAAATCTATAATTGCACTGATCCATATCATCCAACTATTTGCTGGGACTTCGATTTTCCCGACAACGAATTCTTTCCGGAAGGAACTATACATGACGTGGAGATAATTGGTGATAAGTTATTTACTGGTGCAAATAGACTAAATGTCTTTGATTTAAGCGATCTACAAAAAGTGAAAAGGATTACTCGATTAAGAATTGGAGATAAGTATATAGATCGATTAGAAGTTTCAGAGGATTATATTTATCTAACTGCTTGGAGAAGATTCAAAATCTACTCATACAAAGAGAACAATCTTCCACGTAACATAGGTATAGGAATTAGTGTTGGAGTACCAGTTTTAATTGTTGCTTCTCTTTTAATTCGGAGAATAAGAAGTCAATAAAATTACCCAGAAAAAATATTATTAGTAAGAAGAACTGGTGCGGGGGGCACGATTTGAACGCCGATCATCTTTGTACTAATAAAAGACGGAAGGTGATAAATAATTCTCCACCGAGTTTATCAAACCAGAAACTTTCACTCCAATTATCTGCACCAAATATTGCTACTGCTATATAGGTAAGTTTTTGTGATTCATTATTTTGCTGTACCTTTATGTCTAAAGTAAATGTGAAAGTTGAAACTGAATCTTTACTTCCTCTATAACCAAAGCAGCTATAATATGTTGCATTATCATAGTAAATGATATTTTCCAAGGGATTTATCACTTCAGGAAATAATTCATATTGAACGCTATGTAAAGATTTAACCATAAGTGTTATTGAATTTCCAAATTTATCTGTACAAATAACTGATTCTATTGTATAGTATCCTTTTATTAGAGATCTTTTTTTAACAATGCGATGTGTTTGAGAGATAAGAACTGGTATACCTATAACAAGAACTAATATAGATACAAGAATGATAATTTTTTTCCTATTCAATAGAAAAAACCCCTTGTATGAAAACTAATATTTTTTTCTATTAAAAAACATTTATCTAAATTTAATTTTATATTTTTAAAAAAAAGAAAAAACTAGTGCGGGGGGCACAATTTGGGATATCAGAGAGTGAACTATTTTTAAAAACATTATTTGTTTTAAAATACTAGAAAAATGTGTGATTCATTTGAAAGAAGAATACATCAATACTGTTGAGCAATTAGAAAACAAGATACCAGAAATCATGACCAAGCATAATATAACAGGTATGGGTATTGCACTGATTCGAGACCAAGATATCATTTGGACTAAGGCATTTGGTTTACGAAATGTGGAAAGTAATCTACCTATGACTGAAGATAGTTTGTATGCAGCGGCATCCCTAACAAAACCTTTTGCCGCTTTTATTGCTATGAAGTTATGTGAAGAAGAGTTCTTAGATGTTGATAAATCACTTGAAAGTTATTTACCTAAACCTTATGTTAAAGATAGACCAAATTTTAAAAAAATTACAACTAGGCATGTGCTGTCTCATACTTCAGGTCTTCCAAACTGGGGAGAAATTAGATATCAGCCTAAAGTTTTCTTTATGCAAGGTGAAAGGTTCTCTTATTCCAATGAAGGTTATGATTATCTTGGAAGAGTTATGGAAGAGATTACAAGCAAATCACTTGAAGATCTATTTCAAAAATATATAGCTAAACCTTTGGGCTTTAAGGATGCAAGTTTAATTTGGCAAACTGATTTTGATGAGAAGGTTGCGTTTGGTTATCAAAAAGATGGAAAACTGAGAACTTGGAAGCCCAATCATCCATATGCTTGTGGATCGCTTTATATCTCACCTAAGGATATTGCTAAATTCATGATTTCTTTTATGGATAATCAATCCAAAAGGATTGTAAACCTTAAGGAAGAATTACTTGAACTTATGATATCACCATCTATTCCAGCTAACGATGCTGGTTTAGGCAATCAAC
>JABLTJ010000035.1 GCA_013166775.1 Promethearchaeati archaeon
TTGAAGACCCGTCTCAAGAAGATAGGGGTCGATCCCGCTGTGCTCCGGCGAGTCATGATCGCGGCGTATGAGGCAGAAATGAACGTTGTGATCCATGCGGACAGGGGGACCCTGGATGTTACATTCGGCGACAGCTACCTCGATATGGAAATCCGAGATGACGGGCCCGCAATAATACTTTCATTGAAATTATGACTACTAATAAGCATATCATCATCGTTAATCATCAGTCCTGATCTGTAAAATCCTCTAACAGTTAGATTTAACTCGAAAGTGAGTAAATTCACTTCATCAAAATCAATTTCACTAAATTCTGTTCTGTTGACTCCAAAAATAAAGGGTAATGTTTCATTAATCTGAATTCCTAGATCCTTATATTTTTCAATAGATAGCAAGATACCATCATTTTGTAAATCAACTTCTCCAGCAACAAGATTTATTCTATCTCCAATAACTGAATCTATAGATTCTTGTTCAACAATAATTGGAGAAAAATAGGGTTGACTTACTCGTATTCCAGAGTATTCTGAATAATTTAAATTTGGAGTCATGAAGGAACTAAACCATATTGCGTGATATTCCAAATTTCTGTGATAAGAATTCCCATATGTCACGATACACTCATCAAACTCTTCTTCCTGCTTAATTAATTCTGCTAATTCTTGAGGACTTTGATCAATAGGTTCATCATACGGTCTGAAAGTTACTTCAAATTCTACGTTTTCAATCATATCTTGAACAGTTATTGAATTGATAATTGATCCATAGAAGAAAATACTTGAGAAAATAGCGGCTCCAAGGATCATCCCAGCTCCTATAGAAATACTTCTTCTTCTATTAGAGAACATTGATTTAAATGAAAAACCAATAAACGAGAAAATACTTCTAATTTTCATTTCTTTTTCTCCTCCTTCTTCTTTGAGCTTGGTTTTGTTTTTTTGAGTTGCTCAACAACAACCTTACCTTTTTGAAGAATATAGATTCTATCCGTTTCCATGGCACTATCTGAATCGTGCGTAACCATAATAACAGAGATATTCTGTTCTTTAGTAAGAGTTCTGAATAGCTGAATAATTTCTTTTCCTGTGTGAGTATCAAGATTTCCTGTGGGCTCATCTGCATATATGATTTCAGGATTATGTGCAAGCGCTCTAGCAATTGCCACACGTTGTTGCTCTCCCCCACTCAATTCTTCAGGAAGATGATTTAACCTACCATACAAGCCTACTGATTCAAGGAATTCGAGAGCTTTTTGCTCAGCTTCTACTTCCGGAATTTTTCTTAATTTCATAGGTAGTTTGACATTTTCTATTGCAGTCAAGTACGGTATTAATGCAAAACTCTGAAAAACTACAGAAGAGCGAGATCTTCTAATTTCCAATTTTTCACCGTAGTCAGTGTCTTTTAGATTTACTCCTGCAATAAGAACATCTCCAGAAGTAATTGGTTCAAGTGTGGAGAGGATATTTAGAAGTGTTGATTTTCCACTACCGCTTGGACCCATTATGGCGATAAATTCTCCTTTTTTTACTTCCATTGATACTCCTGTAAGAACATGTACCACGTCTGTTTTTGATAACTCAAAATCTTTAACCAGATCATCTGTTTGAATAGAAAAAGACTTAGTTTTCTTGGACATTAAACCTAAAATAACTCAGATATAATTAAAGATTTCTAATCAAAATAGGTAATGAACAATTATGTTGATTAACTATAAAAATAAAATAAAAAAGAAGAATTCAATAAAGAGAATCACTTATTTCTTTTTATCTTCCTTCGCAATCCTTTCAACAACTTCCTTGAAATTCTTTGGTTCGTCTTGTTCGTCAATAGTATAAACAACAGGTCTACGTTTTCTTTCTACATCCAAGGCTCTAGCAATCTTTCCAGCTTCATATTTTTCTCGAACCTGAGATTTCTTACCTATCCAGACGTAAATCTCATCCCAAGCATCTAAAACAAAAGAATCTCCTGATTTAAGTGATTTATATTTTATTGGTATTTCTTTGGTTTCAATCATTCCTTCAGCTTTTTGTATTATTTGAAGCAATCTGTAATCAACATCTTCTTTCTTTTCAAAATGCTTTAGGAAACCGGGAGTATCACCTTCTTTCACTTGAAATTGCATCAAATCTCTAAATTCTTGTGGTTCTTCACCCTCCATAACTGTCTTAATTAAAAGCTCTTTTTGATCTTCTTCAATAACCTTGGAGAGCCATGCACCAACAGCTCTGTCATCGCAATATGACTTTGATCCTAACCAGATCCAAATATTTGTTGGAGTAATTACTAGATATACATCTCCATTTAGAAAAGTATACGGTTCAGATAAACGTTTTAGTTCCTTTCTTACAACTTGATATACGTTCATAGTTCCTAATATGTTTATGAGGGAATAAAAGATTTGTGTAAATAGCAACAGCTAGGAATTTTAGAATGGATAATCTCGCAAAGTTTTAATAGTTTTTCAATTATAGAAATCTTATGAGTTCTATTGGCAGCGAAGATACTGAACTTGAAGATGAACCAATATGGAAGCAAATTATGGAGAAAATCAAACCTTTTCTCACACGCGAAGACATTATGAATATGGATTTTGATAGTTTTGCTGCATTAATTAATAGATTACAGGCAATAGAAGCTCTCACAGAGCAAGAACTATCATATGCAAAGAAAAACAGAGATCTAATTCTCATTAGAATGGGACTCCTGCATAATATTCCTGACTTAACAGAAGAAGATCTGGAATTAGGATTAGAACAACTTGCTATAAGATTAGCAACCTTCTATTTCAGTAATAATCAAGTTTCGTCTTTAGATGAAGCAGAAAAAATGGTATTAGAAATGATTAGACAAGGTTTCTCCTCAGGTGTAACAGTAAGTCTAAACCCAGAAGAAGAAATTTTAAAACTAAGAGAGAAGTTGAACTACTACACAAAAATTACTCTTGAAAATGCTCCTGAAATAGCTAGCTTACTTACAAAAACAAAAGATAGCTTGATGAACATCGGAATTTCTGGTTCAGTATTTTATAGTATTGATAAGTTCTGCCAAATGCTAAAACGAACATTAGAAGAAGATCTTCCAACCAAATCAGAAATTATGGAAGCAACTTATGATTGGCAGACTAAGATTTTGAAGTGATATAAATGGAAGAAACTCCAGAGATAGCTGATATTCCTCAGATAGAAAAAACAAGTGAGGAAACAGAAAAAGATGAAATTACAACAGCTCAAAAAATAGAACAACAAATTTCAGATTCATTTCAAACAGTATCTCGAAAACTAAAAGAGACTGTAAATATTGATCTTTTTCTACATGATATCCAAGATTGGATCTTCGAAAGAATAAAAACTGGAACTACTCTTATTATTGGAGATAAGATCGGAGAATTTGCAGAGAAAATAGCAAAGATCACTCCTGAAGTCGTAGCAAGAGATTCCTCATCTTCCTATGTTAGTCCAAAAACAGAAGTAAAGGATGCAGAAATCCTTCGAAAATTAGACATGAAACCTTTTAAAATTGACAAGTTTGAATCTCTAGATGGAGTGTTTTACAACATAATTATTATCTTTGCTCTTAGAAGACTATCAAAAGATCAAACAGATGTATTCCTCAACAAATGCAAAAGTCTATTAGCTAAAAATGGGCAATTGATTGTTGTCGGAGAGTTCTATCCAAAATCTGTTCTCCTTTATCCTATAACAGCTGTTAAGGAAGGCGTTAAAGCCATAAATAGCAAAATTTTGAAAAGAAAAGTAGTTCGACCTTTAGTTAACTTTGACAAAACTATTAAGCAACTAGAACTGAAGTTCTATGATGTAAAGTATGATGCTGGTGGTAGAATCAGGACATACGTTCTAACTAAAAGATGGGGAGCTCTGTTAAGCTAGGTATTTTTTTCACTTTTTCCCCATTTGATTTTTTCATCTGTTAAAGAACCTACGGGATATTTCTCCCAATTTTCTGAGATTTTCTTAGGGATTGCATTTTCTAAATTTATTCCTAATTCATGAGCAAGTAAGAACAAATATATTGACACGTCTGCTATTTCTTTTTCTACAGCAGGTTTAATTTTATCAAGTGAGTTCTCTATCTCTTCATTAGTCTGCCATTGAATTAATTCAAAAAGCTCTCCTATTTCAATAATGAGAGAAAGAGCTAAGTTCTTAGGTTTGTGGTATTTTTTCCAATCTCTTGCATCTCGGAACTCAATTATCTTTTCTGTTATTTCATTAATAGATGTCACAGAGATAATGTAAAAAAGGAATAATTAACTGTTTCTCTCGAATTTAATCTACTCTATACGTCCAGTTAAATTTATCATCTATTTTTCCTGTCTGGATTCCAACAAGCTTATCATATAGGTTCTGAGTTATTTTACCAACATTTAAGTTGTTAATAATATACTCTCTATCATTATACAATATTTGCCCAATAGGAGTAATTGAAGCGGCAGTTCCAACAAAGAAAGCTTCGGTACATTGACCTTTATCAATCTGATCTACTATTTCATTAATTTCTATTTTTTCTTCATGGACTGTATAACCAAGTTCTTGAGCAAGTTCTAAGACAGATTTTCTTGTAATTCCTTTCAATATTGTACCCTCCAGTGGAGGAGTATAGATTTCATCTTCAATGATAAACATTATATTCATTCCACTTGCTTCTTCAACAAATTTACGATGTATAGCATCTAACCAAATAACTTGAGGATATCCTTTGTTTTTTGCGATACATGTTTCATGAAGAGTTGCTGCATAATTACCTCCTGTTTTTGCTTCACCTGTACCATCTGGAGTAGCACGAACATTTTGCGAAGCAACATATGCTTTTGTTGGTTTGAAACCTTCCTTGAAGAAAGGTCCAACAGGAGATAAAATCACGTAGAAATAGAATTCAGAGCTTGCTCTTAAACCTAAGAATTTTTCTGTAGCGATCATGGTTGGTCTAATATAAAGAGCTGTTTGAGAAGAATGGGGTACCCAATCTTTATCTACTCTTATTAATTCAACAATAGCTTTCACAAAGAGATCTTCGTTAACTTGAGGCATACACATTCTTTCTGCTGAGAGATTAAACCTTGCAGCATTTTCAAAAGGTCGAAATAAATTAACTGAACCATCAGGATGAGGAAAAGCTTTCATCCCCTCGAAAATTTCTTGACTATAGTGAAGAACTGCACAAGCAGGATCTAGCTGGAAAGACTGATATGGGACAATACGAGGAGTTCCCCATTCATTATTTTTATATTTCATCAAAAACATATGGTCAGTAAATTTCTTTCCAAAAACTAATTCTGAATCTGCAAGTTTTTTTTTCCGTTGCTCCTTTGTACACAACTGAATTTCAATAGCCATAAAATCACTCATACCTTCGAAAAAGAAGAAATGTTACCTTAAAAAGTTTGTTACATAAAAACGAGTAAACTAAGCACACAATGAAATGAGGTTTTTAAAATGCAATCTCATGACTCTTCTTGATGGTAGTAATCTTAGTGTTCTTGCTACAAAATATCTTCCACCATGGAGATAAATGACATTTGGTTTTAGAATTGGAGCCCAATGATTTGCTATATGAAATGCAACAGCTGGTTTAATGGATTTCTTGAAATCCTTTAGTGCTATTTTACCTTTGTTTTTTCTAACTGCTTCTAAATAGATTTTGATCATTTCATCTAATGTAAAGGGATTCTCCTTTATGCTTATCTTTACTCCTTCAACATGGAAAGGTATGAGATCAAAGAAGTGGATGAATTCTCTAACAGGAGGACCTAAAGAACATTCTTGCCAGTCCAATAGACATGAGAATTTACTTGATTGCATGAAATTGTAAGTCCAAGTTGCACCATGAAGTAGAGAAGTTCCAGTGATTAAAATGTCGTTAAGAAATTCTTTGGAACTAATAGTTTTTTTTACTTTCTCAAATTCTGTTTTGGTAATGGGAGTATTATCTTTATATTGTTTTGCAATTTTAATTGCTTTGTCAAGATTTTCAATTAACCTCGCTTTAGTATTATCCCAATCTTGTGTGAAAGGTTTTGGGAATCCTTCAAATTCCTCCTCTGATTCTCTTCCTAAGAATTGACCATTTAAATAACCTAATTCTCGTAATGCTCTCTCAATATTTGGTTTTTCCCATTTTTTAGGATGGAATCCTCTTTGAACCTTCTCTAGAAGAATCCATGGTAAATCATTTGATTTGGAAAACGCTATTGGAAATGGAGCTGGAACCTTATAATTCATTGCGATTTTGGAATAAAATAACCATTCAATCTTTGTGGTATTTTCTTTTAAAATACCATTCTTTTTTCCTTTATCCCAAGTAATTTCAGATACTTTAGCAGTTGAAGTTCCCACAAGATCTCTTTTATATTTTATCTCCTCAGGAGAACACTTCAGTTTCTTTGCAACTTCTTCTAGGATAGGTGAATAATTCAATTCATCACCGGATTAAGGAACGAATATAGTTCAACCTTTTAACTATTTCTACTCAAAAATAATATGATTAAAATCAAAAAAACAGTGATTTTTAATAGTCAAAATTATCACACAAAACATAGTTTCTCTTGAAATGTGAGTAGTTTCATTCATCAAATTTTATTGAATATTTCCAGATTTTATCTACCACGTTTTCTTCTTCTTCTGTCATCGATTCAACAAAATCTTTGAGATATTTGAGAGTAATTTCATGCCTTTGTACATCCCCTAGAACTGTAGTCATAACTTTCTTTGTTTTTTCGTCTACTACTCTATCAACTACATTCTTGAGCTGATTACTAATATTCCATTCTAGCTCCAAAACCTTGTCTACTGTTTCTAAAACTGAATCTTTGTAGTCTTCTTCAATGGCTTGATTAATACCTTGAGCCCTATCAAGTAATCCCATGAAGATTTCCGCATGTTTTTTTGCATCTAATCCCATACCATGAATTAAAGCTTCAAGAAGTGAATTTCCAGGACAAAATTGAATGGTTGTTAGTAATTCACTTATTTTTTCTTTAATATCAATCATTTGCCTTAATTGCATAATGAAAGCTTCTTTTTCCATAGGGCAATTAAAGAAAAACATAATATAAAATTTCTGATGCGTATTATTTTAACGAAGCTGAATAATATCGCACCACAGAGGTTTCTAGAAGTTGAAGATTAATTTATAGATAGTTTTATAAAGAATCAAGCTGCCAAAAATTACCTATGACAGCAATCCTTGATGAACTTTCAGTGTGGGATAAAAAGATAACAAGAAAAATAGCTGCAAATTCCTCAAAACAAATGAAATTAGCAAGTTTCTTTGCTATATCAGGGAATGCTCCGCAATGGTTTATTATGTCGTTTATGTTTTTCATTTTTGATTTATTTATGTCGCGAAATGTAAACCTTCTTCAAATGTCCCTTGCTGCAGCTTGTGGTCTAACAACATCTATGATAAAATTTCTTACACGTAGAAAAAGACCAAATGAAATACTTGCTAAGAGCTATGCAGTAGATATAGACAATTGGAGTTTTCCATCTGGTCATGCAGGAAGAATGTTCAGTTTAGCAATTACATTAACCTTGTTTTATCCAAGAGTAGGATGGGTTTTTCTAATATGGGCTATTGCAGTTTGCTATGGAAGAATAGCTTTACAGATACATTGGTTCCTAGATATAGTTGGAGGGGCAACAATCGGGATAATTTGGGCAGTTATAGGTTATATTTTAAGAGAAAAATTCTTTGTGTTATTTACACCTATTTCAGAATGGTTTCCTCAAATCCTGAAATAATTAGAAAAAATTTGCGAGGAAGGGTTCTAAGAAATTATCTAAGAACATCATTATTACAAAACCAGCTATGATTCCATAAGTAGACAATCTTGTATGAATCTTTCCTTCTCTATGAGTTTCAGGGATTATTTCATCAGCTACAACAAAGATCATTGCACCTGCTGCAAAAGCCATTCCAAAACCTAGGAAAAACTTTGCAATGGATACAGCTGCTACTCCAATAAATGCTCCAATGGGTTCAACTAATCCAGTAGCAGCAGCAATTAGAAACGCTCGCTTTTTGGTATAGCCTTCTTTTAATAAAGGCATTGCTACAGCTGTTCCTTCAGGGATATTTTGTAAACCTATCGCCATTGCTACAACAACTCCAGTTGCAATATTATCTTCTCCCAGACCGAAACTCACTCCAACAGCTAATCCCTCTGGAAAATTGTGAATTGTGATTGCAATAACAAAAAGCCAAGTTGCTGCCAATCTCTTAGATACTTTGCCTTCGGGACCCTTTACAAAGTGTTTGTGTGGAGCCCATTTATCAATTAACGCAATAAAAATAACTCCTGCAATTACACCAGCACAGACTATCCACACTCCTCCTCCTTCACTAGTAGGTAGATTCAAAGCAGGGACAAGAAGACTGAAAGCTGAAGCTGCAAGCATAACTCCCGCAGCAAAACCAAGTAGTAAATCTAATACTTTCTCGGAGATATCTTTCATAAAAAACACTGGTAATGCTCCTATTCCTGTTGATATCCCTGCTGCTAGCGAAGCTAGAGTTCCAATTAAAACAATCCACCAATCCATAAATATCTATTTCTTTATGAATCTTATTATATAAGAATATTAAGTAACGCTAAAAATATCATTTAGCATTCTCATTTTTACCTTGAATTATTTTGATTTTCTTATTGATTTTCATAAGGTATTTAATCAGGAAAATATCTATCACAATCAAAGTTAGAAATAAAAATATAAAAAGAACTCCAATTCCTGGTTTGAGATCCCAGAAAAAAATTAGTATTCCTAATGCAAAGTAAGCAAAACCTAGTGCTGATAATGAGATAAGTATAATTAAGCTATATTTTCTTGTTCTATATCTCTTCAATACTACAGATTTAGGTATGTCAGTTATTATGCTACCTTCAATTCTTCTCATACTACAAACTTCCTGAAACTTGAAATTTTTGATGTTTAATTATTTAAATTTTATCTAAGAATGCTTTGAAAAAATAGAAGTGTTGTATCTTACACAAAGAAGTTTTAAATCCTTAACTTTTCATTTGATTAATCTTATAAATGCTTGAGTTATACTAGTTTTTGAGAATAATGACAATCACAGAAATGGTTTCAGAAGAGGAATTGGAAATACTTACAGTGTATGATCCTTTTCCTGATAACAGAACCTCTATAAGAATAAGAAGAGGAGGTTCTTGGTATAACATAAGTGTGATTGATATGAATGAAAATCCCCTTCATAATTACACTATTATTTGCGTTCATGGTTGGGGTTCAAATGCTCTAAACTATAGATACCTACTCAAATTTCTGTCCCCTTATTTCAGAGTTATTGCTTTTGACTTCAAAGGACATGGAGAATCTGACAAAGAAGATGATACTTACGATATAGGTCAATTTACTGAAGAATTAGCGCAACTTATAGATTATTATAATCCTAAGAATTTCACTCTTGTTGGTCACTCAATGGGAACAGCAATTGTGATGAATTATTTATATTTGAATCCTCTACGAGCAAATGCCGCTATTTTGCTTTCAGGAGCAGCTAATTTCAGAGAACCACTACCCCGATTTGTCCCTCTAATACTCACAAATATGGATGATAGGGTAAAGAATCTTGTAGTAGAATTAGCAGTAGGAATTTTATCCTCTAGCAAAATGCCAAAAGATATACAAAAGGTACTTAGAGAGCAACTGAAGAAGACACCTTATCATGTTTATCGTAGTGCTTTACTCAACACAATTTTTGCTTGGAAAAAGGATGAGGATCTAAAGAAAATATCAACTCCCACACTCATTATGGTTGGAGGAAAAGACATCTTAACTCCTCAGAAAAATTCTGAAAAACTAAATGAACTTCTTCCTAATTCGAGATTAATAATAATTCCTGAAATTAATCATGCTTTATTACTGGAGCAAGGAATGGAAGTTTCTAATCTTATTAGAGAATTTGTTGAATATCAGATAGATTTAGATAAAGCAGAGAGGGAATTTGGAGTACAAAGATTATCTGATTTATTCAGTGAAGGATAAGATATTTCATTTTGAATGTAAAAAGAAGAGTAATTAATCTCCTGTTGTCTTTCTAATCTTTGTTTTAGCTTCTTCTTTTGTCACAAAATTTATCCATTCTGTTTCATCAAGAATCTTCTTTGTATTCAACCTTTCAGAGATTGAATAACCTGATCCCTTACTAGATACTCGAAGAATAAACCATTCAAAGGAGAATTTGAAGTTCACTTTTGACCATAAACGTATAAGTAAGTTGTATGCTGCTACAATCATTAGTGATAATAAAATAACATAACCCTCATTGTATTTGGGAAGTTTATCTATTAGTAGATTCTCTGGAACAAGGAAGCTAAAGAGCCACTTGGGAAGCATAGAGAAAATTTGAAAACTGAAAACTGATAGTGCAATTATCCCCCATAATCTGAAATATCGCCCTAGTTTGCTAGTTGCAAATTCTTCCCCTTTGCCACGAAATTCGACTAATCTAAGAAGAAGTGCTATTAGTCCTATCCATATTCCCATTAATATCAGGAAATAAGATAAGTTTGGTCTGAACCATGTAAAATCAAATTGTATTAGTGGATTTTTTGTTATTTCACCTATAGCTAAAACAATTCCTCCAAGAACAAAGAATAATAATGTCGAGTATCCTAAATATCTGGGAAATTTCCTTGGAACTTTTGGTTGTGCTAGAACTAATCCTATTATTGAACCAACAAAGGACACTGCAAGAAACGGAAAGAGAGGTTCAAGATCCCCAGTTAAAATTGTTAGAATATAGGTTGTAATGGATGGATAAGTTCTTGCTACAACCTCATTTGGCCAGTTTGAAAAACCTCTACCATTAACTAAGTAGTTATCTACTCCTGTCCATACGAAAAAGCTTGAAGCTATGATAATAAAAGCTAAAATTGCATAAATAATGACGTTTCTCTTTTGTTTCTGATATCCTTTCTTTCTCATCAAGAAGTAATGAATAAGCCCGTTTATTATCATACACCATCCAATAGCTTGAAGAGTTTCCATTGTAAAGAATGCTCTACCAAATTGATTCCAGAAACTAGTAACTCTAAATGCACTTATTCCTTGAGTTATACTACCTCTGATACTATTGCCAAGATATCCGTAATAGAGTAATCCTTCAGTTATGGCGCCTGCAATCAATATACCTAAACCAGTTAAAACCTGTTTTATCATGATTTTCTCAGGGGAAAAATCTCTTGCTGCTCTTTTTGTCATAGCTAAGGAATTTACGATTGCACTAATTAACAAGAAATAGCCTGCAAATCCACTAAACAATGCTAACAAAAGTACACCAATAATAACTAATACATTCTCTTGTAAGAGTGTATCAACATTTGTAGCCCAACTGATATCATAAAAATGCTGAACGGAATGAAGAAAAACCATCATCCATATTGCTAAACCTCTCTGAAAATCAAGTGTAGCAATTCTTTTCATTTTGGGAATATCAGATAAAATTACTCCTTCTACTTCTGTCATCAAAGATCCTCTATTTAATCTAAAGATGGAAATTAAAAGAAAAACGAGGAATAAAAGTTTTGGGGTAAATTGAGCAAAAGAAGATATTTCTTAAAATACTGATCATTTTTTCATTTAAATTCTTTATTGGAATATCTTTAAATAATTCCTTTTCATAGTCTCTGATATGACTGGAGAACTCTATGATCTAGTGGAAAAAGCTATTGAAGAAGGAAACAAACTAGATGCAAAATACATTGAAGCAAGGTTGGTTAAAACCAGCTTGAACATGAGTATTCTGAAAAATGGAGTACCTGAATTAGGTGGTATTTTCCGAACTAATGGTATTGGTATAAGGGTACTAAAGAATGGAGGTTTAGGTTTTGCTAGTTTCAATGAAATGACTAAAGATGAGATGAAAATAGCTGTTGCTTTTGCAACAAAAATGGCAGAAGCTACAGGTAAGAAAAGAAGAAAAAGAATAGTCTTTAGTGACGAAGAAGTTCATGAAGCTGAATATAAATCAATAGGTGCAAACGGAAAACGTCCAATGGAGGTAGACACAGAGGAAAAAATCCTGAGATTAATAGGTCTGGATAAAATCCTAACTGAACTTCAAACTGGAGCTATCATACCCTATAGATTCTTCCAGATGATAGATCAAACTGAAGAAAAATACCTATTAACAAACGAAGGAGCGAAAATAAAGAGTGAAATTGATCTAATTCAACTCTTTGGGTTAGCAGTAGCAGTGAATCCAAATACAGGATCAAAAGAACAATTGATGATACAGAAGGGAAAAGCAGGTGGATTGGAAGCTTTTGATTTCTGGAAAATAGAAGAGTATATTGAAAAAGAAGTAAAAACACTTGGCAAAATAGTAACAGAGGCAAAAGAAGCACCCAAAGGTGTAATTGATTATATTGTTGGTCCCAATGTCATTGGTATTATGTGTCATGAAAATCAAGGCCATCCTTCTGAAGGTGATAGAATTCTTGGAAGAGAAGGAGCACAAGCTGGAGAAAGTTATCTAACCAAAGAAATGATTGGAGAGAGAATAGGATCAGAAAATGTTACAATAATCGATGACTCAACTCTTGAGGGATCTTATGGTTTCTATCTTTATGATGACGAAGGCGTGAAAGCAAAACCCAGATACTTACTCAAGAAAGGAATCTTCAAAAATATACTGCACAACAGAGAATCAGCAGCTTTTATGGAAACTTCAAGTACCGCAGCTGCACGTGCAATTGGGTATAATAGAGAACCAATTCCTAGAATGGCTAATACATATCTTGAACCTGGTGATTTCTCTTTTGAAGAAATGATTGAAGACGTAAAACTTGGTGTTTTGATGCAAAATTTCACAGAATGGAACATAGACGATAGAAGGTATCAATCAAAATATGTTGGACTTGAAGCCTATTTAATTGAAAATGGAGAAATAAAACATCTTGTAAGAAGACCTAATATTGAAACAACAACCCCCAAGTTATGGGGTTCAGTAGATGCAGTTGCTAAGAGAGATCTACTTGAATTTGACGCAGCAACTTGTGGAAAAGGAGATCCAATGCAAGGTGCTCCTGTTTACCATGGTGGTTCATTTATGAGAATCAGGAATGTGGAGGTAAGGTGATCTAATGCCAGAAAAAATAAACGTTATTAATATGATTGAGCTTTCAATCAATAAACTCAATGAATTAGATTTTGCTGATTATGTAATCGAAACTCAAAGAAGTAACAGATCGCAACTACGTTTTGCTGATAATCAATTTACAGTAGCAAAGAACTGGGCATCTACTATCCTAGGTGTTTTTGCTGTAAAAGAATCTCGAACAGTGGCAACTCAAATTGAGGATTTGTCAGCAGAGACAATTAATTCATCCATCGAATCCCTAGCTAAACTTGCAGGATCACTTCCTAAGAATGAAAATTATATGGGAATATCTGACGGTCCTTTCAGTTATCCTAATATTGAGCATCTAGCTGATCCTGATTTTTTGGAATTCCATGATAAGTCTATAGACAATGTTGAATCAGCAATTAGAGCTGCTGAAGAAGAAGGTGCCAAACGATCAGCAGGAGTGCTCTTATGGGACGTAACAGAACGTAATCTTCGTTCATCTCATGGAGCTTTAGTCAAAAGCAATTCCACAAGCTTTGAATTTAGTATTAGATCATTTGTTGATGAGAAAAGTTCTGGAAGTGGTGTTGCTGTTGGAAGACTTTCTTCTAAACTAAATTTCGAAAAAGCAGGAAGAGATGCTGGAAAAATAGCTAAGATGTCAGTTGGAGGAATCAATGGAGAACCAGGGAAGTATAATGTTATCCTCAGTCCGAAAGTTGCTGGAGATATAATAGCAGCTACTCCTGCTGCAGCTAATCCTTTTAATGTAGAAATAGGACTTTCATGGTTGAAAGATAAAATAGGAGAAAAAATAGGACCTGATCTAGTCACAGTATATGATGATGCTTTGTTACCAAATGGTTTAGGATCAAGAGTTTGTGATGATGAAGGGCATCCAACTGGACGAAATATGATTGTAGAAAATGGTATTCTCAAAGGATTTATCCATAATACATCAACTGCAAAAAAAGTTGGTACAACTAGTACCGGAAATGCTGGACTAGTCTTCCCTCAGAACTCGAATATCTTCTTTGAACCAGGAGACCAATCCTTTGAAGAACTATTGGAAATTTCCAAAGACAAACCAACTCTCTATATCACAAACAATTGGTATACTAGATTTACAAGTTATGTTGATGGTGTGTTCTCAACTATACCTAGAGATGGAATGTTTCTTGTAGAAAATGGAGAGATCAAACAACCAGTAAGAGAATTGCGTATAACTGATACAATGCTAAATATCTTCAAAAATATCAAAGCAATGAGTAAGGAAAACATTCAAATCAAAACATGGGAAGTACCTCAACCAGTCTTCATCCCATACGTTCTTGTAGAAGATGTAAACCTTACAGCTGCAACTTCTTAATATATATTTCCTTTATTTTTCTACTTTAATATAATATCACAGAGTAAAAACTCTATGATACCCACCAACCTCCTTCATCTGAAATAAAGAAGACAGGTTGCCCATCGGGTAAACAAAGTATAAACCTTGTGAATTGAGTACCATAACCAGCTAAAGGAGCATAAACATCACTAATTATCATAGTTTGATTTACAAAAATTAGTAGAGTTCTGATTGTAAATAAATGGTCTATTATATCCTCTATCATCCAGTATTCTTGATCTGGACTTGAATCATTGAAAACTGTTATAGAAGAGTAAATTTCATTAGAATAATTGAAATAAAACATGAAAGAAGGATAAGGATGAATCATACTTAGAAACTCGGATTTTGGAATACCATGAGTTAAATTAGCTGAGTAACTAAATTCATGAAAAGGCCAGTAACCTTCATTAGTGTAATCTTCTGGATAGTAAGAGTTAAGAAATTTCTGTTCCCGTTCTATTAGAATGGAAATATTTTCAATATGATCCTCATAATGTTCTCCCTTTATTCCATCAAAATAACTACTATTTCCTGATATATTTTCTAAGCTAAGAAGAATAGGTAAGAATGATTCATCTGGAACATGTCGTCCTATAAAGCTTCTAAATCTAGAAGGATCAGGTATTGTATGATATGGACGAAGTAATACTACAGTGAGGATTGAGCTTATAATCACAACACTTGAAGCTGCTAAAAGAAAAGCTTTTCTCATAAGTAAACTGAATGGACTAAAGTATTATATTTTATTGTGTCATAAACAACACAGTCTATTATTTAGTATTGATATTAGTTATATCTCGTAAAATTCATATATGAATTATTTGAAGTTTCTTTATGTCTCAAGAAATAATTGAGTGGGATTTGTCAAGTTTATACAAGGGAACTGATGATCCTCGAATAGATAAAGATATTAAAGAAATAGAAGCAAAAGTAAAAAAACTCATTGAGAAAGCTAAAGGAAATCTGAATTCTGATTTATTGACTCCTACTCAATTGAAAGAGTGGTTTGAATATTATGAAGAAGCTTCTACAAAAGCTTTTTACCTGAATCTATATTCAGGACTTATTTATTCGATAACATCTTTAGATGATGAAGTAAAAGCATTAAAAGCTAAGATAGATGATTTTTCTACTAAAATGCAACAAGAAACATTATTCTTTAATTTGGAATTAAATCAAATTTCTGAAGAAAGATTCAAAGAACTAGTTAATTCTCCGGTTCTTTCAAACTACAAACATGAAATAGAGTATAATAGGCTAGAGAAAGCTCACCAGCTCTCTGAGAGCGAGGAGCAAATAGTTTTAATGAAAGATCTGACAGGAAGAAAAGGTTTCCGAAAACTCTACAGTGAGATTACAAGTGGTTTCACATATGAATTTGATGTAGATGGTGAAAAGAAAACTATGACAGGTTCAGAATTATTTTCTCTTATGTATCATACAGATAAAGATGTACGATACAATGCTCTTCAAACCTATATCTCTGAATATAAGAATAATGAGTTGACTTTTACGCACATTTACAATAATATCTTGAAAGATTGGGTTCAAGAATGTGAAAGAAGAAAATTCAAGACACCTATTGCTAAGAGAAATCTTGAAAACGAAGTAGACGATGATATCGTAGAAACTCTTGGAAAGGTTACTACTAAGAGCAACACTATAGTAGAGAAATACTACAACATCAAGAAAAAGATTCTCAAACTTCCTGAATTAAAGATGTCAGACATCTACGCACCTGTTGGTGAAGTGTCCAAGAAATACAGCTACAAGGAAGCTGTGGAATTAATAAAGGATGCAAATCAAAATTTCTCTCCGAAATTTAGAGAGATAGTTGAAAAAATGGTAGAGCAAGAACACATTGATGTTACTCCAAGAAAAGGAAAAGTTGAAGGAGCTTTCTGTAGTTATGGTAAGATGAATGAATATCCCTATGTTTTCTTAAACTTTACTGGAACTGTCGATTCTGTTCTTACTTTAGCTCATGAACTTGGACATGCAATTCATCATTACTTAATACAACAAAAACAGACTTTTACAAATATTGGATCATCTCTTCCAGTCGCTGAGATTGCTTCAGTATTTAATGAGATTGTAGCTTTCGATTTCCTGATTAAACAGGATCTGAGTAAAAAGGATAAGATAGCTTTATTAGCTAATCACATAGAAGGGAATTTCTCAACATCTCATAGACAAAATGCATTCTATAGATATGAGAAACATATTCATAATTTGATTAAAGAGAAATTGCCAACTACAGACGATTTCAAAGAATCATTCGCAAAAGAAATGGAATTGATGTTTGGAAATTCAATCACAAATATTAAGGAAGATTATGAAAGTTATTGTTTTGTCGTTCCACACTTCATTGATGTACCTTTCTATGTTTATGCGTACAATATGTCCAACCTATTGGTTATTGCACTATACCAACTCTATCTTGAACAAAAGGAAAAGTTTATTCCAAAATTCATTGATTTACTTTCAGTAGGAAAAAGTATGACGCCTGCTGAAATGCTTGCTAGAATGGGGATAGACCTAACAGATTCAACTTTCTGGCATAAAGGAATAGATTATCTTTCTAGAAAAATAGATGAATTAGAAGAATTAATCAACTAATTCTCTTCTCTTTTATATTTTATGACAATAAAATAGTATGTTAAGAAAAGTTATAAGGGTTTAAGAGACAATATTGTCGGAGAGTCCAATGAGGAATCTATTTGAATCGGTGAATATTCGAGCAACTTTTGTTGGATTAGTTGTGGCTGAAATCATCCTTATTGCTTTTCTAATATCATTTGATATTGCGAGGGGTGGAATGACTATTATTGGTTATGTTATCTGGAGTTTAGTTTTCATAATATTCTTTCCAATACTTCTAAAACAATGGTCAAAGTATAAGAACGGTGATAATGGAGATAATTGAATAAAAAATCAAATTATTTTATTTTCATCACAAATTTGATAAAGAAATAATTTCATGATGTTTTAATGAAACTTTCAGATTTTCACACTCACACAATATTGTCAGACGGAGTTTTAATTCCTGCTGAACAGATAAGAAGATTAATTGTAGGAGGACTGGATACTGTTGCTATAACGGACCATATTGATTCTGCAACAGTTGATTATGTTCTGAATAGCCTTGAAAAAATTAGGAACGATTTTGACGATTATATTACGTTCTTACCAGGAGTGGAGATTACACATGTTTTACCTTCCCAGATTCCAGCACTAGCTAAGAAAGCAAAACAAAGGAATTTCTTGGTTGTGGTTCATGGTGAAACTATTGTAGAATCTGTAATTGAGGGGACAAATAGAGCTGCTGTAATGTGCCCAGATGTAGATATTCTAGCACATCCTGGAATTTTAACATTGGAGGAAGCACAACTAGCAAAAGATAATGATGTTTTTCTTGAGATAACAACTCGCGGAGGGCATTCTTTAGGGAATGGGTTAGTTGCTGAATTAGCCAATAAAACTAGAGCTAAAATGATACTCAATACAGATTCACATCGACCTGGGGATTTTCTAACCAAAGAATTAAGAGAAAAAACTGCTTTAGGGGCTGGAATACCAGAGACAATATTTGAGGAATTGTTTATTAAAAATCCAGAGGAGATTGTTAGAAGGATTATCAAATAGTAGGGATTTAATTGAGTGAAAAATTCAAATTAAATGAAAAATCAATCGTTGCAAGACATCAGAAAGGCAATGTTAGATTCAGAAAATTTACTAAACAATTGAATCGAATTTTTAGTTTCTTATATCGAATCAATCTTCTCCCACTATTTGGAGTAGGGAGAACTATGATACTTCTAAAAACTATTGGGAGAAAAACAGGAAAAAAACGAACTACACCGGTTCTTTGTAGGATCTTTCATACAGGGGAATTAACACTTTATAGTGCTAGAGGGAAGAAAGCTGATTGGTTGAGAAACATCTTAGCAGATGAGAAGAAACAAACCAATATCCAAAAAGGTTTCCGAAGGATGAAAGTCGAAGCTAAGTTAGTAGAACCTGTAGAAGAGAGAGAGGAGCATTTAAAGTACTGGTTTGAGAATTTAGATGATGCAAAGTATATTTTTGGATACGAACGTGATAAACATGGAGATGTAACAGCAACAGAAGAGTTCAAAAAAATAGCTAAATCTATTGAATTTATTCAACTAATTCCAGTAAAATAATCAAAATAATTGTTCTCTTTCATCTAAGCTTTGTATTTCTTCAAAACAAATCTTAAGTATGTCATATCCAGATGAAATTATCCTTCTAAGCGTTTGAGAATTTGAAAATCCTTCCATGAAACCGATCCAGCCCTCATAATAATAGTCCTTATAATTTTCAGCTAATAATACGTAATCGTATTTTTCAAGCTCTTCACTAATCTTTGTTCTATTCATCTCCCATAAATCAAGAGGTGTATCATGTAATTGACTGAGAAGTCTAATAGGAGAAGGTGATACTCTCCAAAGCATTCGTCTTACTAATACCCAAAGATCTAAACCAGTGCGATCAATCATACTCATTGGTAATGAAGATAAGAATTCTTCTAGTTTTAGTAATTCTTTTTTATCCGTCTCTCTTATGAATTCAATTGAAGGCTTTTCCATTTCTTCTGGTTTTCCTATCATTAGAGTTATTTCATTTAACTTAGGCTGAATGAAATCACGAATTATAAGTAAATGATTTAGATGAATAATCTGAACTCTTGGAATGTGAAAATAATTGGGATTTCTCTCAATGAAAGTACTTTCATACAACTCTGAGAGGTTTACTGATTCATAGAAAGAGTCATCTTTTTGGAATAGATCAGAGTATTCTCTTGTTTTAATATGTATATCAACATCGCTAAGGATGGGAACATAATCAATAAAAGTATCCCATTTTTTTACAGCTGAACCTTTGCTGTAAGCATAATCAATTGTTGCAGAATAATTTTCTTCAAAAATATTTTTCCAAATATCTAAGCAAAGCTCAACTTCTTCTTTTGCTTGCTTCATATATTCGGAATATTCACTCATCTTCAGAACAAAATAGTATGAGTTTATATCTTATTTCATTCGAGATTCAAATAATCATTGTTACATTGAGTAATTTTTTTGAGTATAAAATGAACTTTTATTTATTTGATATGAAATATGTTTTTGGACCAGTTCCTTTTAGAAAATTAGCAAGATCTCTTGGAATTAATCCCATACTTCCAAAAACTTGTAATTTTTCATGTGTCTATTGTCAGTTGGGTAGAACAACTAATTTTACAAATGAGAGAATGATGTTCTTTCTTGAAGAAATCATAAAAGAAGTAAAAATAGTGATTGAAATAGAGAAAAAAATAGACTTTATTACAATAGCTGGAGATGGAGAACCTACGCTATATTTTGGCTTATCAACTTATGAAGGAATAATAAAGATATCCAGTATCTCTATTGCAATTATTACAAATGGAGCTCTTCTTTACCAAGAGGATGTTAGGACAGATTTTTTAGATGCTGATATTGTTAAGCCTGCTTTTGTTGCACTAAATGAAATTTTTTTCAGAACAATTGATCGACCTCACAAAGACATTACTTTAGAGAAATTAATTAAGGGATTAAAAATCTTCAGAATAGAATACAAAGACGAGATATTGTTAAAAGCAATATGATTAAAGAAAAAAACAGTGATTTCCAAACTTTGTCAAATAAATGAAACTATTCTGGATTTTAAGGCAGACAGGAATTATATCAATGTACCAATTCGTCCTCCAGTTAAATCATGGATTGAAATCCCCTCTTCTTTGAACCTCCATGAAGCTCAAGAAATACTCAATACTGAAAATATAATTCATTACGAGGAAATACTCGTTAGAAGTGAAAATAAAGAAACAACAAGTGAAGAATTAAGATTAGAGATAACTGGAAGAAACCCATTAAGAGAAGATCAATTTCATCTCTTTTTCCAAATTTATCTGAAAGAGACGTCTTAAGAATTCTGCAAGAAATGAAAAAGGATAAGAAAATGAGAGAGACAATCTAAAATAAAAAGAATTTTGGACAATGAAAAAATGAAAATAAACGCATGTTTTTAAAGGTTAAATATAGAAATTATCAAGAATACGCAAGTGAGAGCACATGAGTTTTGAGAGAGATAAAGGAGATGAATTTTTCACTCAATTTAATTTCCGAGTAGCATTCCATTGGTATCTCAAAGCTCGAGAAAAACTCTTTTTAGAAGGCAAGGAGGAAGAACTTCGCAGTGTAGAAATTAAAGTAGCTAGATGTATGGCACTGCTTGGAATGAAGAAAGAATCTATTGAACTTCTCAGAGAACTAGCCGAACAAACAAAAGAAAGGCTTCTAATTGATGAATATTATCTAGTAGTTCTAGAATTAATTGCAACTCTCTTCTCCTATGGCTGCTATATAGAAGGGAAGGAATATCTGGACCAATTAGAAGAAGAAATAATTACAGATTCCAATATTCAGATTTTCTTTAGATATTGGCAAACTAGAGCTCAGCTAGAAATTATTTACCACAATCTGGAAAGAGCTAGGGAATTGGTAAAATTCCTAATGGATAAAGCAAAGGGAATGGGAAATGATCCTTATTATTATGAATTGCAGGTTCTACAAGCTCAAATTGATGCTGAAGAAGGTGATGTTTTAAAAGCTTATTCAAATGTTGATGAAGCGTACAAATTCTTTCAAGATTCTCCATTTGAAAGAGCTGCTTTTGAGAAAAAAATTCTGCTCTCACAATTCGTAGAAGAACCTGCTGAAACAATAAGATTAATCGATGAATATCTAGAAAGATATCAACCAGATGATATCCATCCATTAATTTTTAATGCACAAAGAATTGAGTTAGAACTTCGATCTGAACAAATCACTCCTACTATTGCAGCTGAAAAAGGAGAAAGAATTCTTGCTAATGCAGAGAGTATAGAGCATCTAGAACTTGGGGCAAAAATCAGAAGACTTCTCGCAGGATTGTATCAATCGTTAGGAGATTCTAAAAGAGCATATTATGCGTTTGAAAAAACAAGAAAATACTTCATTTCGCAAAACCTCGAATATGAGGAAGCTGTAACATTTTTCATTTTCTTACCTGTAATGTTACAATTTCATTCTGCTAAAATGTTAGGAATAGCAGGATTATATGGAGGAATGACTGGAAAAAGCAAGGAATTTATCGAATCTATAGATCTTGCAGTAGAGATGGAAAGAATAAAAGAAATATTTGAAAAATTTAATGATCCAGTTAGATCAAAGATGGCTCTATTTTTCCAGTTATCCTATAAAATTTCAATGATAGGCTATGGTTCTGAATTCAATGATTCTATTCATGAAATCAAAAATATCTATCAATGGATGCTTGATAAAGGAGAATTGCACTATTCAGAAATGATAGGGCAGTTTTTGGAACTAGTAAAGCAATTCAGGTAGGAGAAAGTTTCATGAAAACATACAAACCCGCTGAAAGAATTCAGATTTATACACCTTTACACAAACTAATGGGTTTGATTTGTAAAGAAAATGAGGAAGAGATCGAAAATGAGAAATATGACGATATCATTCTGGATTCTCCTACTTCGAGAAATCAAAAGAAAATAATCAAGAGGATACCAGATCCAGTTGAGAGATTAGCTATTCTCGCTTTAACTGCAAAACGTATGGCAGACAAAGAAAAAACTGATGATCGAAATATTCTTTTTTCTCTTTCACGTATACCATATTTTCTGTTTCCTAATTTCAATGAAGAAACTATTATTCTTTACTCACAAGCTGAGCTTGAAGAGGTTAATGAACTAATAAACATTATAACTAAGAACCTTCCGCAACATTCCCCGAGATTTGATGATAGACTCCTTATTATACTAAAAATTGAATATTATGTAAATACTTTCCTTTACTTTGCTATGTCAATGTCAGAAAAGAGATTTCCATTTGGAAGTGAATTTTATGAGTTCTTAAGTTTCATAATTCATGAGTTTTATACAATTTTAAGACCACGAAAAGAAGAGAATCCAAAAGAAGTCAAGAATCTGATTTCAGTTTTAGAACCATACATAAATTATACTACAATAATTTACTTTTTAGAACATTATCCAGAACAAACAAATGAACTTACTTATGTTTTAATAAATATTCGAAAAGTGGATTTTTCTAACAATGAAAAGGAATTACTTGAAGAAGTACTAAAAGAAACAATATTAATCAACTCTGAAGATAAAAAAGAGCTTTTCAGTAAATTACAACTCTAATGTTTTATGTAAGAATATATAAGTGACTTTATTCAGTTGAATCTATGGAAAAGAAGATTATTCAAATTCAAACAACTCTCAATTCAGAAGAAGAAGTCAAAAGAATTGCAAATAAGTTAATTGAACTGAATTTAGCAGCGTGTGTTCAATTCTTTCCTATCTCTAGTATCTACAGATGGAAGAATCAGTTTGAAGAATCCAAAGAGTATATTCTATTTATCAAATCAACACTAAAGAACAAAAACAAAATCCTCGAGTATTTAGAGAAGGAACACACTTACGAACTTCCTGAAATTATGGTTACAAGCTTAGATTATGTTTCCAAGGATTATTCTAAATGGGTGGAAGAAGAAACACATTAAAGAAGTTTTAAACGATAATCGGAAACAATGAGAGAGAAAGAAGAACTAGTACTGATGTTGTAATTAAATCAGCACTTGAACTTAATATTGGATTAACAAGATTATCTGGATCTAGTCCGAATCTGTAAGTTAGAAAAGAAGCAGCCATTGAAATCATAAAAACTAGAGCGAAGGAGATAAAATTAGTTGCAAGAAGTAGTAATAGTAATCTTAAGTAAATAGAAGAAGAAATAGTTTCTGAAGTGATTCCTGTTCCTATAGCACTATATAGCAAATTTAGGAGAAGTCCAACTGATAATATTCCGAAGAATGAAATAACAAAATCTTGAGTTTTGAAAAAAGAAAAAGTTGGTTTGATTGTTCCAAGATGAAGTTTTGTACTTGTCGTGTTTGCGAATACAGATCCTTGACTTCCTACAGTACTAATTACTGCAGGATAACAGATCAGGAGAATAGGATTAGAACCAATTAAAGCCTGAAAGGATGCTAAAACTGTTCCAGTTCCTGCTGCAATTAGATTAGTTATGGATAAAGTTGGTAAGGATTGAATAATTCCATCAGTTATGTATTTTGCTTTCCTCCATTTTAATATTAAAAGAAATGCAAATATTACTGAAATTGTAAAAATAGGAATTCCTATGTATAAATGAAGGTTGAAATTAGGTTTCCAGATTCTATAACAATAACCTACCGAGAAGAAAATTAAAGTGATTAGGATATCATTGATTGATGACATTATTGGATAAACTAAAACATCAGGATCCCCTTTTCTTTTGTAAATAAAGAACGTCAGGGAGAATGTCAAAATCATAGATAATATTGCTCCGAAAACAAAAGTTGTTAAAGAAATCACCAAGATTTCAATCATATTAACAGACAGACCAAGTATAAAGCTTAATAATGATGCAACTAATCCTACTAAAACAGCATCAAAGACAGTAATTATGAAAATAAAGCTCATCAATTGATAAAACCTGTTAGTATTTTTTCTCCATTTAGGTTCTATTGTACCTAGGTGGAGTGCTGTTCCAAGTTTTCCAGAAAGGATACCATTAATGTCACCTCTTACTGTAAGAAGAAGAGGGTAAATTAGAAAGACCCATTGGAATATTTCTTGAAGATTAGTTAATAGAACTGCAGATCTTCCTGCAAAAAGTCCACCAATATTGAATATCATTCCCCCTAATACAGTTAACGTAAAACCCGCAAAGATTGAGAAGGAGGAACGATGAGTTACCATTATAGCAAAAAATTATGTTAAATCTTAATAAATATAATTGTATTATGAACAAATATCTCAGAAATTGTACTTGACTAATATCATAAAATTAAGTAAAGAGAAATAAATATGGCAATGTCTATATCTTTTTTATACCTAATTTCTCTATTATTTCTATACGTCTGAGTGATAAAGCAAAGAATGCTTTTGCTATCTCGGATGTTTTTGAAAGATCAGGATCCATTTTGAGTAGCATATTGAAATATTTTGAGATTGGATTTTTTGAAGCAGCAATTGCTTTTGCAATATCTATAGCTTCTTTGTATTTTTGCTGCATAAGATTATATGAAAATCTTAAATTTTCATTTGCCATTATATCTTCTTCAGGTATCAAATCCAGATTTAATACTAAAATCCATGATAAAGGATCAAACAATTCTGAATCCACTTTATCGCATAATTTACTTAAATCAACATAACGTTCTTCTGAAACAGTACTCATTTTAATCACTTAACTATCTAGTAGAATATTTATTCTCTATTTATATTTTTTCTCTTTATTTCACTCTTTTTTTGTAGCAATCGCTAATACAAACTCTCTCAAATCGATCAGTTGAACACTCCCTTCTCCAAATACTGATTCGATTACTGATTTTAACTTTTCAGGAGTAAATTGGATAAATCCTTTTTGTGCCTTTTTAGGTATAAAGGAATGAAATCCGTTAGTCAGTTTCTGTAAAGCGTCAAAGAGATAGCTTTCAAAAACTATAATTTCAACAAATGCAACTTTACCACCAGGATTCACAAGTCTTTTAGCTTCAGAAAGGAAATTGCTATAGTCTTTTTCATCTATTATTCCTAATGTAAGTATAGACATCAGTCTATCCAGGAGATCTGTTTTCAGAGGTATACTCGATGGAGTTGCCTTTAAATTTTGATAGAGAGGAACATAAGTATCCTCAGAATAGGGCATAAGCATGTTAAATCTGTGAGGTAAATCGTCTTCTCTTGCAGATACACAGAGGTTACACATTCGAGGAACGAGAAATTCAGGATTATTTGGACTAACGATTCCAAATTCCATCTCGTTTAAGCAACCCATATTAGTAATGCATATCTGATTTAATCGTTCCATCAGTTCTTCTGTCATACCCTCAAAAATAGAACTTATTGCCCAATATAATGCATTGTTCAACTCTTCTTGACCTTTTGATGTTATTTCTAGAAATGTTTTATACCCCTTACCAGGAATAGGACTTGTTTTTATAAATTCTGCTTTCCCTAATTTATCAAAAATAGCGTAAAACGAACTCTCAGGTTTCTCCTCTATCGATGTATATTTTGATCTAAGATAGTTTATCAGTTCTCCTTTATAGACTGGTTCAAAAGATTTACTTAGAATCTTTAATATCTCAAGTTCTATCCAGTTTACCGAAAAGACAGCGTTGAATCTATCTTCAAGAAAATCCTCTTCTAATCCAATATCACTTGATTCCTCCTTTTGCATTTGGGCACCTTTATGAATATCAAGGTAAGTCTCTTATAAGACTTGTGTGATTCGTTGATCTATTTTCTTTTAATTCTTCTCTAAATATTTGAAAATGAAAAATTGAAGAAGAGATTCATTTTTTTCTTCTTCTAATAATGACTAGAGTCGAAGTCATGAAGAAGAATCCAAAAACTACCCAGATGAATTGATAGGAAGCTTCAACAGCATAATTTGTGAAAACCAATTCAATTATACTCTCTAAATTTACGTTATCTGAAAAGTGCTCATAATAACGTTTTGTTAATCCATCAGAAGCATCTATCTCCATTTCAATTGAAAGAGTGTAATTTTCATGATATATTATAAATTCGGTTCTAAAAAGAGTGCTTGAGATAGTACTCACATTAAAAACTTCAGGAGAGTTTTCGAATTCTTCTTTGATAGTTGTTTCTACACTTCCATTTATTTTTCGAATATGCCAGAAAAGAGGAAAACCCTCTCCAGAATATTTTTCACCATCTACATCAATTGCGATATAAACACTATTCAAATCAGATGGAGTCATAGGTCCAGGGTAGAGTGCATCCTTTAATTTAACACTAAAATTAGCGTTTATTGGTAAAGCTTCATAATAGTTAAAAGATTGATTCACGTTCCAAGTGAATACTGAGTTTTTAACAAATTTCTCAGAATAATAATAAGAAACATCGTCTTGAGCTTTTGTAGGTATTATCAAAAGTGAGGATAACAAAAGAATAAAGATTGAGAATTTAACTAATTTCTTCATAAACATCACTAATTCTATGTCTATTTCTGTTTCTGATATCAGATATTAATTGTTTCTATTGGGTTATTTATATTACTATTCATTATTCAGAATAAAATACAAATAAAGAGAAAGTAATGAATATTCAAAAATCTCAATTTATGAGAAATTTTACTTCTCAAAGTATTGCTCATTTTCTGATTCAAACAATTCTTTCAGGTCTTTTCGTTCTTTACGTTCAGAACTTGGGCACCAAGCATTGCAATATGATCCTTGCTGAAGAACATCTTCATAAAAATGATGATTTGAGAAATATGGAAAATCACATTTCCATTCTTCTCCACATTTTGAGCATTTATGATCACATTCACTCATGGTTTCACTTCCAAACATAACGGTTTGATGAAATACTATTTAAAAATAACATTGTAAAGGGGATTCATTAAGCTTCTGGTGAAAAGTGTAAAAAAGTCTTTTTCAGCTATAGATTCCCCCCAAAAAATATAATCTAGTTATACAATTACATTTTATGAGATTTATTTTAATCTCTGATACTCATATTGGTGGTCGTTTCGATGAACTGATGTTCAATAAGGGGGTAGATATAGCAAATTATGTAAAAGGAGATTATCTCATACATTGTGGAGATTTTACAAATGATGGAACATTAGCTCAATATGAGATTGCTAGACTTTATTTGGAAAAGATAAAAGACAATAAAATCTTTCTTATGGTTCCTGGAAATCATGATGTGAAAAATGTTGGTGATCTATTATGGGAGGAAATTATTGGTGATAGATTTTTTGTTCATACTGATGAAAAGAAGAAAGTGAAAATTCTTGCTTTAGATTCCACAGAACCGGATAGTGACACAGGTAGAATGGGACCAAAAGCAATAAGCAGGATTTATGAAGAATTTGAATCATTACCAGAACATTGGTTAAAAGTATTAATATTTCATCATCAAACACTCCCAATTCCTTACACAGGAAGAGAAAGGAGTGCAATTTATGACGCTGGAAATGCAGTAAAAGCAATCCTTGATTGTAACATACATTTAGTTTTTAATGGTCATAGACACATCAGTAATTTCTATCGAATGTCTGATGGAGCAATGCAAGCATGGATAGTTAATTGTGGAACACTTTCTTGCAAGAAAACCAGATATAGAGAAGAATATTCAATGACTGTTTTAGATGTAGATAGAGAAAGAAACGATTTGTCAGTTAGAGTTCTCTTACTCAATAAAGAACCTTTGGAAGAGCAAATAAAATATTCAGGAAAATTTCAAGAGATTATAGTGCCTACGGAAAAAGAACTCTTAACAACTATAATTCAAATTGGTAACACAGATATTTCTGATCAACGTTTCAACATTGATGCTTTTAAAAAAGGAGTCGAGGTGATAAATGAGACTCCTTGCGATTTGGTTGTACATTGTGGAGAAGTAACTGGAAATTCCTACCTCCATGATTTTGAATGGTCAAAAGCACTACTTGGTCAAATTGAGAAACCAAAACTGATTGTTCCTGGTGATAAAGATACTTATCCATTAGGGTGTCAGCTTTTCCCAGAATACATCGGAGAATTCCAACCGAAATATGAAAATAAAAAAATAAAGGTTTTAGGATTTAATAGCTGTATAATTGATGAAAGTATTGGAAGACTAGGAAGAGGAAATACAAAAACTATTATTCAAGACCTTACTAATTCGAGTAAAATTGGAGTTGTTGCATTCCATCACACAATAATACCTTTACCAAGAACAAAGCACGATGCCGAGCTTACAGATGCTGGAGATGCTTTAGCTGTTTTAGTAAACAATAGAGTGAATCTAGTTCTTACAGGAGCAAAAAACCAAGCAGGTTGTTGGCAAGTAGATGATACAATCTTTGTTAATGCAGGAACGCTTAGCAGTTATAACATAACAAAAAAGGAAGGAAATAGTTTCAATATCATAAAGGTGTATAAAACTGATATAGGGAAGTATTATGAGATTGATGAATACTTGATTAATAGTTTCAAATATCAAACTATTGGCTTGTTTCATGTTTCTGACATTGCTTCGCCAATAGAAATTCCTAAAAGAATAAAATATTTCGACAACAGCGCATAGAAACGCGAAAAAAAGCATTTTGAAGTTATCCAAGATGGATAAACCTTATATTTTAATAATCTAATACTAGAGCTTGTGAACGAAGAAAGTAGTCTTCAAAAAAGCAAAAACCATTTTCCAATAAAGATTAAAAATTTGTCTTCAGAACTTGAACCTTGGTTAAAGGAAGCAGAAAAGAGAATTTTTTCTATTGCAGCAGGAAATAGAATAGCGTTAATTGCTCCAGAGATAATGAAGATAGGTTTCGGGAAAATACTTTATGCAGCAAATGAATTAGGAGCTAATATAGAAAGTAACAAACCTTTTGTTCTCTTTGCTCCAGATGGTACTTGCACTTATAATAAGCTTAGAATTAAAAGAGGGTTCACTTATGGTTGTTTAATAAAAGCTGAATTAGATGGATTAATTGTAACACAAAATGCTATGCCAAACGGATGTGGGTATTCGCTTTTTGAATTCAAAGATCCTCCAAATGATGAAAAGTTGATTAATCAAGCGAAATTAATTCAAGAGAATATTACTAAAGAACAAGCAATTGAACTAGGAAAGGGTAATCACTTCATTGCTTTATATTACGTTTTAGATAGCGTTTCTGGTGAGGATACAGGGAAAAGATATGTTCTTCTACATTGTAGCGGTCATGATGTAAAGAAGGAACCTTTGTACAATACTGATTGGTTGGAGAAGGAAGCTGGTTTCAATAAGATTCTAACACCACATGGTGAGATCTGGTTACTTGAAGACTACGCAAAAGAGCTTTATTTGAAAGAATATGAAATGTTCGAAAACATGAACATTAAAGGAAGAAACAATGTGATGAAAGATTTCTTCGAACCAGAATCATTTCAACTTCTAATGGATTTGACTCATCAGGGTTTAGTAGAGAATGGCAAATATCTCAAACTTGGAGTTCATTTAAAGGAGGATATAGTTCCAGTTGCATTCAATGCTGATGAAGGTACAATGATTTTGAAAACCAATTCAAACCTAAATAAGGAGTTCTTAAGGAATTGGGCATATTATAATAACATCAAAGAGTTAGGATATGAACGAGAACTTCAAGGCATTAATATAACTCCTCATGGTTCTGGATATGAATTTAAATATCCAATTTCTGGATGTTCATTCAAGTTAGATAAAAATGGATTAAGAGATTTCTCAATAAGTTTAAAACGCCCTTCTGGTAATATCGAGCAAGTTAATGCAACATATTTTAAAGAGATTAGAAATTTCATGTCATATAGAAGAAAATTACCAATTATGAAGGAAGTTTTTCTAGCCAATTTAGGGGAACCAGTATTTGATTTGAAACCATTGATTCAAATACATCCAAAAGTAAGCATTCCAGGTGGGCTTTACTAAATATATATTCAATTAGAGTGATTACATGAATAAAGCTAAACCATGGATTATTGCACACAGAGGTTCATCCGGAGAATTTCCAGAAAACACTCTCGCTGCTTTCTGGGATGCAGTAAAATCTCAAGCTGACATTATTGAAATGGATCTTCAATTAACAGCTGATGAACAAGTAGTAGCATTTCATGACACAATAGTAGATAGAATTTTTCAAGAACGAAGTGGGAAGAAAATTGATGATTTTTCTCTTTTCGAACTAAAGCAGAAAGAGATAGGATCTTGGTTTGATCCAAAATTTGAAGGTCTTAGAATTCCAATTCTAATGGAAGTTTTAGAAAACCTCCCTCAAGATACTTCACTCATTTTGGAATTAAAAAGCAATAAAGTTAAACTTCTTGAATCTGTTATTCAAACACTTGAAGTTATGAATAAATCTCTAGGATTAGGATATATTTCTGTAAGGGATATTGAGACATACAAAACGTGCAAGGAAATTTCATCAAAACACAAAATCGGTCTTATGCAGAAAAAAAGAACTCCTAAAGAAACTATCGAAGAAGTAGTAAAAAATGAAATTGAAATTGTGCAAATAAGATGGAAAAATTGGAAACCTGATGAGTGGAAAAGGATTGAAGATTTGGATGTTATTGTAACCGCATTTAGTGCTGATGAAAGAAGTGATTTCGAATTTTTAGTTGATAAAAAGATAGATGGGATTCATACAAATTATCCAAAACGTCTTTATGAATTTCTCAATAAAGAATGAGAGAGAAAGATTTACAATTTCTCCTTAATTCTATCTCTGATAACATTCTTTTCTAACAGAGTTGCTATTTCTAGAGCTCCGTTCAGTACTTCTCTTCCTCTATCATTGAGTAAAGGTAAAATAAAATTACCAAAGTTCTCTAGTACTCTTAGAAGATCTACTGAATCTTCAAGACTCTCATAGATAGAGATAGCAGATTCATAATGAACAATTGCTTTTTCTGTATTCTTCTCACGTTCAACAATTGCTAAGATTTCTTTTGACAAAGCTTCATACAAAGGATTATCTTTTTTCTTGGCTAAATCGATCGTTTCTTCAGCATATTGTTTTGCTTGTTTAAGATTTTTAGTTGACATTCCTAAAGCTATCTGATAATTTATATATAATATATAATCAGAAATTTGATTGGTACGATCTCCCACAAGCTGTTCAATAATTTTAGTAATTTTCTTGTTTATTTTCTCTATTCTTTTCCCATCTTTGAGTTGTATAGCAAGAATTTGTGCTCCAAGATAATTGTAAAATGCATTTGCATTGCTATTATTCTTTACAAATAGATCTCCAATTTCCTCATACATTGATGTTTCGTTATTTATCTCATCATCAGATAATTTAGCGATATTAGAAGCAGTAAATAAACCCTTGATTGTATCAGAATATTCTCCCTCAATGGGTTCTTGTATAAATTTAATGTTCTTCAATCCTTTAATTATATCAAAAGAGCTTCTTTCTGAAAGAAGTTGATAGATTTTTCTTACATTATCTGAATCAATAACAGGTTCAAGTGGAGGAAGGTCCAGACGTGATTTCAAAGAATGACCTGAATATAGAAGTTGTCTAGCAATGTTTAGATACTTTGGTAACTCTAAACCTTCTAATATTTCAGGATAATCACTAAGTACTACTCTAGCGTTTTCCAAGAATTCGTGTGCTTGAATATAATTTCTAGTTTTCAGATAAAGATTACCTATTCTGAAATCGATATTCCCTACCCAGTGCCAATCGTTGATTGATTTGAAATAGTCTTTACCTTCATTATAGAGGTTGATAGCTTGTTTTATATCGCCAAGTGAAAGACAATCTGCAAAATAAACAGTATTTTTTGCATAAGCTTCCTGAGTACCAATCTCTTCTGCTAATTTAATAGCTTGTCCAAAAACCACTGAAGCATCCTTGAAATCAAAATTCATCAAGTTTATTCCAAAAGGTGTTAGATACTCTAAATGTAACTCTTTATTTTCTGATTTCCTAGCCTCACTTACAGCCATAAGAAAATACTCAGTAGCTTCCTTGTAATCTGCTTGGGAACTAAAAAGTGAAGCAATATAATATGCAATTTTTGCAGTTAATTCTCTAGCTTCAAGAATTCTACTAGCATCGAGTATTTCTGCAATTTGCCTAATAGCAATTTCAGGATCAGCATCTTCGAGTTCCTTCTTTTTAGCTTCAAATCTTTCTTCCAACTTTGCTATCTCATCTTCAAGCTTATCCCCATAAGTGATTATAACATCTTTATCAGAAAAACCTACTACTTCTTCTTCTGGGATTTCTTCTAATCCTGCGAGATCACTGTACTCTTCAATATCAAAAGAAATAGTCTCAAGATCATCAAGATCTTCATATTCTTCTTCAAGGTCTTCCAATTCTTTTTCTTCACTCATAAGAGTTGCACCTATTTGTACATTATTTACATAGAAGTATTTCCTTATTATATTTATCTCTTAAAATCGATTGGAATAAAAAAAACAGTATGTTTAATCTATCTGAATTTTCTTCGTTTAAATGAAATAAATATTTGAAAGATAACAATTACTAGAATACAACTTAAAATAGTAGAATTAGTTGTTTCAGCCTTTATATATCCAGCTGCGGCTAACCATTCCCTTGCTTTATCCAAATTATAGTCATATTTGATGATATCATCATAATAGTAGAAAGCAGTATAAGGAGGTATAGGATTGTGAACTATAATATGCTCACCATCATGTAATTCATTATTCATTTCTTCTCTGTCAATCGCATAACAAATAGCTTTTCGAACAGCACAAGCTTTTGTATAATTTTCTTTACCAGGCTCGGTTAAGAAAATATTGTTATCCTCACCTCCAATAAAACTTCTTTGCAAATTAAATGCAATGTAAAGGAAGTAATCTATAACTTCTGATTGTACTTCAAATCTAGAATCTTCTTGCATTAGCTTTCTCTCTTCTGGGAAGACTGTAACACCTAATATATCTAGCTTTCCAGCTTTGAATTCTGCTAATGAAGCGGAATCATATGTAATAACACGGGTATTAACAGTCTCAACATATGGAGTTTTTCCACCTACACCATCGATAGCTCCAACACCAAACCAAAAAGGACTTCTGGTATGAACTGTAATCACATTGTCTTCATAATAATCCAACATATATTTACCATTACCAAAACATGATTTACTGAAAGTCTGCCATTGATTAGTGTTGACAATTTCATCATAAAGCCCCCAAGTCTTAACTCCACCAATACTGTAAGTCAAACTAGGATTAGTAGAATTAAGGTAGAACTCAGGGAGTGCATTAAAATCCATCCCTGCAAAGAAATCTATGTAAGGTTCGATTTCTGGAGTGTCAGGATTACCATCGATAAAGACATGGAAAGCTAAATCATCTGCAGGATCAACATAGATGTCTGATATCCATTCAGCTAATGAGGGGTCTTCACTGATATTTGCATTACCCCAAGCTAAGTAGGTAAACACTGCATCCTTTGCTGTAACTTGTTGGTTGGTACCATCACTATATTCACCATCTTTTAAC
>JABLTJ010000098.1 GCA_013166775.1 Promethearchaeati archaeon
ATTTCACTGATCCTTTGGTTGCAGATGCAGATCTTGATACTGATGACGACGGTTTAACAAATGTTGAAGAAGTTGACACCTATGGTACAGATTATGATAACAATGACACTGACGGGGATGGTTATTCCGATGGTGACGAAGTTGGTAATAGTACTGATCCTCTAGATCCTTTAGATCATCCTACTCCTGTAGAAACAAGTCCTGGTTGGTTTTCAACCGCTATGGGCATTGGCGATCTTGCATTAATTGCCATCACAATTGCAGTAATTGTTAAATTTAATAAAAAGAGGAAACACAACTAGTAAAATGACGTTATGATTTTAAGAATTGATACACTAACTTTTTTTAGTGTATTCTTCTTTATTTTTTTACTGAATAGATGATTAGTGTTTTAGTCAGATGATTCCTCAGATTTCTCTTCTTTGACCTCTTCTTCCTTTTCTTGTAGTTTCTTGATTTCTTCTAGTTCCATGACTATTTCCTTGGCAATGTTGTCAAAATTGTCTGTTGGCTTGAAATTGATTCTTTGCACCTGACTTAAATCTTTGACGTGTTCTGCTGGAACATCTGTCCATTCATATTTCTTCGTTTGGGGGAAACCCTCTTGTTTCTTGCATTTCGCTAATCGTACTTTTACTTCCTTATTGGAGTCTATTAATCGTATGATTGCGTAGCCCCACAATCCTCCAATGGAGTAGAATCTTAATTTTGTAAACTCGCTTTTGTATTTTTGTTCTTCTTCACTCATGGTATTTCACTAACTCTTTTTTCTTTTTATATTTAAAAAAGATATTCGTACAAATTAAACAAGTCTTTTGAGAAGTTAATTATAAGAAATCAGAATTAAGTATAGATGTACAGATATACAAGCAAAACCGGAGAAAATCTTTCAATGGTTTCTAGAGCTTGCTGAAAACTATTGTGATTGGCACCCTGATCATATCAAAGCTGAATGGGTAAAAGGTAATCACTTTGAGGTTGGTTCTGTTCTTTACTCAGAGGAGTACTTGCATGGCGAAATTCACAAAATGAAATTTCGAACGATAGAAATGATTCCGAATAGATTATTACGATACAAAATGCTTTTCCCCGGGAATCTCATTTCCACTACGGGAAAATTAATTTTTGAACCGAAAGGATCTGGTACACTTTTCACTGCAACCCTTGATTTTCGTTTCGGTAGATTATTAACTAGATTTGCTCGTAAACAAAAAGAGGAGTTAATTAAGCATATGAAAGAAGAAGGGGAAATTCTAAAAAAAATAATGGAAAAAAATCAATAACTTATGCTGTTATTGATTCTTAAGTGATGGGTGAATCAAACCTTCTTGAAGAATGCTGGCTCTAACGCAGGTTCGGTTTGTATTTTCAATCCATGTACTATGCCTTTTTGATTGGTTTCAAAAGTAATCATTATCGATGCTCCAAAAATATCTAGTTTTATTTCAAAAGTATCATAGTGGAAATGCGTTACTTCATTTGTGTGGATACCAAAATCCATAAACAGTTTTCCCTCTTTGAGTTTGAACTCAAACGTGGAATATGCTGGGTGTTGATATTTCCCCACATAATCTTTCAAGGGACGCGAATGTTTTGTGTTCTTTATTCTTTCTTTCTCTTTTGCTTCTTCTCCTTTCTTCCCTTGTTCTTTCATTATGTTCATTATTGTTTCATCGATTGCTAGGTAATCTATTTGCTCTAATCCAAGTAATCTGTCTATTATGTGATATTGTAGGATATGTCCTAGAAAACTCTCGAGAGTATTTGTTAGGATATCAATTCCGATATTCAAGTCTGGTAAGAAACAAGCGACGTGACAACACCCTGGATAACTCCCAGCATGATAATTCGTTCTGTATCCTCTATAAAATTCACAAATCCATCCGTGAGCATAGCTCTGATAATGAACTAACTTCTCTTGGGGATAGACATCATCCAGCATAGAACGAGGACCCGCTATAGTTGCTGGTTGGTGTGTTTTCACTAAATTCGCTTCGGAAACGAGTTCTTTCCCATTCACTTTTCCTTTGTTCAAGTGGAACCGTAAGAATTTCGCCATATCCTCAGCTGTTGAATTAATATTCCCTGATCCTTTCCCAATGGCAAGTTCAATATCCGGTGATTCAACGATCTTGCCTTCTTCCTCTTTGTATAAAGTGGCGTAATTTACTTCTTTCTTGACCTTTTCTCTTGAGAAGAATGTCTTCTTCATCCCCAATGGTTTCAAAATTCGTTCCGTGACAAACTCGTAATAACTCTTTCCTGTCAGCTTTTCTATAATTTCCGCTGTTGAGCAATACATGAGATTGCAATATTGAAAAGTAGTTCTGAATGGTTTTGTTGTATCCAAGTATTGTATTTTATCCATGTAAGTGAGGTTTTGTTCGAATCCGAACCATACGAAGTCATGTCCTGGCATTCCTGTTCTATGTCCGAGAATGTCTCGAATGGTCACGTTCTCGTTTATATATGGGTCCTTGAATTTGAGCTCTGGACAGTAATTCTTTATTGGTTTATCCCACTCCAGTAATCCATCTTCTACTAGCATTGCTATAGCTGTTGAGGTAAATGATTTTGTAGTAGATCCTATTGGGAAAATTGTATCCTTTGTTACCTTTTCCTGCTTCTTCAGATCGCGAAAACCAAATCCCTTGGAATAAATGATCTCGTTATCTACAACGATAGAAATTCCTAATCCCGGAACTCGTCTTTTAGTGATCGCTTCTTCAAGGTAGGCGTCTAGTCCGGCTAATCGTTCTTTTGCTGTTTGTAAATTGAATGTTTTTGACAATTCATATCATCTCTACTATGAGTAGTCTGTTTTCCTTTAAGAAGTAAGTTCACATTACGAGGTCACTCTTAGCTACTCTTAGTCACAAGTTGTTACTTTTCGCGCACAAAGTTCATTACAAAAAGATTTATTTCCCTCTAACGAACTAGTGAACCAAGTTGAGTGTCGTTTAGTTTGTGATTTCAATGAAGAAAACACCAAGATTACTGAAGAAATTGTTGCGAAACAGAAGAGGTTTTTGTTTGTTACCTGTGGGCCTTAAGATCGCATTTTACAAGATTATCCTTAAGCGTGAATCTGCACAACAAGAAACCGCACAATGTTGCTGTAATTGCTGCTGTGACGCTTGCTGCCAAGACACTTGTGGCAGAAGACGGTCTTGCATTAGATGCAATTAGTTTTCTGCTCATTACTTTGAGCTTCAAAGATTCGAGCTATCTATTTAAATAAGCATGAATATTATCATTCTAGGTTTTCACAAATTGGGTTGAGTAGATACTTTATGAAAGCAGTTACTAGAAAACAAAGAAGATTGGTGAAGAAATATTCTGATCCTTCTTATTCTCTTTTAGAAGAAAGATGGAGAAGGCAGAAACGAACTTATTTATCTCTCACTGTGATAATTAGTGTATTATTCTTTCTTTCAGGTTTACCTTTCTTGTTTATCTATTATCAAGTTAAACGATCGTATTTGTATGCGAAAGAGCTTTTTGAAGAAGGTAATGCAAAAAAACTCCTTGAAATTTCTCAGTTTGGCGGTGTGTTTGGAAGTCAATCCACTGATATTTATGGGCGATTGTTTAGTATTTACGCTCTTGTTGACCTCAAGAATCTCGAAGTTGCTCGAATACTTCAAGAACGATT
>JABLTJ010000099.1 GCA_013166775.1 Promethearchaeati archaeon
GTATGGATGAATGATAATGATTATGGTTTTGTAGAAATAACAATAACAGAACAAGAGACATCAAATGATATTTCATATGAAGAGTTTATCGAAAGCATTTGGTCCTCATTGAGATGGGTTTGGATAATGTTAGGATCTATTGTTGGTTTTGCAATCATTTTTGGTATAATTATCTTTACAGTATTTATCAACGCAGCAAGAACACATGCCGGAAAAGTAAAAGATGCATTAACCAAAGGAATAGCATTACCTCGTCATGGTCGAAAGAAAAACAAATGCCCATTCTGTAATGTAAAATTACCACCTGAAAGCATGGTTACCTGTCCGTATTGTGGAGCTCCGATTACGGATTAGTAATCTCTTCTCTCTTTCTTTTTTACCCTCGAAAAATCTAAATCTGAGAGAGGGTATTTTTCTATATTTACAACATTTGCAAGTTGTTTTGTTATGACCTCAGTTGATGTTTTCTGTTTGAACCACGGAATTATCTACAATTCAGGATTCTTTGTAGATATCGATGATCCCTATCCAATTTGTGAAAATGCCTTGCATCGCTACTTCAGTTTCTATACAAGAATGAGCAATCCTTTCTACATTGTTTGGATGTATCCGAAAAATAATTTCAAGCTTATCCATAAAGCATTAACTGAATATAATCAAAAGATAAGCGAACCTCGACCGGTAGAATTACTCCAGAGATTTATGAATGAATGGAAATTTATTGCTCAAAATGGTTTCCATCCCGAGTTCGCCTTTTACTTGCCAAAACCTCCTCATACAATGAGATTTGATCAATTCAACTTGAAACGACCAAAGAAAAAAGAAGAACTTTCATTCGACAGTATTATCCAAAAAATAACTTTTGAAAAAGAACCAGTACTAGATAGAAATAACTTAGGAACCCAAGAAAAAGAAGCTAAAGAACGAACACAAGCATGCATGTATTTGAAATATTTAGACAGAGAACTAGAAGATGAGTTCTTCAGCAAAATAGTGGAGCTACAATCTTCAGACATACTTGAGCAAAGATGGATTACTTTAATTGCTTTACGATACTATCTCTTTGGAAAAGTCCAAAATTTTGATCTCTTCTTAAAAATCATAAGATCAAATTTGAAGGATGATTACTACATTATTCGACAAGAAAGCTTTGATTCGTTGTTTTCAATATTTGTTACACAACCAATGGATGGATTAAGGTTAATTAGAGAATTTCTGCATGATAAGGATCCTATTATCACACGCTTTACTTTAGAGCTATTAACAGGTTTTAATGGCTTCATAAATAAAAAAACAGGATTTAGTCATCGCTGGGATGACATAAAAGAAAAAATCAGATTGAAACCTAAGAAAGAAGTTACTGAGGAGTTTTACAAGTTATCAGTAGATAGCGAGAATATAATTCATGATTATATAAAGGGAATAATAAATCTTGGGGCTTTTTGGAAAGAAGATGAGCTAACGAAACGAATAATGAATTCCAATTATCTTGAAAAAGATAAATTCATACATATTAATTGGAAATGGTATAGAACTTTGAGAATTACCAAAGAACCATTTCATCATTATTATGAGCGAATGAAGGAAAAAAAGAAAAATTAATTCTCGTTTAACTGAGTTAAAGTTAATGAATATAAAATCCACGTTAAATTACCCGGAGTAAATTCTCTTTGTTTTCCGTTTTAAAAGAATCCTATCTAGTAGTAGATTAGAAAGTTAAAGATCTTTGATATTATCTCGAAGATTTTTGAAGAGATCCTCAAATAAAACAATATAATTGGGATGAATAGTATTCACATTTTTTAAAAAATCAAATAAAAGGTTTAAATCAAGTTTCTCATTTACTATAATTTCTTCGTGATCTACTAACCATTTACCAAGGATTTGGTAATAATTCTGTTTCAGATTATTGAATTTCTCTGTTCTCTCAGAGAAATCATTTGGTAATTCAAGCCCTATAAGGGTTGCAAACTTTCGGAATTCCTCAAATTGCTGCTTAATATTTCCATGTTCTTCATCAACATTTGACAGAATCAAATTCCTAGCAACTCTTCCATAATATTTTGTTAAGTTTCGTCCATAAGATCCTTCATGCAATATTGCTATTTCTTTTATCAATCCTAATTCTGTTAATATGTCAAGATGGAAATATAATGCAGTTTTTCCTAAAGATTTCCCATTTGATTTTACCAATTTGTTACTTATCTCTCTAACATTTAAAGCATGACGAACAATGAATTTCCCATCAGGGGAACCCTCTTTTAGTCCCTCTTTAAATAATCTAATAATCTCTCTTCGAACAGGATGAGAAAAGTATTTCTCCTTAGGAATCTCTTTAAAGATGAAAGAAGGAATTTCTTTCCAATAATCAAAGAGTTTTTGTCGATTAGCTGTCATTGGTTTTCAAACCTTCTTTTCATATTTTTTGCATTATCTTTAGAGCCCATCAAATGCTTGTAGAACCATATTTCTAGGTGATTCAATATCCCCAATAATTCTTATCTTGTTAATATCAATAACACCCAGACCACGTTTCTTTGCTTCTTGTAGAACAGGCATTTCTGTTGGGTTAAAACCCACCATATGAGCTCCAACTGATTCTACAGCAAAAGCATCTGTTCCTACTAAAAGTACTTCTGGCGTAGCAATCGTTCTCTCTTTTTCTCGACCAAGATAGACACGAGTACCATCTAAAACAGCTAAATCAATACCACCAATTGCTTCATACATATCCAATAAAGCTGTAGGAAGACGATCATGAAATCTGTGTTTCTTAGTATCAGGAACTAAACCTAACAAATTCTTAATAATGGAACCCAAATTCATCATATCCTCATCCCCAGTATTCTCATATCTTCGGGGAACATGAG
>JABLTJ010000053.1 GCA_013166775.1 Promethearchaeati archaeon
AGGAGTATATGCTGTAATAATAACTGCAAGCTCTGCATATTTCCTTTCTTTGCTTTGGTGGGGAACTGAAGCAATTATAGATTCCAGGAAGAAGAAGAAAGAGAAAAAACCAATACTACAAAACATTTCGAAGGGTTTAGTTGCTGGAGTCTTAATACTGAATGCAATCATAATAGGAATTTTCGTTCCGATGTCGCGTTCAAAAATCTTACTTGAAACCGAAACAATTTCCGATTTGGGAGGTTTAATTACTTTACCGATAATCGTTATTGTTCTAATTGCTGGAATGATAATTCTCAGTGTCTTATCTTGGATAGGAATAGGAAACACAGATAGAAAACCATATGGAAAACTGTGGGAAAGAATTCACTATCTTATCCTGATTGTTTTAAGTACCGCATTCATTTTTGCTTTCGCTTACTGGCACTTTCTAGGATACTAAAATAAACATCGGTTCCATCTTTTGGAACCTCTCATTTTTATTTTTCTGTTTCATTTTTTAATAAACTCATAGTATTTCCGGATGAAATCATCCCATTCAGAAAGTTGTTTAAGTTGCTTTTCGGTTCTCATTGTTAATTTTTCTGCTAATCTATACAACCCTTTTTCATCTGCTATTTTTTGTGTTTCAACTAGAAGAATTTTTGCTTTCTCAAAATCAAGATCGACCATGGATTTCTGAGCTTTTAACCAATGTGTCAGTATTTGCAAATTATTAGCTTCAAGTCTAAGATGATATACATTTTGTTTCTTGGCTAAATCAGTTAACTCTCCTAGATAGTGTTCTAATTCTTCTAATACTTGAATATCTCCTGACATGCTGAATTCATTCATTAATAACTCACATAAATTGATGAGAGCAATAATATGAAAACCAAATCTTGTAAATTCTTCTTCAACAACTTTAATTAAAATGTCAACTGCTTTCATCCAGTCTCTTGGACGGGTACTATTTTTTAAAACTAATGCATGGGCTGTTTGATTCATTAGCTCAAAATGATTAGTAGGATGAAGTTTAACAAATGCTTCAAGTTCTTTTTGATATTTGATGTATAATGGTTCATCGTTTTTGTCTATTGAGATTTGTATTAATCTAAACAATGATCGGGCAATGTTAAGCTCAGCATTAAATCTTCTAAATAATTCCAAGGATTTGTTTACATATTCCAAAGCTAGATTATAATTTCCCTTCATATGATATGCTTTTCCCATTTCGATTAGAAAGAAAGGCTCACTTACTACATTTTTGTTATACTTGAACATTTCAAGAACAGAGTGAGATGTTTCTATTACTTTGTCAAATTCTCCTTTATCAAAAAGTGCATTTACTAAGAAAAGTGAGAATATATTTACGCCATAAGCATCATCCATTTGCTTTGAAAGATTAACTGCTTCAGTCATTTGCTCAACAGCAGTATCAATGTCTCCTTCTACCCATTCAATGATTGCTTTTCCGAGGAGAACAAGAGCTTTTTCTTTATGTGTTGTTTCGTGTTCTAATTTGGGTAAAATTTTTTTGAAAATTGCTATTGCTTTCTCTGGTTCTCCACTTTGTCTATATATCATAGCTTTGAAATAAACCATCCAATCATGCGGTATTCCTAATTTCTTGAAATATTCTATCGATATATCAGTATATTTCATTGCAAGAGTAAATCTACCAATTCCTCTATAGCTTTGAGCTAAATTCGAAGCAAAACTTGCTTTCCAAATTTCACTTTTTGTATCTTTTGCTAGTTGAAAACCAGCTTGGTAATGATCAATAGCATCCTCAAAAGCATCAGATTGAAACTCACAAAGACCAAACAATCGATAATAATACAATTGCATTTGTATGTCATTAAATGATTGAATTAATGAGTAACCAGATTTTGCAGTTTCTAAAGCAAGTTTAGCTTTACCCATCCAACTTAAACAAGCACCTTTAATGAAGAATAACCATGATTTACGAATTCGAAAATCGTATTCATCTTGATTTAGAATTTCTTCAAATTTATTTTCAGTTTCTTCAACTTGAGTAATAGATTTCTTGTACTGTTGACCAAGTAATAAACATCTAGCCTCTATTATGTGAGTATCTATTAACAGTAATTTATCATTTAATACTTCACTTTCAGAAGTAATCGTTTTTATAATTACTAAACCCTTTTCCCAAAATCCCATACTAGCTGTAAAAAGTGCCTTGATTATTTTTGCTCTAATTAGTAATACGTTTTGTTGTTCTTTCTTTTCAAACTCCTCTAGTTTTTCAAGAGCTTCCTTAATTTTACCTTCATTTCCTAATTTGATTATTTCTTGTAGCTCTTTATTCTTCCCATCTAACAAAGATGTTTCCCCAAGAATTCGTTTAACTCATTTATAATTATTAATGAACAATTTTGATTGATAATTTTAAATATTGTTGAAAAAAACTATCGAAAGGAACCTTTAGCTACGTTTAATTTTTATTTCATCTTTCTTTTCTATCATTTTCTTTTCTTTAAGAAATTCCTCAGTTTCTGATTCAAGAACATCTAATTTGAATTCTCTCTCTATAGTTCGTTCTCTGCTTGCGAGTTCAGCTTCTAAAAGATATAAGAAAGTTTGTTGTTGATTACTCTCTTGTGAAAGATGAATGATTGTATCTATCTCATTGTTAAGTTGTTCAAAATCTTCATCTGTGATTTCATCTATTGATCCTGAGGAATCTATATCAAAAGTAGTTATAACAAGATTAAGAATAGACTCCATTAAAGAAGAATTCTGAGTTATTTTTTCACTAAAAGAAATAATTAATCGTTTCAGTTCTTTTTCTCCAATTAATGCTATCTCACCTGGAGTAATTTTTTTCCAAGGAAAACTTGTTTTCTTTACATCTCTTATTTTTCTAGTAATTTTTTTTTGATCTGATTCAGTTTTTGGCTTTGATTCAATTTTTGCCAGTCTTTCTTCTAACTCTTTCATTCTTTTTTTCTTACGTTCGTAATAAGCTCTTTGTCTATCAGCGTTTGTTTTATATTTTCTTGGTCGTCCACCTTTGTTCTTTTCTTCTGACATTTTTTTACCTCACATATATTACTTTTAAATCGATACTTAAAAGAGTTTCGTATTGTTACAAAAGACTTATAAGGTTTCGTAACAAAGTATTGTAACAAGACAAAAAGGAGAAGTTATATGACTGAAAAAAATATTGAAATAAATTTAGAGAGACTACCAATTGGAATTAAATATCTCAAAGAAAGAGATATGCCTAAAGATTTCAATACCATAAAGAATCCAAAAGCACTTTCCTTTTGTGATGCGGCAAGATTACTGCATGAAGAAGACCACCCAAATGGATTAGTTGTGACATTGGAATCATTAAAAGCATGTAAATGGTGTCCTGTAAGTCTTGGTTTAAAGAAACCAGAGACAGGTTTAGAGAAGAACATAGATCTTCTTTTTGATGATCTAAATCAAGGAGTTCATATTTTTAATACTATAGACAAAGTAACTGAACCAGATGTTGTTACATTAGTCAGTGATCGTGAAAATTTTGAAAAACTGATAGAGACCATTGGATTAGATAATTTTACCAGGGAATATTTTGACCAAATAAACTTCAATGCACTCTCATTGTTTACTGGAGTAGAGTTTTCTTCAAAACGAGAGAAAAGAAAACGCAGGCGTAAGTTACGTAGCATTAGGTTCTTCCAATGGTTGTTTGCTTCAAGATTCGCATTTAACAATAAACTCATGACCTGGATTCTCACAGCATTATTGAAGCAATACTGGTTCTCTCGAATGATGGATCCAATACTTAGAAAATACAGTACTGGCATGTCTTATTGTTATACAGCTTCTGCCATCCCATTAGTTACTCAAAAGGCAAATGTAGTTTTGGCTGAATCAGGACCAATAACTTGGGGTAAATTAGATAGAGACTCTCTACTTGTTGGTTTACCCAATTCATTATTTGAGACTCTAGAATCTAAAAGTACACTTCAACTGATAAAGGATTAATAATTGTCGAAGTTCATCTTCGACTCATTTCTTTTTCTATTTTTTCATTCCTTAATGAACTCGTAATATTTCCGGATGAAATCATCCTACTGGGATAATTGACCCATTAATTTTTTTTGTTGTGGGTCAACTTCTCCGCAAGTCTATACATGCCTTATTCGTCAACTATCTTCCAAGTACTCTCAAGAAGTGTTTTTGCTTTTTGGAAATCAAGCTCTACCACAGATTTCTGAGCTTTTAACCAATGGGTCATTATTTGCAGGTTGTTTACTCAGATTCCTTAATGGGTTCTTTTTCAATAGTCTCAGACTCAAGTTCCAGTTCTGGATCTGGTTCAAGCACATATTCAGTTACTGATTTCTTTCCTGTATCCTTAAAATCAATGGCATCTCCACCACAATCATAGCAAAACTTGGCATTATCAGGCAAAGGTATTTTGCAACTATCACACATTTTTGCTCCCCTAACAGGGACACCACAGTTTGCACAAAACATAGCCTTGTCTTGGATTAGTTTCTCACATTCGAAACACTTTCGTTTGTCAGCAAAGACTGTACCTTTCATCTTTTCAAACTGATCTATGCATTTTTCCTCGATTTTACCTTCAAGCTCAGCCCATTGGGTTTTATATCTTCGGTTCAAAGAAAACCTTCCTAAAAGCGAAGCGAGAATACCTGAGAGAATACCTCCAGCTAAACCAATACCTGCCATGATTCCTATTGTTACCCAATTTATTACCATTTTTATATTTACTCCATATTAGATTGATTTTATTATACTTTTTTTTACTTTTAACCTAAATTATACTTTAATTCTCTTTTTGCGATTCAACTTCCTTAAAATCATCAGCGTCTTTTTTAATGACAGTACCACAGATATAGCAATAAGGACCAATAGAGATTGTTTCGCATTTTGGACAACAAGCATCTTTTTTCATTTCATCCAAGAGATCCTTAACTAAATCTTTGATTTTACCTTCAGTCTCCTTTTCAACTTCATCCTTAATATCTGGTGATTTGTCAGGTGTCTCGTCTGGAATTGGTTGCTCTGTTGTAGGTTTATCTGGAGTTAGTTCTGGAGGTAATTGTCTTTCTGAAGGAATTTCACTATCTGGAGGAGGAATAGATTCATTAGAAGGAGGTGGTTGACTTAAAGACTCCTCGGGAGTTGAAGGTTCAGAAATTTTAGACCTTCGAATTCTCGGTCTGAGACCACCACCGGATTGAACAATCTGAGCTCCAATAATTATCCCACTAATAGTAATGGAAATAACTATCGCTGAAACATAAGCAATAATATTTTCTGCTATAATTAAATCAGATATTTGAAATGGATGATTGAGAGGATCAGTAGGATCACGTCCTTTATTAATTTCCTCTAAATCAGTAAAACCATCTCCATCTGTGTCAGGATTAGTTGGATCAGTTATATATCCATCAAGCCCTTCTTGGATTTCTTCATCATCATTTATTCCATCGCTATCGCTGTCTGCAAGCCAAGGATTCGTTCCATTAAGGTATTCATCGTAATTAGTTAAGGTATCTAGATCAGGATCACCTGAAGCATCATTAACAAGAGGATTTAGATTATTAACAACTTCCCAACCATCGGGCATAAGATCATTATCAGTATCAAAATCATTAGGATCTGTATTTTCAAGATATTCATTATAGTTAGTGAGATTGTCAAAGTCAGGATCACTTGCTGAATCATTCAATCTTGGATTAAGAGAGTTAGTTACTTCCCAAGCATCAGGCATCAAATCATCATCACTATCACTTTTATAGAAATATGTATGGTGAATCATTAACTCATCATAATTGGATAGTCCATCTAAATCCAAATCTTCAATTGAATCATTGAATAGAGGATTGAGTCCTACTTGTACTTCTTGTCCATCGAGTATTAAATCATCATCAGAGTCAGCATCGGTACTATTTGTACCATAAAATTCCTCAGTTAAATCATCCAAATAATCACAATCACTATCTAATTGTCCCGTATGAAAAATAGAACCTCCAAAACAATGCCATTGCTCTGGACCAGAAGAAACTACACCCGTAAAACCATAGCAATATAGTGTTTGATTTTGCATTCCTATCATTTCTAAAATACCATCACTATCTAAATCAACTAAAGCTTGAGTAGAACGAAAAACCATAGTTGATGTAAAATTCCATTCTTCTCCACCTGTGTGATTAAGACAGTATAGCTTGTAATCATCAGAGCCTATCAGTACTTCTAATGTGCCATCACCATCTATATCAGCAATACTAGGTGAAGAATAAACAAAATAACCTGTTGTGTAGCTCCATTCTACACTGCCAGTGTGATCAAAGCAGTAAAGATTGTAATCTAAAGATCCAACTACTACTTCTAAAGTACCATCAGCATCCAGATCTGCGATTACAGGTGAAGATTTGATTTCGAGAGATGTTGTATAACTCCACTCTAAACCTCCAGTATGGCTAATGCAATAGAAAACATTATCATATGATCCTATTAAAACTTCTAAAGTACCATCGTCATCTAAATCAGCTACTGCAGGTGTAGAAACAATGCTATCACCTGTTGTATAACTCCACTCTATTACCCCTAAGTGATTCAAACAATATAGTTTATTATCAGATGATCCAAACAACACTTCTAAGGTACCGTCTGCATCCAAATCAGCAATACAAGGAGATGAATCTATTCTATCACCCGCTATGAAACTCCATTCCATACCGCCAGAGTTATTTAAACAGTAAAGCTTGTAATCCCAGGATCCAAACAACACTTCTAAACTATCATCACCATCTAAATCAGCTACTGCTGGAGAAGTACGAATAGTGCTACCTGCCTGATAGCTCCATTTCAAACCACCTGAATGATTAAGACAATACATTCTTTTATCATCTGATCCAATTAAAACCTCAAGAGTTCCATCACCATCAAGATCAGCTGCTGCAGGAGAAGTAGAATATATACAATCATATGTCCTAAAAAACCATTCCCTAATGCCATAATTATTCAAACAATAAATTTTATGATCAACTGAACCGATTAAAACCTCTAATGAACCATCTCCATCAAGATCAGCTACAAAAGGTGTATTTCCATAAAACATTTCTGTATAGCTCCATTTTTCATAGACTCCCATTGCCTCAGGGAGAAATATATAATCATTATTATCAGATATTTTTGCTTCTACTTCAATTGGTTTAATAGAAGCCACTCCTATTTCTAGTATTATTATCAGCAAATAACAACTTATGATGATTTTTTTTATTTTTGGTGAATTTTCTTGTCTCAGTTTTCTCCCTCAATATTCTATATTACGTCTTTTTTTTCGATTTTTCTTTCTCTTAACTTATTTGTACCTTTTTCATTGAATCTTCAACATGCATTACTTCCATTTCAGAAGATTTCTTCTCTACAGCCTCAGCTCGGCAGATATAGCAAAACTTGGCAGAATCAGGCAAAGAAATTCCACATTCTTTGCATTTCATTGCTCCTGTTACAGGTATTCCACAAAAAGCACAATATGCAGCATTTTTTGGTAAGAGGTTTTCGCAAGCAAAGCAATCTTTATTTCTTTTTAAGAGCTTATTTCTCAGTTTTGCTTTGTTTTTTGCTAAGCATTCATCTATTAGGATTTTCGTTTTTTCTTTCGCTTCCTCTGAGGTTTTCTTTATTACTGCTTTACTTATCAATGAAACCGCTATGCTCGATGCTGTTCCTCCAGCTAATCCAGCTCCGGTTGTAGCTACTAGCACGATCCAATCTATGACCAATTTTCTACATCCCTCGAATTTGTTTTCATTTTAGATTTTAGTATCAAAAATCCTAACCAATTATGACTATAATTAAGTCATACTACTTTATAAGATTTTTCGATAAAAAAACATTTTTTATGATTTTCTGATTACATAATACTATGATATTTATTTTAGAAAAACTTTACTTATTTATTCTTCATAATCAGAGATTGATAAGAAGTTCGAGCATTAGGAAAAGTGGAAGTATAATAAAAACCTGAAACTAGACGTCACAGGTAAAAGTAAGAGTTATGGTCGAAGTTTTCCTTCGACTTCTTTTCTTTTTTTGAGCAAAACAAAAACTAATGAAGAAATGCTAAGAATAGCAATTACCTCCAAATGAAGTCCAATGGTTGGGGTATAATCTTTCACATCGTAACCAGCAATTTTCATATATCTTTTTGCTTCGGTTAAATCATACTCGTACTTTATTATGTCTGGATTACACCATATTCCAAGCTTTGAATAAATCGGATAATGGAGATCTGAATATAAACCTCTGTGCATTAAGTCATTTATTTCCTGTCTATTAATTGCATATGCAATAGCTTTTCTGACAGCTAGTCCTTTAGTTATAGTCGGATCTCCGGGGGCAGGATCTCTATCTCCGAGGACAGGTCTAACCGTTCTCATATTCATACCCATGAAATTCATTCTGTATTTTATATCCGTTTGATATGAATAGTCGGGATAATCAAAATATTCTCTTCTTGGTTCTGGGTAATATTTGAAGTCAACAATATCAATTTTCCCTCCTTCAAATTTTGCTTGTGCTTCTTCTGCATGAGTAATAATTTTTATTCTTAGTTTTTCTAATCCGCCTGAATAATCACCTAATCGTTCAATATAATTCAAAACAGGATCACTTGTAAGAGTAGTATTTAATCTCCAACATTCATCCCATTTCGTCAGAATTGTTTCGGAACCTTCTAAATAGTTCTCCAATGAAAATAGTCCAGTTCCGAAACAATGATTAACAAATTTTTGCCATGAAGGATGAGTAAAATCAGGTAATTCATCAAATATTTGTGTCTGATTCAAATAGTGCTCAGGTAAGATATGTAATCCTAATCTTGAATAAGCAGGAGCATATGGATCATTTTCTTCTGTTTCAGGATTACCATCTATAAAAATATCAATTGTTTCAGAATCAACGATTTCCAATTCCTTTATCCAATCAAACATGTGCTGATCATTTGATACATGTTTCCAACAAAATAACGTGAAATATACATCATGAGCGTCAAAGTACTCATTGTTAAAAAGGTCATCTGGATCAGGTTGCCATTTAACTCCTTTTCTACATTTTATTCTTAGATGAGTATCATTAATCAACTCAATAGTTTCTGCAAGATGTGGCCACATGCTTTTATCGGAATCAAAGAACACTAAAGGATCCAGTATAGCATTTGATATTAATTCTGTATTAAAGTAACCATTTGTTATTGGGTTTAGATCGTTCCATTGATAATCTGCAATTACTACTTCTTCAGTACTAATTTGTCCTTCATGAGAACTTGCCCAGTTCATTTTTCCCCAAGAACTAAGTATTCCATCTGCAAAACTAAATCCTTCAGAATCTGACCAATAAAAAGTATATTCCATTGGAGTAAATAACGGATACAATGGCAATATTTTATCCATAAGATAATTTTCCCAAGACCAATAATGTTCGATTCGATCCTCTGAATTTGAAGGCATTATTTGTGTACCCTCTTTCATATACCATTCATTCTTCCCTGTACCAAGGTCTACATCCCAGTCCATGCTAGTGTGATATCCGAAAAAGTTGAGTGATCCGTTTTCATTGTAAATACCAGTGAAATCTGGATCAATAGTTCTTTCATCCTCTGAAAATCCTAAAGTAACTAAATCAAAATCCCTAAATGCTAATAATTCACCAGGCCAAGTTCCACCGCAATCATAAACAACTAAATCTACTTTAATCCCCAATTCTGCTAGATGATTTTTAATATAATAGAAATAATCCCTATTTATTGGATTTAGATTAGTTTTGTGCTACAAGAGTGAATTGAGTTGTGAACTCCTCACTATCAATAAATGGAATAGATATGAAACTTATCGATGAAAAAATAATAAGTATCAAGCCAACTTGTAGCATATGATTTTTTCTTTTCCTCAATCCCTTAGACCATTCAGTTATGAATCTACCAAAGTATTATAAACCTCAAAGGTTTATATAGGTTTTTACTAAATAATTTTAAATTTCAAGTAAAAATATAGTGTATGTCTTTTATCAATAATGCTGGAATAAAGATAAGTTATTCAATAATCGATGAATGCGATGGAGATTATTTACTGCTTCACACAGTATTTGATGTTGGTTTGATAATCTCTATTATTATCCATACTATGGCAAGAGTCAAAATAATTACTAAGCGTAATAAAATTGAGAAAGTATGGGTAGATGTTTTCATTATGGATTGCGAGAATTGCTCTAATGGCAGGAACAA